>MGRG01000015.1 GCA_001798075.1 Deltaproteobacteria bacterium RIFCSPHIGHO2_01_FULL_43_49 | reverse complement strand
GACGATGAAAGTAGAACTGATTACACCGATAGCCATGGAGAAAGAACTCAGATTCGCGATTAGAGAAGGTGGACGTACCGTGGGAGCCGGAGTCGTAACAGAGGTGGTGGAATAATTATGGCACGAATTATTATTCAATTGGAATGCACGGCGTGTAAAAACCGAAATTATTCGACGACAAAGAATAAAACGACAACGCCCGATAGATTAGAGCTTAAAAAATTCTGTCCTGCGTGTCGTAAACACACAGTGCATAAGGAAACGAAATAAATGCAGGGGCTTAAGGATTCGCCCCGCACTTTTTTTAGGGGCGTGGTGTCAATGGTAGCACGGCGGTCTCCAAAACCGTTGGTCTGGGTTCGAGTCCCTGCGCCCCTGCCAGAAAGTGCGGGGTTGGAGACCTCGATTCGATAGAATCGAAAGGGTGAGTAGCGATGCCTAATTTACAAAAGTGGGTCAATTTAAGTTTTTTAGCGTGTGGTCTTTTGGTTTGGGTTCTTTTGCGGGAAGTCTTTACGCTCGCTTTCGATCCGTTGGGGTTGAATCGTTTCGATTGGGTAATCTCACCCGCAGACATCGCTGGGATTGTAATAGGATTTGTCACCTTTTTGGTTTTGTGGCGTTTGCCCAAAGCGAACACCTATTTAACAGATGTTTTGGCAGAACTTGCAAAAGTTACTTGGCCCCCAAGAAAAGAGACATTTCTTTCAACAGGCTTGATTTCTATTTTTTTAGCAATTGCGACTCTTTTTGTACTGATGGTTGATTCGATCTGGGGTTGGGTGGTGGATACATTGTTGTATCGGTAATTAACGAGGAGAAATTCTAAATTATGACAAAACACTGGTACGTAGTGCATACCTATTCAGGTTACGAACAAAAAGCAAAGCAAGCCCTAGAAGAACGAATCCGGCTCCATAAGGTTCAAAATTTGTTTGAAGAGATCATGGTCCCTCAAGAAACTGTGGTGGAGGTCAAAAAGGGGATTAAAAAAACCACCAATCGCCACTTTTTCCCCGGTTATATTTTGGTTAAGATGGAATTGAACGATAAATCTTGGCATATTGTTAAAGAAACTCCAAGGGTTACCGGTTTTGTCGGGGGTGGGTTAAACCCGCCTGTAGTCCCCGAAGAAGAGGTTTTAAGGATTACCAGACAAATTGAAGAGGGTACTTTAAAGCCAAAGCCCAAAGTATCATTTGACAAAGGCGAGAATATTCGAGTAATTAGCGGCCCTTTTGCAACATTTTTGGGCTTGGTCGATGAGGTCAACGAAGAGAAGGGGCGACTGCGAGTGATGGTCAGTATTTTTGGTCGCTCCACACCGATTGAACTCGATTTCATTCAAGTCGAGAAGGTGACGTAACATGGCGAAAAAAATCACGGCACAAGTTAAATTACAATGTCCGGCAGGGGCTGCAAATCCTGCACCACCGGTTGGTCCTGCTTTGGGTCAACATGGTGTCAACATCATGGAGTTTTGCAAACAATTTAACGCGAGAACTCAATCTCAAGCGGGCTTGATCATTCCTGCTATCATTACTGTTTATCAAGATCGTTCCTTCACTTTTATTACAAAAACCCCGCCCGCTTCGATTTTATTGAAGAAAGCGGCTGGTGTGGAAAAAGGCTCGAGCGTTCCCAATAAAAATAAAGTGGGTAAGGTGACGAAAAAACAAGTGGAAGAGATTGCAAAACTGAAACTTCCCGATTTGAATTGCGACACTCTAGACAGTGCGATTCGAATTGTTTCTGGAACAGCACGCAGCATGGGGATTGACGTGATATGAAAAGACATCAGGAAAACTTAAAAAAAGTGGATCGTGAGAAACGCTATCCATTAGAAGAAGCAGTTCAAGTTTTGTCTCAAATAAAAGGGGCAAAGTTTGACGAGACAGTCGACATCGCAATTCGTCTTGGTGTCGATCCAAAACAGAGCGATCAAAATGTGCGGGGTGCTGTTGGACTTCCCCATGGAATTGGAAAAACGTTGAAAGTGGCCGTCTTTGCAAAAGGAGAAAAGGCAGAAGAGGCAACAAAAGCAGGCGCAGCGATTGTTGGTGGGGATGATTTGGTGGAAAAGGTGAATGGTGGTTTTCTCGACTTTGATAAAGTTGTTGCGACACCTGATATGATGGCTCAGGTCGGAAAATTGGGAAAAGTTTTGGGTCCCAAAGGTTTGATGCCTAACCCTAAATTGGGAACGGTTACGATGGATGTTGCCAGAGCGGTCAAAGAACTGAAGGCAGGAAAAGTGGAGTTCAGACTGGATAAGGCCGGAATCGTTCATGCGGTGGTTGGCAGGAAATCTTTTGAACCGAAAAAATTGAAGGAAAATATTCAGACGTTGATGGATGCGGTGGTAAAAGCGAAACCGGCTTCTTCCAAAGGAAATTATCTTCGCTCCATTGCCATTTCATCAACGATGGGGCCCGGCATCAAGCTGGATCCGGCAGAATTTATGACGGCCGTTTAGTGTATATATTATAAGGATAAGATTTATGACCCCACCACCTGTTCCATTGATGAAGACAATTTTGATAACAGGTGATGGGATAGAAAAAATGGATAAACTATTTAAAATATGGCTTGGCCTTATGGCCAAAGAACAGGTGGTGGGGTGAATCGAGATCAAAAAGTAAAAGAGGTGGAAGTTTTAAAAGAGCGTTTTCAGAAGGCGAAAGCGCTTATCTTTGCGGAAAATAAAGGTCTAAAAGTTTCTGAGGTGACAGAACTACGCAAAAAATTGCGTGTCGGCAACTCCAGTTTAAAAACAGTTAAAAATAGACTCGTAAAAAGGGCACTCAAGGATATTAAGGTAGAAGGCTTGGACAATTTTTTTGATGGTCCGACCACCATTGCTTCTTCGGAGGTCGACCCGGTTTCTCCCGCTAAAATTTTGGTCAATTTTATTAAGGATCACGAATCGTTAGTAATCAAAGGGGGGTATTTAGGGGGGGAAATCTTATCATTAGATAAGATTAAATCATTGGCGGCGTTGCCGTCCAAAGAAGTGTTGTATGCCAAATTGCTGGCTTGCTTATTGAATCCTGCAAGAGGTTTGGTGAGTGTGTTGGCTGCCATGCCGAGACAATTAGTCACGGTAATAGACGCCATTAAAAAAACAAAAGAAACTTAAAGGAGGAAGGTATGTCAGTATCGCAAGAGCAAATCGTTGAGACTTTGAAAAAGATGTCACTCATCGAAGTCTCCGATTTGGTAAAAAAATTAGAAGAGACCTTTGGAGTCTCTGCGGCGGCACCCGTTGCTGTTGCTGCTGGTGTAGCAGGTGCTGCGGCTCCCGCTGAGGAGAAGACGGAGTTCACGGTCATCCTTAAAGAGGCCGGTGCCAATAAGATCGGCGTGATCAAAGAAATTCGCGCGATCACCAACTTAGGGCTAAAAGAGGCCAAAGATTTGGTGGAAGGGGCACCCAAGACCGTTAAGGAAGGCGTGAACAAAGAAGACTCTGAAAAGATGAAAAAGCAGTTGGAAGCTGCAGGCGCCAAAGTCGAACTAAAATAGATTTCGGACCATGGACAATGGACTAAGGACAACGGACCAACAAATAGTCTGTAGTCCATAGTCCGTCGTCCTTTTTAAGGAGCAACCATGGCAACACAAGTTCCGATTCGCCGTTTTCGAAAAGATTTTTCGAAATTAAAGAAGGTCATTGATATCCCCAATTTGATTGATCTGCAAAAAGAATCGTACGCGAAGTTTTTGCAGGCCAGCACTCCGCCGGCGCAGCGTTTAGATGTCGGCTTGCAAGGGGTCTTCAAAAGCGTTTTCCCGATCAAAGATTACAATCAAACCGCTTCGTTGGAATTCATTAGTTATAATTTGGAAGCCCCCAAATATGATGTGACCGAGTGTCGCACTCGAGGGATGACCTACGCTGCCCCCATCCGTGTCTTGATTCGCTTAGTCGTCTTTAGTTTGGACGAAGAAAGTGGAGTGCAAACGGTGCGTGATGTGAAGGAACAAGAGGTCTATTTCGGTGAAATTCCCTTGATGACTGAAAATGGGACTTTTATCGTCAATGGAACTGAGCGGGTTGTCGTGAGTCAGTTGCACCGCTCCCCCGGCGTCTTTTTCGAACACGACAAAGGTAAAACCCACTCCAGTGGCAAGCTCCTTTTTTCAGCTCGCATGATTCCCTACCGCGGTGCCTGGCTCGATTTTGAGTTTGATGCAAAAGATTTGATGTATGTGCGCATCGATCGTCGTCGCAAGCTGCCGATAACCGTTTTGTTAAGAGCGTTGGGTTTGACCGAAGAAGAGCTCCTCAATTATTTTTATTACACTGAAATTATTTCTTACGAGGGAAAACATTATTATAAAAATATTGTCCCTGAAGTGTTGGTCTTTCAGAGGTCGAACAAAGATGTGAAGGGTAGTGATGGAGAAGCCGTTGTACGCAAAGGACGCAAATTTACCCTTCCTCTGATTGAAAAACTAAAAAAATCAAAACTTAAAGAAATTCCGGTTGAAGAAGAAGAGGTTGTGGGTCGTGTTGCGGCTCGTGACATTCTTGATAAGTCGACGGGTGAAGTCGTTTTGGGAATGAATCAAGTTCTCACGGTTAAGATTTTGGAAGAAATCAGACATCGCAAAATCAACGATCTCCCGCTCCTTTATATAGATGATATCAACTACGGCCCTTATTTGCGTAATACGATGCTGAGCGACAAAATCAAAACCCCAGAAGAGGGGATGACCGAGATTTATAAACGGTTAAGGCCCGGAGATCCCGCTACCCCTGAGGCCTCCACTGTCTTATTTGAAAATCTCTTTTTCAATCCAGAACGTTATGATCTTTCCAAAGTGGGTCGTTTGAAAATCAACTACAAGTTTGGCTTCAATGTTCCTCTTGAAGTCGGGACGTTGCGCAAGGAAGATATTTTGGCAACCGTCAAATATATGATGCGGCTTAAAGACGGAGAAGGGGAAATTGATGATATCGATCATTTGGGAAATCGTCGTGTCCGCTCGGTTGGCGAATTGTTGGAAAACCAGTACCGTGTCGGTTTAGTCCGCATGGATCGAGCGATCAAAGAAAGAATGAGTCTCCAAGATGTAGAGACCCTCATGCCTCATGATTTGATCAATTCCAAGCCGGTCTCGGCGGTCATTAAAGAATTTTTCGGTTCTTCGCAGCTTTCTCAGTTTATGGATCAGACAAACCCATTGGCGGAAATTACACACAAGAGACGTTTGTCAGCCTTGGGACCAGGTGGTTTAACCCGTGAGCGTGCCGGATTTGAAGTCCGTGACGTTCACCCAACTCATTATGGACGCATTTGCCCCATCGAAACTCCGGAAGGTCCGAATATCGGTTTGATCTCTTCGTTGTCAACCTATGCCAGGGTTAATGAATACGGTTTTATTGAAACGCCCTATCGCAGAGTGAATGACGGCAAAGTGACCGATCATGTCCACTATTCTTCCGCTTTAGACGAACTCAACCATAATATTGCGCAGGCCAATGCCCCCATTGGGAAAGACGGCCGTTTTGAAGCGGAATTGGTTTCTTGCAGACGTCATGGTGAATTTGTAACGATAGGAGCCAAAGAAGTCGGGTTGATGGACGTTTCCCCGCAGCAGCTAGTTTCCATTGCAGCGGCTTTGATTCCCTTTTTGGAACATGATGACGCGAATAGAGCCCTCATGGGTTCCAACATGCAGAGGCAAGCTGTTCCATTGATGAAAACGCAATCTCCATTGGTGGGAACTGGGATTGAAGCAATTGTTGCCAGAGATTCCGGTGTGACGCTTGTAGCCAAAAGAGACGGGACCGTCATTGATTGTGATGCCAACCGTGTTGTGATTCAAGCCGACAAAATGGAAAAAGGAAAATACGGTTCTGATGTCGACATCTACAATCTGACAAAATACCAACGCTCGAATCAAAATACCTGTATCAATCAAAGGCCCATTGTGGCTCGTGGGGATAGAATCAAAATAGGAGAGGTCCTCGCCGATGGCCCTGCCACCGACGAAGGGGAATTGGCTTTGGGCTCCAATGTCGTGGTGGCTTTCATGCCATGGGGTGGCTATAATTTTGAAGATTCGATTCTCGTCAGCGAGCGTCTTGTTAAAGACGATGCCTTCACATCGATTCACATTGAAGAATTTGAGTGCGCCGCCAGAGATACAAAATTGGGGAAAGAAGATATCACGCGCGATATTCCAAACGTCGGTGAAGAGTCTCTCAAAGATTTGGATGAGGGCGGGATTATTCGCATCGGCGCTGAAGTCAAACCCGATGACATCTTGGTTGGAAAAATTACCCCCAAAGGTGAGACCCAGCTTTCGCCGGAAGAGCGTTTGCTTCGGGCCATTTTCGGTGAAAAAGCGGGTGATGTGAAGGATACCTCTTTGAGAGTTCCCCCTGGGGTCTCCGGCATTGTCATTAATACACAAGTCTTTTCCAGAGAAGGGGTTGATCTCGATGACAGAACCAAAGAGATTCAAGACGAAGAAACCATCAAGATCAGCAAAGATATGGAAGCCGAAATAAAGGGAATTCGTGATGGCGCTAGAAAGAAATTAAAGGGCTTGTTGGTTGGCAAAACGTCGACTTCAAAGGTGACCGATGAAGAAGAAGAAAAGGCCCTTTTAGCAAAAGGAAAAACGATTACCGATGATGTGTTGGAAAAAATTCCCTTTCCAAGATGGGCTGAAATCTCAGTGGATGATGAAGAGATTGAAGAAAAAGTTCAAGAAATTATTGAAGGGATCGAAGAGCAAGTCGACCTAATCCGCATGATGTATGACCAGAAAATGAATCGCCTAAAAAGTGGTGATGAATTGCCACCGGGCGTTATTAAATTGGTCAAAGTTTATGTGGCCATCAAGCGTAAGCTTTCTGTGGGTGACAAGATGGCCGGTCGCCACGGAAACAAAGGTGTGATTTCTATCATTCTGCCAGAAGAAGATATGCCCTATATGGAAGATGGAAAACCGGTTGACATGGTCTTGAATCCTTTGGGTGTTCCTTCCCGTATGAACGTTGGACAGATTTTGGAGGTCCATCTGGGTTGGGCTGCTAAAGGTCTGGGTGAGAAGCTAGGCGCCCTTGTTCACAATGGTTTCAATAAGGAAAATCTCGTCAAGCAATTTAAGAAAATCTACGATTCGCCGACCGTTGATGAATTTGTCGCTAAAGCAACTCAGGAACAATTGGTTGCCTTGGCCAAGAAACTTTCTCGAGGCGTTCCGATGAAAACACAGGTTTTTGATGGCGCTTCAGAAGCCGAGGTAAAACAATGCCTCAAAGAAGCCAACCTCACTTTAAATGGGCAAGTGACCCTTTTTGATGGAAAAAGTGGTGAGGCGTTTGACTCCCCCGTGACGGTGGGCGTGATGTATGTGATGAAACTCCATCATTTGGTGGATGACAAAATTCATGCCCGATCGATTGGTCCTTATTCATTGGTGACCCAGCAACCATTAGGAGGCAAAGCCCAGTTCGGTGGTCAGAGATTGGGAGAAATGGAAGTCTGGGCGCTAGAGGCCTATGGTGCCGCCTATTGTCTGCAAGAATTTTTGACTGTCAAATCAGACGATGTGATCGGCCGTACGCGCATGTATGAAGCGATTGTAAAAGGTGAGAAGATTTTAGAACCGGGCCTGCCAGAATCTTTCAATGTTTTGTTGAAAGAGTTGATGGCGCTAGGGTTAGATGTGAAATTGTTAGAAGCGAAACAAGATATCAAACAAGTCCATTGAAAGGAATCCATTATGGTAGACGCTTATAGTTTCTTTGAAAGACCAAAGGATCCATTAGCTTTCGTAGGGATCCAAATTAGGTTGTCTTCTTCAGAAACCATCAAGGCTTGGTCTCATGGTGAAGTCAAAAAACCAGAGACGATCAATTACCGGACTTTCAAGCCGGAACGTGACGGGCTCTTCTGCGCAAAAATCTTCGGTCCTGTCAAAGACTACGAGTGTAACTGCGGAAAATATAAAAGAATGAAACACCGAGGGATTGTTTGCGAAAAGTGTGGAGTGGAAGTGATCCAATCCAAGGTCCGCAGAGAAAGAATGGGCCACATTACCTTGGCCACCCCCGTTGCCCACGTTTGGTTTTTGAAAAGCCTTCCTTCCCGCATCGGTTTGATTTTGAATATTTCTCTCAAAGATTTAGAAAGAGTTTTATATTGTGAAGCCTACATTGTTACCGATCCAGGCAACACAACGTTGGGAGAGGGAGAAATTTTAACCGAAGACCGCTACCAAAAGGTACTCATCGAGTTCGGGCACACCTTTCAAGTAGGCATGGGTGGCGAGATCGTTCGCGAGATGCTTAAAAAAACCGATCTCGACGAGCTCTCTAAAAGACTTCGCAAAGATTTGAAGAAGACCAAATCGGTAACGCTCACTAAAAAACTCTCCAAACGTCTCAAACTGGTCGAACAACTCAAAGAAGCGGGGAACCGCCCCGAATGGATGATGCTGGAAATCGTTCCAGTCCTTCCTCCCGATTTGCGACCGCTGGTTCCGTTGGATGGGGGTCGATTTGCTACTTCAGATCTCAACGATTTGTACCGCCGTGTCATCAATCGTAACAATCGTTTGAAACGACTCATGGAACTCAATGCCCCTGATATCATCATTCGTAATGAAAAAAGAATGTTACAAGAAGCAGTCGATGCCTTGTTTGACAATGGACGCCGTTCCAAACCCTTTGTCGGTCCCAACAAGAGGGCGCTACGTTCCCTTTCTGACATGCTCAAAGGAAAGCAAGGCCGTTTCCGCCAAAACTTGCTCGGTAAACGTGTTGATTACTCCGGCCGTTCCGTCATCGTTGTGGGTCCGGAACTAAAACTTCATCAATGTGGTTTGCCCAAATCGATGGCGCTCGAGATGTTCAAACCCTTTGTTTACAATAAACTGGAAGAAAGAGGTTTAGCGACAACCATTAAGAGTGCCAAAAGACTTGTGGAAACAGAAGTTCCAGAGGTTTGGGATTGTTTAGATGAAGTGATTAAAGAGCATCCGGTGTTACTCAACCGTGCTCCGACTTTGCACCGCCTCGGTGTTCAAGCTTTTGAACCGATTTTGACGGAGGGAAAGGCGATCCAACTTCACCCCCTCGTCTGTACCGCTTTTAACGCCGATTTCGACGGTGACCAGATGGCAGTTCACGTTCCGTTGTCGGTTGAGGCTCAAGTGGAAGCCAGAGTTTTAATGATGTCGACCAATAATATTTTGTCACCAGCCAGTGGAAAGCCGATCATCGTTCCGACCCAAGATATGGTGTTGGGTCTTTACTACATGACGCGTGAGCGTGCCTTTGCAAAGGGAGAAGGAAAAATCTTTTCGTCACCGCAAGAAGTGCGCATTGCCTATGATGCCGATGAAGTCGGCCTTCAAGCCAAAATTAAGTGCCGCATTAACGGAAAGTTAGTTGAAACAACAACAGGGCGTGTTTTGCTCTATGAAGTGGTTCCCAAAGCCATTCCTTTTGAAGATGTGAACAAGGTCATGGACAAGAAGGGAGTCGCCGAGTTGATTGATCAATGTTACCGCTTTTGCAAAGATAAAGAGACCGTTTTGCTTGCCGATGGTTTGAGGACGTTGGGTTTCAAACATTCCACGAAAGCCGGCATTTCAATTTGCATTGACGACATGTTGATACCTCCCGCGAAAAAAGAGCTTTTGGAAAATGCCTATCGTGAAGTGAGAGAAGTTGAAGAACAATATACGGAAGGTCTCATCACCGCCGGCGAAAAATATAACAAGGTTGTCGATATTTGGGCTCAAACCACGGAAGCCATTGCTGATAGTATGATGCAGGGCTTGCAACGGGAAGTGGCAGAAAGTGAAACAGGTGAAAAGAGAGAACAGCTCTCCTTTAACCCGATCTTAATTATGGCCGATTCGGGCGCCAGAGGTTCGGCGCAACAGATGCGCCAGCTAGCCGGAATGCGCGGTCTGATGGCGAAACCCTCGGGTGAAATCATTGAAACACCCATTACGGCAAATTTTAGAGAAGGTTTAAATGTATTGCAGTACTTTATTTCAACACACGGAGCCAGAAAAGGTTTGGCGGATACCGCTTTGAAGACTGCTAATTCCGGTTATCTCACCCGAAGACTTGTCGATGTGGCCCAAGACTCTGTTATTAATGATTACGATTGCAGCACATTGGATAGTATCGAAATGCAGGCCCTCGTTGAAGGTGGCGAAGTGATCGAGGGACTGGGAGACAGAATTTTAGGACGTGTGGTTTTAGAGGATGTAGTCGATCCGTTTAGCAATGAGGTATTGATTGCTGCAGGCGAAGAAGTGACCGAAGAGGGTGTTCAAAAAGTTGAAGATGCCGGTGTGGAAAAAGTGAAAATTCGCTCCGTGCTTACTTGCAAGAGTGAGCGGGGGGTTTGTGTTCTTTGTTACGGACGTGATTTGGCCAGAGGGCACCTTGTTTCTACCGGGGAAGCGGTCGGCGTTATTGCCGCGCAAGCCATTGGTGAACCGGGAACACAGCTCACCATGAGAACCTTCCATATCGGTGGGACGGCATCCCGTCGTGTTGAACAATCAACATTGGAATGCCGCCATGAAGGAACCATCCGTCTTCACAACGAAAAAATGGTTGTGAACAAAGAAGGAAAACCGACCATCATGAACCGCAATGCTGAAATTGCCATTGCCGATGAAGAAGGAAGAGAAAGAGAGCGTTATCGTTTAACCTACGGTGCGATTCTCAAAGTGAAAACAGGAGATCGTGTCAAGCCGGGCACATTGCTGACGGAGTGGGATCCTTATGCCATGCCTATTTTAACGGAGGTCTCAGGTCGAGTTCGTTATGCCGATTTAGTAGAGGGTATTTCACTCAAGGAACAAGTGGATGAAGTGACCGGTTTGTCTACCAAAGTGGTTACGATACCCAAGAAGGCGGATGCCAGACCGCGAATCAACGTGGAGGGGTCTCATGAGGCGACTTATCTTTTACCCGTCGGAGCGATCATCACGATTGCCGATGGTGAAGAGGTGCAAGCCGGTGATGTGGTTGCGAAAATGCCGCGTGAAACGACCAAGACCAAAGATATTACCGGAGGTCTTCCACGCGTTGCCGAACTCTTTGAAGCAAGAAAGCCAAAGGAATATGCCGTGATTAGTGAAATTGATGGGACGGTTTCTTTCGGAAAAGATACAAAAGGAAAACGAAAAGTTCTTGTGACACCCGATGTAGGGGAACCGAAAGAATATCTGATCCCAAAGGGAAAACATATTGCTGTGCACGAAGGCGATGTTGTAAGAGCCGGAGAGCCTTTAATGGATGGCTCTAGCAACCCGCATGATATTTTGAAAGTCCTTGGTGAAAAGGCGCTGGCAAAATACTTAGTCGACGAAACACAAGAGGTCTATCGACTGCAGGGTGTGAAAATTAACGACAAACATATCGAAGTGATTGTGCGTCAGATGCTCAAACGTGTCCGTGTCATCGATGCAGGGGACACCGAATGGTTGGCAGATGAACATGTTGAAAAGTTGCTCTTTGCGGCCGTGAATGACAAAATCCGTACAAAAGGTGGCCAACCCGCCACGGCGGAACCTTTATTGCTGGGTATTACAAAGGCCTCTTTATCAACCGACAGCTTTGTCTCAGCGGCCTCCTTCCAAGAAACAACCAAGGTGTTAACCGAGGCTGCCGTATCGGGAAGGGTCGATCACTTAAGAGGCTTGAAAGAAAACGTGATTATGGGAAGGCCAATTCCTGCCGGGACTGGGATCAAACGTTATAAGGAGGTTACGCTGGAGGTAGAAGAGCTCCCTGAAACAGAATCTCGAATGATTGGTACACAAGAAATGGATTTAACTCATAGTATTGCAGGCTAGTTTTTGAAGTATTGCTTGAAGGATTAGTAAAAAGGAGGTGGTTTGGGAAAAGCGCACAGTATCTTTGCCTAAGTTCTTGACGCCAAAAGGCCTTTTTGTTAGTTTCCCTCCACTTTTTCGCTTCATAAGGAATTACGTTGTAAGCATTTGTAATTTAAAGTTTTTTTCTTTTGAGGGTTTTTAAGATGCCGACGATCAATCAACTCGTTCGTTTGGGACGAGAAAAAGTGCGCAGTAGGACCACGGCACCGGCGTTGCAATCGTGTCCGCAAAAACGGGGTGTTTGTGTGCGTGTTTATACCACGACACCAAAAAAACCAAACTCGGCGCTGCGAAAAGTAGCTCGTGTTCGTTTGACGAATAGTATTGAAGTGACAGGGTATATCCCTGGTGAGGGGCACAATTTGCAAGAACACTCGGTTGTTTTAATCCGAGGTGGTCGCGTGAAGGATCTCCCGGGAGTCCGTTATCACATCGTTCGCGGGACATTGGATGCCCTAGGAGTTGAAAATAGAAAACAAAGTCGCTCGAAGTATGGAGCGAAGAAACCGAAGTAGAAAAATATGCCAAGAAAAAAGAGAATCGCATTTAAGAGAGATATTAAACAGGATTTGAAATTTTCCGACAAACTTGTTGCGAAGTTGATCAACAAGATGATGTGGGAAGGGAAAAAATCGTTAGCGGAAAGAATTATTTATGGTGCTTTCCAGTTAGTGAAAGAGAAAAAAGGTGGTGAGCCACTTGAGTTATTTAAAAAGGCATTGGACAATATCAAACCACTCATGGAAGTTCGCTCCCGTCGCGTAGGTGGCGCTAACTACCAAGTTCCCGTGGAAGTAAGGTCAGAGCGAAAGCTCTCCCTTGGTTTAAGATGGCTTGTTGAAGCCACTAGGGGACGTGGGGAAAAAACGATGCAGGAAAGATTGGCAACTGAAATTATGGAAGCATTGGAAAACAAAGGCAGCGCGGTCAAAAAAAGAGAGGATACGCACAAGATGGCAGAGGCAAACCGTGCCTTTGCTCATTATAAATGGTAAGAAGAACCGCTCTTTGAAAAGTAAAGACTATGACAGAAGCACTCGAAAATTTAAGAAAGACAAGAAACATTGGTATCATTGCCCATATTGATGCAGGTAAAACGACCTGCACAGAACGCATCCTTTTCTATACAGGGATCACCTACAAAATTGGCGAAGTGCATGAAGGAACCGCCGTGATGGATTGGATGGAACAAGAGCAAGAACGGGGTATTACGATCACCGCGGCCGCAACCACCTGTTTTTGGAAAGAGACACGCATCAATATTCTTGATACCCCTGGCCACGTCGATTTTACAATTGAAGTGGAGCGAAGCTTAAGAGTTTTAGACGGCGCTGTCGGTATTTTTGATTCGGTCGCCGGCGTGGAACCCCAATCGGAAACGGTTTGGAGACAAGCCAACAAATATAACGTCCCAAGAATTGCCTTCATTAACAAAATGGATCGTGTAGGCGCTGATTTTTATATGTGTGTCGACATGATGGTAGAAAGACTCAGGGCCAATCCGATTTGTTTTCAACTTCCCTGGGGTGCAGAAGACAAGTTTTATGGGGTTCTTGATTTATGGAGTCAAAAAGCACTTCGTTTTGACGACGAATCCCAAGGTTCTAAATTTGCTACGGTCGACATTCCAGACGAGTATAAAGAGAAGGTCAGGGAATATCGCGAAAAACTCATTGAAGCGGTTGTGGAAGGCGATGACGTTCTTCTTGGTAAATATCTTGAAGGGCAGGCACTTACCGAGGGAGAATTTAAGAAAGCAGCCAGACAAGCAACCCTTGCCATGCGAATCACTCCCGTTTTTTGTGGTGCTGCCTTCAAAAATAAAGGAGTGCAGCAACTTCTCGATGCGGTTGTTGATTTGTTGCCCTCTCCCCTAGATCTTCCTCCCGTTGAAGGAGTCTCCCCTGACAATCCCGAACAGAAAATTTTAAGAGAAGCGAACCCAGATGGCCCTTTCGCCGCGTTAGCTTTTAAAATCATGACGGATCCTTTTGTGGGTCAGCTAACCTTTTTTAGAGTCTATTCAGGAAAATTGAGTGCCGGTTCTTATGTTTTAAACGCCACGAAGGACAAGAGAGAGAGGATCGGCCGTTTGCTCCGAATGCATGCCAATAAACGCGAAGAGATTAAAGAAGTGGCAGCGGGAGATATCGCTGCGGCAGTTGGTTTGAAATACACAACAACCGGCGATACGTTGGCGAGCGAAGATGCCCCCGTTATTTTGGAGTCGATGGATTTTCCCGATCCTGTGATATCGGTTGCGATTGAACCCAAAACGAAAGCCGATGAAGAGAAGTTGGGTCAATCGTTACAAAAACTGGCGCTGGAAGATCCCTCTTTTAGAGTGAAGGTCGATCATGAAACGGGGCAAACGATCCTTTCTGGAATGGGAGAACTCCATCTAGAAATTATCGTGGACCGAATGCTCCGTGAGTTCAAAGTGGAAGCAAGCGTTGGTAAACCGCAAGTGGCTTACAAAGAAACGATCACGAAGACAGCGGAGGTTGAGGGAAAATATATCCGTCAGACAGGTGGTCGCGGACAATATGGTCACGTTTGGTTACGCTTGGAACCTTTGGAAAGAGGAAAAGGTTTTGAATTTGAAGATGAGATCGTGGGTGGTTCTGTTCCCCGGGAATTTATTCCCGCTGTTAAAAAAGGAATTGAAGAGGCCCTCGATCGAGGAGTCTTGGCAGGCTATCCCTTGTTGGATTTGAAAGTTGCTTTGACCGATGGCTCCTATCACGATGTCGATTCCTCTGAAATGGCTTTTAAAATTGCTGCTTCGATGGCTTTGAAAGAGGGTGCCAAGAAAGCTGGCATTACATTGTTGGAGCCGATCATGTCGGTTGAGGTTGTGGTTCCGGAAGATTTTGTCGGTCCTGTGACCGGTGATTTGAATTCGAGGAGAGGAAGAATTAACCGTAATGAAGTCAGACACGGTTCTCAAGTGATTGGGGCTCAAGTTCCGCTAGCCAACATGTTTGGTTATTCAACGGATTTGCGCTCCGTCACACAAGGAAGAGCCAATTACTCAATGGAATTTTCACATTATGAACCGGCACCACGTAACGTTGCAGACGAAGTGATTAAAAAATCTCAAGGAGGATAAGACAATGAGCAAGGCAAAATTTGAGCGAACGAAGCCGCACGTGAATGTAGGCACCATTGGTCACGTCGATCATGGCAAGACAACATTGACGGCAGCGA
>MGRG01000014.1 GCA_001798075.1 Deltaproteobacteria bacterium RIFCSPHIGHO2_01_FULL_43_49 | reverse complement strand
CCTCGCCAGCAGTCGGGCAAAAAGGAAGGGGGTCTGGGGGAGGGAATTTTTGCCCGACTGCTTCCCGCCGAAGGCGGGATAAGGGTGGGAGCGGCTCCGCCTGTGCGTCAGCACAGAAGCAACGCCAGCAAAATGATTCCTTAAAAGAAAAATTGCGCGCGCCCATTAAAAAATAAAAGGAATTTTGCGATCGTTGCTTGCCCCGCTTGCGGGGCGCGGAGCCGCGGGGTGGGTCTGGTAATTTTCAACCATTTTTGATAAAGTAAGTTCGAGCGGAACGGTATAATTGCACCAACATCTGACTTTTTGGAATTTTTCCAACCGATTGTAGGGCGGCACGCAGTGCCGCCCATTGGTTTTGTGGCGAATTTTCAGGGTTTTTTGAACTTTCAGGCACGCCGACGCGCGCCACTTTTTCGGCAAGTTGGAGGTTCGACATCCCTTGCGATTTTGTGATTCTGTCTTTGCTCGCCCCTTGGGCGAGATTTGCTTTGCCCAACAAAAAGAATTTTTGCTTTTTTCGCAGATGTGATAAACTGACTGTGCGTCCAACAAGTAAGTGAGAAAGTCTTTTTAGATGGCCGTCTCGGAATCAATCTTTGAGACTTTCTCTTTGGTTGGACGCACCGAGGCGGTCATTTAAGTTTTAATCATAAATATATGGAGCAAAAATTCTTTTTGTACGCCCGCAAGTCCACAGATGTTGAAGACAAACAAGTTTTGAGTACCGAAGCGCAGATCACAGAATTGCGCACCTACGGAAAACAGGAAAATTTACATATTTCGGATGTCTTTATTGAAAAACAATCAGACAAAATTCCAGGCCGCCCTATTTTTAATGAAATGCTGAAAAGAATTGAAAACGGCGAGGCGGCCGGAATTTTGGCGTGGCACCCCGATAGACTTGCGCGCAATTCTGTGGACGGTGGGAAAATTATCTACCTCATTGATTGCGGGCGTATTGCGGCGTTGAAATTTCCACAATTTTGGTTTGAACCAACGCCGCAAGGCAAGTTCATGCTGAACATTGCCTTTGGGCAAAGCAAATATTATGTGGATTCTCTTTCCGAAAATACAAAAAGAGGTTTGCGCCAAAAAGTCAGGCGTGGTGAATATCCAAGCGTTGCGCCAACCGGATACATCAACGACGTGCGAACAAAAACAGTCGTGCAAGATAGGAAGAAATCAAAGATACTCAAACAAGCATTCGAGTTATACGCAAAAGGCAATGCAACGCTTGGAGATATTTCCGACTTTTTGGCGCAACACGGGATTTTATCCCGTGGCGGAAAGAGAATCCACAAAGACAGAATCACATTTATCCTTAAAAATCCGTTCTATTACGGGCACTTCCGTTATACTGGCGAAATTCACGAGGGCAAGCACGAGCCAATCATAGCAAAGAAACTTTTTGATCATGTGCAAGAAGTGCTCACGCAAAGAGGCAAACCGCGCAAAAAATTAAAGAACGAGCCGAAAGCGTTTTGCGGCCTCCTCTCGTGTGGTGAGTGTGGCATGATGATAACGGCTGAAGTACAGAAAGGTCATACGTACTATCGCTGTACCAAGAAAGGGAAAACTGAATGCCATCAGCCGTTTATCCGAGAGGAGGAGTTGAACAAACAGCTTTCGGCTCTTATTCAAAAAGTTTCTATGCCACAGGATTGGGCGGAGGAGCTTCTAAAACTGGCAGAAAAGGACGGAAAAGAGTCCGCCCAATCCTGCGCTGCTTTTGTTCAAGAGGCGCAAGGAAAAACAAAAAGCATCAATCTATAAATCCAGCGTCTTATGGACGTGTATCTTGAGCAGGATATTGACCGTGAAGAATACCGAGCTAGAAAAGCAAAATTTATGAGTGAAAAGAAGACGCTGGAAGAAAAAATCATCACCCTTGAACAAAAGCAGAATGATTGGCTCGAACCGTTTAGGGAATGGATAAATACTGCGCAGAATGCGCCGAAAATCGCAAGGGATGAAGCACTTTTTCCCAAAAAAGTGCTTGCCAAAGAAATCTTTGGCTCGAACCTCCAACTTGCCGAAAAAGTGGCGCGCGTCGGCGTGCCTGAAAGTTCAAAAAACCCTGAAAATTCGCCACAAAACCAATGGGCGGCACTGCGTGCCGCCCTACAATCGGTTGGAAAAATTCCAAAAAGTCAGATGTTGGTGGCGGGAGACGGAATCGAACCGTCGACCTAGGGGTTATGAATCCCTCGCTCTTACCAACTGAGCTATCCCGCCATATGGACCTATTATCATTGGGGTGGTTTCGTTGCCACCTTACATTGGTCAGCACGTAGGTGCTGACAACCTCGACCTAGGGGTTATGAATCCCTCGCTCTTACCAATCCCGACGTCTGCATCCCGCCCCCGGCGGGATTTGCGGCGTCGAGGATCCTCGATCCCGCAAAGCGATTTTTGGGTATCAAAAATCGCTGCGGGATCGGGACTGAGCTACCCAGCCAAAATAGCTTATGATACTTCAGATACTCTTCGGGCGATAATCCATTTTGTCAAGACAAGTATCATACATTGCGCGATCTATTTTAATCCATTCCGTGTTATTTATTCCCCTTCGATTTTCCGCGGTGGGACTGATAGGAAAGACAGACGCTACTTTTATCCATCGGTGTTGGACTGTCGATATCTTTTTAACCTCATCTGAAACTTCAGAAAGATCCTGATCTTGGCTGAATATCAAAGCAACATCATAAATATTGTCTAGTTCCAAACGCACAACACCGAGTGCTATACGGACATCAACTCCTTTTTCTTGGCCAACAAGGATTGCAGTAGAGGTTCCATCCGGTAACAGGGTTGTTTGGTGACGATATCTTAATGGGCGGGAAAAGGAGTAGATGCCCCGTGTTCCCATGATTGCAAGTTTCGCAGTCCAGAAATGGTGCCAAAATGGATCGGCTGATGCATCTGGCATGCCGGTGTAAAAGCGTATTGAATCCAGTTGCCATCCTTTTTCCAGACAGACCTTCTTTGCCAATTTTTCGACATCGTAATTTGGGAATTTGTAGCCGAAGGCTTTCTTGACGGAATAAAAGAGATTTTGGCCATCAATAAAGGCTACAGTGCGCTTAGTAACAGGCTCATTGGGCATATAAACAAAACCCCGTCAGAGGCCTTGCGGCTGATCCAACGGGGAGTAGATGCAGCTTCATTATGACATAAGAGAAGGGGTTGCAACAAGAAATTTGCCAGTTCCTTCTTATAAATGAGTTTGGGTGGATGAAACTTGCCTTTTGGGTTTAAGTTTGTCAAGGATGCCCACCATGAGTTTACCCATCATCGCCATTGTTGGAAGACCCAATGTCGGCAAGTCGCGCTTGTTCAACAGGCTTGTCGGCAAATATAGAGCGTTGGTCGACGACCAACCGGGTGTCACGAGGGACCGCCATTATGGATTAGCCGATTGGCGCGGTCGCTCCTTCGTTGTAGTGGATACGGGCGGACTCATTCCCGGGGCTGAAGAACCTCTCGATCAAAAAGTTTGGGGCCAAGCTTTTCAAGCCATTCAAGAAGCTGATCTTATCATTTGTTTAATGGACGGTTTTGAAGGCCTCACCCCATTAGATCAAGCGTTAGTCGAAAATTTACGTAAAATCAAAAAACCCTGTTTTTATACCATCAACAAGATCGATAGCTCCTCTAGAGAGACAGGCTATCTTGAATTTAGCAAACTCGGTCTCGACCCCATTTTTTCTATTTCGGCAGAACATGGGAGAGGCATTTCTGAGCTTTTAGAAGCACTTTATGAGAAACTTCCCGTTGTCAAAGAGGGAACAGAAGTTCCTGTTGAAAAGGTTTTGCGTTTAGCCATTGTCGGCAGACCCAATGTCGGTAAATCAACGCTCATTAACCAACTGGTTGGCCAAGAAAGGGTAGTCGTTCATGAGGAAGCCGGCACCACAAGAGATGCCATTGATGTTTTGCTAGAACGAGATGGAAAAAAACTTATTTTGGTAGACACGGCGGGCATCAAAAAGAAAAGTGCCACCAAAACAAGGCTTGAAAAATTTAGTGTTCTCAAAAGCCTCAAGGCTATTGATGAAAGCAATCTGGTCTGTTTTTTGCTGGACGCCACTCAAGGAGTCACGCATCAAGATTTACAATTGGCACATATTGTCTGGGAGGCAAGGAAGGGCCTGCTGATTTTAGTTAATAAATGGGATATGATGAAAACCACTCTCAAACAATATGAGAAAGATTTGAGACCGCAACTGCGTGATTTGCAAAAAGTTCCAATTGTGTTTATCTCTGCAGAAACCGGTTTTGGAACAGAAAGAATTTGGGATGCCATCTTTGAAATAAACGCTGCCATGCAAAAAAAGATGACGACCGCAAAACTCAACCAATGGCTTGAAAAAGTCATGATGGATCATCCTTTGCCGATGCATAAAGGAAAATCGGTCAAATTTTTCTATGGAACACAAGTTGCCAGCGCTCCTCCCCATTTTATTTTTTTTGCAAATGCACCGGAAGGGATTCCCGACTCCTATCGTCGCTATATGATTCATCAACTGGAGGACGCTTTGGATGTTGAAGGAATACCGATCGGCATTACCTTCAAGAAAAAGAGCTCTAAAAGATGAAACACGCTCAAACCGTTTTTAAGAATTTTTTGAAACACGATTGTTTTTATTTGGCGAGCCACATCTCTTTTTGTGCCCTTCTTTCTCTCATCCCATTAATCTTGATTGCCATTTCGATTGTCGGATTTTTGCTGGGTTCTTCTCAAGAGGTCTACCAACAATTATTGTCAGCCATTGCTAGTTTATTGCCGAGAGGCAAAGAATTGCTGACGAGTAACTTGAATCAAGTGGTGGGCCAACATCACTCTATGGGAATTTTGGGTGTTGTTATTTTAACATTCATTGCCACCTTGTTATTTGGGGCCATCGAGCGAGCCCTCGATGTTATTTTTGAGGCGGAAAAAAGTCGCAATTTTTTTCATTCCCGCCTTTTGGCTATTGTTTTGATTGGCGTCATTTCTCTCTTTTTCTTTTTACCAACCGCCGCCGATCTTTTGACAAGGGCTCTAACTCGTTTTGGCTTTCATTTTCCTTTGGGTGAAATCTTAAGGGGCAAACCATTTTATTTTCTATTTTCAACCTTCGCCTTTGTTTTCATTATTGTCGTAATTCCGCATCATCGAGTCCGTCTCCGGTATGCGGTTTTTGGAGGACTTTTCTTTGCGGCGGTCATTTTATTGGCCAAACAGTGGTTTCGCTGGTATTTCTTAAGGGCCTTTGATCAATACAACCTCATCTACGGTTCCCTCACCGCACTCGTTTTGCTTCTTCTGTGGATTTATTATGTCTCTAACATTCTGCTGCTCTCTGCAGAGATTGTGGCTCATCTTCAACTACGGCGTTTGAGGCCAACTTCAAACCTTCGTTCAGGTGCTTTGAAATTTCTCGGTAGGCGCTCTGTTTGATCACAAAATCAGAATGATGAAGGTGGTTTAACATCACGTTTTGAACCCTTTTGCCATGATGGTTGGTTGGCAGTTCGCAATATTTCGCGGGAGATGTCTTGTCACGAGAGGAATAAATCGACACCGTGTAGACATTTTTTGGTGGAGGCATAGCATTCAATTTGCGCATAAAACGCGAAGCTGGAATCATCTGTCTCAATCCTTTTGAAAAAAATCCTGTTAAAAGAAGCCATGGATTACCACGATGAGGGGTAGCCAGCGTGATTAATGTATGGACTCTTTTGGCACCACCCAAGTTGGTGACATAATAGCGACCAATCAAACCTCCTTTGGAAAAACCGATAATGCTCAAGCGAGGAAGGTCATGGCGCTGACAGAGTTTTTCAATTTTTTGTGCGACGAGTTTGGCCAATTTATCAATCGGTGAGGTATTAAAGAGTTCTAGAAACCCACCCAAATCGATTGAAAAGACTCCAAATCCATCTTTTCTAAGTCTCGATTCTAAAATGGAAAGACTTCTCCTGGTTGCTCCAAAACCGTATAAAAGCAAAACAGGGTTTTTGCATTGGGTAAGGTCGGTTCGTTTTTCCACTTCGTTGGCGTCTGAGAGGGTTTTAAAATAGGTTTCAAGATTGCCCCATTTAATACGCAGCCTTTTGAGTCGATGACGCAACCACATACCTACAATTCTACAGAACTTAGATTGCAGATTCAAAAGAAATTTGTTAGGGGCTTTCTCAATGGATTTGCAAGGGATACAGCAAAAAGATCTGGCCCACCGCTTATTTCATTGGGCCGATACCCACAGAATACACCTCGTTTTAACCTTAGCAGGGGGTATTGCCTTCACTGGCCTCCTAATGGGGACTATTTTTTTGTCAGAGAAAAGAGAGGGGGCAGCCCTGGAAACACTTGTATCTTTGAGTCATTCGGCCAAGCAGAGCCTTGATAATAAGAATTTTGAGGCCTGTAGTGCCAACTATGAAAAGCTCTACCAAACAGCCACAAGACAACCTTTTTACAGGATTTTAGCCCTTCATGGCTTGGCTAGTTGCTATAAAGCCCAAAATGACTTCAAAAAGGCTTATGAATATTTGGACCGAGCCTCCAAAGAGCCAGGCCACGTCGAACCTAACTTAAGTCGTTTTGAGGCCGCGGTCTGCTTGGAGCTAGCGAAGGACCCCACGGCAGAGACAGCCTATCAAGTATTACTTAAAGAAAGTGATCTAAATCCTGAACTTAAAAATAAGATTGAAGAAAGGTATTTATGGCTTCAATTACAGAAGCAATTATAAAAAAATGTCGGGTGGCCCGGAGTGTTTGTTGTGGGGTTTTGTTAGGGGCCCCCACAAAAACACGGAGGGGCAGGACCCGACATTTTTTTATTCCTGCTTTGATTTTGGTCCTTAGTCCATTGTCCTTAGTCCACAGTCCTCTTCACGCTGCTGGGAAAAGTAGTGTCCCTTTGGAACGCAAATGGGTGGTCAAGCTCAAGCAAAATTCTTGGATGAACAGAAGGCCTTTTCAGTTTGCCACCCCTTTTGTGGATGGCGACAAGGTTTTTGTCGGTGTGCATCGGGAGATTTTTTATGCAGTCGATGTAAAAAAAGGAAAAAAGCTTTGGACTTTTAAAACTCAAGCTCCCATTCACGCTCAAGCAAGAACTTCCGGGGAAGCTGTTTTTTTTGCCGACACCAAAGGGATGGTCTACGCCCTCAACAAAGAAAATGGGACTCCCATTTGGGCCTCTAAATTAGAAGGAGAGGTCATGTCGGCCCCCCTTATTCACGGGGATAGAATATACATTGTAACCCTGTCAAAGCAATTGGCTGCCTTGGACGCTGCCAAGGGAACCGTTTTGTGGGAAACAAGTTACGGCTCAAGAGAGTCTGGCTTTACCGTTCGCGGATCGGCTGACCCTGTTTTCTTAAATGGTAACATTTTGGTTGGTTACTCCGATGGTAGTTTAGCAGCCCACGATGCTGCTACAGGAGCATTGCGTTGGACCAAACAGTTGGGAGATCGTGCCCAATCTTTTCATGATGTTGATTCGACTATTCTACTTGCGGGTCCTTCGACAAGCTCAGGATTGGCTTATGTTGCTTCGGCTGATGGAAAATTCTTTGCACTCGATCCCAGGACTGGCCAATCGGTTTGGCAAGTCCCCGTGGGGAGTGTAAACGATGCTGTTTTGCAAGATGGCTTCCTTTATGTAACAGCGGGCGGGGTTACTTATTGTTTTAGGGGAGATAACGGGCAGACAGTTTGGGAGCAAGCCCTAGAAGAGGTTGATGAATCTTCCTCTCCAGTTGTTTATGGCAAATGGCTTGCTGTAGTCGCCACGAAAGGCAAAATCTATTTTTTAGATAGAGAAACAGGGGATATTAAACGGTCCTGGTTTGTAAAAGGGGGAAGTTACTCCGACCCTGTTTTGCAAGGCAACCGACTCTTTTTACTCTCCAATGCCAGCCGCCTTTATTCGTTCGAATTTAAATAGTTTTATAAATACTTGACGGTTAGAAGAAGCGTTGCTAAGAAAGCCCTCAAATTTAAGGGGTTACTATGCCGGTACGCATTCGATTAACAAGGATTGGAACAAACCAAAAACCATTTTTCAGAGTGGTTGCCGCCTCCAGAGAAAAGCCCAGAGATGGGAGTTTTTTGGAAGTATTGGGGGTTTACAATCCAAAATTGAAGGAAAAGAAGTTCAATGTCAACAAAGAGCGTATTGAATTTTGGCTCAAAAAAGGAGCCATCCCTTCGAGAGTCGTTGGCCAAATGTTAAAGAAAGACTTAAGGATCGTCACAAAGTGTGAAAGTTAGCCCAGTGGGGTAGAGCGGACGCGGGAGGTGATTATGGGAGAAGAGACAATCAGAAGTCTGGTTGAAATGATGGCGAAGGCATTAGTGGATAAACCAGAAGCAGTAGAAGTCACTGAAGTAGAAGGGGAACAAACCACAGTCATTGAGCTCAAGGTTGCCAAGGAAGATTTAGGCAAAGTCATTGGCAAACAAGGAAGAACCGCCGGAGCTTTAAGAATAATTTTGGGAGCGGTTTCAACAAAATTGCGCCGCCGCTCAGTTCTGGAAATCATTGAATAGTGTGCAGTTTGATATCCTGACAATTTTCCCTCAATTTTTTGAATCCTCCCTGCAAGTTTCTTTGCTTGGAAAAGCCATCACACAAAAAAAATTAAACGTTGCCCTCCATAATTTCAGAGACTTTGCCACCGACAAACACAAAACAGTCGACGATGTTCCCTATGGCGGTGGCCCTGGAATGGTTTTAAAGCCAGAGCCGCTGGTCAACACCATCGAATCGATCTCTGGAAAGAAAAAATCGAAATGTATTTTGCTCACACCTAGGGGAACACTTTTTAATCAGAAAATGGCCAGGCAAATGGCCAAACTTGATCAACTCATTTTAATTTGTGGCCGCTATGAAGGGGTGGATGAAAGGGTATGCGAACTCGTAGTGGATGAAGAAATCTCCATTGGTGATTATGTTTTGAATGGTGGAGAGGTGGCTGCTTTAGTTTTGCTGGAAACCGTTGCGCGTTTGATTCCAGGTGTCTTGGGAAACGAAGCCTCCCTTTCACATGAATCTTTTAATGAGGGACTTTTGGAATATCCACAATATACCCGCCCCCCTGAATTGAGAGGGCTTAAAGTCCCGAAAGTTCTTCTCTCAGGCAATCATAAGGAAATAGAGGCATGGAGAGGGTCACAGGCCATAAAAATGACAAAAAAACGTCGGCCCGATTTATTAAAGAAGTTGCAAAACGAAAAGAAACCGGCTAAGGAGCCCACATGAATTTAGTCGATCGGATTGAAGAAGCTTACTTAAAAAAAGGGGCCCCCAATTTCAGACCTGGGGATACCATCAAGATTTTTGCCAAAATTAGAGAAGGGGAGAAAGAGCGCCTGCAAGCTTTTGAAGGAGTGGTGCTGCGTCACCGAGGGGGCGGGACAAGGGAGACCCTGACCGTTCGCAAAGTTTCTTATGGTGTCGGGGTAGAACGTATTTTCCCCCTTCATTCTCCCGTGATCGATCATATTGAAGTGGTCCAAAAAGGAAAAGTTCGTCGTGCCCGTCTTTATTATTTGAGAAAATTATCAGGAAGAAAAGCCCGTATCGAAGGTCAGGAACAGAGTGAAAAGACACCTTCTACCCCACAAACCGCATCGTGATTTTGAAAGTGCGGCATTCAAAAAAGGTTTCCAAAAAATTGCTGGCGTTGATGAAGCAGGAAGAGGTTCTCTTGCCGGCCCGGTTGTGGCCGCTTGCGTGATTTTGCCCTTCGACTCTCTAACACTGGCTCAAGGCGAGCCTTGGCAAGAAGGTATCAATGATTCCAAATTACTGAGTCCGGCACAACGTGAAGAATGTTATTCGATATTGGTTGAGAAGGTTTTGGGTTTTTCTGTGGGTATTGTCGATTCGAAAGAAATTGACCAAATCAATATTTTGAAAGCCTCGCTGAAAGCGATGCAGCTGGCTGTGCAAAGTATGTCTACAAGGCCAGACATTCTTTTAGTGGATGGGCGATTCCAAATCCCTTTAGAAATGGAGCAGCGCCCGATTGTCAATGGAGATGCTTTAAGCTTATCGATTGCAGCCGCTTCCATCATTGCCAAAGTGACTAGGGATCGTCTGATGAAGGAATTGGGCCAAGAATTTCCTCATTTTAGTTTTGCACAACATAAAGGATACGGCACAAAAAGGCACTTGAGAGAGATTAAAACACACGGCCCCACACCCATTCACCGCTTGACCTTTCGAGGAGTCTCATGATAGGTTTTTGGCATGACAATGACGGTTACAGAAAAGCAAACGTTGATTAAGAAATTTGAGAAACACACAGGCGATACCGGTTCTCCAGAAATTCAGGTTGCCTTGATTTCTTCTCGCATCGAAGAGCTCAACAAACATTTTGCAGCGCATCGCAAAGACCATGCCAGCAGGCAAGGCCTTTTAAAAATGGTGGGGCATCGTCGCAGACTTTTGAATTATTTAAAAAAAGCAGATATTGAACGTTATAAAAAAATAATAGAGGTGTTGGGTTTAAGAAAATAACGGGGCGATTGGATTCGCTGATAATTGATAAAAGGCGCGATTAAGCGCTTGTTATAAGTTATCAGAAATCCCTAATAAGCCTAAATTCTTCAACTTAAATTCCTCAAAACCAAAGGAGTAACACATGTCTCATTCAGTAAAAACCGAATTCGGTGGCAGGACTTTGACCATCGAAACAGGGAAGCTAGCGAAGCAAGCAGGGGGTTCTGTAACCGTTCGTTACGGTGATACCATTGTTTTGGTGACGGCGACGGCTTCTGAAAAACCAAAAGAAAATGCCGATTTTTTGCCACTCACGGTTGATTATGTTGAAAAAACATTTGCCGCTGGAAAAATTCCAGGTGGGTTTTTCAAAAGAGAGGGAAGACCTTCCACATTGGCAACTCTGACCTCTCGTTTTATCGATCGTCCCGTGCGTCCTTTGTTTCCAGAACATTATCACCATGAAACGCAGGTCATTGCGACTGTCCTTTCAGTCGACTTGGACAATGAACCCGATATTTTGGCAATGGTGGGCTCTTCTGCAGCTTTAATGATTTCACCCGCTCCTTTTTTGGGTCCCATTGCTGGAGTTAGAGTTGGACGCATTGAAGGCAAATTGGTCATCAATCCAACACCAAAACAGGTGGAAACTTGTGATCTAGATATTATTGTTGCTGGAACAAAAGATGCGGTGGTTATGGTGGAAGGGGGCGCTGACGAGGCCTCAGAGGCAGATATGATTGCCGCCATTCGTTTTGGCCACGAAGCCATGCAACCCGTTCTAGCGATTCAAGAAGAATTGGCAAAAAAAGTTGGAAAACCAAAATTGGAGATCGTTTCGCCAACTGTTGATCAAGAACTTGCTAAAAAAACTTCCGATTTTTTGAAAGGAAAGATGCAAGAGATCTTTTCCATTTCTTTAAAACAAGAAAGAAACAAGGCCAAAAAAGATCTCAAAGAAGAGTTGACACAAAAGTTTTGTCCGCTGGGCAAAGAAGACCCCAATTTGGGATTAGTAACCCACCTTTTTGAAGAAGAAGAGAGACAATGGGTGCGTCAAATGATTCTTCGCGAAAAAAAACGCATCGATGCTCGTTCCCTTAAAGATATCCGTCCGATTAGCTGCGAAGCGGGTTTGCTCCCTAGGACACACGGCTCTGCCTTGTTCACAAGGGGGGAGACGCAAGCCTTGGCAGTCACCACGCTTGGCTCTTCAGATGATCAACAGCTCATCGATGCCCTGGGAGAATCGTATTACAAACGCTTTATGCTTCATTACAATTTTCCTCCCTTTTCAACCGGTGAGGTGAAATTTTTAAGATCACCCGGCAGAAGAGAAGTGGGACACGGGGCCTTGGCGGAAAGAGCCTTATCAAAAGTTTTGCCATCGGAAGAGAGTTTTCCTTATACGATCCGTTTAGTTTCTGAAGTCTTGGAATCGAATGGTTCTTCTTCAATGGCCACCGTTTGCGGTGGAGCTTTGGCGTTAATGGATGCCGGAGTTCCGATCAAAGCCCCTGTTGCGGGAATTGCAATGGGACTGATTAAAGAGGGGAAAAATTACGCCATCCTTTCTGACATTTTAGGTGATGAAGATCATTTGGGTGATATGGATTTTAAAGTTGCTGGAACAAGAAAGGGAGTCACCGCCCTGCAGATGGATATCAAGATCGGTGGTATATCCGAAGAGATTCTTCAAGAAGCCCTCACGCAAGCCAGAGAGGGAAGACTTCATATTTTAGACAAAATGGAAGCTGTATTAGCAAAATCGCGTGAAGAACTCTCTCCACATGCCCCCAAAATTGTAATGATCAAGATTAATCCTGAAAAAATTGGAGCTCTGATTGGACCCGGCGGCAAAATGATTCGCTCCATTGTTGATGAAACGGGTGCCAAGATCGATGTGGAAGACGATGGAACCGTCTTTATCTTTGCTGTCGATCAGGAATCTGGAGAAAAAGCTTTAAGGAGAGTCAAAAGTGTAACGGCTGTCCCTGAGGTTGGTAAATATTACAAAGGGACTGTTGTTAAAATTATGGATTTTGGTGCTTTTGTCGAGTTCATGCCCAATACAGATGGCTTGGTTCATATTTCCCAGCTGGAAAACCATCGGGTCAAACAAGTCTCCGACGTGGTTAAAGAAGGAGATGAAATTGTCGTCAAGGTCCTGGAAGTTGACCCCGATAGCGGCAAAGTGAGACTTTCTCGCAAAGAGGCAGTCGGTCACGAAGCGGAAGTGATTAACTAGGCAGTTTTTTGAAAATTTCGTCGACCTGGGCTTTGGTTTTACTAACGTCTCCACCATTATCGACTACAAAAGTTGCTTTCTTTGCTTTTGTATCCAAAGGCTGTTGGGCCGCAATTCTCGCCTTGATTGCCTTTTCATCGAGTCCAAATTTCTGTTTGGCCCGTTTGATTTGAGTCTGTTCGTCGGTTGTAACCACGATGATGGCGTCCAAAGGCTCTTCCCTATCCCAACCCGCTTCAAAAAGGAGGGGAATTTCTAGAATGACCCTTGAATGTCCTTGACGGCGTAGGGCCTCAATCCGCTCATGCATCGTTTCCTTTACCTTGGGATGAATAATGGCCTCCAGGCGCTTTCTTTGAGCAGGGTTGTTAAAGACAATTTCGGCCAGTTTGTGGCGATCGAGGTTGCGATCACCAAGGAGGACATCTTCGCCAAAGGCAGAGACAATTTGGCGCCAAGCAGTTCTGTCTGGGGCGGTTACCTCATGGGTTAGAGAATCCGCGTCGATCCGGGGAATTCCTAAATCCTCGAACATTCTTCCCACTGTCGATTTTCCAGTACCAAAACCACCCGTCAAAGCAAATTGTCGCATAGAAACCTCATGCCATCCTCTCTAATTTTTGTAAAGAGTGCTTCTTCGATGTAGCTGATCGTCGCACAAGCGAGATTTATTTTTACTTCGGTTTGTTTCCTCCTAGCTACCTGACGGCAAAGGTCTCTGAGGGACACTATCTAATTGGGGATTGCCACCCCCAATTAGCGTTCTCTCTCGGCGATTTTGTCTTTAGATCCCCCGTAAAGTAAAAATCGCCTGTGAGAAGCCCTCAGAGACCCTCGCCGTCACGCTAGTCGGAGACAAATTTTACACAAACATAATGAAGCTCGCTTGTGCTATTGCACCTATACACTCCGAATTATCGCGATAGTTTGGAGCGCCCCTGCGAAAAACGCCTCAATGTGGTGTGATTGGAGCGAAGGGGTAAGGTATTTTAAAAGATTTGAAAATGGTGGGTGATGGGTGGAGTGGTGGGTGACCCGGAGTGTTGGCTGTGGGGTTTAGTTAGGGGCCCCCGCAGCAACACGGAGGGGCAGGACCCGCCACTCCAGTTAGGCCCCGTCATTTTCAAATAATGGAAGAGCCCCGAAGCTCCACTCTATTCATGAAAGTGTTTTTCGCAAGGGTCGGAGAAGATTTTTTAGTTGTAGTGCCTGACTAAATATGTTAGCCCGCTTCACTTCAAAGGAGAAACCAATGAGAGGTTTTGTTCCGGATAAGCTTTTTTTGACAAAGGGTGTCGGAAGACATCGCGAAAAATTGCAAAGTTTTGAAATGGCCCTTCGCGATGCGGGCATTGCGCAATATAATTTAGTGCGTGTTTCCAGTATTTTTCCCCCACGCTGCAAAATTATTCCGAGAGCAAAAGGTATTGAGCTCTTAAATGCTGGTGAAGTTGTTTTTTGTGTCCTCTACGACAACGCAACGAATGAGCCTCACCGCTTGGTTGCAGCCTCCGTTGGTTTAGCCCTTCCCAAAAATCCCGATCATCACGGCTATCTCTCTGAACACAAAAGCTTTGGGCAGACCGAGCAACAAGCAGGAGACTACACCGAAGATTTAGCTGCGGAGATGTTGGCTACAACATTGGGCGTTCCCTTTGAGGCCGATAAATCCTGGAACGATCGCAAGAACCTCTGGACGATTTCTGGCGAGATCGTCAAAACCCTCAACATTACGCAGTCCGCTATTGGAGACAAAAACGGCCTCTGGACGACCGTCCTAGCCGGTGCTATTTTTGTTCCGTGAGAATAGGTCTCATCCAAATGAAAATGTCGGCTGACCTTGAGGCGAATTTCGCCAAGGCAAAGGACTCCGTTTTCCAAGTTGCTAAAAAAGGGGCTCAGGTCGTTTGCCTTTCCGAATTATTTGGCTCTCTTTATTTTTGCCAAAAAGAAGACAAAAAATATTTTGAACTAGCTGAGTCTATTCCGGGGCCTTCAACAAAAGTATTGTCTCAATGGGCGAAGGAATTAAAAATCGTCATCATCGCTTCTCTTTATGAAAAGTCAGAAAAAAAATTCTATAACACCGCTGTCGTTTTGAACACCGACGGTGGTTTACTTGGAAAATACCGAAAGACACATATTCCAGATGACCTTGAGCATTACTATGGAGAGAAATTTTATTTTTCTCCTGGCGACCTTGGCACTCCCGTTTTCAAAACTCCTTTTGGAACGATTGGCGTGATGGTCTGCTGGGATCAATGGTATCCAGAAGGGGCTAGAATGCTGGCCCAAGCCGGCGCTCAAGTTATTTTTTATCCTACGGCGATTGGCTTTCAGGTTAAAGGTCCAGAGGCAATCAACAAAGCGGAACAGGAAGCTTGGCAGATTATTCAACGCTCTCATGCCATTGCCAACAATGTTTTTGTGGCGGCGGTTAATAGGGTGGGCGTTGAAGACCATCTCAATTTTTGGGGGACCTCTTTTGTAGCCGATCCATTAGGGCGCATTTTGAAACAGGCAAGCATAGATAAAGAGGAAAATTTGGTTGTCGACTGTGATTTAAATCTCATTGAAGAAGTGCGTAAAGATTGGCCATTCCTTTCTTGTAGGCGGTCTGATCTCTATGGAAAATCATAAAACACCCAAAAGCCTTGGGTTTAGAATGCCCGCCGAGTGGGAAAAACATGAGGGGACATGGCTCACTTGGCCCAAAGATCCCATCACCTGGCCCGATCGTGTTCCTCAAGTGGAAGAAATCTATTTAGAAATGATTTATTGGATTTCTCAAGGCGAAAAAGTTTTTTTGTTGGTCGATGATATTGCTACGCAAGAAAAAGTTTTGAACAGGCTACAAATAAAAAGAACAAATCTTAAAAATGTTATTTGCCATGTTATTCCCACCGTTGACTCCTGGATTCGCGATTACGGCCCTAACTTTTTGGTCCGAGAGATTGGAAATAAAAAAGAGTTAGCCTTCAACCATTGGATTTTCAATGCCTGGGGAGGAAAGTATGCAGAGCTGATGGAAGATACAAAAATTCCAGAAAAAATTTCTTCTTTTTTAAAAATTCCGGTTTTCAAACCGGGGCTTGTTTTAGAAGGGGGCTCGATTGATGTGAATGGCGCTGGCACTTGTCTGACAACGAAACAATGTCTTTTAAATCCAAAACGCAATCCTCAGCTCAACCAAAACCAAATCGAAGATTCTTTAAAAGAGTATTTAGGGGTAAATAAAGTCATCTGGCTTGAGGAGGGAATTGTTGGCGACGACACCGATGGTCATATTGATGATATTGCCCGCTTTGTAAATCCAACCACCGTTGTTTGTGCTGTGTCGGAAGACTCTCTCGATGAAAATTATGAAATTTTGGAGACGAATTTTGAAATTTTGCGAAAAGCAACAGATCAGGATGGAAAACCATTGACGGTTGTGACTTTGCCGATGCCTGGAAAACTAGAGGGGAAAGAAGGGCGGCTTCCGGCAAGTTACGCCAACTTTTATATCGCCAACAATGTTGTCTTGGTCCCAACTTTCCAAAAAAAATCAGCGAGTGTCCCAGTGAATAATGATGCTAGGGCCCTGAATATTCTAAAAGAGCTCTTTCCCGATAGAAAAGTAGTAGGAATCGATTGCAAGGACCTCGTTTGGGGCCTAGGCGCCATCCACTGCGTCACCCAACAGCAACCCGCTTTAATTGGGTAGGGTAGAGCGGCCGCCGACAGCGAGTAAAATCTCATCGGCCATTTCGAGCATGTGATTAGTGACATCCCATTCAGGGCTTTCCAGAGAAATACCGGTCTCAATGAGCAGCTCGTTGAACTGCTGACTCACCACATTATCATTCAGGACCTCTAGCAAAAGCCTTCGAAGTGCGGAGTCCATAAAATAGGTATAATTATATATAATTTTGCTAAATTTTAATTAACTTTTTAACATTTGTCAAGAAAAAGCATTTATTAAACATGAGTTTATTTAAATTAATGCTCTTAAAACTCTCAATTGTAGCCTCCCCTCTCTTGTGTTATTTGAACCCCTACTACCATATGGTACCTGTTACCCTGTGGTAATGTGAGGGCTGATGAAGCTAATTGTTATTATATTTTCAATACTTATCTCGGTACCTGATCGCGCTTTTGGGTTCGATTTGGCGAGCCAAATTCAAGAGCTAAAGCTCTCCAATGGGATGATTTGGCTAATAGTCCACAGGCCCCAGGTTCCCGTCTTTTCCGGGATTGTGATGATTCGAGCAGGGGGTGCGGATGAAGTTCCGGGCAAAACGGGACTTGCCCATATGTTTGAACATATGGCCTTTAAAGGCTCCAAAAAGATTGGGACCCGCGATTTTCAGAAAGAAGCCCCCCTTTTAAAGGAAATTGAAAACTGTGGTGAGGAGATGTCGCAACTGACTCAAAGTGACGCCCCCGATTTGAAAAGAATTGCCGAGCTGAAGGCAAAAATCCAAAAGCTCACCCAAGAAGAGTACCAAACCATGAAGAAAAATGAGGTTTGGGAGATTTTGAGCCGCAAAGGTGCAGAAGATTTGAATGCCTTTACCGCCAAAGATGTGACTGCCTACCATGCCAGCATGCCGGTGGCTCAATTTCCTCTTTGGGCTTCTGTCACTTCTGAAATGGTTTTTGATCCGATCATGAGAGAATTTTATCAAGAACGCGATGTTGTCATGGAAGAAAGAAGACTTCGCTATGACAATTCTCCCAATGGTTTTCTTTGGGAGGTGGTTGCGCAAGAGGCATTTCCTGAAGGGCCCTATCATTGGTCTACTATTGGCCATGCAAAAGATTTGGTTTCTCTGACCATGAAAGATGCAGCGTTATTTCATAGCACCCATTATACTCCACAAAATATGGTTGGGGTTTTGGTGGGAGATTTGAGTCGCGATCAGGCCAGAGCGACCTTAGAAAAATATTTTGGCAAAGTTCCCGCTCGAAAACCTCCCAAAGATATTTCAGCCCCTGATTTTTCTTTTAAAGGGGAAAAAAGAAAAACAATTTCCTTTCCTGCGGAACCATCTTTGGTCGTCGCATTTCACAAGCCAAAGGCCCCTCAAAGAGAGGATTATATATTTGATATGCTGGATGGCCTGTTATGCGAGGGGAGAACGGGAAGACTCTATCAAAAACTGGTCAAAGAACTTAAAATTGCCTCTACAATTAGTTGTGCAGCCTCGTTTCCGGGGAGCAGACAAAATAATCTTTTTGTCATCTATTCCCAACCAATCAACGGGCACTCGTTGGAGGAATTAGAAAAAGCCATTCATGAAGAACTTCAAAGAATCACGACAGATCTGCAGCCAAAAGAATTGGAAAAAGTGCGCGCACAAATATCGTATAACTTTTTTTGGTCCCTCGCTTCTAATTCAGAATTGGCAGAGCAACTTGCAATAGACCAGGCAGTCATTAAAGATTGGAAATATGTCGTTCATTATCCAAAAATCATTGAGACCATTAGTATTGATGAAATTAAAAAGACCGCAAAACACTATTTTACACAGGAAAACAGGGTTATCGTTTATCAAATACGAGGAAAAAGAAAATCGTGAAAAAAAAGCTGTTTATAATCTTTTTTATTTTTTGTTTTATCCCGACAGCGTTTGCCAAACCCTTTAGTTCTCCTCCCATTTCCATCCACACACTCTCTAATGGGTTTAAGCTTTACCTTTTAGAAGACCATCACCTTCCTCTCATTGAAACAAAACTTTTCATAAAAGTGGGTGATGCCTATGAAGAAGTCAAATTGGCTGGTTTGGCCGATATCATGACCAGTTTGTTGGTCACGGGAGGAACAAAGTCGAAATCTCCCAAAGAAGTAGATGAATGGCTTGATGAAAGGGCCGTTCATTTGACCGCTGAGGCGGGAAGAGAACTTTCTGTTATTACACTCTCTTGCCTATCCAAACAATGGGAAGAGGCCTTTAATTTTTTGGTCGAGGTTTTGTTGCAACCTCGTTGGGACCAAGAACGATTCGAGTTGACCATCAATCGTTATTTGGAAGAATTGCGAAGGGATGATGACGAACCAGGTACTGTTGCTGAAAGAGCCTTTCGCGAGGAACTCTACGGCGCCAAACATCCTTGGGGAAAAAGCCCAACACTTGCCTCTATTGGGCGCATTCGCATTGAGGATATTAAAAAGTTCTATCAAAGTTATTTTCAGCCCAGCCGAATGTTGTTAACCGTTTCTGGTGATTTTTCATCATTGGCTATCAAGAAGTGGTTAGAAAAATGGGCCTCTTCTCTTCAAGAAACTCCCGTTCAAGAACCTAAGTGGGAAAAACTCCCCTTGGGTAGCAAGTCAAAGCAAAAAAGAATTCATAAAAAAGTGACGCAATCATTTATTGAAATGGGGCATTTAGGTCTTGAGAGACATTCCCCGGATGAATTTCCGTTTGCCGTTTTGCAATACATTCTGGGTGGCGAGCCTTTTACAAGCAGACTGGGGAGAGATATTCGCTCCGACAGGGGGCTTGCTTATAGTGTCTATTCTCATTGGGACACGAATCCGACCAGAGGGTATTTTAGAATCTCCCTTCAAACCAGGGCCGATGCTGAAGAAATCGCTTTAGAAAAAATCAAAGAACATTTAGTGCGCATTTCGCAGCAGGCAGATATTACCCCGGAGGAATTAGCCTTGGCAAAAGAATCGCTGCTCAATAAATATATTTTCTGGTTTGATTCTCCTTTTCATGTTGTTGCCCTAAAGGCCAAAATGGATTTATTGGGATTTGAAAAAGATTATCTCTCGAAGTATCCAGAGCGAATGAAAAGGATCACTTTGGAGCAAGTCAAAGAAGTCGCCAAAAAATATATCCAACCTGATGGTTTAAAAGTAGTTATTGTGGGGCCATAAAATGATTTTGGAAAAAAAATTAAAAGAAGTTTTGATGAAAGCCATTGAAACCCTGGGATGGCGGCTAGCAGAGCCGACATTCACTCTCCCCAAACAAAAAGAGCATGGTGATTTAGCAACCAACATTGCTTTTATTTTGGCAAAACAGGTCGGAAAGCCTCCAATTGCCGTTGCTCAAGAGCTAGTTGCGCGCATCCAACCATCACCCTCTTTTCTTAAAAAAATTGATGTCGCGAACCCGGGATTTATTAATTTCCATATTCATCCCAATGCCTATTTCCAATTGTTAAGCACCATTTTCAAACAAGGGAAAAAATTTGGGTCTCAACAGTTGGGGAAGGGGACAAAAGTCATTTTGGAATTTGTCAGTGCCAATCCAACAGGACCTTTGAACGTGGTCAGTGCCAGGGCAGCTGCTGTTGGGGACACTCTTGCCAATATTTTAGAAAAGGTTGGCTACAAAGTGCACCGCGAATACTACGTCAATGATGTTGGAAACCAAATTGATCTTTTTGCGCAATCTTTGCTGGCTCGTCACTTACAAATACAAGGAAAGGAAGCTGAAATTCCTCAAGAAGGCTATCAAGGAGAATATTTAAAGGAATTTGCAAAAAAGCTTCCAAAAAAGAAAGCTTTTTCAGCTCAGCAGATAGGTCAGTTGGGTGTAAAGGCGATGGTTGCCAGCCAGAAAGAAAGTTTAAAAAATTTTGGCGTGGTTTTTAATAAATGGTTTTTACAATCAGAGCTTTTGAAGAAAAAAGAGATCGAAAAGTCTCTATCTCGTTTGCAAAAAACAGGACATCTTTATGAAAGTGAGGGAGCCATTTTTTTTAGATCGACAACTTTTGGTGATGATAAAGATCGGGTCGTTCGCAAACAAGATGGCGAATACTCCTACTTCGCATCCGACATCGCTTATCATAATGACAAATTCGCAAGAAAATTTAATTGGGTGATCGATATTTTGGGCCCGGACCACCATGGCTATGTCTCCCGAACGAAAGCTGCACTGCAAGCTTTAGGTTATGACTCGAATCAACTCACTGTACTTATTTCCCAGCAGGTCAATCTTTTGCAAAATGAAGTGTTGGTCAAAATGTCAAAACGGGCAGGTAAGTTAATCACCATGGATGACTTAATGAAAGAGGTGGGGAAAGATGTCGCCCGCTATTTTTTCTTAATGCGGTCAACGAGTAGTCATCTTGATTTTGATTTAGAGCTGGCCAAAAAAGAGACACCGGAAAACCCGGTCTTTTACATTCAATATGCCCATGCCCGCATTGCCAGCATTTTCAGAAAAGCCCTTCAGACAAAGATCAAAGCCGACTTTAAAAAGGTCGCACTAGAATTACTAAACCTGCCTGAAGAGGGTGAGATCGCCAAACATTTGCTGGAGTTTCCCAATGTTCTTGCTAAAACTGCCAAAGAGCTAGAACCACACCATCTGGCGTTTTATGTCTTGGAATTAGCCAAACAATTTCAATCTTATTACTCACAGGCCAAGCACGATCCTCGCTACAAAGTTGTTGATCTGGGCAATTTTGAGACGACCAACGCCAAATTGTATCTCTTGAAAAATATTCAAATTGTGTTACAAAACGCGCTTGGGATCCTTGGTGTTTCAGCCCCGCAAAGGATGAAAAAAGAAGATGCTGCCAGCACATTATAACAAGAAAGAGAGTAGTTATTTTTGCCGTTTCACCTTTGGGCAATTTTTCACCATTTTGGTCCTCGAAATTTTTACACTCTTTTTTGTTTTTTATCTGGGGGCTAGATATGGGGATGAATTATTGAGTGTAAAGAGAGTGCCGCAAACCGCTATTGCGGAAGAATCTGGTTTTCCGAAGTTGGCGATGACCAATCCCAATGTCGTTGCGACGACCCAAGACCCTGAAATCAAGGCTTTGGCGAAAGATTTGCTTGAGCAAGCCCCAACGGCCGACTTAAAACAAAGAGTTCAAGAAATGCTCCAAGAAAGTGCGGCGCGAAAAGAGTCGTTGCCGAAAACCAAAAAACCGGTCGAATTTAAAGCAGCACCGAAACCGGAAGAAAAACCAGAGGGTGTTGCCAAAGAAAGACCGGTCATTATCGTGGGAACGCCTCCAACAGAACCACTCCCCAAAAAACGAGAGCCGGTTATCCAAACAACACCAACGGCAAAACCATTTTCCATTCAAGTAGGGGCTTACCCCAACGTTGATGAAGCGCACACGATGGTTGATCGTTGGAAGGCCAAAGGGTATCCCGCCTATCTTGTTTCGGCCGACATTCCTAACCGTGGCCGGTGGTATCGCGTTCGTTTAGGTGGCTTTGAAAGCAAGGAAGATGCACAAGATTTCATCGACAAACTGCAAGGCAATGAAGAAGTCGAGGCCTTTGTTGTGACGAATGAATAGTTTTTTAATCCCTAGACACATCTTTGCATTTTAATCCTTCTAAACGGGCCGCTTCCAACAAACCATGATCGGCACAGAGAAATTGCATGGAATCACCAAGCCGTTCTTGTGCATCTAGCGCACAGGCAAGTTGAATGGCATCTCCAACACGCAATCGCCGCTGTTTGATAAGACGCTTTGCAGTTTTCCAATGTTCCGGCTCAACTTGCATAAAACTGATCCTTCCATTTTGAATATCCTGGTCCAACCGTCTGACAATATCTCTATATTCCGGTGAGTTGATTCTTTTAATCATTTTGGCTCGTTCGATGGAGGAGACCACCTCCAATTCAGTCAAAACAGATGTTTCCAGATGTTTTGCCTCCAAAAGAAGTGAGTCAAGATGACGAGATCCGATTTCCTCAAGATATTTTTTGGTAAATGCTGAGGTATCAATGTAAGCGATCATTCCTCATCCCTCATCTGTCGAATCATCTCTGTTGAAGTTGGGCCGGGCGTCATTTTGACCCGTTTAAAAGGGACGTGATGATAAAAACCACCGCTAATAAGAATTCCCTCCTTTTTCCACTGCTCAATTTTCTTTTTAAGCTCCCGTGTACTCATTTCTTTCGGTTTGGGTTTTTTGGATGGCTTCAAGTTGGAAAAAAATCCTACAATCTTGTTACGCACTTTTATGGCAATGGTTTCCCCCGCCTGCATCAGTTGAACATAATAACTGAGGCGGGCTTTAAGCTCTCTGATACCAACTTCTCTCATAACACCTCCGATGTAGTTATATTAGATCAATGTGACTACATTGGCAAGGGTTATTTATTATAAGCATGAGGTATGCGCTGCCTCGTGAATACTAGAAACAAGCTTGCAAAGGCGCAACTTTTTCCGAGAATTGACGATAATAGTATTGATGTATACATCACCAGGTCTCACTCTCGGTGGATCTTTAAGTTCAGCCTCTTCAGCTGGTACGTTAGGTTCCTATAACGAATGGGATCCTCTCCGAGAGGCTATTGTCGGAAGGGTAGAGGGTGCCACCGTTCCGGACGAATCATTTCAAATGATTCAGGCAACCCTTCCTAAAGGGTATTGGCAATTCTTTCGTGATCGTGCCGGGTCGCCATTTCCGCAAGATGTTCTCGATGCAGCAAAGAAAGATTTGGACGCGTTTGTTCATATCCTTGAATCAGAAGGAGTAAAAGTTAGGCGTCCAAAGGATCCTGGTGATTTATTTCATAAACCCATTGAAAAAGAGGGCTGGAAAACAAAGGGAGGTTTCTACGCTGCTATGCCCCGAGATGCTCTGTTGGTTGTGGGTGATGAAATTATAGCAGCCCCGATGGCATGGCGATCACGTTATAGAGAACATGAACCTTACCAAGAGTTGCTAGGTGCCTACCAACAGCGTGGATTCAGATATACGGTTGCTCCCAGACCTGAACTTACGGATCGGAGTTATAATAAAAATTGGCGCTATAAAGAAGATCAATTTGAATCTGTTATTACGGAAGAGGAGCCTCTTTTTGATGCCGCCGATTTTATCCGTTTGGGTGCAGATATTGTTGTTCAGCAAAGTCATGTGACTAACAGAATGGGTATCGATTGGCTACAAACCCACTTGGGATCTCGTTATCGAATTCACGTGTTGCAATTTGATGATTCCCACCCCATGCATATTGACGCAACTTTTATGCCTCTCAAGCCTGGTCTGGTTCTGGTCAATCCAGAAAGGGTATCCGAAACAGTAGTACAAAATCTGATAAATGGTCTGTTTTTAGGTTGGGATTTTGTTTTTGCTCCTAAGCCTATTATTCCGGACACGCAGCCTCTTTATATGACAAGCAAGTGGCTGAACATGAATGTTTTAATGCTCGACCAAAACAGGGTTATTGTTGAGGCAGAAGACGAACCAATGGTCCAATCTATGAAATATTTGGGATTGCAACCTATTCGATGTCCTTTTCGGAATTTTTATTCATTAGGCGGTGCTTTCCACTGTGCGACTTTAGATGTCCACAGAGAGGGCGTTTTGGAATCTCTTCTGAACAGAGAATAAAAACAACTACTTAGAAAACAGAGAGGACATTTTAGCGTTGCAATAAGGCGGACATTCTTGCGTTGGAGTAACACCTTGAAAATTGTAAGCAACTTTTTTGAAAAATTGACGATAACTTTGGTAGAAGGAGATTGAAACGAGAATGTCACAAATGGTTTTGCCCATTTCCGCGGTTAATCTTTATGCGGGTATTGCAGCGGGACTTCCCTATGAGGCCGCACAATCTGTCATGCAGATGGGAGAGGCCAATGAACGTGCTGCTCTTGCGCCTGCTGTAGAAGCCTACAAGATTCTTTATGGACTAGAGATGAGCCGACCTTTCTTCGAGTTACTTGACGAAATAGAAAGCCATGAACAAAGCAGGTCTTTTTATCAAGAGCTCTTTGCTTCAAGACTAGTACATGCTTCCCTTGATCAGTTAGATAAAATGGGAACCCTTTTAAAAGCAAAGGATCAGGCAACCATGAATCGTTTCCGATTTTCAGATAGAAATATTTTAGGAGAGGTTCGAAAGCTTCTTGGCCCAGAAAGATCTGATCCAGAGACTCTTAAAGAGGTGCCACAGCTCGAAAGCGGTTTTGTGGATGAATATGTTAATTTAAAAATAGATCTCTTTTTGGATTCTGAAATAGGTGAGGAAGAGCTTGAAAAAATTAGGGTATGGTCTAAAGAAGAAAAGATACCTTTTCGATTGATGCTGCTCGCTTATAAAGAAGCCTATGAACGTTATAAATTCAGAGATATTTTAGAGGAAAAATGTATTGCTTTGTTAACGGCAAACATAATTAGGATGGCCACGGAAGTTTTTGAAGGAGGCTTAGAGAGAATAGAAATGGATAATTCTTCTTTAATACTCAAAGACAGTATTTTTACAGGAAGTGCTCGGAAAGTCTATTATGCTTTGAAGGATATTGTTAGAGAATATGAAATCAGCGTGGGAGACTATTTGATCGATCTAGATCATAGTGAAGAGGTATCTGAGAGTGAATTTGAAGATGTTATTAGAGAACATATTGAGGGGATGAAGATCTCCCTATTCAGTGCTCAAAGAACAGGATTTCCCTTAAAGGAAGCCGCAAGAATTATCATCGATTTTTTCACCCATTTCGATTTTGAAAGGAGACGAAGAGTTTTTAGTGGGCTTATAAATTTTTACACCTATAGAGCTTCTATTGATCGGATCGTTCATGAATCAGAAACGTCCAAAAAAGTTTAAATCACGTCTAAACCAGTTCAGAATTTGCTCCTCAGTGCATAGTTTTTGATACCCATCCTCTTCGAACGAAACCATTTAAATGAGCCATTGAATTTTTAGTTATCTTCAGGCGAATGTCTGCGAACTCTATGGATCAATCCCACATCCGCAATTTTTGTATCATCGCCCACATAGACCATGGAAAATCGACGTTGGCTGATCGTTTTTTGCAAAAAACGGGGGTGGACTTTCTTCGTTGAATAAAGAGAAGGGGTATGCTAGAAATTTTATAGGCAATATGCAAAAGACTTCGCAACGTTTGGAGTGGGTTCAAGAATTTGAGGCAGCCAGAAAAAGACCTTTGCATGTCCACTTTAATAATGCTTTCATTCATACTTACAAACCGGTGATGGATGACGCTTCTTGTCGGTCCTTTAACACCATGAGAGAGTATAGAGAATGGTGCGAAGAAAAACTTCCCAAATGGCTAGGCTATGGAAAAAGCCTTTAGTTTTCGTCAGGCGGAAACACTAAAGAAAATTTTTAAAAAACACCATGTCAAATATCTCTTTATTGGCAAATCAGGTGCTATCTTGTTGGGATATTCGGACACGACTCAAGACGCTGACGTTTTTGTTAAAAAAGATCCAGACAATACGAGCAGATTGGTGAGTGCTTTAAGAGAGCTCCGTTTCAAGCTGAATCCAGCGATAGCAAAGGATGTTCTTCAAGGGAAAGATTTCATTCAGCTTCGCAATGGTCCTTTTGACATGGATCTGGTCTTTGCACCAGATGGAATAGAAAATTTTGAGGAAGCTTGGAAACGGCATATCGATGTCCAGGGTTTTCCTGTCTGTCATCTAGATGACATTATACACAGTAAAGAAAAGGCAAATCGCGTGAAGGATAGAGAATCTCTCCCTCGCTTAAAAGCATTCCGAGATTATTGGAAGAAAAGGTAATATACCTCCCACATTAAATTTATGGACCAATCTCACATTCGCAACTTTTGTATTATCGCCCACATCGACCATGGCAAATCGACCTTGGCCGATCGGTTTTTGCAAAAAACGGGGGCGATTAGTGATCGGGATATGCGTGAGCAATTCCTCGATCAGATGGATATTGAACGGGAGAGGGGCATAACTATCAAGGCCCAGACGGTGCGCCTAAAATACATTGCCAAAAATGGCCAAGAGTATCAGCTCAATCTGATCGATACCCCTGGGCATGTTGATTTTAATTACGAAGTCTCCAGAAGTTTGGCTGCTTGCGAGGGGGCTTTGCTTTTGGTCGATGCGACACAAGGAGTAGAGGCGCAAACGGTGGCGAATGCTTTGTTGGCCATGGAGCAAAAACTGGAACTGATCCCTGTTATCAACAAAGTCGATTTGCCGAGTGCCGATCCAGAAAAAGCCCGCAAAGAGATTGAAGAGATTTTAGCCCTTGATGCCACAGGAGCCATCGAAGCCAGTGGCAAAACAGGGAAGGGGATGGATGAAATTTTGGAGGCGATCATTTCACATCTTCCCTCACCGAGGGGAAATCCCCTAGCATCACCGAGAGCCCTCATCATGGATAGTTGGTTTGATGCCTATCAGGGTGTGATCATGCTGGTTCGGGTCGTTGATGGAGCACTCAAAGTAAATCAAGAAATTCATCTGGTGAATGTCGGAAAAAATTTTACAGTGCAAAAGCTCGGCGTTTTTACTCCCGTTGCCCAACCGGTGAACGAATTGCAAGCAGGAGAGGTCGGTTTTGTCATCGCCAACATCAAAGAGGTTCGAGATACAAAAATTGGTGATACGATTACCGACACGGCAAACCCCGCCACAAAACCTCTACCCGGCTTTAAAGAAATCAAGCCGATGGTCTTTGCAGGGCTCTATCCCACCGACCCCGATCAATACGAAGATTTTAAAACCGCCCTTGAAAAATTGCGCCTCAATGACTCTTCGTTTACTTTTGAGCCAGAGACTTCGTTGGCCCTCGGTTTTGGATTTCGCTGCGGTTTTCTTGGTTCGCTTCACATGGAGATCATTCAAGAGCGCCTAGAGCGGGAATACCAACTCTCTTTGATCACAACAGCTCCAACCGTTGTCTATGAAGTAAAAACGACGCAGGGAGAGACGATTACAGTCGATAACCCCGCCAAACTTCCTGAAGTGCAATTTATTGATACGATTTTAGAGCCCTATGCCAAGGCTCACATACACGCCCCTGCAACCTTTGTCGGACCCGTTTTAAAGTTATGCGAAAGCTCGCGGGGCATGCAGGAGGGGATTCAATATTTTGGGACGGAGCGTGTTTTGATCACCTATCACATCCCTTTTGGTGAAATGATGTTTGGTTTTCATGACCAGCTTAAAAGTGTGAGCAAAGGTTATGCCTCTCTTGATTACACCATCACTAATTATGAACCGGGCGACCTAATCAAATTAAATATACTGATTAATTCTGATCCAGTCGATGCCCTTTCCTGCATTGTTCACAGAGACCAGGCCTATTACAAGGGGCGGGAGCTGGCGGCCAAGCTCAAGGAGCTCATCCCAAGGCAGATGTTTGAAATCGCAATTCAAGCAGCGATTGGGAACAAAGTCATCGCCAGAGAAACCGTGAAAGCTCTACGCAAAGATGTCATTGCAAAATGCTACGGGGGCGATATTACACGCAAACGCAAATTGCTTGAAAAACAAAAAGAGGGGAAGAAACGGATGAAAAAAGTTGGGAGTGTGGAGATTCCTCAAGAAGCGTTTTTGAGCGTGTTGAAAGTTAAGTAGTTGTCATTGCGAGGAGCGAAGTGACGAAGCAATCTAAGAAGAAAAAATTTTTAGAGACAGTTGAGTCGATTGGGATTGCTTTATTAATCGCCCTCACCATCCGTTCGTTTCTGGTGGAGCCCTTCAAAATCCCATCTCCTTCCATGGTGCCAACTTTGTTGATTGGCGACCAAATTTTCGTAAACAAATTTGTTTATGGGTTGAGGGTTCCCTTCACCAAAAAGCGCCTTTGGGATGGGCGGGACCCCAAAAGGGGAGAGGTCATTGTTTTTATCTACCCAAAAGATGAAAAATTAGACTTCATCAAACGAGTTGTTGGACTGCCAGGAGACACCATTCAGGTCAATGGAGACAAAGTTTATGTGAATGGGGAGTTGATTCCAAAAGAGGCTTTGAACTTCGCAAAAGACCCTCAAAATGAAGATAGGAGACTCTTAAACCCATCTGAGCCTTACGAAAAGCTGACTCTATTCCCTCAATGGGACACTTTTGCAATTTATAGAGAAAAATTGAATGACCAATATCATCTCATCCAACATGACGCCGCCTGGTATCCAGAAACAGAGTTTCAAATCCCGGCAGGTCACTATTTTGTAATGGGGGACAACAGGGACCACAGTTCTGATTCGAGAGACTGGGGCTTTGTCCCTAGAGACAACATCAAGGGAAGGGCGATGTTTATCTGGCTCTCTTTTGACTGGAGCCGCTCTGTAAAAGACCTTATTCGCTTCCACCGCTTCGGCAGATGGATTTATTAATGACGGTGGGTCTTATTTTGCCTGCTCTTCAGTCTTCTTTTTTGCTTAAAATGATTTCTCTGGCTTTCGTCAACTTTTTCGGAGTAACAGATCCCCACGTCTCGCTACAAAAAGCATCTTTTCCAGTATAACTGCATCCCTTAACAATCGGCTTACCGAACTTGTCCCTAGCGGCCTCAAGCTCAAGTACGCTGGCTTCTTCGAAGCCTGATTCATCTGTTCGAGTAATTTTTAAACCATTGCTCGCAGCTGTTATCTTCGAACACTCTGGGAGCTTTACCCCTAGGATTTCACTAATTTGATCCACTTTTTCTTGTTCTGCAGAGGTACAAAGTTGAACTTTAGGGGCTGGCGGGTCAATGAGTGGTTTTATTATTTCCGTCATGTTTGACTCCTTAATTGTTACTCAATTCAATTTCGTGAAAGTCCGTGGCACAATTACCACGCCCTTCTCTATTTGTTTTCGGCAAGGGGCCTGCTAAAGTTGCTAACTTTTTTGAGCCAAAATCCGTCACTAGGTGATTTGGTATGTAATTTCAATAGGTTTCTGGCCAAAAATCTCCTTATTTATTCACTTTGAAGGGCTTTACCTCTCGACGGTAAAATTCATAAAAGTTAAAGTAAACTTTAATGTTTTTGTCTATCTAGATGATTTATAAAAGTATTAAAATTATTGTCTCTCAACTTTAACAATGTTATAAATGTCCCATCTCAATGCACACTAACCACTCTAAACCTGATTGGTTAGCTCCCCTGACATGGGGAACTCACGCTTGCTTTTTCTATACCACCAACGAAGAATTTATCTCGATCGTCGCCGATTATTTGCGGGATGGGCTTTCCTCTTTAAAGGAACGTTGCCTCTGGATATTACCCCCCAGTTATTCCTTTTTGAAAGCCAAGCAAGACCTACAGGGGCAATTTTCTTTTCACCTTGACCCCCTCCTTAGAATGAGGCGCTTTATGATGATCCCGTGGGAAAAATGGTATGGAACCGAAGTGGCTATCGCAGAATTGATGAAGCGTAGCAGACATCTCCTTCGAGAAACTCTTAAGGAAGGTTTTGAAGGTTTAAGAATTTTGGGTCACGCCCCATCCAGATCCTCCGCCTATTGGAAGGATTTTTTGGTTTTTGAAGAGACTATTGGAAGGGGCGTAAAATCAAAACCGCTTCTTAATTTTTGCGGCTATTCTTTGATGGACTGTCCTGCTGCCGCCATCCCCTCCATTGCTGAAAACCATACCCATTGTCTGATCCATCATGGCGACGAGTGGGAATGGTTGTTAAGCGAAACAAACCAGTTGCATTCCCATACTGTTCATTATAAACACCCGCGCTAATGAAAAAGGCTTTTTTGGCCTTAAGCGACGGCAAAATCTTTGAAGGCAGCTCTTTTGGTTTTGAGTCAGAATCGGCAGGGGAAGTCGTTTTCAATACCAGCATTACCGGCTATCAAGAAATCCTGACAGATCCCTCTTATTGCAAACAAATCGTCATCCTGACCTATCCGATGATTGGTAACTACGGGGTCAACCTTGAGGATGCTGAGTCCGCGAAACCCCAGGTGGCAGGACTCATTGTCAAAGAATATTGTAAAATCCCCAGCAACTGGCGCTCTACACAAACACTTGGCGATTATCTCAAACAAAACAAAATTGTTGGAGTAGAAGGGCTGCCAACTCGGGAAATCGTCCGCCATATTCGCGAAAAGGGGGCGATGCCGGGTATACTACAAGTTCCAAGTTTCAAATTCCAAGTTTCAAATTTAGAAGATTTAAAAAAGCGCGCAGCGAAGTTGGCAACAATGGAGGGTCAGGAGCTCGTCTCTGTTGTAACGTGCAAAAAACCCTATGAGATGAAACCAACTGGGGATGGCCAAAAATACTTCGTTATCGCTTATGACTTTGGAATTAAACAAAACATGGTTCGAGAGTTAGTGAAAAGAGACTGTCGAGTCAAAGTCGTGCCCGCCTTGACATCGCCAAAAGAGGTGTTAGCTGAAAATCCGGATGGAGTTTTGTTGTCGAACGGACCGGGAGATCCGGCGGCCTGCTTGCCCATCATAGAAAATATTCGATCGTTGGTCGGAAAACTTCCCATTTTGGGCATTTGCCTGGGCCATCAACTTTTAAGTCTAGCGCTGGGTGCTAAGACTTTTAAACTCAAATTTGGCCATCGAGGGGGCAATCAACCAGTCAAAGATTTTGCCTCTGGCAAAGTGTTGATCACCTCCCAAAATCATGGGTTTGCCGTTGATTCCAACAACTTTCCGCCTGATTTAGAAGTAAGCCAGATCAATCTTAATGACAAAACAGTGGAGGCCTTTCGACACAAAAAATTTCCGATTTTGTCGTTTCAATATCATCCGGAAGCAGCCCCCGGCCCCCATGATGCAAAAGATATTTTCGACAGTTTTTGTGAGTTAATGACTTATGCCAAAAAGAACAGACATAAAAAAGATTCTGGTGATCGGCTCCGGCCCGATCCAGATCGGCCAGGCCTGCGAGTTTGACTATTCCGGAACTCAAGCCCTCAAAGCTTTGACGCAGGAAGGTTTTGAAACCGTTCTAGTCAACTCAAATCCGGCGACCATCATGACCGATCCGGAGTTTGCAACCGTCACCTATATCGAACCTCTCACAGTCGAGTGCCTGAGCAGCATTATTGAAAAAGAAAGACCCGATTGCCTACTGCCAACCGTTGGCGGTCAAACGGCTCTTAATTTGGCCATGGAACTCGATCGCGCAGGAGTTTTAAAAAAATATAATGTGCGGCTTATTGGGGCCTCGGCAGAGGCTATTTTTAAAGCAGAAGATCGCAAAGCTTTTAAAGAATGCATGCTCTCGATTGGATTAAAAGTTCCCAAAAGCGGACTGGCCCACTCTTTGGAAGAAGCAAGGGAAGTCATCAAAGAAATTGGTTTTCCCTGTGTCATTAGGCCTGCTTTTACTCTGGGTGGAGCAGGGGGAAGCATTGCCCACCAGGCCTATGAGTTTGAACAGTATGCCCAGTGGGGTTTGAGCCGAAGCCCGGTGCAACAAATCCTTGTCGAACAATCGGTTGAAGGGTGGAAGGAATTTGAGTTGGAAGTGATGCGCGATTGCAAAGATAATGTTGTTATCATCTGTTCCATTGAAAACTTAGACCCGATGGGAGTTCATACCGGCGATAGTATCACCGTGGCTCCGGCCCAAACGCTAACTGACAAAGAATATCAGCAGATGCGTGATAGTGCGATCAAAGCCATTCGGGCAATTGGAGTCGATACCGGCGGTTGCAATATACAATTTGCCGTTAATCCAAAAACAGGCGAACAGGTTATGATAGAAATTAACCCCAGAGTCTCTCGCTCTTCAGCATTGGCTTCCAAAGCAACCGGATTTCCGATCGCAAAAATTGCGGCTAAACTGGCTGTGGGCTATACTTTAGATGAACTTCCAAATGATATCACAAAGAAAACACCCGCCTCTTTTGAACCCTCCATCGATTACGTCGTGACCAAGGTGCCTCGTTTTAACTTTGATAAATTTCCAAAGACACCGAGTGTTTTAACGACTCAGATGAAATCGGTGGGAGAAGTGATGGCAATTGGAAGAACTTTCAAGGAATCGCTCCAAAAAGCAATTCGCTCTATGGAGGTCCAATACGTTGCATTTGAAGGCAGAAAAAATGAAGATAAGGATCAAGATATTCTGCAAATTCTCAAACAACCGAGACCCAATCGTCTTTGGAGTATTGCCAATGCTTTCTGGCAAGGAATTTCTGTAGAAAAAATTTATGAGGTAACACACATCGACCCTTGGTTTTTGCACCAGATACGAGACATCGTTGCGATGGAAAGGGAATTGAAAGGGCATTCTCTCCAAAAGTTAACTGCCGAAGAGATGCGCTCTCTCAAGGCAGCCGGTTTTTCAGACAGACATATCGCAACATTTTTAAAATGTGAGGAAGAAGAGGTCAGGAAGTTGCGTTATCAACAAGGGATCCGTCCTGTTTATAAAGGGGTGGACACTTGTGCCGCAGAATTTGAGGCTTCTACCCCCTATCTCTATTCTACTTATGAAAATGAAGAGGAGTTCCCTCCGACTGCAAATAAAAAGGTTGTCATATTAGGAAGTGGGCCAAATCGTATCGGGCAAGGGATTGAATTTGATTATGCGTGTGTCCATGCTTGCATGGCATTTCGAGAAGCCGGTTTTGAAACCATCATGGTCAATTGCAATCCTGAAACTGTTTCCACCGATTATGATATTTCCGATCGGCTCTATTTTGAGCCTCTCACTTTGGAAGATGTTTTGCACATTGTTGAAAAAGAAAAACCAACCGGTGTGGTGGTTCAGTTTGGAGGACAGACTCCTTTAAAATTGGCTGTGTCACTGGTGAAAGCGGGAGTCCCCTTGTTGGGAACTTCAGCAAACGACATTGACAGGGCCGAAGATCGCAAGCTTTTCAAACACCTGTTGGACGAATTGAAATTGAAACAACCCTCAAATGGTTTGGCTAACAATGTAGAAGAGGCCAAATTTTTGGCAAAACAAGTCGGCTTTCCCATTTTGGTGAGACCCTCATATGTTTTGGGGGGAAGAGCGATGGTAGTTGTCTATGACGAAAGCAACCTCGACTCGGTTTTGAAAGAAGCCTTTGAAGTTTCACAAGGATACCCAGTGCTGATTGATCAATTTTTAAAGAGAGCCATCGAAGTCGATGTTGACGCCATTGGAGATGGTAAAGAAATCATGATTGCTGGTGTGATGGAACACATTGAAGAGGCAGGAATCCATTCGGGGGATAGTTCTTGTTGTCTGCCGCCCCACACTTTGTCTCAAGAAGTTATCCAAAAAATTGAGAAAGAAACGAAAGCGTTGGGAATTGCCCTAAATGTTAAAGGTCTAATGAATGTCCAGTTCGCCATTCATGAAGGGACCATTTATGTTTTGGAAGTCAACCCAAGGGCTTCCCGAACCGTTCCCTTTGTTTCCAAGGCAACGGGGATCCCATGGGCAAAATTGGCTGCTAGGGTTTTAGCCGGCCAAACTTTAAAAGATTTGAAGTTGCAGCCATCCAAACAAAAACTTTTTGCGGTGAAGTCACCGGTTTTTCCTTTTATTAAATTTCCGGGTGTCGACACGATTCTTTCCCCCGAAATGACTTCGATTGGAGAAGTGATGGGACGGGGAAAAACGTTTGCGGAAGGTTATACAAAAGCCCAGATTGCCGTTGGTCAGTTTTTGCCAAAGGCCCCCGCAAAAGTTTTCTTGAGTGTTCATGACGATGACAAGCCCTTCATTCTCGATTTGGCAAAAAAATTATCTCAAGGTGGTTATGAAATTGTCTCGACCCATGGGACTCATGCCTATCTGAAAAGCCACGGCATTGCTTCCATCCCAATTAACAAGGTAGCGGAAGGACCACCACACATCGTCGGGGCCCTGGAACAAAAAGAAATTCAACTGATCATCAACACAACTCTTCAGAAGCAACAGATTGCCGATTCTTTTTTAATCCGCCGCACGGCTTTGGAAAGAGGGGTTCCTTATTTTACAAACCTCTCTGGCGCGAACGCTGCCATCCAGGCCATGGCTTATCTCAATAAAACGGGAACGCTAATCCCCATCCCTTTGAATATCCTTTAATCAAAATGGCAGACCAAAAACGAAAATTTGAATTCACCTTTCGAGACAAAATCAAATATGCCGATTGCGATATGCATCAGCATCTGAACCATGCCAAGTACCTTTCTTTTTTAGAACAGGCGCGTGTGGAATATTTTGGGAAACTGGGTTTCAAGGCAACCCATGACTTTCGATCAATTCCCTTTATCGTAGCGGCCGCACATTGTGATTATAAGGCTCCAGCCTATCTTAATGATGAAATTTTGATTGAAATGGGAACGACTTCGTTTGGAAACACCAGCTTTCGTATCGATTACGAAATGAAGCATGCCAAAACAGGAAAGCTCATCGCCCAAGCCTACACCATCTTAGTCATGTACGATTATGATAAAATGAAGCCCGTCTCTGTCCCAGAAAATTTGAAAAAAGAGGTTCAAAAACTAAAGGCGTAATGCTTTAAATAAGGCGGGGGCGCCGAGGGTGAGCCAAAGGCCAGCTGATGAATAAAATAAGAAGCCTTTTCTTGAAAAATGCATCAGGCAAAACAAAACCGCGCCGCCAATCAGAAACCGTAAGATTTTCTGAAGCCACCACCCGCTAACGTCGAATTTCACAAAATGATTTTGAAAAAGCCAACCCAAACAAACAGATAAATAAAAAATAAAGGAGGTCGCTATCCATCTTGAAACAGCACCGGGAGGCGCAAACTGGTAGATGACTGCTAAAATAATTGCTGCTCCCAATAAAATGATGATGATTTTGCCAAAAATATCACGCCGTGAAAAAAACTGTTCCAAGTGGGGCGTCAGTTTAACAAGGATGCATATATTGACCCCGCCTAAAACCCAGCCACCGATAACATCTATGGGATAGTGAACCCCCAAGTAGATGCGCGAGAGACCAATCAAAAAAATGAAAAGCGCAGCAAGTGCGATGACAAACTTTTTCTTTTCAAAGACAGCCCAATAACCCCAAGTGATCATCGCCCCCGTAGAATGCCCTGAAGGAAAACCAAACCCTCTTTCTGAATGAATGGGTATAACGGCGGATGAAGCTTGAAAAGGCCGTGGAGAAGCTACGAGACCTTTGAGCCCCAACGCCATGTAACTGGATATCAGCCATAAAAGAACTAGTCGGCATCCAAAAGAATAGGAGACACACCAAATAAAAAATCCCCAGATGAAAAGGGAATTGCTCATCCCCCCTATATGGGTGATGAACTCAAAAATAGAGTCAGCCTGAGGGTGAAAAAGCGACTGAAGCCAAACAATAAAGGGTTCTTGAAGACTTAGAAGCTTTGACATGATTAATTACCATATAGTAACAGGTACCCTGTGGTAAGCAACTTTTTCTTCAATTTGACGATAATCTCTATAGAAACGGTTTTATGCCCATTACTATTTTTGGAATAAATGCCCCTCTTTATCATTACCCTTCTACGGCTGCCTTGGCCTTGGGTTTTGCTCCTGTAGAACAGTTAGGAAGTGAATTACCTGTCCTTTCGGCAATTTATTATAAAGAGGACCCTCGTTCCAAGTTTCCAGATGCGTTTTATTCCTATCAGATGGAACGTTTTAGACTTAGAGATTTGACATCGGCAAGGCTTCGCCAAAACCAAATGGTTTCCATAGTTGCTAGGACTCCAAAAGAAGTTTGGACAAGAATTGTTTCGCGTGCGGAACCCATTTTGGAAGAAAAAAATAGGCCACCAAGATCCCGATGGGAAGTTTTAAGGCGTGAAGTTGCGGTTTTTTTTGCAGGTTACCGTGATCCTACTCCTCCACTTGAGAATGGAAAGAAAATTCAAATGGTGGTCAAGGATTATCATTTAAATCAAGGTCAATTAGTAAAAAGTAAACCTCCTGCGGCGACGGTTATTCCTGTTGTATCGGCATCAAAAATAGAACTGGAAGTAGAAGTGGAAGTTGAGATCCCTCCGGTTGCTATAGAAACTTTGCAAACTTTGGCGGTTCAAGGAGATCAGAAGGCTTTTCATCTCTTGATCAAACGGGGAGAACGTGAGCCTTTTGTTCTTCTTCCTCTCAAGGATGCAATTGCTATTCCCCTTGTACGCTCTTTCTTAAAATATTTAGACCCAACACCATTTTTTCAAATATGGCTTAGGGGGTATCAGCGTATGATTGATTTTTTGAAGGCTTGCGCGGAATCAGGCAATCAAGATGCCTTAATAAGACTAATGCAGATAGCGGTTCTCGATGAAAACGCAATTGGTGCAGTAAAATTGATTGCCCTTCAGAGTAATCCGAACCCACACGGATATGCAGCATTTTGGCGTCAGTTGATTGAAAAAACGGAGAAGCCTTCATTTTTAAGTCTTATAATATTTATGGAGATCAATAACCACCCTATGATGATTGGGCTGAGAGAAAAATCAGCACAAGTGGTCAATCCATCCATTCCAATTCCCTTTCCCCTAACAGTTAGATTCATCGACTTTGCGGAAATAGCCCTTTTTCGGGATTTGCTGAGGGAATTAGTTCAGAAGCTCAAAAAGAAGCGGGATTCATTATCCTCTCTTCTGGGAAAACAACACTTTGAAGAAAAGTATCACTTAAAAGATCTACTCAAGGGTCTTGAAGACTATTCTCGAACGCTTGGTGAAATTCTGATTGAACGAAGTGGAGAGTCGTATAGCCGCTATCGCAAACTTGAACAACGGTTAAGTCGTTTGGTCGCTTATGCAGAAGGGGTGCTAAGTGGATAAAACACTTCAGACGGAGAAAAATCCGAAGGATTTCAATAGGCTGCTCAAAAAAGTCCAGATGCTAGGCAGCCCGAGGAGGCCGACTGAGGTGTACTTGAACGTACACCGCAAGGAGCGCCGACGAGGGCAACAACGCCCTGAAGGGGTCCCTTTGAGACAGATGGACCTTTTTCAACAGTCGCTCGAAGCAACTTTTTTGGGGATCTGCCGATAACTCTAGTGTAGGTAGTTAGTGCGGAATTTAGGTATAACGTGGCCGACGACCGAGGCCGGGAACCCCGCGCTTTCAAGAAAATGCGGGGTGGCCGAGGAAGTCCTTGAAGCGCGATAGCGCGGAAAGGATAACTCTAATGTGAGAGCAATTCACCGTCTAATAGGCTATTTTGTTGGGTTTGCAACCGGAATGAAGTTTGTCGCTTTCGTTCTAGATGATCTGAAGCACCTTATTCACTAAAACACATTTAGTCATCTACTTGATTTTTATTAAGTAATTTAAGTTCTCTTTTTTAAGTCAAAAAAACCATGCCCTGTGGATAACTTTTTCAAAAAATGTTTCCGCGCCTGTTCTACATTTGCGGGCAGGTCCAAAAAAAATTATTGCGAGATTTTTTTGGAAATGGTGAAAGGTACCCTCAACATTGAGTTCTTTGACAAGCTTTTGAATAATCGTTTAGGGGTGGCATTGCCGAACTGGCCGCTTTTTCTCCGCAAGGTTGAAATAAAGGTATTTTGAACCATAGATTAAGGGATAGTGATATCACCTAATCCATGGGGGACCCGGAACTAAAAATACTTTGTTTCTTAAAGGAAAAGGGTTAAGCGGACGATAAGGCTAAAAGGGAGCCTGAACTCTCCAAAAGGGAGTTTAAGTATCTGAAGCGAGAGCAAGTCTCTAAGATCCACTAGATATTCAACCCCTAGGGAATGGATATCTAAACAAAGGGTGAAAGAGGATGAGGTGTTGGAAGCAGCATCCCTTGAGTTTTGGAAAAAACCCTATAAGTCATAAGGAAAGCTCAGGAGAGGATAAGTGACCAAAGCTTGGCCGTCCAGCCAAGCAAAAGCCACTCGCGCTAATAGATGGTAGAAATCTCTGAAGTTAAGGCTTAAGGCCGTACGAACCTTAAGTTTAAAAAAACAAGAGAGAATGCGGGCCCGAAAGGGTAACGACCTACTCTTTAGCGCAAATACTCTGGAGAGACGCTTGAGCCACCAACCTAAACGATTTTTTGAGAGCTTTTCAAAGACAAGTTCCAAGTACCAATTTCCAAAATCCAACGCCCAAACGATTTTATTCAGTTGGATCCAGGCGAGAGGCAAAGTCAGTTTCAATCCCTTCATCAATGTTTTTCTGCACGGCGTCTAGCTCTCGTAAAATAATTTCCCGAGGGATCTGATACAGTTTAGAGGTTTTCTCCAGAAATTTTTCTATATCGCCATCAATAAAGCGCATATCATTATCTGAAATTTTATTCCATGCCTCAAGGATTTTATCCCGATGTTCCTCGAACAATTTTTTGAATTTCTTTTGGTTCATACTCTGTTAAATCCAATAGCATTATTTTTAAATTTTGTTAAAGTCATTTTATTCCAAGGAGGAATACATGATTAAAGGATTCATATTTGTAAGCTTATTATTAGGGGGGTTTGTTTTGCCAAGCCTGACACAAGCGGAAACCCTCTCAAAAAAGGAATGGGGGGATGCCATGAAATCGGGCCTTCCTGTCCTGTTGTGCAAACGGGATGAATATTTCAGGGACTGTTTTAAAATAAGCCAGGAAGAATGCGAAGATATCATTGCCAGTGCAACCAGGGTTTGTTTCAAGCAAATTGAAACTCAAATCCCATCCAAAATTGTTCAGCCGAGAGATGGTGAAAAATGGGGAAGAAAAATAGGGGAATGTGTTGGGGTTAGCGCTGAAACAACGCTGACGGATGATAAAATTTCAAACAAAAAATGCAATGACCCTAATGCGTGGGAATAGCTTGATCTAGCCCTCTGGAAAGCAATTTTTTCTGGGTTCTATAATCTCCTTGAACTCTTTTTGATAGGGTTCTGCAACAAATTCAGGGCCATCTTGCCAGAAGGATTCTAAAGAACCTTTCCACCGACCGATTTTTTTGTTATTACCAACATAGGCGAACTCTAGGTTTTTGACTTTATTATCTTTATAAAGAAGCGATTTGAACTGAAACTTAAGGCCATTGTTTGTCTTCTCAACGCCAAGGAGTTCCACTTCATCCGCATCTTGCCCATAATTAAAAACCATAATCTTTTTGCCTTCTCTGTTAGTGATTTCTACGGTGGGCGTATCTGCACTGCAATACCGATAAACAACTCGTGCCCCTTTATGAGTTTCTAGCCTTGTCCATTTTTGTGGGAAGTCTTTTAGAAGTTCCAGGCCCTTGGGGGCTGCAAAAAGTGGGCTCGAAATTAAAAAAACAAACAAAATAAGCTTTTTCATTATGCCTCCTTGAGTTATAGATAGATTCGCTGCCATGAAAGGGGGAGACGATGCAAGGATTTTTACAAACGTTAGAATTTTGGCTGGGCGAAATTAGCAATTGGGTCTGGGGACCTCCTCTCTTAATCTTGCTGGTCGGCACCCACATTTTTTTGACGTTTCGACTTCGCATTATCCAGCGCTACCTGTTTAAAGCCATCAAAATCTCATTCAGTCGCGAAAAAGAGGGAGAAGGGGATATCAGTCAGTTTGGGGCCCTCACGACCGCTTTAGCGGCAACAATTGGGACAGGAAATATTGTGGGGGTTGCTACCGCTGTGGCGGCAGGAGGCCCGGGTGCCGTTTTGTGGATGTGGCTCACCGGTGTTTTTGGAATTGCCACTAAATATAGTGAAGCCCTTTTATCGGTCAAATATCGGATAAAAGATGATTTGGGAATGATGGCGGGTGGCCCCATGTATGTCCTGGAAAGAGGGATGAATGCCAAATGGTTAGGGGTCATTTTTGCGGCCCTGACGGCTCTCGCGGCTTTTGGGATCGGGAACATGGTTCAGGCCAATTCCATTTCACAAATGTTAAAGGAAACCTTGAGTATTTCACCTTGGATCTCCGGTGGAATAATGACTTTTGTTACGGCACTCGTTATTTTGGGTGGCATTAAATCGATCGCCCGTTTTTGTGAATTTTTAGTCCCCTTTATGGCTATTTTTTATGTCTTGGGTTGCGTTATTATTTTAATCATGAATGCCAGCCTGCTTCCCGCCACTATTATTCTTATTTGCAAAAGCGCTTTCACGGGACAGGCGGCCCTCGGTGGCTTTTTGGGTGCGGGGATGAGAGAAGCCATGCGCTTTGGAATTGCCCGCGGACTTTTTTCCAATGAGGCTGGATTAGGCTCTGCACCCATCGTTGCCGCTGCGGCTCAGACTAAAAATCCTGTACGTCAGGCGTTAGTTTCTTCAACAGGGGTCTTTTGGGATACCGTTGTTGTTTGTGCCATGACTGGTTTGGTTTTGGTGAGCTCCGGAGATTGGCAGGAAGGTCTCAAAGGCGCAGCCTTAACAAAAGCGGCCTTCAGCCATATTCCTTATGTCGGTCCAACTATCTTGACTGTTGGACTCTTGACCTTTGTTTTCTCAACGATCCTTGGGTGGTCTTATTACGGCGAGAAGGCAGCGGAATATCTGTTTGGCACAAAGGTCATCAAACCGTATCGCTGGCTTTGGGTTGTTGCGGTGATGGTGGGATCCGTTATCACACTCCCCATGGTCTGGTCTTTTGCCGATATTACTAACGGTTTGATGGCGGTTCCAAATCTGATTTCATTGATTGCCCTGAGCGGCGTGATTGTCAGCGTCACGCGAGAACATCTGTGGAGTGACAATGCAGAATAGGTGGGTCATATGCCAATGACAAAGTCGGACAAGCTTGCGCAAGAAGTGGCCCGATCTACGAATTTTTTAAAAAAAATTGTGGAATCAGCGCCCAATGGCATCCTGATCGTCAACAAGGAAGGTCATATTGCACTCGTCAACAGGCAGATAGAAAAAACATTCGGCTACTCGCGTGAAGAGTTGATTGGCAAGCCGATGGATATTCTTGTCCCCAAACGTTTTCGGAGCCAACATTCCAAAGATCGCAGGAATTTCTTCGGTCACCCTTCCAGCAGGTCCATGGGTGCCGGCCGGGATCTATGCGGCCTGCGCAAAGACGGCCGTGAGATCCCCGTGGAGATCGGTCTCAATCCCATCGAGACCGCCGATGGGGTGATCGTCCTGGCCGCCATTATTGACATCACCAAACGCAAACAGATGGAGGAGGAATTAAAAAAGGCGAATGAAGAATTGGAACGTCTGAGTCAAATCAAATCCTTTTTTGCCTCCATGGTTTCCCATGAATTAAAAACACCCTTGAGCTCGATCAAGGAGGGCCTCCAGCTGATTCTGGATGGGGCCGAAGGCCCTGTAAACGAAGCTCAGAAAACCATTTTGGGCATTGCAAAAGAGAGTGTCGATCGACTGGCAAGACTCGCTAATAACGTGCTTGGTTTTAGCCAGCTCGAAGCCGGAAAGATGAAGTTTCTCTTTGAGAAAACGATGTTGAACAAACTGCTGGCAGAAGTTTACGGAATGATGAAGCGAGCGGCGGAAAAGAAAAAAATTGATTTCGTTTTGATTTTGCCGGAAGAAGCGGTTTCGGCTGTTTGTGATCGGGATAAAATCAAGGAAGTCATCATTAATTTGGTCGACAATGCGATAAAGTTTACGGACCAGGGAAAGATCTCTATTCGGCTGGAAAGTGATAAAAATAGGGTCGCGATTAGAGTGGAGGATGCCGGTTCCGGAATTAAAAAGGAGAATCTGGACAAAATTTTTGAGGGAATGCATAGACGAGGCGGGTCCGGCTTGGGATTGGCCATTTGCCGCCAAATTATCACCGAGCATAAGGGAACTATTTCCGTAAAAAGCATCCCGGGCAAGGGAAGCAAATTCTCCGTTGTCTTTCCTTCCCGGATATAATCTGGTATTAACGTCAAGGAAAGAGGGGTTTATGAACAGAAAATATAAAATCCTTATTGCCGATGATGATGTCAATCTGATTGAAATCCTCAAGGCAAGATTGGAATCGGAGGGGTTTGAAACCATTACAGCGGGTGAAGGGGTACGTGCGGTCCAGATGGCCCGCAAGGAAAAACCCGATTTAATCATTTTGGATTTGATGATGCCCGTAGGGGGTGGTCACGCGGTTCTAAATAATCTGAGGTTCCAGGATGATACTAGAGATATCCCTGTTATTATACTGACCGGCGTGGACAAACCCAATTTGGAAAAGGAAAAGAGGGCGACGGGTGCCGCCGATTTTATGAAAAAACCCTTTGAGGGCGCCGTTCTCATCCAAAAAATCCGCGCCCTGCTTCGAAAGAAGGAAGGGGACAAAGAAGAACGACCTTAGAAAAGTTTTTTGAAAAATCCGGTGATGACCCCTGACTCTTTCTTTTTTTTGCCATTTGGCTGCGGTTTCGCAATTCTTGGTTCGAGCATCTTGGGGCTAAAAACTAACTTCCACTCAGCATCTTCTTTCACTAACTCAAAGGGAATCGAATCTTGTCCATAAATTAAAAATGGGCTGGAGACCTGGACAACGGCCTTTCTTTCATCAAATTGATTGAACGTTACCTCATCGATTCGATAATCTTTCAGTTTGTTACGATAATATTCCTGATCCCGAACGAAATTTTGTAAGGTATAGGTCTGCTTCGACACTTCTGAAAGTCCTTCGTAGGCTTTTTCAAATTCTGCATTTTTGACCAAGTTCAAAAAAGCCTGGACCGTTTTCACTACCGAGGTTGTTTCCCGACCCGGTTGTGTCAACATGGTTGAAAAACCGGTCATGACGATTACAAGACCAAAAGCAGACGAAACAACCGCCCATTTCTTCTTTCTGAGGACATGCTCGTAAATCCGCTGGCGCTCAAAAAAGAGAAGGGTGAGGATAAGAATGCAGGCCAGCACATAAATCAGCATGTGACCTTGCAGGAGCAGGCTGAAACAGACACCCACGAGGGCATTGACTATAGCAACATAGATATTCTGTTTGTTCATACATCCAATATTTTCAACATAAGTTTCTTCTTAAATATTGCATAGCTCAAGCCCTTTATATCGTCAATAAAGTGCTTTTTAATTCTTCAAAGTTTTTTGCCTGCAAGGCTTTGGTGCGCAATAAAGCGGCATCCGGAAAATGTTTTAAATAGCTAGCCAGATGTTTACCCAAGTTTCTAATAAAGCGATCACCCCGCTTGTCTGTATAGTATCTGGCGTGTTCCAAGGCCATTTGGATCCTTTGGTCCCGATTTGGAGCCGGACAAGAATCCAAAAAAACCCAAGGATTGCCAATCGCACTTCTGCCAATCAAAACACCATCGACACCAGTTTGTTCAATTAAGAGTTTTGCTTGGGAAAGATTTTCAACATCTCCATTTCCCAACACCAACGTCTTTGTTTTTTTGATGATTTGGGCCGCCCGCGTAATGGCTTCCCAATCGGCCGACCCCTTATACATCTGTTTTAAAGTACGACCGTGAATGGAAATGGCAGCCGGTTTTTCTTCCAACAGGACTTCCACCCATTTTTCGATAACCACGGAGTCAAAGCCAATCCTCGTTTTGACGGAGTAGGGGGTCGGTTTTCTTGAGGCCTGACTACTAGTCCAATCTTGAACGGCACTGCGTGTTGCCCGAATAATTTCGAGCGCCAATTCAGGGGTTGTGATCAGTTTGGCGCCGGCATTTCTTGAAACAACCGTTTTGGCGGGGCAACCCATATTGATATCGATCCCGTCAAACCCAAGTCCACAGACAATCTGCGTTGCTTTATAAAAATCATCGGGATTGCTTCCATAAATTTGGGCAACAATCGGACGCTCGATTTCATTATATTCAAAATCTTTTAAAATTCTTTCCGGCGCGTGCAAGAGGCCTTCAACGGTTACAAATTCGGTGAACATCACATGAGGCTTTCCGTAGCGCGCCGTGATGTAGCGACAAGCAAAATCGGTCACCCCATCCATTGGAGAAAGACCGATGATTGGCTTTGACAAATTCTCCCAAAACCCTAAAAAGGTCTCCATAGCAGGGCCTATACATGAAAGTTTACTTGGCATCAACATCGCCTCGCAGGCGCCAGTTATTGACTCAGTTGGGGATCCCTTTTGAGGTGATTGAACCTCAATTCGAAGAAAGGCTGACTTCCATGTCAACAGCCGATGAGGCCCTCTATTTTTCTGAACAAAAAGCCCGTTCTGTTGAAAAACTTTGTCCCAACGCCTTGATTATTGGGAGTGATACCTTGATCGAATGCAATGGAATTAAAATGGGGAAGCCAAATAGTAAAAAGGAAGCCATCCAGATGCTTCAAAAACTTTCCGGTACGACACATCATCTTTTCACCGCGGTTGTATTGTTGAACACAAAGACGGATAAAATCAAAAAACATGTAGAAAAAGTTTTAGTCACTTTTCGAGAGCTTTCAGAAAAAGAGATTCAAGATTATGTTGCTTCAGGAGAGGCGATGGGAAAAGCGGGGGCCTATGCGATTCAGGAAAAGGGGAAGGCTTTTGTTAGAAAAGTAGAAGGGGAATTAGAGGCTGTTGTAGGACTCCCTCTAAAAATTCTTCGCAAATGGCTCGAGCAAGGAAAATTACTGTAACAATGTGAACGGACAGCGCCCACTGGGTCCTTCACAGGTTCCATTGTTGCAAGAAAGACCCTGACAACAGCTGGCAATGGTAGCACAAGAACCACCAGAGAGTGTGCAGGTACTCAAACCTAAGTTGGCGCACTGACCATCGGGATCTCCCAAACAATCGCAATTGCCACTAAATGCACTCACAGTGCAAACACGACCAGAAACGCAAATGGAACTACCGGCACAATCATTCGCCGTCAGGCAAGCGCTGCTGAAGTCATCCGCTTCACTCAAAGAAGCGTCGGTTCCACCACCCCCTCCTACGTTTAGGGAACCGCAAGCTTGTAAGCTTGTTAAGAACAAGACAACCGCAAAACCAATCAGCAACTTAACCATAGAGCCTCCTTTTTTGGACGCTATAAATCACTTAAAAGTTTTTTGTCCAGATGATAAACATCAGGTCTGAAATGAACCAGACCCTCTGGGTCAACCCAGGCGGTCTGATAAATAATGTAGATTGGGACAGCCTCAGGGATTTTAACATGCTTTTCTACCCCCCGTTTGATGGTGGCTTGAATTTTTTCTTCATCCCATTCCGGGTCCGGCTGTAAAAGATAGGTTACCAGATCGATTGGCTTTTCAATGCGAATGCAACCGTGACTTAAGCTCCGAGTATCACGCCCAAAAAGTTTTCTAGAAGAGGTGTCATGCAAATAAATATCATCTTTATTGGGCATAATAAACTTCACCTTTCCCAAAGGATTATACGCACTGGGAGGTTGTTGAAAATGATGTGTGGCCAAAACATCTTGTTGGTTCCAATCAATGGTGGATGAGTCCACTTCTTCGCGACCCGTTTCGGTTGTCTTATAAACTTTTATTCCTTCTTTAGTCAGATAGTCTGCTTGTTTCTCAATTTTTCCCACAATCTCTTTTTGCATGATGTTTTTTGGGATATGCCAAGTTGGATTGAAAACAAGAGAAGTAACCTGTGTGCTGAGCAGGGGGGTCGGCCAGCTGGGAAGACCCACAATGGCACGCATGTCGATAACCGTTTTTCCATTTTCGACCACATACAAGCGATAGTTGGGAATATGGACCATAATATATTTTGGCCCAAGCTCTGGCGGCAAATTGTGGGTCCGCTGCAAATTGACCTTGATTTGGCTGATGCGATCTTCAACAGAAACATTCAGAGCTTTGCGTGTTCCTTCTCCCACAAGCCCATCTTCTACAATACCGTGCCGTTTTTGAAAAATTTTTATCGCATCCTCAAGGTCTCTATCCAAAAGATCGAGTTCCTTTTTGACCTCTTTTTTCTTTTTCAAATCACCGGTAATCCGAAGCCGCTCACGCAAAACCGCAACGCGAGCGTCCGCAAGCCCTGGCTCAATCTTGGGACCAGCTGGAATTTCAGGCCAGCCCCCTTTTTGGGCGATCTTCTCATAGTTAGCCAACGCCTTTTCCAACGGCGCGTCCTGACCCAAAAGAGAGGGGGAAAAAATAAAAATGATGAAAAAAACAATTAAAAACGGCATTAAGCTTTATTGACCTCCACAGTTTCTAAGTTCAAAGTGATAATTGTAGCTGCTAGTAATATCATACCCGGGAGCCGGTTGCCAGATTTTCGATTCTGTTTTTTCGGCACCTGCGTGAAAAGGAATTTCCAAATCTATCTCAAAATTTCCCTCAAAATAGGGGATCGTTTTGTTGACACTCTCTATTTGATAGTTAACATCATAGTTTCTGGTCGCCGTCGTTGAAATTTTCAACCTGGCCACATTATTTTCCAACAACTTTCCGGTTACCTGCGCCGACGTCTCTTTTTTCGGGGAACTGCCGGCCCCGGAAAAGGGAAGTCCCGTGCTGGTGGCGCCGACGGCTGTGTCCCGTTTCATTTTTCCATTGCCTTGGATTGTTTTGGTGGATGGTTCCAGCCTGAGTGGAATGTCTCCGGAAGCAGCATAGTTATGATCAAATTTGGTTCCTGATTCCGGTTCTTTGATGATCGTCGAACTTTTCCCACTGAATTTTAGACATAAAGTGCCTGTTGTAACAACATCGGCGGAACATATTATATGTGGTGTCAATAGGGCGCTAAATTTTTCAAAATCCAGCTTCGCATCGCGTCGGAGACCCGTTTGTATCGCTGCATCTGAAGGGTAGGTGTGTGTGCTTTTTCCAAGCAGGGCTCCGCTTTTGTTGAATAGATTCGGTTCAAAGAGGGTTGTTGCGCCAAGTTTAGTTAAAGGTGCTTTCAGGAGAAAATCACCACCCCCGCCGACAATATTGATTTTATCCCCAAATTTCTTTTTAAAAGCCTCTACAAATTCTTGCTGAATGACATCGTCGAACAAGGGAAGAGGCCTTCCTGTTTTATTTTCAGCTTGAATGGCTAAAGAAACGGGGCATTTCTGTTGTGACTGCCCTAGGGCAACGTTTGAAAGCAAAAGCAGCATAACCACAAACAATTGTTTTTTCATAATATCTCCTTATGATCCCTTTTCTTAACATTAAATAATGGGGTGTGTAAAGTTAGAGTTACGATTCCGGGCAAGCTTTTGGGTCTTCCTTAACATGTTTTAACTCTTTTTCGTATTGTTTGGGGATAAAATAATCAAGCTTTTCAGTAATTCCACTCTTCGGATATACTCGGCGCCAGCTTGCTATTTTTTTATCTTTATCTAGGAACGAAGCTTCTTCTTTGACAATCTCGCCAAATCCTCCTGTTTTTATTGTGAGGGTAAAGTTACTGCCATCTTTTTGATGAATGGATACAATGTGGTCGATAAAAACACCCCATCCGTCGCTCTTTGCGAAAGTATATTGATTTCCCTTTTTTCCAATATTGATTGAGGGGGCATCATGATTGCACGGCTCGAAAACCACAAATTCACCCTTTATTTTTTCAACCCCTATCCATCCTTGAGGAAATGTACTTAAAAGCTCGAGTCCCTTTGGCGGGTTTGCATAGAGATTGCCGGAACAAACAAAAAAGAGAAAAAGAATAACAATTTTCGTAATGGTATCCATAGGATTGACTACGGCATTAACCCTTAAGTTGTTGACACTTTATAGGCCCTTATATAGCATCCGCCCACTTTTTTAAACGGTTCTTTACCATCAACGGTGGTTTGTGAGGTGAGGCGCTAGCTCAGCTGGTAGAGCATTTCCCTTTTAAGGAAAGGGTCCCGGGTTCGAGCCCCGGGCGCCTCACCCCACCACAAAAATATGAAGGAGTCCCCTTCGTCTAGAGGCCTAGGACACCGCCCTTTCACGGCGGCAGCACCGGTTCGAATCCGGTAGGGGACGCAAGCAGTACATTGTCTGAACACAAGATATTGCCCAGATTTAACATGCCTTTGAGCCGGTATTTGTTATCCAGTTTTTCGATAATGAGCGGCTCCTGCAAGATTTCCCGCACTAGGCCGTTGTACTTATCTGCATGAGAGCTTAGGTTTTTGACCATCTCCGCAAGCCTACTTTGAACATAATGGGGAGTAATAAATAATTTCTTATCATCCGCCCTGGCCAGGCTGGCCAATTCCTCTGATATTCTGGTTTTTCTAGTCTCTCTTTGTTTGATTGCCCCTGCCACGGCTTCCGAAACGTTTCCTTGGACAATAAACTCGACCAAGCGATTTAATTCAGTCGTTATTTTTTTAAGCTCCGTTTCCAATTCGTTTTTTCTGGTAGGGCCACGTTGAAGGTATTGCCTGACCAGGGCGTTAAATTTTTGCGTTGCGTATTCGATTACTTCCGTGCTGGGGACGATATTTTCCGAGAGGTATTGAATAAAGGCCCTCTCCAGCTTTACACGGCTTGTTAAAAAGCGGTTGTCGCAGGTTCCGTGGCGGTTGGCATTGACACAGCCATAATACCCGCCCGATCGCCCGGAAACGGTCACAAGGGCTCCATTGCATTTATGGCACTTCAGGCTGCCAGAAAGGAGATAGCGGTTATCCACGCGCCCTTTGTTTCCCCAAGTTGCTTTAGGATTTTTGGGAAATCTTTTTTGTGCAGTCTTCTGGTTCTCTGCCAAAATGGATTGCACTTTATCCCAAATGGTTTGAGGGATGATTCTTAAGGCCTCACAATGTTTTTCAATCCACTCGTGTCGGGGCCTTGGTTTTTTAACTCTCTTTCCTGTATCGGGGTCGGTTGAAAATGTGTGCTTCTTAAACACCCATTTTCCAATGTATTTTTCGTTCGTGAGGAAACGGTGAATAGGCCCCGTTTGCCAGCCGTGGGCATTCGGCCTGGGAGGGGGAATTTTCTCTTCGTTCAATTTCTTGGCAATACATTGAACCCCAAACCCCTCTGAATAGAGTTTAAAAATCTTTTGGACGGTTTCGGCTTGCTCGGGAATAATAAAAATCTCAAAATGGCTTTTAACCTCTTTCCCCTTGCGGTTTTCCGTTATTGTCGGCCTTGAACCATAGCCATGCGGTTTTTGGCCGGTGCTGAACAAATTGCGAGCTCTGGCCTCCATTCCTCGCAAGGTTCGCTCTGCATGAATGTCGTTACCAAAATCTGAAATCATTCCCCGGACAGTGAAAAAAATTTTAGCATTGGGGTCAAGAGAGGAGAGTCGATCGGAAACCGAGATCAATTCAATATCATGGTGTTTGAGAAGCTGGTAAAGGTCCAGCAATCCCCCTAAGTCCCTGGTGAGGCGGCTTAGATCATCAACCAAAAGAAGGTCAAAAGCCTTTTCACGAATGCCCTTCAAAATCTTTTGGTATCCCCAGCGTCCGGCTTTCCGACCGCTTACGGCTTCGTCTGTACATATCCAGTCGGGGGCAATAGCGATTTTATGATTTGTAAATTGTCTGGAAACAACCTGGTCATTTTTGGCCAGGTCAGCGATTCGGTCAATTTGATCCTGGCAACTGCAAGAGGCCTGCATTTCCGAGCTATAACGGCTATAAACAGCGGCTTTAGCAACCAGCTTTAAGGCCTTTATCTTATTTTGTGCCTGCCCCATCTGCCTCCTCCTGTTCTCCCAGCATGTTTCTAGCCGCATTTCGAGTGTTCGCCGGCGAACAGCCCTAAAGTACCATCTGTCTCCTTGTGTTCTTTTAGCATGTTTCAAAAAGACCATTCAACATCGTGCCGCCGGCGGCACGATTCAAATCTACTTGCGTTCTTCTAGCATGTTTCTAACCATGTCTTCAACCAAAGCGTCCAAAAACCTTTTCATGCCATCAGATAGTGCTGTTTTTGAACCAGTGCCCCGGCCTTCAATGACAAATTTGTGCGCCGGCGCACAGGGCCTGTTTTGTTTATTAACGAACACTTTTAAATTTAGAGCATTATCTCTCATTTCTAAAGCTTTTTCTCTCATTGAGGAATTTCCCAGTCTGCTAGTTTTAATTTGGGCAAAATTTCGTTAGCCTCTTCTTGTGACACTTCTTTGGAGCCGGGGAAAATCTCCCTCACCTGGGTGATAATCCTTTGCAGACGTTCCGGGTTTTCTTCAATGTGGTGCTGCAAAGGAAGGTCCACCAATTTCATATCCATAAACTCGCTCGACCAGTTGGGGAGCGCGCAACGGATCAGTTCGTGAAGGGGGAAGGCGTTTTCAGGTTCTCGTTTTTTTGCCGATTTCAGAGTTTCATCGCCGGTGGCAAAGAGTCCTTTGCCAATGCGGAGAGCATAGTGTGAATGGACGCTTAAAATTTCCCGGAGGGTTAGCTGGCAAAATTCTTCAAAAGGCACTGCCTTGTCACTCGTCCCCTCAAACTTCAAAACTTTAATCGGCGGATATTTCATCAAAACCCTTCCGGCAACTCACACACACCGTCATTTTGGGTAACACATTGAATGTAATGATTTTCAATACTTAGCTGAGTTTGCGTTGGTTCTTTTTGAGAGTTTTGAACTGTTACCGGATCGGGGGTTGTGTGCTGACGGAGACCTTGAAACTCATCTTTCAGTGTAAAAAGGTATGGCTCCGAATCAGTAGCGGAATCAACAACCCCCAATATGGATAATTCTTTCAAATAGTGGAGAGCCGTCTTCTTGGCCATATTTGCTTTTTTGGCAATTGTTTCGGCTTTAACGGCTCCTTCTTGCGTCAGTAAGGCTTCAAATACCTTTCTGCGGGTCTCTGGCATGGATGAGAGGCAAATGTGGCGGATCATTTCATAATCTACCTTTTCTACGCTTTGAGAGCCGCGGGTGAGAGCAGAGCCTTTTGCTAATGTTGCTAAAACTTCTGCTGCCCGCCACCCGTGCTCAATGGAAGGCGTGGTGTAGCGGTCTTCTTCTTGGGAGATTCCTTCTCCTAATGAGATACCTCCCCGAAGTCTGGTTAATGCTTCGCAAAGGAGGCCAATATCATTCGCAATTTTATCTGGGACTTTGACGGAATCTGTAGAGAGCGAGCGGACAGGAATCAAATCGAAAAGTTGGCCAAGATAATTTGTAACGACTTCCCTACATTCTGTTTTTCCTCTCGCTTTCTTTTTTTCCCCTTTAATGATGGCTGCATAATCTTGGGCTCTTGGAGGTTGAACGTCTGTTGAAAAAAAGAAGAGGCGGGTCCCCAAAGCGGCCATAAGATTAAAAATCTTGTTAGAAGGAGGGGTCGTAGCCCCTAACCAAGCAAAAACAATACGCTCATTATAACCCCGTGTTCCGTGGGTTCCACTAGACGTGAGTAGCCCTTCACCGTCTAAAACAGTTGTTAATTTTGCAAAGGAAGTGCGAAGTTCGTCCTCTCGGCCCGAAAACAGGGGAGCCAATTCCTTTGTGCAAAACACTTTGTCCTTGATGCGAGGTAAAAGGTCATTTTTTTCCAGTTTTTCCTTTTTGACGTTGGCTGCATGGCTTACAAAGCTGGCGGGAGTGAAATCGTCGCTTCGGACCGTTATGTCCAACCCACATCGTGTAATCCACATTAAAGGTTCGGTTTTGCCGCTCCCGCTGGGTCCCGTTGCAATTAGAGCAACCGGCAAATCAGCATCAGACCAACAAATGGAAACAGTAGCTGCCAAAAAGGCATGGAGTTGTGGCCATAGAGAAGGAAAGTGTTTTGTAACAATTTCCCTTAATCCTCCGTAAGCTGTGCGAATTTGTGGAAGAACGATCTCCAAATCGGGTTTTTTTAAAGCCTCGTCGATAATTTCATTTCCGGTTTCCATTTTTTATCCTCTGGGATTCCTCTCTTAGATAATGCGCAAGCTGTTTGAGGTATTTAGAGAGTTCTCGGCGTTCCATGTACTTGTCGTCATAAACGGCCATTCGGCTGTCCAAATCATTCCACGCTGCTTTTAATTGTTTGTCATCCAATTGCCCTTGATTGTGTAAGTATTTAGCAAATGTTTGTTCGAGGTAGGCTTTTTCAGAGTAGAGCCAATCAAGATTATCCCAATGCTTAAGCGATTCTCGTAGATAATGATCGACGCAAAAAGCGGCGGCTTGGAGGTCAATGTGGTCAATCATTGAAGGGTCTCCCTCCATTACTCTCTTGTTCAGTTAAAATTTGCTGGATGCGGTTTTCGAGACCACGATCACCAAAAGCTCTTAAGAGCCTTGAGCGTAGGTACTTCCAGTTAGGTTTGTCCCCCACTTCTAACTCAATTGAATCGAGGACGAAACTACGGCAAAGGTGAATTGCCTCTTGGATTTGCTGCCATTTGAAATTGACCGATGAATTTTCCATTCCGTCCAAACCCTTTCATTATTTCGTGAGCAAAATAACATGGGGGTACCTAAAATTTGGGGCTTCTAAATTTTTAGAGTGAATGCACTAATAATTTAGAGGTAACAGAAAATTGTGTAACTATTGATTATTACTATGGATATCTTTTGAAAAGAATTGATAATGCGTAAAAAAGAAGCTCACTCTTTGCTTGACAGGAATTCTCCAATCCTTTTTTTCATTGTATCGATAGCCGGAGGGTTTTCATCTTTAAACCAGTTGTGAATATGGTCGTTTATGCATTCAGCGATTTTGCTAATCTTAAAGTCTTTAGAGCCTGTTTTTGCACGACATTCATCAGGATAATTTATCACACAATAAAGAGCAGCTCCTAAAATGGTAGCCTTTGTTTTTGCGAACTGTTTTCCCGTCTCTTTTGATTTACGTTTTAAATCGGCATTCTCTTTTTTCAATTCTTCAATTTGTTCCTTGAGTTCTGAGGGGTCGATATTATCGGATTTTATAGGCAAAATGTCTGCTTGCTTTGCAACTCTTTCGAGACCTTCGGGAATTGAAATACCTTTCTCAATGGCCCATTCTAAGACTTCGCCGGGCCCAACCTTATCATAGCCATCATATGGGCCACGCTCTAATAGATCGGTCATTTTTTCAATTTTTTTTCTAAGTTCATAAGGGACACCGTCCTCTGTTACCGAAAAGTTATCGGCATTAACGTCAAGAAGAAGGTGAACAGCCTCACTCAAATTCCAATAACCCTTCTTTATCTCGTAGTCGTAATCAAGCTTTTGGTTTTTATTCCCGTCCATTCCAGTCCCTTGTTATCCAATTCAGCCTTGAGCTATACCGCCTTGAGCTGGTTCGCAATCGTTTGATGACTGACGCCCAGCGATTTTGCAATTTTTCTAAGACTCATGCCCTGTTCCTTCATTGATTGGATTTCAATCTCATTTATGCACATTTGCGGCCTTCCACAATGCTTACCCCGCTTTTTAGCGGCTGACATTCCGGCCTTCACCCTTTCGGCGATAATGGCACGCTCAAATTCTGCTACGGCTCCCAAAAAGGTAAAAACCATTCTGCCAGCAGGTGTTTTCGTGTCAAGCGCCTCTTGTAGACTAACAAAGCCAATTCCAAGGGCCTGCAATTCGGTTAGGACACTCAGAAGATGGGGGACAGATCGACCGAGGCGGTCGATTTTCCAAACAACAACGACATCAAATCTTTTTCGCCTGGCATCAGCCAATAACTCATTGAGTGCGGGCCGGTCGGCTTTGGCACCCGAAATGCGGTCCACATACTCTTTGAAAACCGATAGCTCACGATTTTCCGAATAACTCCGAATAGCATCCAATTGTAGGTCTGTTTTCTGATCGTCGCTACTTACCCTCGCATAAATGGCTATCTTCACACTGATTTCCTCCTTATTTTTCCGATACCCTTACAAGTAGGACAGGGCACCAAATTTTTCATGCCTTCCAATTTTTCAGTTATCGCCTCTTTTATGAATGCAGAGAGGTTTTCTTTGGGTAACTGCCTCCGCACATCGTCCGGGAGCCTAAAGGCAAGCAGATTTGATTGGGGATTCCGATTTGGTTTCACCCCATGAGTGTTATACCATCGTTATACGCTTGTCAAGAAAGGTGTACCTTTTTGGACGGTGAAGTAGAAGATTTGAGGACTTGATTTTATTAAGGAATTTAAGGGCTAGTAATGAGCCCTTTTTTGACAGTGTCACTTTGCGGCTTAACCTATCTCTAGCAAACCCTGCCTGATACCGAACAAAGTGCCGTTTTCGTCTAAGCAGTCTGTCAGTATCCAGAGCGCCCACTCATCGACAACCTTCATAGCTTCCTCGCTTAATTTAAAAGGGGTTGTTTCAAACGAATTATAGTGTTTCCCTATAGGCTGAATACGATTAAAAAAAAGAATGGATTCAACACCACTTTTCGTAGTTGGTAATTTATCCCACATATATTGTGGATATTCACATCTCCTAATTCGACTTACAAAATCTTCTCGAAATCCTCCACGCTTTCCAGAAGCTTCAATGCCATAGCAGGGGACTACAAGTAAAGTTGGAGCAGTTTGCCAGCGTACTCCACCAGTTCTAATCTCCCTAGGGATTTCAGGGCCTCCAATGCTTAATATAATAGCAGGGCGTCTTTTTGCCCTATAAACTATGCGAGTTTCATCTGGAAAATTTGGAAGTGCAGCTACAGGAAGCTGGGGAGTTTGAGGAGGATTATCAATATCCAAAGGTTTTAATGTAAAGCGGCACTTAGTATGGTCAGTTGGACCTGATCTGCCTTCTGGCACAAGAATCATTGGAAGCAGATCAACATGTGGGATGATGGTCCATATTAACCTTCCGCGGCAAACTTTATTTGTTTCATCATTTAACCACCAATCTTTTACAAGGGATTGAATTGAATCATCAGGATACATTGGGTTCCCGTCTTGCCGGAGAAAGCCAAATTTTTTCTGAAAAAAGAAGTTCCCCCTCACAAGGTTTAATTTCAGCACCAGCTATATCTTCCAACCATTTCTGCCCTTCAAAAAACATCTCATCGTATCTAGGTTTTGGTGATGGCGAAACAAGTTTTTTTGTACCCATTGTGTGTAGCGCTTTTTGAACTCTCTCTCTTAAATCTTGAAGTTTCTTTTTACGACGTTTTTCCTCTTTATAACTATGTGCATTCGATTGTTTTTGCCCAGCGGCCTCCATATCGGTTTTTTGTGCAGAAGAATTTTGAGGTGAGAAAGAAAGGATGTCGCCTGGTGCCGCATTTAACATTGGAGAAGTCATATATACATAATTTAATAATTCCGATGTGTCCGCCCCAAAACGATGAATACTTCTTTTAAGTATGCTAGTAATTTCGATTGGCAATTGTCTTTCCAGCTCTTTACATAGGTGGCTATCACAAAGTGACCATCTAACTGTGTCGTCTTCATACTTAGTGCTAATTGAACGTTCCTCTGCGCCTGTTGCTAAAACAATTGGTTTGATTCGTTGATAAATTTCTAAGGACCAAGGCCCATAATTATAAAACTTCCATGTAACGCCTGAAAAGGTACGCCCCTGGTATCTTTCGGCAAAAGCAAGGTCGGCGAGATACACATACTTAATAAGATGAATTGGGCCTAATTCTCGATTTCCCCAATCTTCTTCTCCAGCAAGAGCAAGACAATACTTTAATAAAAGATCAATGTGCTCCTGTTTCATAAAATGAATTATACCCCAAACTGCCAAAAATAGGTCGACGAAAATTGAAATAGCCCTTGACCAAAATTAGGGGTCGAAATTAAACAGGTTTTGCACCTAAATCAAGAAGATTTTTGAAACAGCTTCTAACTGCTGACCTTCCCACCGCTTGACGTCCTCCCCAAAAACTAGACCGTTGAAAAGATTAAAAATCCGTTAATAAATTGAGAACCTATCGATTATCTGGCTTATCGGGTAGCATGCTAAAATTCTTTAGCGCTGCAAGTAACGCTCCTCGCAAATCATCAATTTCAGTTTGCCCTATATACTCTCCAATGCCTCGGTAAACTAATTCTTGTGACATTGCATCTGTAATGCCAACTGTTACTTCTTGACTATATGCCCCATCTTTATCACGCGCATTCCTGCCACTGATACCCCATTCAATAAGTAAGCAACGTAGTTTTTGATTTCTTTTTAGCTTGCCATATTCTTGTTCGTTTAAAGTAGAAATTCCATTCTTTAATATATGTCCCCTAATAACAGCCTCTATGTCTCCTACTCTCAACCCTGATGTAACGAGAGCAAGTTGCGAACCTGTATTATCTGCCATATCGAAAGACCTCTTTATTACTGCGAAACGGTACTTCTGAGCAGGTTGATAAAATCGACCATCACTGTGGTAGGTCGTATTAAGATGCGTCGTGGCACAGGAGACGCCCAAGATGGCCAACATCACAAATACTGTTAGAATCAAATACGACCTCTTCATAAGTAGCATGGGGAACCAATTGCCAGTTTGTTTGCTAACCTATCAGCCTATCATTTTGTAATCAACAGCTATTACGGCCCGTTCGGGCCGTGGTTTAATAGGGCCAAGGCACGTATTGTTCGGCCCATTATGGCCACTCGATATGGCAATCAGACCAAATTTTTCAAGACGTTTGGCTCTACGGTTAAAAAACTGCGGCTTAAAGCCAGCTTGACCCAAGAAGATATGATGGATTTTGGTTTTTCAGTTCGTTTTTACCAGCGGATTGAGGCGGGGAAGCCTATCCACATGAAAACTGTTTTAAAATTGGCAGATGCCCTGAGTGTTTCTTTAAAGCAATTTTTCGCCCAGTTTTAAATGATCTTCTAAAAGCCAATCAACTTTTTCTTTTGCTCATGTTGCTTGCCACTTATCTAGGTCTGGGAGGTCGGCAAGCTCGTCTTCGATTGTTCTAACGTTTGTGTTTAAATCAATTGCCTGAGGAGGTCTCCCATCCACTCTTTGCCATACCTCTTTCAGAGCCGTAGCGTTGCCCTTAATGGCAAGCTCCAATGTGGCGCGAACTATTATCTCCAACCAAGTCCGGCCTTCTTTGTCTTGAGGGTCTATCTTTGTAATTTCTTCCTTGAGAAGGGAAGTGAAGCACTCATGCTTTGGGGGTCTTCCATTAGGATTCCCCGACTGTCCCTGCTTCCATTGGGAGTGTTGAGGAGGGCAATTTTTTCCGACTTTTTCCCTGTTTCTTCCCTGTTTATCAAACTGCATTGTATCTCCTTGGCCTCATCCTTCTGGCATAATATTTTTGTGTAGCCTCCTAAAACAACGCCTCAATAGGCCACAAAATAGCTTCTTGTTGTGTGTTCACTATTGTGGTGTAAGGGGACGCAAAGTTAGGCAGATCCTCTTCATGAGGGGTTGTCAGGCTGGTTTGTTTTTAGTATGATGGGGACATCAACCAAAAGGAGGCAATAGTGGAAACAGGTACAGTGAAGTTCTTCAATGAGGACAAGGGTTTTGGATTTATCACGCCTGATAATGGTGGCAAAGATCTCTTTGTCCACTCTTCAGCCATCGTGAATGGCCCAATCACCAAAGATGACAAGGTTGAATTCGAAATTGGTGAAGGAAAAAAGGGTCCTTGCGCTGAAAAAGTAAGTCGTAAGTAGCAGCGTAAACCCGGTAAGGGACGCAAAGATAAAACTGTTTATCAGAAATGAAAAAAATATTGGCAGTTTGCTGGCTTATTTTTGTCATTTTGGCTTGTTTTTCAAAAAAGGAAACCCCTGTGACGAACATCACCGTACAAGAACTGATTGCACTCTTTGGCCTCCAGCCACATCCGGAAGGTGGTTATTACAAAGAAACCTATCGCGCAAAGGGAACGATTGCAAAAAATGCTTTGCCCGATGTGTTTCAAGGAGACCGCAATTATTCAACCGCAATTTATTATTTGCTTCCAGAGGGAACGAAATCACAATTACATCGCCTCTCTTCAGACGAAGTTTTTCATTTTTATCTGGGAGACCCATTAACCGTTGTCGAAATTACTCCGGCGGGAAAAATCAAAAAAACAATTTTAGGCCAGGATGTCAAAGCAGGGCAATCTCTTCAATACATTGTGCGAGCGGGCAATTGGTTTGGGGCTTATCCCAATCAAGGAAGTCGGTTTTCACTGATCGGCGCCACGGTTGCACCGGGTTTTGATTTTCAAGATTTTGAACTGGGCAACCGCTTGGACCTTCTAAAACAATTTCCTCACGCGAAAGAAGTCATCGAATTATTGGGACATTGATTTGGATCACCTTCTTCAAGGAACAAATTTTTCGATCGATTATAAAACAATTTTCATCGGTATTTTTTTTAGTATTGTCGGCTTTGGAGCCTGGCGCTATGGACGCAAAAGTCAAAGTGGGCGCCACATGCTCCTTGGGGTAGCCCTGATGTTTTATCCCTATTTCGTGCCGAACCCTTGGTGGTCTCTGTTGGTCGGCTCTCTCCTTACGATTTTTCTCTTCTGGCCTTAAATACTTTTTTAGACTGCTTATTTTACTTGCAAAAAATAAGTGAACCCTTTAAAGCCCGCGGCCATGCGAGTCTTGCCCTTCAGCTCTGTTTCTACATCTCCGGACATTAACATTTTACTGGGTATTGCCAATCTGGAGGCTGTCCCCCTTGACGGTGAGTTGCGGGAACCCTTTGTGATTGCTTCTGATTCTAGCAAACAAACAGCAGTAGACAATGTCCTTGTGCGCCTCACTAGCGTCGACGGCTATGTTGGCTTAGGTGAAGCAAGCCCTTTTCCTGGCATCTCAGGAGATTCACAAGCACTTTTATTAAAAGACATTAAAAGATTTCGAAAAAGAATTATTGGTCGTTCACTAACTCTCTTTGATTTGGAAAATCAAACAAGACAGGCGATGAAATTTTCCGCATCCAGGGCTGCACTTGAAATGGCCTTTTTTGATATCCTTGCAAAACGAGCTGGAATTCCTTTAGGAAGGCTTTTGAGTAGACAAACTTTTTCTGAACTTCCGATCACCGATATTACCATTCCCATTGTGACTCCAGAAAAGGCAAGGGTGCTTGCCCAAAAATATCTGGAACTGGGCTTGTACCGTATTAAAATTAAAGTAGGAAAAGATGTCGAAGAAAGTGTAGCGCGCGTAAAAGCCATTGTTGAAGTTTATGGAACTAAAAGGATTGATGACCACTATCTCGAAATTCTTATTGATGCGAATGAAGGTTACTCAGCTGAAGGCGCCATCGAACTTTTAAAACGATTATCCGATGAAGGGATATATCCCAAAATTTTTGAACAGCCTGTTCAAAGAAAAAATCTGACTGGCCTGAGACAAGTCAAACTGAAAGCTAATCAGCAAAATACACGTGTTTTTGCTGATGAATCCGTTTACACTAAAATGGATGCAGCGCACATTATTGATGGTGATGCAGCGGATGGCATTAATCTCAAATTGATGAAGCATGGAGGAATACTTGAGGCAATACGCATTGCTGAAATGGCCAGAAGATACGGTCTTCAATTAATGATCGGTGGAATGGTTGAAACGACATTAGCCATGACGGCCAGTCTTCACCTTGCAAAAGCGTTGGGTGGCCTAGAGTGGTTCGATTTAGACACCCCTTTGCTTCTTCACCAAAGACTTTTAACAGGGGGGATGGGCTATGTCGGCGCTCAATTAATTCTCCCTCAAAATCCAGGAATCGGCGTCTCCGCTATTTAATCTCTCAAAAAAACAGATGGATTAAAACTCAAGACAGAGAAGAAAAGAGTGATTGATTTTCGTCCATGTCTGTTTTATTTTCGCTTCTCCCCGGATATCTGCTTTTTAGATCAAGGATTGAGAATTTATGACACCCCTGCTCATAGCCCGTTTGCAAATGGCCATCACACTGGGCTTTCACATTGTGTTTGCCTGCTTTGGAGTGGGGTTTCCCGTGTTGATGTTGGCGGCCGAATATCGTTATCTGAAAACAAAAAATGAGATTTGGAAAATACTCGCGCAGCGCTGGTCCAAGGCCTTTGCCGTTTTGTTTGCCGTGGGGGCCGTCTCGGGAACTGTGCTCTCTTTTGAGATGGGATTATTGTGGCCCCAGTTCATGGAAACTTTCGGAGGTGTCATCGGATTGCCGTTCACACTGGAAGGTTTCGCCTTTTTTCTTGAGGCGATTTTTGCCGGCATCTATCTCTACGCTTGGGATCGGTTATCCCCCAAAGCCCACTGGTGGTCCGGCGTTCCCATTGCGGTCTCGGGTTTTACCTCTGCGTGGTTTGTCGTCACCGCCAACGCCTGGATGAATGCGCCCTACGGATTTACAATCGTAAACGGCATTGTCAAAGAGGTGGACCCCATCGCCGCCATGCTCAACCCCGCCACAGCCCACCAAACGCTCCACATGATTTTGGCCGCGTATATGGTGACCGGATTTTGCATCGCTTCTGTTTATGCCGTCTCCTGGCTTAAGGGAAACCAGAGTCAATATCACTCCAAGGCGCTTCTGCTCGGCTTATGGCTTGCTGTTTTGACGACCCCTTTTCAAATCGTCGTTGGGGACTGGGCCGGAAAAGCGGTTGCAAAAAATCAGCCGGTCAAACTAGCCGCCTTTGAAAAACAGTTTGTCACGCAAGCCCACGCGCCATTGCGCCTGGGCCGATTCGAAATTCCGGGGGGACTCTCCTGGCTTGTGGCAGGGGAGACCACTGCGACCGTGCAGGGATTAAGCGACTTCCAAAAAGAAAACTGGCCCCCTGTTGGAACTACCCATCTCGCCTTTCAAATGATGGTGGCGGCAGGAACCCTTCTTCTCTTTCTTTCTTTTTGGGCTTTTCCATCCCTCTGGCGAAAACGGACATTTCCAAAAAACATATTTTTCCTTTTAATTTTAGCTAGTTCAGGTGTGATCTCTGTTGTAGCACTTGAAGCTGGTTGGATTGTCACCGAGGTGGGAAGGCAACCCTGGATTGTGACTGGTTTTATGAAGACAAAAGAGGCGGTTACGAATGCCTCGGGCATTGGTTGGGTCTTTTTGGGAACGATTCTGATTTATGCCATTTTGATAGTGGGGACTGTTTTTATACTGAGAGTTTTGGCGAAAAGGCCCTTGCCGGAGAATATTTATGCCGCCTGAACAAATCCTGGCCGCCATTCTTGTCGCGGGTATTATTCTCTACACCCTTTTGGGTGGTGCTGATTTCGGCGTGGGCGTTTGGGAATTCAGTACCTTCTTTCAGTCCTCCGAAAAGGAAAAAAATCATCTCTATCGCGCCATCGGGCCTGTGTGGGAGGCAAACCATGTCTGGCTGATTTTTATTCTGGTCATTTTGTTCAGCGCTTTTCCAAGAGCCTTTGCCTCCGTTTGCCGGACTTTGTGGCTCCCACTTTTGCTAGCCCTTGTGGGAATCATTTTTCGCGGGGTTGGGTTTGCGTTTCGCTCCTATGCCGCAGGGATGGTCAAACAGCAAGCCATCTGGGGGGCCATATTTTCTTTTGGATCCACCGCAACGCCATTTTTCTTAGGAATTTCTTTTGGAGCCGTGGCTTCTGGAAAATCGAGCTGGCTCTCTCCCTTTTCCATCTATTCGGCTTTTTTCTTTGTCGGAGTTTGTGCCTACCTGTCGGCGGTTTATTTGGCAAGGGAGGCAGGGCAGAGCGGTGCAACCGATCTGGTGACCTTGTGGCGCCGTCGTTCCCTCACCATGGGAGTCTGGATGGGGATTTTGGCCGTCACAGGGCTTGCCATTATTGCAACCGATGCCCCTTCTCTGTGGGAGGGTTTCAAACTTCGTTCCTGGCCGTTTGTTATCTTGTCTGTTTTAAGCGGCGCCACTTCATTGTGGGCATTGTTGCGAAGCCGATTTGTGACAGCCATCACCTGTTCGCAAATCGCCGTTGTCAGCGTCATCTTGGGGTGGGCAACAGCCCAGTATCCCTTTTTAATTCCATCCGTCATGACAATTGAGAGCGCCAAATCTCCCGATACGGTTTTGTGGTCCATGATTTGGAGTTTGGCTCTGGGCTCCGTTATTTTGATTCCTTCGCTTTTTTATTTATTTTATCTGTTCAAAGGAAAGCGCCCCTGACGGCTCAACCGCTCCTCAGCGAAAGCAAAAAACCGACGAAGCAACATTATCTTATTCTTTTGATGAGCTGGATGGGATGGGTTTTCGATTTTTATGATCTTACCCTCTACACCTTTCTTTTAATTCCGATTGGAAAGGAACTGAACTTTTCATCTGTCATGCTCTCTTATTTTCCACTGCCCGAAAAGCTAATACTATCCGGTTTTCTGTATCGAGAAAAGATTTGACATTTAGCTTAGCGCTAAACAAAAATAGAACTATGAGCATACGCCATTTTGCCAAAACTAGGAAAAGAATTGCTTCTTTGGGGGCTTCTGCGAGAGGCGAAGCTCTTCGTATTGCAAAAAGGATTGAGGAAAACTTTCTCTATCTAGAGGCGATCCGGAAGATGAAGCCTCCTCCTAAAGTTCGCTCCTTAAAAGTTGTTCGAAATAAACTGCCGGGGATTTATCGCTGAAACCACTATTATTTTATCCTTGTAAGACTCCTGCGATTTCTTTAGCTCTTAAACCGATGCGCCTCCTTTTGAAACGATTTGCTGTTTGTGTTGTTTTCCTCGCTTTTATCGGTGCTTCTTCGGGGTTGGCTACAGAGACCCAAGTTTATTTCAATGTAAGCAATCATAAGGTGCATAAATTGACTTGCCCTTGGGGCGAACGCTGCACCAAAAATTGTATTATTATTCCCCGAGCCGAAGCCTACAAACGCGGCGGCGTGCCGTGCAAGGTGTGTGGGGGGTGATTGGAAAAATGAATAATAAAATCTATTGGCTCTATCGAAAGATTAAAACAAAAATAATTAATTTGGGTAAATCTATAGTGATTTCTATATTTCAGTTGATAAAGAGAATGCCAGTTGTAGCTTTGCTGGCATTAATTGTAGCAGTATTAGCGTTTAAGGGTCAATTTGAGGCTAATAGGCCTTATATTTTTGTTGAGCCTTTACAATTACAGAACGTAAAATTGATGGGTTCAGCATTTTATTTAAAGATTGGGAATTCTGGTGTACATCCTGCTGCCGAAATTAAGCTAAAATCTCAGACGGATTAAGATTTGGAATTGGATGGGTTTTGGATGAATTTTTGAGATTTAGTCTTTGAATTTTGTTTTTGTGAAGGGGTCGAGCGTTTTAGGAGCTGATTTTTTGTTGTTGGTTTTTCGTGGAGGTCTTTTGTTGGGGTTGGTGCTTAGTCTTATTCATTGGATTTGGATGGGGTAATTTTGTTGTTGTATCTGCAAGTTGAGGTCATGGTGAGGCAGCATAAAGTTGCCGCCGTTGTCTGAGGAGATAGGCTTGTCTTTTAGCCTGCATGATTATTTTTAACTCTCTGGATCGTTTTAGGACCCAATCGGGGTCTCCGATATAGCATTTTTCCGAATAATCTTTTTTCTGAAACCCCTCTTTTTCAAGGATTTCTTTTACGAGCTTTCGATAAGCCTGCTGTCGCTCCAGATCGGTATTGCCCATGGCCAGATAAGAGGGGGCTGGTGTCAGGAGGGGGTCTTTTTTGCCATAGGCGTAGAAATGATAAGAAGACCATCGGTATTCTTTGGGGTGGTTCACCTTTTTGGCTCGATAGGAGTTCAAATCTTGATAAGTCATAACGGCCAATAGAGCTGTGTCCGATTGGATGCATGGAGATTTAAATCGATCCATGACGACTTGGCCTTTTCTTTTGAGTTGTTTATTGATTTCTTTTGCGAAGCGGGAATTGACGATTTTGAAGAGGGAGGAGAATTCTTCTTTAGTGCCCAAGATTTTGCCGGATAGGTGGATGTGGTTATCCATGAAATGGTAGGAGAAGAAGCAGACTTTGTATTGGTCCTTATATTTCAACAACAGGTCATAATAAAGTTGTTTGGCCCAGCTGTATTTGAGGAGCCAGGATTTGTTATGGCATTGCCAAGTGACGTGGAAGATAGCGCCATCCCAGATGATGGCGTAGCGAGGGAGATAAGCCATAAGCTAAGGATAAGCAAAAGGCGTGCCAGGTTAAGATGGGTTTAATTGGATTTGAGAGAAAACAGTGATTGATTTTCGTCTGTGTCTGTTTTATTTCCGTCCTCCGTCTGGATGGTTGTGTCTCTTTTGAGGAAGCCATCGCTGTTTGGGAGGGTATTCATTTGGAAGTCGGAAACCTCGCTTATTCAGAGGATGCGGAGAGACAAAGTGCCACCATGGGATGGATTGGAAAGAGACTCTATGTGGTTATATGGACAAAACGAAAAGAAAGAATGCGAATTATTTCCGTAAGGAGGGCTCGTGGGCGTGAAGAAGCAATCTTTTTCAAAAAAGTTCAAGAATAAGGACGAAATGGATCGGTTCTTGGAAAATGAAGATCTTTCTGAAGACTTCAATAAAAGGGGGGTTGTGAAAAAGCCCCAAATGAAAAAAATCAATCTTGATTTGCCTGCTGATTTGGTACAACAAATTGATCATATTGCACAAAAGATTGGAATAGCTCGCCAACCTTTAATTAAAATTTGGATTCACGAAAGATTAAAGACAGAGGGTTCAAGATAACCAACTCAAATTCAAGATCGGGTTTGACACTGATCTTTAAAATCAATCTATATTCTTGCGACGGGCACGATGCGATGCCTAACGCAGCTAATCCCTCACATAATGGCAGGTGTAGCCGTTGGGGTTTTTCTGAAGGTAGTCTTGATGGTAATCCTCGGCGGGGTAAAAGTTTTGGGCCTTCACAACCTCAGTTACAATCGGTTTCTTCCATTTTCCAGACCGACTCACTTCTTCTTTAACTTTTAGAGCAATCTTTTTTTGCTCTTCATTTTGATAAAAAATGGCGGAACGATATTGAGTCCCTCTATCATTTCCTTGCTGGTTCAAAGTCGTCGGATCATGGAGTTTGAAAAAATATTTTAAAATGTCTTCGTAGCTAATTTTTGAAGGATCATAGGTGATTTGAACCGATTCGGCATGACCCGTCTTTCCAGAGCGAACATCTTCATAAGTTGGATTTTTAAATGTGCCACCGGTGTAACCGGCAACAGTCTCCAAAACGCCGGGCAGTTCTCGAATAATTTCTTCTACCCCCCAAAAACATCCACCCGCCAATGTTGCTACTTCTTTTTTGAGAGATTTCTTAATGAGGGCAAGATACTGCCCGTAACCTTCTGCTTCCAGTTTTTCTACCGGAATGAATTTTAAAGAAGCCGAGTTGATACAAAAACGCTCTCCCGTTGGGCCAGGCCCGTCCGGAAAGACATGACCCAAATGGGAACCCCCCGTAGAGCGGACTTCGATTCGCGTCATCATTAATTCATTGTCTTCGTGTGTGGTAACATTTTTTGGATCGATCGGTTTCGTAAAGCTTGGCCAACCGGTCCCCGAATCAAATTTATCGAGTGAACTAAAAAGAGGTTCCCCCGTCACCACATCGACATAAATCCCATCTTTTTTATTGTCCCAATATGCATTTTGAAAAGGGGGCTCGGTCCCCAAGAAATAAACCATTAGGGAATTGTAGCGCCGCTTTTCCTATCTTGCAAGCTGGCCGGGTAACAAGAAGTTTGATCAAAATCAACTGGACAAGCGACGCCTGTCAAGTCATTGATAACAAAGAACATGAGAGACTATATTCCCAAAACAGCGCCGGATGGAACTTCCTGCCTTGAGGTGACGCTGGAGGGAAGCCAACTTCTCCACAACCCATTGCTCAACAAAGGGACGGCGTTTCCCAAAGAAGAACGGATCGCATTCGGCCTGGAAGGCCTTCTCCCGCCGCACAGTTCCAATCTGGAAGTGCAGGTGGCGCGGGTTTATGAAAATTTCCAGCGACACACCTCGAATCTGGAAAAATACATTTATTTGCGTGCCCTGCAAGACCGCAACGAAGTCCTCTTCTATGCCTTGCTGAACAGACACCTTGAGGAGATGATCCCCATTATTTACACCCCAACTGTCGGCGAGGCCGTCCAGCTCCATAGCCATATTTATAGTTTTGCGCGGGGCCTCTATATTTCACCGGAAAATATTGAATACCTCAAAGAGACGATTGATCACATCCCCAGCCGCCAGATCGAGATGATTGTTGTGACCGACAACCAGGGCATTTTGGGAATCGGCGATCAGGGAGTGGGGGGAATGGGGATTCCAATCGGGAAACTCTCATTATATACGCTCGCTGCCGGAATTCATCCCTCGTTATGTCTGCCCATCAGTTTAGACGTGGGAACAAACAATGAAAGCCTGCTCAAAGATCCCCTCTATCTGGGAATGAAACATAAAAGATACACCAACGAAAAATACGCGCAGTTTATCGAAACGTTCGTCAAAGAAATTACGCGATGTTATCCTCATGCCCTCATCCAGTGGGAGGATTTAAGCAAACAAAATGCATTCACTATTCTGGATCGATATCGCAACACCTGTCTCTCCTTTAATGACGATGTTCAAGGGACCGGGGCAGTTGCCGTGGCCGGGATTCTCAATGCGGTCAGAATCAAAAAGGAGAGATTGGTTGATCAGATATTTTGCGTTTATGGTGCCGGGGCGGGTGGCATTGGCGTTACAAGACAAATTTACAACACGTTGATCAAGGAGGGGCTGACATCCGAAAAGGCCAAGGAGAAAATCTTCGTTTTGGATAGCAAGGGGTTGATGATGGCCACCCAAAAAAAACTGGAGGATTACAAACGTTTTTTTGCCACGCAAAAAGAGGGTTACGGCACCACGCTTCTGGATGTCGTTCAAAATGCGAAGGTCACCATTTTATTGGGTCTTTCGGGTTCACCAAACTCTTTTACCAAACCGATTGTTGAGGCCATGACGAAGAACACGACAAGGCCTGTCATTTTTTCATTGTCGAATCCCAATTCCAAAGCGGAGGCTTCGCCTCAGGATTTAATCGAATGGAGCAAAGGGCAAGCCATTGTTGCAACCGGTTCTCCGTTTGAACCCTTCCATTATAAAGGCAAACAGGTCCGAGTGGGGCAGGGCAATAACGTCTTTATTTTTCCGGGTGTCGGGTTGGGGGCCCTTGCGGCCAAGGCTTCAAAAATCACCGATGGGATGTTTACTGTTGCGGCGTACACGTTGGCGAAATGGACATCAAAATTTTCTCAAGATCAGGAGATGGTCTATCCCCCCATCGAAAAACTTCGATCGGTCTCTGTTGATGTGGCAGAGGCTGTCTTTCATCAGGCCGTCAAAGAGGGGGTAGCCAAAGCACCCAAAGCCGACCAAAGACAAATCATTCTTGGCAAGATGTGGGAGCCGGCCTATGTAGCGTTCAAAAAATCGTCTCGATGATTTTTTATTTCTCGTCCCCTCTTTTTTTCTTTAAAACAGCCCCAATGAGCCTGTCCAAGGAAAAGAATCCTGGCCCAAAGCAAAGGACAAGAACTAACGCATATAAAAACAGAAAGGGCGGTTGTTCGAAAAACATTTTCTGATCCACTAAAATGGTCTTCACCGCATCGACGTGGGCGGTTGCATAAGCCACAATCATCGTTATGGTGAGTGGCACAGCCGCCAATCTCGAAGCCAGTCCAACCATTAATAACAAACCCCCAAAACACTCCACACTTCCAACCAACCAGGCGTTATATTGAGGATAGGGGATACCGAGACTTGTAAAAAGCCCGATTACTTTATCAATATCTTGGAGTTTCTTCATGCCCGCCATAAAAAAGCCCCATCCCCAATAGAGTCTAACAGCCAACAGCAGCGGATGCTGAAATAGGTTTAAAAACCGGGTGAAAAGGCAACAAAGTTTAAGCATATAATCCCCCTTTAGTCCACCCTATCTACACCATTTCCCATATGGATTCAAACAAAGATATGGGGACAGGCCCTACTACTTTTTCACTTCCTTATAAACATTGGCTTGTGAAAAATAATCACTTTTGCTAGTCTTTTCTAGTCTAATTAACCCCCGAAACAGGAGGAAACTTATGGGGAAGAAACTCTATGTAGGAAATCTGCCGTACGGCATTTCGGACGACAAGCTCTCTGAAATGTTCAGTCAAGCGGGAACTGTAGAATCCGCTAAGGTTATCGTCGACAAATACTCCGGCAGGAGTAAAGGCTTTGGTTTCGTCGAGATGACTAATGATGATGAGGCCAAAGCAGCCATCGAGAAGTTTAATGGCCAAGAACTCGAAGGTCGCAAACTCAATGTAAATGAGGCAAGACCAATGGAACCGAGATCTGGTGGTGGTGGTGAAAGAGGTGGATATGGTGGTGGTGGTGGTGGAAGAGGAGGCCGAGGAGGTTTCGGTGGAGGCAGGGGAAATCGTAGATGAAGTGTTTAATCGCCTTTGCAGGGTTAATCCTTTTTGGATTACCCTGCTTTGGAGGCGAGCCCTCCACAGATACTTTGGCGGGCAAGTCGGTCAAACATTTTAAAGATATTGCTCCGACAGTATCTCTCCCGCATCATTTTGAAGGGCTTTATCCTTCGCTCAATCCGCAAAGTGAGTCTCATTATGAGTTCATTTTAAACAATCGCTTTTCTCCCATTAGAATTACTTATTTCGATAAACTTGGGAAAATTACAAATACACCCGATAACTGGGCTGTTTTGAAAATGACTTATGATGAAAAAAGTCGGCTTACCGAATCAGCCTTCTACAGGGCAAATGGCGACCTTGTCGTTTCCAAAAGCCTTCGTTTTGCAAGGGAGGTTGTGGAATATGACGAAATGGGGGGAGTGAAACAGACATTTTATAACCCCAAGGGAAAACCGCTTAAAAGTCCTCAAAAAGATTGGAGAAGTGACTTTCCGGAGTCCTTATAAGTGCCCCCATTAGAATGGCCTAAAAAGCCTGCCCTGAGCTTGTCGAAGGGGCTTTTTGCTTGACAATAAAGGGGGTTTTGAAGAAAGCTGCGCAAACAAAAGCCCACCACTAACACTTAGGCGGGCAAGGAGGATCCTATGGCAGAAGACGTTTTAGTTGTTCAGTCCAAGGTCAAGGAATATATCAAAGGAAAAGGTTGCCAAACATCGGCCACCGCCATTGAAGCCTTGAGCAAAAAAGTGAAGGACTTGTTGAATGAGGCGGTAGACAGAGCCAAATCCAACAACAGAGCAACAGTTAAAGATCGCGACATTTAATCCTTGAAGATCCCCCGCTATCGAAAGATGGCGGGGGATTTTTATTTCTACCTCACGAACGGGTTAAAACTCGTCAAGAATCTCTTCTTCAAGAATTTCATCCGGCTGAGGTTTTTCCTTTTTAGGTTCTAACCCCATCAAACCTAATGTTCTCGAAACCTTCCTCGCAATAAAAGAGCTGTTGCGATGTTTTTCATAATAACGCGGATTCGGCAGAATGGAAGCCAGCCACGCTGCCTGGTAGGCGCTCAGTTGCGACGCCTTGACATTAAAATAATGTTGCGCTGCTGCTTCCGCACCAAAAATGCCTTCACCCCATTCCACTACGTTGAGGTAGAGCTCCAAAATTCTTTGTTTGGAAAGCCTTTGTTCCAGAGCAATGGTGATTAATATCTCGCGAATCTTGCGAACAGGATTTTTGGAGGGGCTCAAATACAAATTTTTGGCCAATTGTTGTGTGATGGTACTGGCCCCACGGGCAAATTCCTTTTTCTTCCAGTTTTTTTCTAAAGCCTCCCAAATGGCATTCCAATCAAATCCTTTGTGGTCAAAAAATGCGGAATCTTCTGCAATCACAACAGACTGTTTGAGATAAGGAGAAATTTCCGTGTAAGGAATCCACCGATAACTTAAGAGTGTCTCTCCTTTGTAGAGCTCCATGAAAGCTGTGGAAATTGGGTTTTGTATCTTCAGTTCATCAATATTTGGAAGTGTGAGTTTGGCATACAAAATAAAAAGCCACAACAAGCTAACACTCACCAACAATGGAATAATTGTCCGCCTTAACAGTTGCAATTTCACCTCTTGTTTGTTACCCCACCATCCCTATGTCTATCAAAGCTGACCAATGGATCCAGCGCATGGTTCAAGAAAATAGAATGATTGAGCCCTTTGAAGCAAGTCAAATACGCAAAGGGATTTCTTTTGGCCTTTCCTCCTATGGTTACGATTTTCGCCTCAGCAATGTTTTCAAAATTCACCGTCCACAAAAAGGGGAGACTATCGATCCCAAAAATTTCTCAAGCCTACATTTTGAGGAATTTGAGGGGGCGGTTTGTGAAATCCCTCCTCATGGTTATGTATTGGGCCGCTCACTGGAGTATTTTCGCATCCCACGCAACATTCTTACAATTTGTTATGGGAAATCAACCTACGCTCGTTGCGGCATTTCTATCAATGTAACACCCTTTGAACCGGAGTGGGAAGGTTTTGCAACCCTGGCTATTTCGAATCACACTGCCTCACCTGCAAAAATTTATGCAGGAGAGGGGATTGGACAGTTAATTTTCTTAGAATCCGATGAAATGTGTGCTATATCTTACGCAGATAAACAGGGAAAATATCAAGCCCAACAGAAGATCACGGGAGCAAAAATTTGAGCTATTACATTGACCGCAAAGAAAAGATGACGTTTTGGGAAAGTCTTTATCTGCCAGAAATTTTTCGCGGCTTAAGCATTACTTTGGGTCATCTTCTCTATAATTTATTTCACATTGATGACCGAATGACGATTGAATACCCCGATAAAAAGAAGGAATTGCCCCCCGGCTACCGAGCTGAGCATCGTTTGATGTCGCGCGAAGATGGGCAGATTCGTTGTACTGCTTGCATGCTATGTCAAACGATCTGTCCAGCCAATTGCATTGAGATTATCGCAGAAGAATCGGAAGACAAAACGGTTGAAAAACGTCCAAGGGTTTTTAACATTAACGAGCTGCGCTGTATTTTCTGTGGATTATGTGTTGAGGCTTGTCCTTGTGATGCCATCCGCATGGATACCGGTAAATACGAAAATTCAAGCTACAATCGAAAAGATTTGATTTACGATATTACGAAGCTCGTGAACAATCATCCCGAAGGTGCCAGCAAAATTTCTTCTGCGTTGTATTAGTTATCTTTTACAAATCGATTTCGAACTCCACTCACCAACACAGGGATCTTCATATGCAGGAGTTTTAGGTGGCGTCACGGCTGCTTGGGCTTTTTTTGCCGCTTCAGCTGCTTCTTTCGCGGTTGGCAGGAATCTTGTAAATTTAATGTCATGGCAACCACCAATAGTTTTAATTAGAGATTTAGCCGCAGCTTCTAGATCCTCTACTTTCGCTGCGGACACCTCTCTTTGTATTGTCCAATATTCGGTGTGACCAATCTTCGTTTTACAGCCATATTCCGCCATCCGGGTTATCAAAGCTGTTTTTGTGGATTCTCCCATAATTCCTCCTTGCTCCCTATCCACTAAAGTTATCGTCACATTTCAAAAAATGTTGCTTTATATTTAATACGTTGAAATATTTATACAAGCTCAAAGTTGATTAATTCATTGAATTCATTGACATATAGTGCCTGGCACCATATGTAAAAAATATGAGGGATTATTACCAGATATTGGGGGTTTCTAAAGGGGCCTCAGAAGGTGAGATCAAAAAGGCCTATCGGAGGCTTGCCAAAAAGTACCATCCGGACGTCAATAAAGACAAAGGGGCAGAGGAAAAGTTTAAAGAACTTTCTGAAGCTTATAACGTACTCAGCGATTCTAAAAAGAGAAAACAGTATGACATGTTTGGGTCTTCTCCTTTTGGTCAGGGAGCTCCGGGGGGTCAAGGACCGGGCGGTTTTCAATGGGAGTTTCGGCAAGGACCAGGGGGTGGCCCTTCGACAAGCTCAGGGCAAGGTTTTGATTTTGGTGGACTCGGAGATCAGCCAGGGGGTTTTGGAAACTTAGGCGATCTTTTTAATGATCTTTTTCAAATGGGGGGCATGAGAAGGCCTGGAACAAGAGACCGAACCAGGCAAACTTATCAGGAACCGACTCCTGGAAGAGACAGCTTCACTGATATAGAAATTGATTTTTTAGAGGCTATTCATGGAACCAGCCGTCAAATCCATATTCGACATGCTAACAAAAGCGAAAACCTCACGGTTAAAATTCCGGCCGGTGTCGATAATGGCTCCAAAGTCCGCGTGGCTGGCAAAGGAGAGCCAGGGCAGCTTGGTGGCAAAGCTGGTGATCTTTATCTCAACATCCGTGTTAAACCTCACCCCATCTTTTGGCGAGAAGGGGCCGATATTTATTGCGAAGTTCCTATAACCGTTTACGAGGCAATTCTTGGTGCAACGATTACTGTGCCTACCTTGGATGGAACCGCCAAAATGAAAATTCCACCGGGGACAATCAGCGGCCAGAAATTCAGACTAAAAGAAAAAGGGGCTCCCAACCTGGAGAAAAAAGGAAGCGTAGGCGATGAATATGTGATTGTCCAAATCGTCCCGCCCAAAAAATTAAATTCCGAAACAGAAGATTGGATCAAAGAGTGGGCCGAAAAACACCCCTATAATCCGAGGGAATCTTAAGGTGAAAATGACGGGCTCCGGGTCGGCTCAGCTGCACGCCCTCCCCACAGATCGGGCTGACAGCATCGCCGACCACCCGTCATTTTCACCAGCAGGCAATCTTAATCAAATTGACAATACAGACCGGCTCCTTTATCTCATAAGTCTATGAAAAGTGTTATTGTTTCCGCCTGTAGAACACCCGTGGGGTCGTTTTTGGGTGGGTTGTCGAATCAAAAAGCAACTGAGTTAGGTGCGATTGTTGTGCGTGAGGCCGTTAAAAAAGCGGGGCTCAAGCCAGAATTGATTGATGAAGTGATTATGGGGTGTGTTTTAGCGGCTGGCCTTGGACAATCGCCAGCCCGTCAAGCTGCTTTAGGCGCTGGGCTTCCCAACAAAGTAGGCGTTTTAACGGTCAACAAAGTTTGTGCCTCCGGTTTGAAAGCGGTCATGCTGGCTGATGAAATGATCCGATGTGGCGATGCCGAAATTGTGGTGGCCGGAGGAATGGAATCGATGAGTAATGCTCCTTATCTATTACCCAAAGCACGCCAGGGTTTGCGCATGGGTAACTTAGAAATCATTGATAGCATGATCCATGATGGCCTGCTGGATGCCTACAGCAACAAACATATGGGCAACTGTGCCGAAATGTGTGCCAAAAAATATTCATTCAGTCGCCAATCACAAGATCAATATGCCATTGAAAGTTACAAAAGGGCGCTGGCTGCAATCGAAAACAAAAAATTTTTAGATGAAATTGTTGCCGTGGGAGAATTTGAAAAAGACGAAGAGCCCTTCAAAGTTAAATTCGACAAAATCCCAACTCTCAAACCTGTTTTTGAAAAAGATGGAACCGTTACTGTCGCCAACGCTTCTTCTATTAATGATGGGGCGGCTGCTTGTGTGGTGATGCCAGAAGAAAAAGCCAAGTCACTCGGTTTAAAACCCTTGGGACGCATTGTTGGCTATGCCGGTGCCTCCAGAGAGCCAGAGTGGTTTACAATCGCTCCCATTGATGCCATCAACAAATTGCTGGGCAAACTCAACCTCAAAACAAACGACATCGATCTCTGGGAAATCAACGAAGCGTTTGCTGTTGTGATGTTGGCAGCTCTTCAAGAACTCAAACTTGATTACAAAAAAGTAAATAGTAAAGGGGGAGCGGTCGCTTTGGGCCACCCAATCGGTGCCAGTGGTGCAAGACTTTTGACAACACTTATTTATTCCATGAAAGAACAAAAAGCGAAACGGGGTTTAGTGAGTTTGTGTAATGGAGGAGGGGAGGCTGTGGCGATGGTGGTGGAAAGTTTATGAAAACAATTGGTGTCATCGGATCAGGAATCATGGGTTCAGGGATTGCGCAAGTATGTGCGACTGCTGGATTCAAAGTTTGGCTTTATGACGTCGCACAAGAGCAACTCAAAAAAGCCCACGCCTCTGTTCAAAGTTCTTTGGAAAAACTAGCATCAAAGGGAAAATTAACAACGGCGCAAAGAGACCAAGCCATCAGGAATCTCAACATCACCACACAATTTTCAGATCTCAAAGAGAGCGATTTTTGTATTGAAGCCGCAACAGAAAAAAAGGAGCTCAAAAAGAAAATTTTCAAAAATTTAGACTCCCTCGTCAAAGCAGAGGTCATTTTGGCCAGTAATACCTCATCGATCCCCATCACGGAAATTGCTGCAGCCACAAAACGTCCGGACAAAATCATCGGCATGCATTTTATGAATCCCGTTCCGTTGATGGAGTGTGTGGAGATCATTCGGGCCAAGACAACATCGGATGCGACACATAAAACAACGCTCGAACTTACAAAAAAATTGGGCAAGACACCGGTCACAGTAAAAGATGCGCCAGGTTTTGTCATCAATCGCATTTTGGCACCGATGCTCAACGAAGCTGTGAACTGTCTGGAGGAAGGGCTGGCCACTAAAGAGGATATCGATTTGGCAATGAAGATAGGCTGCAACTTTCCGATGGGGCCTTTGAGTTTGGCCGATTTTGTGGGGCTCGATACCTGTCTTTATATTTTGGAGGTGATGGGCCGCAAACCATCTGAGCTGCTTAAAAAAATGGTGGCAGAAGGAAAACTCGGACGAAAAACAGGAGAGGGGTTTTACAAATATGGAATTTAAACTAAGCGAAGATCATTTAGCGATTCAAAAATTGGCAAAAGATTTTGCTGCCAAGCAAATTGCGCCTAAAGCAGCCGAGCTGGATGAAAAGGCAGAGTTTCCGTCTGAAAATGTGAAAAAGATGGCGGAGCTGGGCTTTATGGGAATGATGATCCCAACCGATTTGGGTGGGGTAGGGCTCGACACACTGGCTTATGTTTTGGTTCTGGAAGAAATTTGCGCGGCCTGTGCCTCCACCGGCGTCACCATGTCGGTCAACAATTCACTTTTCTTAGGGCCGATTTTCAAATTCGGCAATGACGCGCAAAAGAAAAAATATATTCCTGAGTTTGCTCAAGGCAAAAAACTCGGGGCCTATGCTTTGTCAGAGCCTGGTTCCGGTTCGGATGCCGCAGCCTTGCAAACCACAGCCACACTCAGAGGCAACAAATATATTCTCAATGGCACAAAGAATTTTATCACGAATGGTCCCCATGCCGATGCCATGATTATTTTTACAACCCTCGACAAAACAAAAAAACATAAAGGAATCGCCGCATTCATCGTTGAAAAAGGTTTTAAGGGATTTTCTGTCGGCAAAGTTGAAAAAAAGTTGGGGATTAGGGCTTCTTCAACCTCTTCCGTCATTTTGGATTCTTGCGAAGTCCCTGCCGAAAATCGACTAGGAGAAGAAGGGGAGGGTTTTAAAATTGCCATGTCAACATTGGATAGTGGGCGCATTGGCATCGCAACGCAAGCGCTGGGGATTGGACGCGCCGCTTTTGAATTTTCAACAAAATATGCAACACAAAGAGAGGCCTTTGGACAAACCATCTCTCAGTTCCAAGCCATTCAAGCCAAAATTTCTGATATGGCTGTTCAATTAGATGCGGCCCGTCTGCTCGTCTGGCGTGCCGCCTGGATGAAAGATCGAGGACTACCCATCATCAAAGAAGCAGCGATGGCAAAACTTTTTGCTTCGGAGGCCGCAACCTTTGTAACCAAAGAGGCTGTGCAAGTCTTGGGAGGCTATGGCTACATTCGTGAGTATCCGGTGGAACGTTTTTTCCGGGACGCAAAAATTACAGAAATTTATGAAGGAACGAGCGAAATCCAACGCTTAGTCATCGCAAGAGAAGTCCTAAAGGAATTGACAAAATAAGATGAAAGAACGCAGCGAAAAATTCACAACCATTTCATCAACACCGATTAATCGCCTCTACAAGCCAGAAGATATTTCCCACTTGGTTTATCAAAAAGATTTAAACGACCCCGCTCATTTTCCCTACACCAGGGGTATTCATGAAACGATGTATCGGGGCCGTCTTTGGACAATGCGTCTCTTTTCAGGATTTGGCAAACCCGAAGAGACCAACAAACGTTATAAATTTTTACTCGAACATGGCCAGACCGGCCTTTCGGTCGCCTTCGATTTTCCAACACTCATGGGTTACGATGCCGATCAAGAGCGTGCCGCAGGGGAAGTCGGCAAATGTGGTGTGAACATTTCAACGCTTGCCGATATGGAAGTCCTTTTTGATCACATTCCCCTCGATCAAGTAACAACCTCGATGACGATCAATGGCCCGGCAGCCGTTTTACTCGCAATGTATTTAGTGGTTGCCGAAAAACAGGGGGTCAGTTGGGATAAAGTCGGCGGCACGGTTCAAAACGATGTCTTGAAAGAATTCACCGCGCAAAATTCGTATGCCTTTCCCCCCGATCCTTCCATGCGCGTTGTTGTCGACATGATCGAGTTTTGCACAAAGGAAGTTCCAAAATGGAACACCGTTTCGATCAGCGGTTATCACATCCGTGAAGCAGGCTCGACAGCCGTTCAAGAATTGGCCTTCACTCTGGCCGACGGCATTGCCTATGTGCAGGCCTGTGTGGAGCGCGGCATGAAAGTCGATGACTTTGCTTCAAGGCTTTCCTTTTTCTTCGATGCCCATAACGATTTTTTTGAAGAAATTGCCAAATTTCGTGCCGCAAGAAGGATGTGGGCAAAAATCATGAAGGAGCGATTCCACGCCAAAAATGAAAAATCGATGATGTTGCGCTTTCATACACAAACGGCCGGGGCCTCTCTCACTGCCCAGCAACCTTATAATAATGTGGTCCGAACAAGTATTCAGGCATTAGCAGCCGTTTTGGGTGGCACACAATCGCTCCATACAAATGCTTGGGATGAAACCTTTGCTTTGCCAACGGAACTCGCAGCAATGACAGCTCTGCGAACACAGCAAATCATTGCACATGAATCGGGTGTCACAAACACAGTCGATCCTCTGGCCGGTTCTTATTTTATTGAATCACTCACCAACCAAATGGAAAAAGAAGCAGCCGCAACCATCAAAAAAATAGATGAAATGGGGGGAATGGTTCAGGCAGTCAAAGCGGGCTACCCTCAGAGAGAAATTGCCGATGCCAGTTATCGCTATCAAAAACAAGTCGATAGCAAAGAAAAAATCATTGTCGGAGTGAATGAGTTTAAACTCAACAAGGAACCGCCCATTGAGACTTTAAAGATTGCCGATGAAATTAGAGATCATCAGGCCAAAAAAATTGCACAGGTAAAAAAGAGGCGGGACGCTCAAAAAGTGTCTGACACCTTAGCGAAGTTGAAAAAAGCAGCGCAAACTAATCAAAATATTATGGTTCCTTTGTGTGACTCCGTTCGAGCCTATTGCACCTTGAATGAAATGATGGAGACATTAAAAAGTGTTTTTGGAGAATATCATGATCCGGGAATCTTTTAAACGAGTGCGCGTCTTGGTGGGAAAGCCAGGTCTGGATGGCCATGACCGTGGTGTGAAAGTGATCGCGCGCGCGCTGCGCGACGCCGGTTTCGAAGTCATCTACACCGGCCTTCATCAAACGCCTGAAATGATCGTCTCATCCGCCATTCAAGAAGATGTTGACGCCATTGGCCTTTCCATTTTATCTGGTGCACACAATTTTTTGTTTCAGCGGATTTTGGAACTGCTCAAAGAAAAGAAATCGCAAGATATAAAAGTTTTTGGCGGGGGTATCATTCCGGAGGAAGATATTAAACCGTTGGAAAAAATGGGAGTGGCAAAAGTATTTCTGCCAGGTGCCACCACCGATGATATTGTGGCTTGGGTGAGAAAAAACGTGAAAGGAAAATAATATGAGACCAGTCTATGTTGTCAGCGGTGGCGTTTCTAAATTCACAAAAGCACGCCACGACAAAACATTTCAGGCCGTTGTCAAAGAAGCCTTTGAATACGCGGTGGCCGATCTCAACATCGACACCACAAAATTTTTGGAACTCGTCGACGGTTCTGTTGCCTCTTATTTTTCCGATCACTTCCAACGCCAACTGATGTCGGGAATTATGGCGCAAGATTATTTGGGGCTTTGTCCCAAACCGTCACACCGCGTGGAAGGGGGAGGGGCGACAGGAGGTCTAGCCTTTCAGGAAGGATGGAAATCAATCGCATCCGGCCACATGGATGTCTGTGCTGTTTATGGTTTTGAAACGATGAGCCATGTGGAGACTTGGAAGGGAAATGAATTCATCGCACTCGCATCGGATGTCAGTTTTGATTTTCCTGTCGGCGGTTTTTATTCGGGCTACTATGCCATGATGGTTGTACGCCATATGCAGGAGTTTGGAACAACCGTGGAACAGATGGCGCACGTTTCTGTAAAAAATCATCGCAATGCTTATCACAACCCTTACGCACAAAAGAGACAAAAACTCACAATCGAAGATGTTCGCAATTCAACAATGGTTGCTTGGCCACTCACTCGTCTTGATATTTGTGTGATGAGTGACGGCGCCGCTGCCGTCATTCTTGCTTCAGAAGAGGGAGTGAAACGTTTGGAAAAAGCGGCCGGTCGCACACTCCCCAAAATCAAAGTCACCGGCATTGGGCGCGGCACCGATGCCATGCGTATGTCGGATCGCCCGCACAAGAAAGTCCCTCTGCTCTCATTCGAAAAAGAATCGGATTACAAAAATTTAAAATATCCCGGGATTCATTCTTTCAGAGCCGGCCGCAGCGCAGCCATTCAAGCCTATAAACATGCCGGCATTAAAAATCCGATTGCTGAACTCGATTTTGTTGAACTTCACGATGCCTATACTTCCTCAGAAATTCAGACCTATGAAGATCTAGGGTTATGCCGTTATGGTCAAGGGGGAGAACTGGCGGTCTCTGGCAAAACTTTTATGCCCGGTGTCGATTATGGTCTCAAACTCAAAGAAAAACCGATTTGTCCGGTTAATCCTTCCGGTGGTTTGATTGCTTGTGGGCACCCCGTTGGTGCGACTGGTCTCATGCAAGCGGTCTTTGCCCTCTGGCAGTTGCAAAATACAATCGGAAAACACTTTAAAGATCCAGCGCTTCAAATCAAAAATGCAAAAAAAGGTTTAATTCATTCCCATGCAGGTACCGGCACTTATGTGACCGTTTCTATCTTGGAGGCTTAAATGAGCAAGAAAATCTCAGATCGAGTCGAAGAAACAACGGAAGGGACGATTCTTTATAACGTTCCGTTTCCTAAAAACATCGAATCACTCAAAGAGTTGTCGCCCATCATCATCAAGCAACCCTATGCAATCGACTATATCCACAGCTATGGTCAAGACTCTCCATGGTTTGCGGGGTTGAGCAACAAGAAGCTCTTGGGGACAAAGTGCACCGCATGCGGATATGTCTTCGCAACTCCGAAACTATCCTGTATGGAGTGTGGCAAAGAGTGTGATTGGGTTGAGCTACCGCAGGAGGGAAAGGTCCATTCCTTTACTGTTTGCTATTTTGGCGCCGAGGCCTTCTTACATGAAACTCCATTTATATTGGGGCTGATCGAATTTGAGGGGGCCAATACTCTATTATTAACCCGCCTTGTAGGCTTGGACCCCCAAGAAGCCAGTCTCAAATGGGTTGGAATGAAGGTCAAGGCCAAATTTCGCCGCAAATCCCAATTTAAACCAACCGACGTCTATTTTATCCCCGCCTAGGCGGCTTTGTCGTAGATTTTTTTGCCTGTTCGAAGAATTTCCGACAGAAATTCCACCGGCGAAAGATTGTCAAGATCGGTTGGCCGATATGGCTTGGCTTCAATAAGAGGGTTTATTTTCAAAGCAGCACGCCCCAAAATCAGATAGTCTCGCTCGGTTCCCCCTTCAAAGTCAGGAGAAACCACTGCAACATCAATATCACTATAGTCGTGTTCTTTATGGTGAGCATAAGATCCGTAAATAAAGACTTTTTCAACCCGAATCTCCTTTTCCAATTCTCTAATATAGTCTTGGAGCAATCCTTCTATATCTTTAATTCTTTTCTCAAGCATTCGACAATCTCCCGAGTGTTTTTAAGACATTGTGGGCTGATTTAAACATGGCTTCAGCCGTCTCTAAGTCATAATCGGCTCTATCTAGCCATAGTTTAGTCTCTCGTCTCATTTATAAAGCAATATAGTTTAAAATATAAAGCCTTTCAAGCAGATAGACCGTCAAACTTTTGACATCAAACCGACCGACGTCTATTTTATCCCCGCCTAGGTGTCGGACACCTGTGCCCTGTAGGTGTCGGACACCTTAGCCATACACCCCCCCCCTCAAAAAGCGTCGGACGCTTTTTACGCTTTTTTAAGCAACTTTTCTAAAAATCTGCCGATAACAATAGTAGATGAGAAAAGGAATTTTGACAGGGCCGCGACCAGGTACCAAGGTAACTAGCTGGAATAACAGAGAAAATAAGGGGACGCCGCGACCAGGTACCAGGGTAAGTGGGTTGTGGGACGATGCGGCAAAAAAAAGTTGAAAAGTTAAGCAACTTTTTCTGAGAAGTGACGAAAACAATACCGGAGGGGTAGAAAACCCCTGGGGGTACAAAGAAGGAGTCATATATGTTAAGCGCAGGTCAAATAAAAGTCACATCAAAGCTCAGCGATGCCTGTAAAGCCTCAGAGATTAAGAGCGTTGCTGATAAAAAGGCCTACTGCGAAGAGCAAGTCAAAGAGCTCCAAACACAGATCGACAGCTTTTGTGAGCAAGCGTTTCCGGGTGTCCCAGCAAACGTTGCGATATGTAAAACCAGAAACAGCAATCCCAAAGTCGGAAGCTTCCCTGTTGGGCCCAAATTCAAAGCAGCCTATGCAACGCAGGGAATGAAGCTCAGAACGCCGTCAGGGGAAACAGCTAGTTTGAAGAAAGCCGCAGAACATGTCGAAGCCGCTTCCAAAACTTATGTCAAAAATCCTCTCGTTGTTGAAAAATTAAAAGAGGCCGAAAAAATTATTGAAGAGGCCAAGGCCAAAGGATCAGATGAGGCCGCAAAGAAAGATATTGAGAATAAATTACGAGATATTCTCGCCGAAGCATCAAAAGAAATAGCCGACTGTCGCGGCCTTGATGACTGCATCAAAGGCTATCTTGAAGGGGATGAATTTAAAGCGGTCTTAAGGGAAATGAGAAAAGAAGGTGGAATCGAAGATCTATCGGCCCCACGTTCTGGTTGGTATCTTGGTGGCGGACTTCATCTCAATCTAAACAAAATTCATTTCTGGGACAGTACGCCGTCTGGCCAACTTCTGCAAAATCAAAGAGGGCTTGCCGGCTCCGGTGTCAGAGACTTGCTCGGTGGTCCTGGATTTCAATTAGAAGTAGGCCATCAGTTTGACAAACTCAAATTCCTTGAAAAAATTGCCCCGGAGAATTTCCGTCTCGGTTGGTCGGCATTGGTTAAATACGACCAATACCAATATGTTCCCGTTCTTCCTGGTGAAACGTATGACGTAGGAGGCGATTTGGGCAAACAAATTGTGACTCCGCAGATGGCCAATGCCATTGCAGAAACCGCCAAAGGGACCTTTCATGATATTACGGCAATTGCCAAACTAAATGGAAGTTTCTTCTCCCGCTCTGAATCACTAGACGGATATTGGTTCGCAGGCGGTTCTGTCGGTGTCGGCGCTTTGTTCCGCATTGGATCCAATGAAGCCAATGAAACATTTATTACCGGTTCTTATGAAACGACTCATTCCCAAGCCTCACAGCTTGGCGGATTTGCCGTTCTTTTGAGTGGCGCCGCTTATGCCGGTTATGAACACGACAATGGAGTATTTGTAAAAGCGGCTCTGAGTGGTCATTTTGCCATTCACGACACCGCCATCAACGCAGAAGGCTTGAAAATCGAGCGGACATTTGGAAATGGCGCGTTCTCATTAATCGGAGGTTTGAAATTTTAACGAAGGAGATAAAACAAAATCTTGGGGGGCCAAGAGACTAAAGAGGTTATTATGAAAACACAAAATAAAAATTGCCTGATTGTAATGCTCGCTGTGGCATTGTTTGGAACGGTCTGGTTCCAAAGCGAGGCTAGAGCCGAAAGCCAATTCACCGAATCGGTTTGCGTAGTCGATGCGGAACTGGATGGCATGCTCATCGGCAATAGTTTAAGAAGGGCAGTTTCATTATACAACCTCGACCCCAGCAGCAATTTTCGTCGCTGTAAAGAAAGAATCTTGGTTGCCAGAAATGTTGTTTTACACAGTCCTATTACCATCAGCGGAGCTGGCAGCGTGGTGATTCAGGGCGTCAGCGACAACTGTGCGATTGTAGAAGGCAAACTAAATGCTGCATGTTCCACGGCTGCTCAACGTAAAATTCTGATCAACGACATGGTTGCTTCAAAAATTGGAGCAGATCGCTGTGCCATTAAACTGAATGGATTAAGCACAAAGTCTAAAATCGCCAATATTGCGATTATTGGTGGAGCTCCAACAGACACTCCTGGCGCTTCAACCAGACAAGATGTGACCGGTCTTTGTGTGGCAACGGTTGAAAACGTTTTAGATAAAGTTCAGATCTCCGGTGTTAAGAAAGGTATCCAGTTTGGTGAGGAAACCTTTAACAATAAAATTTTGGATAAATCATCTGTTACTAACGCAGAAGTGGGTATCCATTTAGGTGGCAGATCCCGCTCCGGTGCGGCCAGTGAAACCAACTATAACATCTTGGGCCCGCAAGTAGCCATGGCCAATGACGATACCTATGTCGCAACCTCTCAAGACTATAAAGTTCAAGCCAATTTCTCAGGTCCAGAGGGTTGCGTTGTTACGGCTGGTACCGTCAGACTCAACGTTCGCGGCGGTGTCACCGACGTAAACAACAGAATCATTCCTATTCAAACACTCTTTGTTTACAAAGCGGTTTCTGACATTTCTACAAACAATTTGATGGCTTTCTTGGCCGATGATCCTGCCAATATGGCTTTTTCAGATGGAGAAGCAGGTTTGGAACTTCCAAGAACAGCAAGTGGCGCCATTGATGCAATCAATTTGAAACAAAACCGCGGTTTCTTTAACAGAAGTGGAGAATTTAGTTTTACAGTCGATACAAAAGTAGACACAGACGTCTACTTAATCGCCTATCTTGGAAAAAGAGAGGTAGCGGGTTCGTCAATTACCTACCACCTGAGAGGTTGCCAAGGTGATGGCAACTACGCCGGTGGTGCCGGTAGTGGAACGGGCCCAGTGGGCGGGGGTATCACCGTTGACCCAAGCATTGGTGGTTTTACCTCCATTGCCCAATGTAAAGAACATTTTGAAGGCGGTGTTGCGGTCAACGATCTCAATATTGACAGCGATGGTGACGGCCTCCCCGATTATTTGGAAGTCCAAAACTTCCGTTGTGATTCGACCGGTACAAGATTGACCAAATGGAACAACGCCGACAGCGATGGTGACGGTATTGTGGACGGTATCGAAGACAGCGACAAAAACGGTTATGTTAATTATCGCAAACTTTTAGATACCATAAGTGGTATGACGATCAGTCAATGTAAAAGCCTTGGCAATAATCCTGATGAGTTGATTCGCCTCTATGCAAGTATGCGCGGCATGACTGCTCAGCGCATTCGTTACATCGATGCCATTGTGGGTGTGCGTGAAACAGAAGCTATTGGAGACAAATGTTACGTCGAAATGCGCCCTGACTTTCACGACTTCAGTCTTGACTTTGGTGTTAATAGCTTAACTCAAGAAGTCTTCAAACCAATTCCCAAACTGGATACATTGGATGATTTGGGTCGTCCTCAAGGGTTCTCTAATTGTGAGGATATCCTTCTTGAAAGTTCACCCAGAAATCAAGACACAGATAGCGATGGTCATGCTGAATCCAGAGAAGATCGCTCCTGGAGATTTAATAGTGAAACCAAAGCCTACTGGTACCTCATGGATGGGACAAAGCTCGAATGCAACAACGGCTCTGAGACTCATTGCTCTTGTGATGCACAATTGAGTGGCCCAGAAAAACTTGTAGGTGTCAAATACTTCTTCTATAGAGCAATGCCAGAAAATGTTGTGAACGGTCGTGATCTTACTAAAGCAAATCTTTACTGCAAAAATGACTCACTTTTGACTTCTGACTATAACGGTCAGCTAGAACAAGATCAGGGTGAGACAGATCCAACTACCCCTGATACAGATGGTGACAAAAGTTGTGACGGACCCACTTGTCAAATTTATGAAAGTTGTCCAGCGGATACACTCAGACATGGCATTGTTGGTGGAGACAAGGATGAGTGTCCAAACACAACAGAGCCAACTTGTATTCAGGACTGTGTTACTGGACGTATCGAAGCCGAAGCTAAATCGAGAGTTGCGGATTGGAATTTGGCACACGGTGACACCGTGAATTTAAGAGACTTGTCCAATATAGGCACCATGGAGGCAAAAGCAATAGCAGTAGCCATTCAGTTGCCTAGCTATGACGGTGATGACATTCCTGACTATTTCGAAAGCTTGCCGGGGTTATCCTGTTCGGAAGGGGCTATCGGTTTGAGTTCAATTATAAAAGACACGGACGAAAAGGGTTTCGTCGATAGCGCTTCTCACTTCAAGAGACTATATACGCAAGCTAAAACCGCTGCATGTTATATCGACCGTGATAAAGATGGTGCCTTCGATTGCGAAGAAGATATTGGTGCCAGTAATACCGTAGATTCAGGTGAATCAGATCCAGACGACAAGGATTCAGATGATGATGGTGTGCGCGATGGTCTTGAGATTCGCGGTCTTTACGCCAAGATTGATGGTGTAGATACAATTATCAAACTAAATCCTCTGGGAGGCGACACTGATGGCGATGGTCTTACAGACATGGAAGAAATTAATGGCTGTCGCAAGTCAGAGCCTACATGTGCAACACTCAACAAAGAGCACTTGGATTTTTCAACCACTAATCAAGATGGAAGAGGTTGCCCTCTATTCAATGGAACCTTTTCAACAAACCCTGCAAATCCAGACACCGATGGTGATGGCATCAACGATGGTGTAGAAGTAGAAGGCAATGTAAAATCAACCAATGGACTGTTTACAAATGGTTTCCAAGGGGATGTAGATATCATCAGCAACCCTCTTGCTAAAGATAGTGACGGCGATTTGATCAGTGACGCCGCAGAATACGGGACTGATGGTAAAATTCAATATAATGAGTCCAGCCCTTGCGATACAGACACAGATGAAGATCTTAGACCAGACAAAGGCTCAAATGGAGTAGAATCAGATGGCTGCCATACCGATCCTAGAGCTCAGGCACTCTGCCAAGGTGGAGTGGGAGGTACTAGAGGGCCAGATCGTGACAATGATGGGCTGTCCGATGACTTTGAAATTCAAACTGGTACCGACCCGGATGACCCTGACACAGACAAAGATGGTCTATTCGATGGAGCAGAAGAGATCATCCGTGACGGCTTTGTCGATCGTGCCAAAGGTGAAACAGATCCTAAAATTCAAGATATGGATGGCGATGGACTGTTCGATGGTACAGAAGTACTATGGACACACACAAGTCCATACAATACCGATAGTGACGGGGATTGTATTCCTGATGGTCTTGAAATGAACCGTAGACAATTTTCAGAAGTGACGGGTGCCGATACTGATCCTATGAACCCGGACACCGATGGTGATGGATTGTGCGATGGTAAAAACAACGTTACCAATGGTGGACCGGCTGGAAATGTCAGCTGTACTCGTGGTGAAGACTTAAATTGTAACGGTATAGTGGATACCGATGCCAATAACCCGAACCGCTTCTTGGAAACCGATCCAAGAAACCCGGATACGGATGGTGACGGTGAATCCGATAAATCAGAACTCTATCATGGTGGTGCCTTTAACATCGCCAACATTGATCGCGCCACCCAAGGCAAGAGCCAAGGCTGTTTGTCGGTTGCCGGAACAAGCCCAACCGATCCCGCCAGCATGCTCTATGTATTCGGTCTGGTAGCGTTGTTGAATAGACTATTTGCGAGCAGATTACGAAAAAAATCCCTTCCCTTTGTAAGGGAAGGGTAAGGGTAGGGTAGATCTACCTCCCCTTGATCCCCTCCTTACAAAGGAGGGGAGATAACAAAGCGACTCCCCCAAAGGCCCCGGTTGTGATCGAAAGATCCGCCGGGGTACTTATTTTACCACAAATTCTAAATCCTAATATCTAAATTCTAAAAGAGGAAATGGGTTGACTGTGCAACAGCATTTCAGTTAAAGTTAATGGTGTATGAAAGAGAATCGTTATACCGTCATTTTAGAACATCAACCCGATGGGGGTTATCACGTTTTTTGCCCAACACTTCATGGTTGCCACAGTGAAGGCGACACTTTAGAAGAATCTCTCAAAAATATACAAGAAGCCATGGAGGTTTATGTAGAAAGCCTCAAAGCACATGGAGAAGCAGTCCCGGTTGAAGAAAGACCGTCGCCGAATAGTAATTCCTATGCACAATAAAGATCTAAAACCAGGCACCCTCCTTGGCATTATTGCAGATTTGGGTTTAACTAAAGAAGAATTTACTGACCTTCTATAACCCTTTTCATCACTTCCCGTTCTTTTTGTTTGTATTGTTGGTGGGTGATTTTGTCGCGATAGGATTGGGCTAGGGGATGGTAGGGTTCTACTACTAAAATCTGGTTGGCTAAATTGAGAGTCTTTTCATTTTGTTTGTCTTCAAAATATAGTTTCATTAATTCGGCTTGTGCCAACACCTTCATGTGGGGGTGTAAACCGGCTGGTAGTTCAAACTGAAGCGCCTTTTCGAAATAGGAAATCGCCTCTTGAGTCTGTTTTTTCATCCGATAGAGTTGACCAACCAAATAAGCCCTCGTGAAATTTTCGCCCTGTGATTCGATTGCTTTTAGAAACTGTTCCAATGCTTCATCATATTTTGCGGTTTGATAAAAAAGTTGCCCCAAATGATCAGAAAGTTCCAAAGTAGCAGAGTGCTTGGAATAACTTTTTCGCAAAATTGGTTCTGTTTGTTGGAGCATTTTTATTGCTTCAACAAAATTGTTGCTGTTTTCTTTCAGCAGCGCCAGTTTGAACAACAAAAGCCCATCCTGGCAGCCCAAAACCTTTGCCCGCTCCAAAAAACTTTGCGCGGCATTGAAATTGTTTCCATCAAAGGCCTCAAACCCCGCCTCCACCAACGCATTCCATTTTTCTGATTTATGACCCGATTTTTGATAATAACTCCAATCGCTCTTAAGGCCTGCTCCCCAAACAGGGCTTAGACTCGATAAAACCAACCCCAAAATTACCGCCAGGTACCTGGTACCATACGGTACTTCATCTTTTGCTTGCTTTTTCATGAGGTTATGTTAGCAAAGCGCGACTTTGTAGTAAACAAACGAATCTGCACCCCTTCATCACTTTGGTGCCTCTATCTAATAATGAGGAATTGTGAGGGGGGAAGAACAACCAAAGGAGAAAACATGTCACCGGAAGTATCCGTCAAAGAACTCCTCGAAGCAGGAGCCCATTTCGGTCATCAAGTCAGTCGCTGGAATCCCAGAATGAGACCCTACATTTTTACCACAAAAGGGGGGATTCACATTTTGGATTTGCAACAAACCGTGGAGTGTTTGAAAAAAGCCTATAAATTTGTGGCCGATACCGTGGCCCTGGGCCATCAAGTCCTTTTTGTGGGAACCAAAAAACAAGCCAAACCCCATATCGAAACACAGGCGAAAAGGGTTTCCCAGTTTTATGTTAGCAACCGCTGGTTGGGCGGCATGCTGACCAATTTTAAAACAATCCGAGCCTCCATCGATCGCTTAGGGAGTTTGGAAAAACAGGCGGCCTCGGAAGAGTTTGCAAAACTCACTAAAAAAGAGCGCCTGACGATCGAAAGAGAAATCACGAAATTAAACCATGTTTTAGGCGGCATCAAAACAATGAATAAACTTCCTGGCTGTGTTTTTATTATCGATCCCAAAAAAGAAGAGATCGCCAAAAAAGAGGCGAGACGTCTGAAAATTCCTGTCGTGGCGATTGTCGATACAAACTGCGATCCTGAAGGGGTCGATTATATCATCCCTGCAAACGATGATGCCATTCGCTCCATTGAAATTATCAGCAAAGCAATAGGCGATGCCTGTGAGGAGGGTTTAAGAAGAAGACAGGCCGCCCTTGTGAAGGAGGGAATGGTTAGTGAAGCAGACGAAAAACCAGCTGCTTTTGTGACCGAAAAAGAAGTTTCTGGAAAAGGAAGAGCCTACATCGGCAAGGCAAAGAAAAAGGGTGAAGAGGAGACAACACAAGAAGATGTGGAAAAATTCGCTTCTGCAAAAGCGACTCATGAGGCAAAGCCAGTATGATTACCTCGACAGCCGTTAAAGAATTAAGAGACAAGACGAATGCCGGCATGATGGATTGCAAAAAAGCCCTTGAAGAGGCGAAGGGTAATATAGACCAGGCTATCGAAATTTTGCGCAAGAAGGGACTTTCGATTGCCCAGAAAAAATCGGGAAGACTTGCCCACGAAGGCATTTTGGGAACCCACTATAATGATAACGGCAAACTAGGGCTTATTGTGGAAGTCAACTGTGAAACCGATTTTGTGGTCAAGACCGATGACTTTCAAAAATTTGTCACCCAAGCAACCGATCTGGTGCACAACAAGGCCCCCAAAAATATCGAAGAACTTCAAAGCAGCCTCCAAGAAACCGTGACAAGCCTCATTGCTAAAATTGGCGAAAATATTCAGGTGAGACGTTTTGCGCGCTGGGAGGCAAAATCGCCCCAAGAAAAAATTGGATTTTATCTCCACGCCGGCTCCAAAATTGGAGTCCTTACCCTTGTGAGCGACAAAGATTCAAAAGTCGATGTAAATGCGGCCAAAGAGATCGCAATGCATATCGCTGCCATGCATCCAAAATATGTCCGCAGAGAAGAGGTGCCCGCAGAGGTTGTTGCTAAAGAAAAGGAAATTCAGGCCGCTAATGTCGATCCCAAAAAACCGGCAGCGATTCGGGAGAAAATTGTTGAAGGAAAATTGGGGAAATTTTATAGTGAAGTCTGCCTGGAAGAACAGGTTTTCGTGAAAGATCCGGAAGGCAAAAAAACAGTGCGCGATTGGCTGAAAAGCCAAAGTCCTAACGCTAGAATTGAAAAATTTGCACGACTCCAAGTTGGAGAGACATGACAAAACCAAAGTATAAACGTGTTTTACTCAAATTAAGCGGGGAATCCTTGATGGACCCCCAAGTGAAATTTGGTCTTCACCCCCCCATCATTCAAAAATTGGCCCAAGAAATCAAAGAAGTGCATGATCTGGGTGTTGAGATCGCCATTGTATTGGGTGGCGGCAACATTTTCAGAGGTCTATCACAAGAGGGAAAAAACATGGAACGGGCCACCGCGGATTATATGGGAATGCTGGCAACTGTCATTAATAGCTTGGCCCTCCAAGATGCCTTGGAAAATGAAGGGGTCTATACACGAGTCCTTTCAGCAATCGGGATGCAACAGGTGGCCGAGCCTTATATTCGTAGACGCGCCATCCGCCATCTTGAAAAACGAAGAATCATCATTTTCGCAGGAGGAACCGGTAACCCTTATTTTTCGACAGATACCGCCGCTTCTTTAAGGGCTTTGGAAATGCACGCAGAAGTCATCTTGAAGGGGACCAAAGTCGATGGAGTCTATGACAGTGATCCCAAAAAATCATCAACTGCAAAACGATTTAAATCACTAAGTTATATCGATGTTTTAAAGAAAAACTTGAAGGTTATGGATGCCACTTCCATTTCGATGTGTATGGAGGCAGGGCTGCCGATCATCGTTTTTAATATGTTTCAAAAGGGAAATCTTAAAAAAATCATCGGGGGAGAACCGATAGGAACCGTCGTCCATGGAAGCGATTCTTAAAGAAACCCAAGGGCACATGGAAAAGGAGTTGAACCTCCTGAAACAAGAACTGTCGAAAGTCAGGGCAGGGAGGGCTTCTCTTTCTATTTTAGATGAAGTCAAAGTTGATTATTACGGCACGCCAAGCCACCTGAATCAAGTGGGGACATTAAACATTCCTGATCCAAAGATGATCACGATACAACCTTGGGAGCCTCGTTTGATTCCCGAAATTGAAAAGGCGATTTTAAAAGCGGGTGTGGGCTTAAATCCCTCTAACGATGGTAGGGTGGTGAGACTCCCGATCCCGGCCCTGAATGAAGAGAGAAGAAAAGAGCTGGTGAAACTGATCAAAAAAAGTGCTGAAGAATCCAAGGTGAAGACAAGATTGATTAGAAGGGACGCCAACGACCATTTAAAAAAGAAACAGGATGCCAAAGAGATCTCAGAAGATGATTTTAAAAAAGGGCAAGAACGGATCCAAAAACTGACCGACGACGCCATCAAAAAAATCGACGAATTGTTCGATCACAAAGAAAAAGACATCATGTCTATTTGAAATGCCAACGAAAACATTACCAAAGCATATAGCAATCATCATGGATGGGAACGGCCGATGGGCCAAAGCCAAGGGTCTGCCCAGAGTGGAAGGTCACCGCAAAGGTGTGGAGGCCGCCGAAGAGATTATCACAGCTGTTCGTGAATTAAAAATCCCCTATTTAACCCTGTATGCCTTTGGCACCGAAAACTGGAACAGACCGGCTGAAGAGATTCAAGGGTTGATGCTCCTCCTGGAGCATTTTTTAAAAACAAGACAGGAAAAAATGTTGAAAAACGGTATCCGCTTTCGAACCATCGGGGATACTTCTAAATTGCCTCAAAATATCGGGCAACTGATTGCCGAAACATCGGAGATCACCAAAAATGGCAAGGAGACGACACTGATTTTGGCCTTGAGTTACAGCTCAAGAGACGAAATTTTGCGCGCTGTGAATCGTATCCTATTGAAACCTGGAACATCGAACCTGGAACATCGAACAATCACCGAAAAAGAATTCTCCCAATATCTCGACACCAAAGACTTTCCAGATCCCGATTTATTTATTCGCACGAGCGGTGAGTATCGAATCAGCAATTATCTCCTCTGGCAGTTATCCTACACAGAGCTCTACTTTACCAAAACGATGTGGCCCGATTTTACTCCACAAGAGTTGATGAAAGCCCTCGACGAATATGCTAAAAGGGAACGTCGGTTTGGCAAAACCAGCGAGCAACTCTAAAATGGTGAGAGTCGTCACAACAATTGCCTTAGCGGTTTTTGTTTTAGCAGGAGCTTGGTATTTCCCTCTTTTACCGTGCCAAATTTTGGTTTTGATCGCTATTGGGCTTGGGCTTTGGGAATATGCGAAACTCGTTTTTGAAGATAACGCAACCCGCGCCTTTCAAATTGTTTTAGGTCTCTCCTTTGCCGCCCTCATGACATGGGCCCCTTCCAAAGAACATATCTCCATGGGGTTAATCACCGCTGTTTTTGTTGCTTTTCTCTGGGGAATGGCGCATCGCGATCCACTCAATGAAGCCATTCATCGCGTGGGACTCTTGATATTGGGAGTCTGCTATCTCTCTTTGACACTTCCCATGTGGAGTTGGCTCAAAGGATGGGGGGGCCAATGGGTCTTGATGATTTTAATCCCTGCTTGTCTGACCGACACCTTTGGTTTTTTGGTCGGTAAGTCGTTGGGTAAAAAGAAACTAGCCTCAGTCATCAGCCCCAACAAAACGTGGGAAGGATTTTACGGCGGCCTTGTGGGAAGCGTTTTGGGTTTTTGGTTCGCGACACACGTTATCGCCCACTTACGCTTTGAGTGGTACAAAATTATCTTAGGTGGCCTTTTGATTGGTGTTGTTGCGAGTCTTGGCGATCTCATTGAATCGACGATCAAAAGAAGTGTCAGCGTGAAAGATTCGAGTCATCTCATTCCTGGCCATGGTGGGGTACTCGATCGTCTCGATGCCTTAACATTCACCGCACCACTCTTCTACTTTTTATCAGATTATCTATGACCGCGAAAAAAATTGTCATTTTAGGTTCGACCGGTTCGATTGGAACCAACGCCCTCGATGTGATTGGAAATCATCCAGATCGCTTTGACGTTGTGGGGCTTGCCGCCGGAGCAAATGTTGATAAATTAGCCAAACAAATTGAACAATTTCATCCTGAAATTGTCGCCGTCAAAGAAAAAAGTACTGCAGAGGCACTTAAAAATCATGTTCGTGGGATAAACGGCACCAAGATTGTTTGGGGGGAAGAAGGTTTTCTTGAAGTGGCGACTTTAGGGAATGCCGATCTGGTTTTGTCCGCCATTGTTGGTGCTGCCGGTTTGAAACCGACCTACGCCGCTTTGAAGGCGGGCAAGACGGTGGCACTGGCCAATAAAGAATCCCTCGTTGCGGCGGGGGAGGTGATGACAAAAGCGCAGGCCGAAGGAAACGCGACTCTGCTCCCTGTTGACAGCGAACACAGCGCCATCCATCAAGTTCTAAAAGGAAATCCCAAAGAAGTCGTTCGCATTATTCTCACCGCTTCCGGTGGGCCTTTTCGAAGCGTTTCTGCAAAGGGACTTGAAAAAGTGAGTGTGGAAGAGGCACTGAAGCACCCGAACTGGAGCATGGGAGAAAAAATAACGGTCGACTCGGCAACATTGATGAACAAGGGTTTGGAAATTATTGAAGCCCATTGGTTGTTCAAGCTTCCTCCAGAAAAGATATCTGTCAAAATCCATCCACAAAGCATTGTCCACTCTCTTGTAGAATATGTGGATGGATCTGTTCTGGCGCAATTGGGTTGGCCCGACATGCGCACCCCCATCGCCTATGCCTTGGCATATCCAGAAAGAATAGAAACAAAATGTCGTTCACTCGATTTGGTCGCGACTTCTCCTTTGACTTTTGAAGAGCCCGATACTAAACGATTCCCCTGTTTGAATTTAGCAAGGCAGGCCTTGGAGATGGGAAGAACTTTTCCCTGCGTGTTGAACGCGGCAAATGAAGTGGCTGTAGCCGCTTTTTTAAGGCGCCAGACAACCTTTCTTGGCATTCCAAGTTTGGTTGAGAAAGTTTTGGAAACCCATGAAGCCTTCGACCTCAAAACGCTGGAAGATGTTTTGGAGGCCGATCGTTGGGCTAGAAGAAAGGCAGAAAGTCTGTTAAAGGTGTGATGAAAAAGCAGCGGGTCCTGTCCCTCCGTGTTTTCGTGGGGGCCCCTAACAAAACCCCACGACAAACACTCCGGGCCACCCACTACTTTTTCATCAGTCTTATTAATGTAAATTTATGATCACATCTGTTTTAGCATTTATTATCGCCTTTGGACTTTTGGTCTTGGTGCATGAGTTTGGGCATTTTTGGGTGGCAAGACGCGCCGGGATTGCCTGCGAAAAATTCTCGATTGGGTTTGGTCCGAAATTATTTGGCTTCAAATGGAAAGAGACCGATTTTTGTATCTCGTTGTTGCCTCTTGGTGGTTTTGTAAAACTAAAAGGAGAAGGGGAAGAACAAGAAGTTTCACCAGACGATAAAACAGCATTTCCCAATAAATCGGTTGCAGCGCGCTCAGCCGTGGTAATTGCCGGACCGGTCATGAATCTTGTTTTGAGTTTTGCTTTAATGCCGCTTGTTTTTTGGATTGGAAAACCTCAACCAAGTTTTTTTACCGAACCGGCAGTAATTGAACGAATCATTCCTGGCTCTCCTGCTGAAAAAGCGGGGTTTCAAGTCGGTGATCAGGTTATTCAAATAGAGAGCAAACCGGTCACCACATGGGAAAATTTGCTAGAAACATTAGCCCTGACAGCAAGCGAAAAAGAACTCTCGGTTGATGTGCAGCGTGGAAATTTAAAACAAAACATCCTTGTAAAAACAGCAGCTCTTCCGGGGGGAGAGGGTGCTTATTTGGGGTTTGAGAAATTTTTTGGAAAATCGCCCCAAGCGGAAGTCAAAGATGTGATCGCTGGAAGCCCTGCGGAATATGCGGGCATTCGAACAGGCGATTTGATCACAGAAATTGACGGCAAACCGGTCGGAGACTGGGACAGCCTTATCCAATCTGTTAACACAAAAGGCGGAGAGATTTTTTCTGTTGGAATCTTGCGCCAAACCTCAAAATTGGCACTTAAAATAAAACCGAATTGGGATGAATCGGCTAAGCGATGGATGATGGGAATTCGCGGCCCCGAAGGGGTCAATACAACCTTGTTTAGCACCAAGCGCTATGAGTTTTTCGAAGCGATTCAAATGGGCTTCAAAACGAATGTCAAAAATATCGCCCTGACCTTTGAAGTTTTGAAAAGACTTTTCACTTTCCAAATGTCTTATAAAAATTTAGGGGGGCCGGTTCAAATTGCTTATACCTTAGCCAAGGCTTCTGCTTCCGGTTTGGCAGATTTTCTTTATTTCACTGCTTTTTTGAGTTTGCAGTTAGCAATCCTGAATATTTTGCCGATTCCCATGCTCGACGGTGGGCACCTGGTTTTTTTCGGCATTGAAGCGATTCGAAAACGCCCCCTCGGTTTGAAAGCAAGACTCATCTCGCAACAAATAGGGCTCGCCCTTCTTCTGACATTGATCTTGCTCGTGACAGTCAACGATCTAGAACGGGTCTTTGGATTAGTTAGTTTCATTGAAAAATTGTTCCGGTAATAATTAGAGCTTCGGGGTCCTGTCCCTCCGTGTTTTTGTGGGGGCCCCTAACTAAACCCCACAACAAACACTCCGGGCCACCCCTTGCTCTAATTATTTGCGGCTGTCACCCACCGTTTTTCAAGTATTAGATGTTAGATAATGTTGAGAAAGTGAGGGGTGGCGGCTTTGGGATGATCCCCTCCGAGCTTAGGCGAGCGGGGGGATGGGCCCCAAAGCCGACAGGACCCCTCACTTTCTCACCACCTTTATGAAGATTTTAAGTCTTGATACAGCAACCCGAATGGGCTCCATTGCCCTTGTTGATGAAGATCAACTGCTTGGGGAAATCCAATTCAACACCGAGATAACCCATACGGAACGCTTGCTCCCCGGCATTGAAAATCTTCTTCAAAAAACAGGCTGTCATCTCAAAGATCTCGATGGTCTGGCCTGCACAATTGGCCCAGGATCGTTCACCGGTTTGCGAATAGGGCTAGCTACCCTCAAGGGATTTGCCCAGGTTTATAAACTTCCTATTGTTGGTGTTTCCTCACTTTTGACACTCGCCCACAACGGTATTTTGAGTGAGCTTCCGATCGTGAGCCTTTTGGACGCAAAAAGGGGAGAGGTCTACGCTGCTGCCTATCAATTTAAACAAGGAATTTTAAAAGAAACACTCATTCCAGAACAAGCAGTTAAGCCAGAAATTTTATGCGACACTTTAAGTAAATTGGGGCCCTGTTGGCTTTTGGGTGATGGGGCTTATGTCTATCGTGAACTTTTCACAGATCGTCTTCAATCGAATGTAATCTATCCTCCAGAGTTTCTCATGCGCATTCATGCCAAATGGATTGCTTGGTTGGCGCTCCCTCGTTTCAAAAAAGGAGAGGGGAAAGATTGGCAGAGACTCACCCCCAACTACCTCCGCCCCTCCGACGCCGAACTGAAAAAGTGAAAAGGCCTGTGTGGAGTGGCGGGTCCTGCCCCTCCGTATTTCTGTGGGGACCCCTAACAAAACCCCACAGAACCACTACGGGTCACCCACCACTCCACTATTGGAATTTATGTAAAATCTGCTAGGAGAGTTGAACTTATGAGTCTAAAAGTTACATACATAGGTCATGCGACGACTCTCATCGAGTGGGATGGGTTGAATATTTTGACCGATCCACTTTTTAGCGACCGCGTTTTGTTTTTTAAGCGTCTAAGGCCTTTAGTTTTTGATCCGACAAACCTTCCCAAACTGGATGCTGTTTTAATTAGCCATGCTCATTATGACCACCTCGATCTTTTTAGTTATAAATATATTCCTAGTGATGTCCCCATTATTATTCCCGAAGGGATGGCCAAAGCGATCAGTCGGTTTGTGAACAATCCGATCATTGAATTAGCGACTTGGAGTCGCTATTCACTCAAAGAAGGTGTTACCATTTGTGGGGTCCCTGCAAAGCATCCTGGCGGAAGGTTCCTGTTTCCGCTTCGCTATCGCACGTGCCATGGTTACGTTGTTTCAAAAGGGAATGAAAATATTTATTATTCGGGTGATACCGCTTATCAAGAAGATTTTGAGAACCTCAAAGGGCTCTTTGACCTGAGGTTTGTCCTTTTACCGATTGCAACCAATTCAAATCGACATTGGATTAGGCAAAGGCATATGAATGTTGACGATGCGATTCGCTGTTGGAGGGCACTTGGCAAACCAGACTGGATGCCCATCCATTGGGGGACATTTTTCAAGACGTTGAATCATCCGGAACGGATCATCCAATCGCTTCAGGCAAAATTACAACAAGATCCGGAGCTGGCACAAAAAGTTCATATTGTAGAGCCGGGTTTTTCGTTTAGTTTACCGTAATCCCAAGGCGGCTTGGAAACCGATGCGGATAAACATCACCGCGATGGCGGCTAGAAAAAGAGAAATAATTTTAGAAACCGCTTGCATCCCATTAATTCCTACTATCTTTTTGGCAAAGCTAGAACAGTAAAGGGCTAGTGTGATAATAAAAAGATTGATCATGAGTGCGCTAGCCACCCATTTGAAATGATATTGGTTGGCCAAAACCATCAACGTTGTTAAAGCGGCCGGTCCCATGATGAGGGGAATGCCAATCGGAACGACACCGATGTTTTGGTTGGGTTTTCGCTCTTCCTTGGAAGGGTTCACCAAATCGATCACAGCGATAATCAATAGCAAAATACCGCCGGCAATTTGAAAATCAGCCATGGAAATGCCCAAAAATTGAAAAATAGCCTGCCCTGCGAATAAAAATAAAAGGCTTACAATAAAGGCGGTTAAGACAGACTGATTTAAAACATTGCGGCGCTCGCGGTCGGTCATTTCTTGGGTCATGTTCAAAAACAACGGCATGATCCCAACCGAATCCAAAGCGACAAACAGCGGTATAAAACACATGAAGAAGGTTTTCATACACGCTCTAATATCAAATCACTGCAAATAATCAACTTGTTAAAATAAAAAATGACGGGTGATCAGTGGAATGGTGGGTGGCCCGGAGTGTTTCAGGACCTGCCATTCCATCCTTGTCCGAAAGCGATTCCCAAATCAAAGAAGATTTGTTCTTGAGTAAAGTCAGCATCTATTCTATTTGAAAAAGCCCATGGCTCAATATCACTCTGCAGAGCGGGTGCAAACAAAAACGGGCAAACAATATCATATCGGGCTTGGGCCTGGCGATTTGGCCCCATACATCTTGCTCTGTGGCGATCCAGGCCGCGTTCAAAAAGTTGCAAAATACTTTAAGAAAAAGAAGGCGGCCAAGTCACATCGCGAGTATGTCACGGTGACAGGAACCTATGAGGGAATTCCCATTTCGGTTATGTCAACCGGCATTGGTCCCGACAATACCGAGATTGCACTGGTCGAAATTTCTCAAATTGTGAAACAGCCGACGTTTATTCGAATCGGCTCTTGCGGAGGCTTAAAAAAGGGAATGGAAATAGGAGATTTGGTTGTTTCCACAGGGGCTGTGAGGCTTGAAAACACCACAAGTTTTTTTGTCTGCGACGGTTATCCCGCCGTTGCCCATTATGAAATTGTTTCGGCCCTAGTTCAAGCAGCCAAGGGATTAAAAGTTCGCCATCACGTTGGTATTACGGCTACCGCGCCTGGTTTTTATGGAGCGCAGGGGAGAACGGTTCCCGGTTTTGCATCACTCGACCCCGACCTTCCCAAAAAATTAGAAAAGATGAATGTCATCAATATGGAAATGGAAACTTCGTGCCTGCTGGTCTTGTCCAGTCTCATGGGTTGCAGGGCAGGGGCCGTTTGCGCGGTTTATGCAAACAGACATGCAAATCGGTTTATCGATAATCAAACGATGAAACGTGCGGAAAAGCATTGCATTGAAACGGGTTTAGAGGCAATGAAGTTGCTGGCTCAAGGAGGTTGATATGATTCATCATCGCAAAGCAATCGGTTCGGGTGCGATCGAAGTCGTTTGCGGCCCAATGTTTTCCGGGAAAACAGAAGAGTTGATTCGCAGACTCCGACTGGCCAAAATTGCAAAACAGAAGGTCCAAATTTTTAAACCGGCTGTCGATAACCGCTATGAAACAGAATGTATCACCTCACATACCGAACAGAAATTTGCCTGCACTCCGATTCGGGAACCTAAAGAAATACTTGAGCAGTTAATCGATAACACACGAGTTATTGGTATTGATGAAGTCCAGTTTTTTAGTGAAGAGCTCGTTGAAGTCTGCGAAAAATTGGCCAACAGAGGTTTAAGGGTCATTGTCGCAGGGCTCGATCAAGACTATCTGGGCCAACCTTTTGGGCCAATGCCTCAACTGCTTGCCATTGCGGATGACGCCGCCAAACTAAAGGCGGTTTGCATGGTCTGTGGCGGGGAAGCAACCAAATCGCAACGCCTCACGCGTGAAACGGATCAGGTCGTTGTTGGAGCCGAAAAACATTATGAAGCGAGGTGTCGCTCCTGTTTCGATCCCGAATTGGAAATGTCCGGTTTAAAAATGGAAGCCAAAGTTACCCAAGAAGGAGAGTGGAAAGCTTCCGGTGGAACCGCTTCCAAGTAGAGCCACGGAGCGAAAAGTGGTGGCCACCCCCAAAGAAATTTTGGAAGTCAGGTAGTAATCGAGACCACCCCCGATTTGAGCCCCCAACCCAGAAGCAACTCCCCGATTTCTGGAGCCTGCCGTCACGGCATAATATCCAACACCGACAGCGGCATAAGGATCCCAATGTGAAGGATTTTTCATAAAATAATATTTCACATCAAAAGTGGGGATACCCAAAAAGACGACATTATTTTCCCCTCGATCGGCTCCTGTTCCGCCTTGTACCAGCATCATCACCGTTGCGGTCGTGGAGAGTTCCGGTGACCAGCGATAATCAAAATAGACCAAGGCACCAATGCCAGGAGAAAGATCGGGCCGTCTGTCGGTCAAATAGATGTTCCCAATCGGCCCAATTCCAATTGTGAAATTTCCCGCCGCATTGACAGGATTGGACTTTTCTTGAGCAAAAACCTCCCCTGCTAGAAGCAATAACGCCACAAACCCCAGTAGTGCAATTTTTCGCATAGAGTGCCTCCCTATTGAAAAAGTAGTAGGTCCTGTCCCTCCGTGTTTTCGTGGGGGCCCCTAACTAAACCCCACGACAAACACTACGGGCCACCCACTACTTTTTCATTCTTGTTGAACCTAGGCGAAAATGACACGACGGCCGACAATTTTCAAGCGTTGAGTTGCGATAAGCTGAATCGCCTCCGGATAAATCTTGTGTTCTTCTTTCAAAATTCTTTCTTTCAATGTCTCTATCGTATCATCATGGAGTACAGGAACCGTTGCCTGCACAATGATGGGTCCTGTGTCGCAGCCTTCGTCCACAAAATGAACAGTAGCCCCTGTAAACTTCACTCCAGCATCCAAGGCCCTTTGTTGGGCATGAAGTCCTGGAAAGGAGGGAAGCAGGGCGGGGTGGATATTAATGATTTTTTGGGGAAACTCTCTCACAAATTGTGTCGAGAGAAGTTTCATAAAACCGGCCAGACAGACTAATTCTACCTGATGTTGTTTGAGGATCTCGATGATTTTGGATTCACTGTTTTCTTTGGAAACGACAGCCGTTGCGATGTTGTGTTTTTTGGCCCGCTCAAGGGCAAAGGCATCCGGATTATTGCTGATGACAACGTCTACGCGCGCATCAATATGGCCCTCCTCACAAGCTTCTATAATGGCTTGCAAATTAGTTCCGTTACCGGAAACTAAAACTCCCAATTTTAATTTTTGACGATGCGGCACTCGTTGTTTCCTTTGACGACTCGACCAATCATCCAAGCCTTTTCACCTTTGGAAGCTATTTTTTCTAAGACAGCTTTTTCATCTTTAGAGGCAACCACCAAAACCAAACCGATGCCGGCATTAAACACTCGATAAAACTCTTCGTCATCCAAATTGCCCCATTGACGAAAGTCCTCCATGAAGGAGGGGACTGGCCAACTTCTTTTGACTAATTCTAGTGAAGTGTTTTTGGGCAAAATGCGAGGTGGATTTTCGATGAGCCCTCCACCCGTGATATGGGCAATTCCCTTAAGTCTAATCGATTTTTTAAATTCTAAGATCAGTGGTGTGTAGAGTTTTGTGGGGGTCAATAAAATTTCACCCCATTTATTGAGATCTAAATTTTTATCCTTAACGATTTTTCGAATCAGACTAAAACCATTGCTATGAAAACCGCTGGAGGCCACACCAATCACCACGTCACCCACAATGATATTTTTTCCATCAATGATTGCTTCTTTTTCAACCACACCCACTGTAAAACCGGCGCAATCGAATTCTCCGGGTGGATAGACGCCGGGCATTTCTGCTGTCTCGCCACCGAGTAGGGCACAACCCACTTCTTCACAAGCTAGCGCCATTCCCTTAACAATTTCTTTTAAAATAATTCGATCGAGCTTGGCTTGGGCGAGGTAATCGAGAAAAAAGAGGGGCTCTGCGCCGAAACAACCGATGTCATTGACACACATCGCCACACAATCGATACCAATGCCGTCCCATCTTTTTAATTGATTCGCGAGAATGACCTTGGTCCCCACACCATCGGTGGAGGAAACCAAAACGGGGTTTTTGTATTTTTTAAGTTCGAAAAGGCCGGCAAACCCACCCACATCGGCCAAAACTTCCGGGCGGCGTGTTTTTTTTACCAATGTGCTGATCTCATCAACAAATTGATCTCCCTCATTAATATCAACGCCAGCCTCTTTATATTGTGACATGGGAGAAGGAACTATCTTGTATCTCATTGATTGCCAAGGGAAAAAACCTAAGCACAGGAAAATCCATTAACTACAAATTCTAAATCCGAAATACGAAATCCTAAACAAATTCCAATGCCCCAAATCCCAATGTTCAAAACTGTTTGGAATTTAGAGAATTGGAATTTTGGATTTGTTTAGTATTTAGATATTAGAATTTGTAGTGATTGGGGGTGTCAAAATTCCGTCAGGGTTATTTTTTACATATAATATAGATAAGTAATTTTAAATAGTTAGCTTCAGTAGGTTAAAATCTACTTCCCCTGGTGTCAAAATTCCGATACCCTTAAGTGCGTGGCTATTCCCCATTTCAGTCAAGAAGAACCGACGAAGCAACCTCCCTTAAATCGCTTAAGCAAACCGGAACTAACCATTCTATGCAAAGACCTTTTTAAACGCCTGCAAGAACTCGAGCAATTGGTCGGTGTCATTTCCCGAGGGAAATATACCTGGGAATCGACCTTCGATGCCATCGCCGATCCGGTGATGATTGTCACAAAAAACTATAATGTAGACCGCGCCAATCTAACCGTTGCCAAAGTGGGAGGAGAGGAAATTACAAGAGTTGCCGGCAAAAAATGTTTTGAAGTCTTTGCAGGTCGTCACCAACCGTGTGAAAATTGCCCCCTAACTAAAACCCTTGAAAAGGGAGAGGGTCGGTTCGCCCTATTGGGGAACAAAATTAAATCTCACGATTTTGAAGCCCACGCTTATCCCTTCTTTGATGAAAAAGGAGATTTGACCTCGGCCGTCATGTATTATCGTAACGTCACCGAAGAATTACGCCTCAAACAAGAAGTCATCCAGCAAGAAAAAATGGCAGCAATTGGCATGTTGGCCGGCGGTGTTGCTCATGAAGTCAACAATCCATTAGGAGGCATTTTGGCCTTCACCCAACTGTTGCTCAAAAGATTAGATAAGCAGTCGGAAACCTATGAGGATCTTTTAGAAATTGAAAGGGCTGCGACACGTTGCAAGAAAATTGTCCAAGAGCTTCTCGATTTCTCACGAATCTCAAAGGAAAAAGAAAAATGTCTGGTTTCGGTCAATGCCCTTTTTGAAAAAGTCATTCCGTTCATTCAAATGGAAATTAGATCGCTCAACATTGATGTCAATTTTAACTTGGAATCCAATCTGCCACAAGTGATGGCGGTCCCCAACCGTTTGCAACAAGTCTTCTTAAATCTCATGACCAATGCCTGCCACGCAATGCCTCATGGCGGCAAACTGATCATTCAAACACTCTTCGATAAGGAAGCCAAAGAAGTGGTGGTGGAATTGAAAGATACCGGTTGTGGAATCCCCAAAGAGATACAGACAAGAATTTTTGAGCCTTTTTTTACGACAAAAGATCCGGGCAAAGGAACGGGGCTGGGCTTGTCAATTAGCTATCGTATCGTAAAGGAAAATAATGGACACATTGAAGTCGATTCGGAAGTCGGCAAGGGTTCTAATTTTAGAATCCGTTTCCCGGCTGCCACAACTTAAACCTAAGGAGAGTTTATGCAACATATTTTGATCGTCGACGATGAAATTACCATTCGTCGTGCTCTCGAAAAATTCCTGGGCGAGATGGGCTATAAAGTCTTTGCCGCCGGCGATGGAGAAGAGGGTTTAAAAATTTTAGAGAGAAATCCGATCGACCTTGCTTTGGTCGATTTGGTGATGCCCAAGTTAGACGGCATTAGTTTCATTCGACAAATGAAGATCATGGCACCCGAAACGGTTGCCATTGTCTTGACCGGTTTTGGCACCATCACCAGCGCGGTGGAAGCGATGAAAGTAGGCGCTTATCATTATTTAACCAAACCCTTTGAACTGGAAGATATCGCAACGCTTGTCAAAACAGCCCTGGAACATAAAGAATTAAGATCAGAGAACAAAGCTTTAAGAAAACAATTACACGAGAAATATCGCTTCGACAGTATTATCGGTAAAAGTGACGCCATCCAATCTGTTTTTGAATTGGTCGAAAAAGTGGCCGACACCGACAGCACGATTTTAATCTTAGGAGAAAGTGGAACTGGAAAAGAGCTGATCGCCAAAGCTATTCACTACAATAGCAGACGCAAAGACAAACCGTTGGTCACTGTTAACTGCGCGGCCATTCCAGAAGAGCTTTTGGAAACGGAACTTTTTGGACATATGAAGGGCTCTTTCACGGGAGCCATCGCCACCAAGGAAGGTCGTTTCAAAGCAGCCAATGGGGGAACTATTTTTTTAGATGAAATAGGGGACATGAGTCCCAAACTACAGGTCAAGCTATTGCGAGTCTTGCAGGAGAGAAAATATGAACCGGTCGGCTCGACCCAAACAGAAGAAGTGGATGTCAGGATCCTTGCCGCTACCAATCAAAATCTGGAGGAAGCGGTGAAGAAAGGACGCTTTCGAGAAGACCTTTATTATCGATTACACGTCATCCCAATTCAGGTTCCTGCATTGAGAGAACGCATGGAAGACATCCCGTTGCTGAGTTCGCACTTCATCCAGAAATATAATAAGGAAAGTAACAAAGAGGTGAGCGGTGTTTCGGACAAAGCAAGACAGATTTTTTCTCATTACCCATGGCCAGGTAACATACGTGAATTAGAAAATTTAATGGAGAGTTTGGTGATTTTGAAATCAAAGGGGGAGATTGAGGAGAAGGACCTTCCGGAAAAAATTCGGGGCTACAAAACGGCGCATAAAGGCAATACTCAAGTCAACATTCCCGATACGGGACTTTCCTTAAGGCATGCCCTCTCTGCTTTTGAAAATGAGCTCATTCTCAAAGCGCTGCAAAAAACAGGTTGGAACAAAAATAAAGCGGCAACATTGTTGAAACTCAACCGGACAACCTTGGTGGAAAAAATCAAAAAAAAGGGGTTGGAAAAGGTCATTGCCAAACATGAAAATTAAAAGAGGAGATCCATTATGTATAAAAGTCTGGAATTATTGATTGTCGAAGACGACGAATCGATGGGCAAGGTGTTGGAGCGTCTGGCTAAAGAAAACAATTGGGCCTATCGTTTAGCAAAAAATGGCGTCGATGCCATCGAAATTCTCAACCGGGAAGTCTTTGAAGTCGCTTTGGTTGATATCAAATTACCCGGTTTCAGCGGAATGCAACTGTTGGAATATCTCAAAGCAAACCATTTCCTGACAGAAGTCATCATGATGACCGGTGTTGGAGCGGTGGAAACAGCCGTCCAGGCGATCAAAATGGGGGCTTATGATTATTTAACGAAACCGTTCGATGATATCCGGAAAGTCGCTTCCCTCGTAGAAAAAGCCAGAGAACGCTACCAACTGGTTCACAAAATCAAGCAACTGGAAAGAAACTCGCAGGATCAATATGAATTTGAAGATATTGTGGGCAAGAGCCCCAAAATGCAGGAGGTCTATCGTCTCATTGAAAGCATTGCGCCTACTAGCTCCACGATTTTAATCACCGGAGAATCGGGAACCGGCAAAGAATTGGTCGCCAGTGCCGTTCACCATCGCTCTAACAGAAAAGGGAAACCGTTTGTGGTGATCAATTGTGCCGCGATCCCAGAACAACTTTTGGAATCGGAACTTTTCGGACACAAAAAAGGCTCTTTTACCGGTGCGGTGGCTGACAAAAAAGGACTTTTTGAAGAAGCCGACACAGGAACCATCTTCTTGGACGAAATCGGAGAACTTCCTTCTTCGCTTCAGGTCAAAATACTCCGTGTGCTTCAAGAAGGAGAGGTCAGAGGCGTTGGAGTCAATCAGCCACGCAAAGTTGATGTGCGCATTTTGGCCGCGACGAACAAAGATCTGACACAATTGACCAAAGAGGGGCGTTTCCGTGAAGATCTTTATTATCGTCTCAATGTCATTAACATTACGCTCCCTCCGTTAAGAGAGAGGGCCGAAGATATTTCCCTTTTGGCCTATTACTTTTTACAAAAACACAACAAACGGTTGAGCAAAAAGGTTGATAAAATTTCTGTCGATGTCTTGCAGACCCTTCAAAACTACAATTGGGTTGGCAATGTGCGGGAGTTAGAAAATGTTATTGAAAGGGCCGCAGTGTTGGTCGTGGGTGACACCATCCATGCGAAAGATCTTCCATCACACATTCTAGGAGAATCGTTCTATCTAACGGAAGAGCTGGGAGGGAAAGACCTGACGCAATATCCTTATCAAGAGGCAAAAGATAGGGCCTTGGCCTCTTTTAATCGGACCTATCTTGCGAGCTTACTCAAACAGACCTCGGGAAATATTTCGATCGCTTCGGACCGGGCCGGTATGGATCGCTCCAACTTTAAAAAAATCGTTAAACGATACAGCATAGACATAGCCGAATATAAGCATAATGCGAACAACACTCACAAAAAATAATAACAGTGTCTTGATCATTGCGGCCGAAAACAAAGCACTCGCCTCCAGTTTACGCAAATCCTTAAGCGGTCTTAAGATGGACATTCGGTCGACGTCGCTGGAGTCAATGAGCAACAAACTCCCTGTCGAGTCACCGGAGTGTGTCATGCTCTTGGTGGAAGATCCCAAAAAATTGGACGGGAGCATCCTCGAAGGGATCAAACAATATGATGACAACCTTCCAGTGATTGTCGTGAGCCATTCCAAAGAGGTCCCGGAGGTAGTACGCCTTATGAAAATGGGTGTTTATGAATACTTCCATTTTCCAATCGATGGGGCGAGACTCCAAATGTCGATTGCAAACGCCATGCGACTCTACAAACTAACCAAGCGGGTCTTTCTCCTCGAAAATCAATTGGGGCTCACCACAAAACTCGATGAGATGATTGGAACATCCCCTAGCATACAAAGCATGTTTCAAACGATTCAAAATGTTGCCAAGACCAATTCAACGGTTTTAATCCTGGGGGAATCGGGTACAGGCAAAGAACTCGTCGCTAAAGCAACCCACCGCTTAAGTCCCAGAAGTGGAAGACGTTTCATCGATATTAATTGTGGAGCGATTCCTAGAGAGCTTTTGGAAAACGAACTCTTTGGGCATGAAAGAGGGGCTTACACAGGTGCAGATCGGCGCTACATCGGTTGCTGCGAAAGGGCCGATGGTGGGACCATTTTCTTGGATGAAATCAGTGAAATGGATCCTTCATTGCAGGTAAAACTGCTTCGCTTCTTGCAGGAGAGACAATTCATGCGGGTTGGCGGAAACGAATCGATTAAAGTCGATGTTCGCATCATTGCGGCAACAAACCGCGACCTTGCTCAAGCCGTCAGTCAAAATAAATTTCGTGAAGATCTCTATTATCGGCTCAACGTGGTGGCCATTCAACTTCCACCACTCCGAGAAAGAAAAGAAGATATCCCACTTTTAGCCAAACACTTTCTCGAAAAATATTCTCATAAAAATGAAAAGATTTTTTTGGATTTTATGCCGGATGCTATGGAGGCGTTGGTTGCCTACGATTGGCCAGGAAACATTCGAGAGCTAGAAAATGCAATTGAACGGGCTGTCGTGTTACACAATGACACAAAAATTAAACGACAATACTTGCCACAAATATTGCAGCAACCTTCAACAACAGCTCCTGTGACAGCACCACCGATGCCAGCAACAGAAAAGCCGGAACAAGGCAAGGTTTTACCGTTAACCTTGGTGGAGCGCTACGCCATCGAAGCGGCATTGAAGGCCTGCACGGGCAATGTTGCCCAGGCGGCAAGATGTTTGAAAATTGGACAGGCGACATTGTATCGCAAAATTAAACAATATGGAATTAGGGCATAAAAAAATTGTGGAAATCGCTTTCGGTCAGGAGTGGGGATGTTCAAAACCGTGCTCCACTTCGGGCTATCTCGTCAAAAAAATCATTTCGTTTCAAAGGATGCAGATAGTATCTTGCCTGCCGTCAGCTCTATCTGCAGAAACGAATATGATTTTTGTTGACTCAATACGCCCTCGTTCCCGCACAGATGTTTTGCCCACCCCCACTCCCACCCTTGCGCGATTTCCAAAACAAAATGATTGGAGCGGAGGGGTTTTGGAGCAAAGGGGTGGCCCGGAGTGTTTGTCGTGGGGTTTAGTTAGGGGCCCCCACGAAAACACGGAGGGACAGGACCCGTTTGCTCCAACGCCAAGGAGGGGTTATGCAAATTGAGACGAAAAAAGCGGATGGGGTGACAATCTTACACGTCAAAGGAAACCTGGATGCCGATTCGGTTGCCTCTTTCAAAAAGACTGCTTACAAATTGGTTGAAGAAGGATGCCACCGCATCGTTCTTGACTGTTCTCACCTCGATTTTGTCGACAGTATGGGGCTCGGTGCCATGATTTCACTTTTGAGAAGGGTCAGAACCCAAAAAGGGGATCTCAAAGTCTCTGGCTTAAACCAAGAGGTTCGCAGTGTTTTTGAAATCACGCGGCTACATCATCTCTTCGAGATTTCAAATGATTTAAAAACAGCCGTTGAGCGATTTTCATGAAAAGAAAAAACTTTAGATTGAAGTTCCAAACTTTAAGCGATTTTCAGTATCTCATTTTTCTAACCAAAATTTTCAAAGCGTTCAAAATAGACAACGCGTTTGATCTGACACAAATATTAGTGGAAGCCTTTAGCAATGCGGTCATCCATGGACATAAGGGCAAAAAAGAAAAATGGATCGATATCGACTTACACTTCCACTCTAAAAAAACTGCCATTCGCATAGTCGACAGCGGAAAGGGCTTTAACCTCCAAGCTTTAAAAGAACAAAAAAACAAATGGCAAACACATGGGCGCGGTCTTACCTTGATTCGGGCAAAGGCGGACCGCATGACTAATCATCGCAAAAAAGATTTGCATATTTTTGAGGCACAAATTCATCATGGCTAAAGAACCTTTAGAAATTTTTCATAGACTCTCGAGGGTCATCACGCAGGCAGCAAGCCTCGCGGAAGTCTACGATATTATTTTAGACGAAATTGTAAATACCATGGGTGTCGAACGAGCCTCCATCATGCGTTATGACCCCAAATCCCGAATGCTCAAGATTGTGGCGGCAAGGGGAATTGAACCGGAAGTCTGGAAGAGTGTTGAAATACCGGTGGGGGAAGGACAAAGTGGCAGGGTTTTTCAAGAAGGAAAGTCGATCTTAATCAAAAACTTAAAAGGGAGCCCTCGTTACAAAACACACTCTTTCATGATCTCGCCTGTTACCTCCTTTCCGATGAAAATGGGGCAGGTCCCAGTGGGGGTAATTAATCTCACCGATAAAAAATCGGGGGAACCGTTCACTCAAGAAGATTTAAAATTATTATCTACTTTATCCAACCAAGTCGCCTCCTACATGCATCTTTGTGATCTGGCAGAACAACTCAAAAGCGCTGAGCAAGCGCAACTTGAATTAGAAGTAGCCCGTGACATCCAACAACGATTACTCCCACAAAAACCTCCAAAAATAGAAGGGGTGGAACTGGCTGGACAATTAATTCCGGCAAGCCGAGTGGGGGCCGATTATTATGACTTTTTGGTGTTGCCGGAAAATTGTCTGGCCTTGGCGATTGCCGATGTTTCCGGACACAGTGTCGGCGGTGCTCTGTTGGCTAGCGCTTTTCGCTCTTGCCTAAAACTAGAAATTCAAAAAAGAGAATCACCGGCCAAAATAGTTCAAGCAATCAATCAAGTTCTTTTTAGCGATCTTCTCCAATCCGAACAGTTTATTTCGTTTTTTTACGCCTCTTATCAACTAAAAACAAAAACCCTCCTGTTTACGAATGCGGGGCAAAATCCTCCTTTACTGTGGCGGGCTAAAAAGAAAACCGCCGAATGGCTCATGACACAAGATTCTCTTTTAGGCATTGAAGAAAACTTGAACTTTCACGAAAAGACTTGCCAATTAGAATCGGAAGATATGCTTATTTTATACACCGATGGATTGACCGAGGCCGCCTCACCCGAAGGAAGGCGATTTGGAAGCAAACGGCTTCTTGAAGTGGCGCAGGAGTGTGCTTCCATGAGCGCTCAAGCCGCCCTTGATTATCTCTTGAAATCGTGGCGCCACTTCATCCATACTGACGCCGGCCAAGACGACACCACCTTGGTTGTTTTAAAGGTAAAATAGTTAAGTGGCGGGTCCTGTCCCTCCGTGTTTTCGTGGGGGCCCCTAACTAAACCCCACGACAAACACTCCGGGCCACCCGCCACTTAACGATAGCCATATGGAACACGAAACGATCCATTATCTTGAAAGGCTGATCCGAAAAGATTTTCGATTGAATCTCGAAGCCATGCGGGAAGCCTGCTTGCTTTTCAACAACCCGCAGGAAACCTATGCAAGCGTTCATATTGCGGGGACAAATGGAAAAGGGTCAACAGCCGCTTTTCTAAGCTCTATTTTACAGGCGGCCGGTTATAAAACCGGTTTGATCACCTCACCCCATCTTGTTGATGTCCGCGAACGGATTCAAATCAATCGGGAAAATATTTCTTGGGAAGCGTTGACAGAACTCATTAAAAACATAAGGGCGTTGCTCCCCGAAGAAGAATACTTAAGTTATTTTGAAATGACCACACTCGTTGGTTTTGAATATTTTTCAAAAATGGGAATCGATATTGCGATTGTGGAAACAGGCTTAGGCGGTCGCCTCGACGCTACCAATATTTTAAAGCCCCAGGTGGCGATTCTCACCCCCATCACACTGGACCATCAAATCTATCTCGGCGACTCCGTCACAAAGATTGCGTTGGAAAAATGTGGCATCGTAAAACCAGAAATGACGGTGGTCAGCGCCCCGCAAGTTGAAGAGGCCGCTTTGGTCATTGAAGAATCGTGTCAAAAACTGGGTGTCGAACTCAAGTGGGCCGATCCCGAAACCATCGACTTTCCATTAAATTTGAAAGGGGAGTATCAAAAAACAAATGCAGCCTGTGCCTTGGAGGCCGCCAAAGTTTTACTGATCGAAGACCTGGTTGAATCGATTGCCCCAAACGCGTTGGCAAAAACCGAGTGGGAAGGAAGACTGCAAACAATCTGTGAAAAACCGACCATTCTTTTGGATGGGGCTCACAATATAGCGGCCCTGGAAAGTTTGGCACAATATTTAGTCGCAACGTATCCTGAAAGAAAAATTAACTTTCTGGTCGGTGCCCTGAAAGATAAAAATTGGGTAGAAATGTTTGCTCCCCTCGCGCCTGTTGCAAAGCGCTTTGTCTGTGTCACTCCACCCTCTGAAAGAGGACTGCCAGCTCAAGAACTTGCAAACCATCTAAAAGAATTTGGCAAACCGGTTGAGGTTTTTGAAGAAAGTCCTGCTAAGGCCTTGAAAACACTTGTCTCTCAAATGACTCCCTCCGACTTGGCTGTTGCCACCGGATCTCTTTATGTGGTAGGGGACATCCTCAAATGTTTCCCCAAACCCGTTTAAGAAGACTAAGACTTACACCCCAAATAAGACGTTTGGTCCAAGAGACCCATTTGAATCCAGCGCAACTGGTTTGGCCCACGTTTGTGGTGGAAGGCCACAACATCGTAGAACCGATTTCTTCAATGCCAGGGCAATATCGCTATTCCGTCGATCAGTTAGCCAAAGAAGTTAAGAAATTACATGAAGAAAAAATAGGGGGAATTTTGATTTTTGGAGTCCCTACTAAAAAGGACCCCCACGCAAGCGAAGCAACCAAAAAGGATTCTTTAGTTGCTCAAGCCATTGCCGCCGTCAAAGATGCAAAACCTGATTTTGTGGTGATGAGCGATGTCTGTTTGTGCGCCTACACCGATCATGGCCATTGCGGATTGGTCGATTCCAAAGGAGAGATTCAAAATGATGCCAGCCTGGAAGTGCTGGTACAAATGGCCCTGCGACACGCCGAAGCCGGTGCCGATATGATTGCCCCCTCCGACATGCTCGATGGCCGCATCAAAGTCATCCGCAAATTTTTGGATGAGGGTGGATTTTCCATGACACCGATCATGAGCTATGCCGCCAAATATTCTAGTGCTTTTTATGGGCCCTTTCGCGATGCGGCTCATTCCGCCCCAAACTTTGGGGATCGCAAGAGCTATCAACTCAACCCCACCAATGCGAAGGAAGCCCTGCGCGAAATAGCTCTCGACATTGAAGAGGGGGCCGACATTGTGATGGTCAAACCAGCTTTGCCCTATCTCGATATCATTGCAAAGGCCAAAGAGCGATTCGATCTCCCCATCGCCGCCTATCAGGTGAGTGGAGAATATGTGATGCTCAAAGAAAAAGCAGCCATCCTAGAATCCCTGACCGCCATCAAACGCGCCGGCGCCGACATCATTATTACCTACTTTGCTCGCCAGGTGGCGGAGCAAGCCCGCCAACTTATCCATGAGCTCTCCTAAACATCTTTATCTGATTGATGGGGCGGGGTATATTTTTCGAGGCTACTATGCCGTCCGACCTTTATCCACATCGAAAGGCCTTCCCACCAATGCTATCTATGGTTTCACACAGATGCTTTTGAAGCTCGCCAAGGATGTGAAACCCGAATACTGGGCGATTATTTTCGACACAAAAGAAGCGACCTTCCGTGACAAAATGTATGATCAATATAAAGCGAACCGCAAAGAACCGCCCGATGACCTAGTGCCACAATTTGAATATATTCCCAAAGTGGTTGAGGCTTTGAATGTTCCGATGCTTGCCAAGCCTGGTTTTGAAGCCGACGACGTGATTGCAACCATGGTAAAAAAAGCAAAGGAGAAAGGTTTTGAAGTCACCGTCATTTCCGGCGACAAAGATTTAATGCAATTGGTAGGAGGTCCGATCAAAATGTGGGACACGATGAAAGAAAAACATTATGAGATCAAAGATGTTATCGAACGTTTTGGTGTGGGACCTGAAAAAATTGCGGACTGGATGGGCTTGGCAGGTGATGCCTCCGACAATATTCCCGGTGTTCCGGGGGTGGGTCCCAAAACGGCCAGCAAATTGATTCAAGAATATGGCGATCTGGAGGGGGTTTTAAAAAATGTCGACAAACTAACCGGCAAGCTAAAAGAAAATATAGAAAAAAATGTCGAGAAAGCAAGGCTTTCAAAAAAACTGGCAACCCTACACACGGACGTTCCCCTGAAATGGGATGAGGAAATGTTGCGCTATCGTTCTTTAAACATGGAGGCTTGTCATCGATTATTTAGAGAGTTGGAATTTTCCCGACTCCTCTCCGATTTGGTTCCCAAAGAAACTCTCTCAAAAAAAGGTTATCAGTTGATCTTGGCAGAAGAGGAATTGAAAAACCTTGTTGCGAAACTTGAAAAGCAAAAACCGATACTTGCTGTCGATTTGGAAACTACTTCTTTGGATGTCATGAAGGCAGAAGTGGTCGGTTTCAGTTTAAGCTGGGCAAAAGGGGAGGCGGTCTATATTCCCGTGGGTCATATTGGGCTTGATACACCTAAACAAATTTCTCTTGAGAAGGTCAGTGCCTTCTTGAAACCCATTCTTGCCGATCCCCAAATTCCAAAAGTAGGTCAAAATTTTAAATATGACTGGGCAATCTTAAAACGATTGGGCTTCGACGTTCAAAACATTTTTTGTGACACCATGATTGCCTCTTATTTATTGAATCCGGCAGGCCCCCATAATCTGGATGATTTGGCCCAACAGCATTTGGATCACCGAACCATTCGCTACGAAGAGGTCACAGGAAAGGGCTCAAAACAAAAATCATTTGCAGAGGTTCCCCTAGAGGTTGCCCGCGATTATGCCGCCGAAGATGCCGACTGCACCTGGCAACTAGCTCAAATTTTCATGAAGGAATTGGAAAAAGAAAATTTAATGATTCTTTTTCAAGGGCTGGAGATGCCTTTAATGGCAGTGCTGTTAAAAATGGAAATGGGTGGGGTGAAAGTTGATGCAAACATTCTCAAAAAATTATCTCAAGAGTTTGATCAAGAACTCAAAAAATTGGAAAAACAGATTTACGAAATTTCCAAGGGACCTTTTAACATCAATTCTCCGAAGCAACTGGGCGAAGTTTTGTTTGGAAGACTGAGCCTTGTTAGCGGCAAAAAGACCAAAACCGGTTATTCTACCAGCCAAGAGGTCTTGGAAGAGTTGGTCCTCGCACATCCGTTGCCTGCCCTTATTTTATCGTATCGCTCCCTATCCAAACTGAAATCGACCTATACCGATGCCCTACAGGCATTAATCCATCCCCAAACAGGTAGAATCCATACTTCGTTTAACCAAACGGTTGCCGCCACGGGAAGACTTTCAAGCTCCGATCCTAACCTTCAAAATATTCCGATTCGAACAGAAGAGGGGAGAAAAATTAGAACAGCATTTATTGCTGAGCCAGGATTTGTCTTGCTTTCCGCCGATTATTCCCAAATTGAGTTGAGAATCCTAGCCCACTATGCCAAGGACGAAGCCTTGATGGAAGCCTTTATGGAAGGCCAAGATGTCCACCGCCAAACCGCCGCAGTCCTTTTTGGAGTCGACCTCAAAAAAGTAACAGAGGTACAAAGAGGGGTTGGCAAAACAGTCAACTTTGCCACCATTTACGGTCAAACCCCCTACGGCTTATCCCAACAATTAAAAATCGAAGTGGGGGAGGCCCAAAAATACATCGAGAATTACTTTAAAAAATATAGTAAAGTATATGTATTTAAAGAGAAAATACTTGGAGAATGTAGACATAAAGGTTTTGTTCAAACCATCATGGGCAGAAGACGTTTTATCCCCGATATTTTGAGTCGCAATATTAATGTCAAACTTAATGCGGAAAGAATGGCTTTCAACACCGTTTTTCAAGGCTCTGCGGCCGATATCATTAAAAAGGCGATGATTGAAATTGATCGGGGGCTTGAGAAGATTTCCCCAAGGGCCAAAATGATTTTACAAGTTCATGACGAACTGGTTTTTGAAGTTCCAAAGGAGGACATCGAGCCCGTTCAAGATTTTGTTAAGGGAGAAATGGAAAAGGCTCATCTTCTTGATGTCCCTCTTGTTGTGGATTGTGGTGTCGGATCAACCTGGGCCGAGGCCCACTGAGTGGACTAAGGACTATGGACTAAGGACTATGGACCAAAAAAAATATAATCGCCTGGGAAAGGAAAAAAGCCCGTATTTGCTCCAACATAAGGATAATCCTGTGAATTGGTTTGCCTGGGGGGATGAGGCTTTTCAAGCAGCTAAAAAGGGAAATAAAATTATCTTTCTCTCCATTGGTTATTCCACCTGTTACTGGTGCCACATGATGGAAAAGGATTCTTTTGAACTCCAGGAAGTGGCGGATGTCTTAAATAAAGATTTTATCAGTATCAAAGTGGATCGAGAAGAGCATCCCGATGTTGATCAAATCTATATGGATGCGGTGGTGGCGATGACGGGGCAGGGGGGTTGGCCCATGAGTGTCTTTCTAACCCCGGACTTGAAACCGTTTTATGGTGGCACGTTTTTTTGGCGTGCCCAATTTTTGCAACTTCTTTCCAATACTCAGTCTGTTTGGCAAAAGGAACCTGAAAAAATTTTGGAATCGGCGAACAAAATCACCGAACAATTGCAATCTCCCCCCTCCTCAGTCCTCCCCCACAAGGGGGGAGGAGATTCCCTCTCTCCTCTGTGGGAGAGGGTTGGGGAGAGGGGAAATGAGCTCCTTCAAAAAGCTTTCAAACAATTTCAACAAAGCTTTGATCACGCCTATGGCGGCTTTGGTGGAGCACCTAAATTTCCACCTTCAAAAGCCCTTTCTCTTTTGCTTCGAATCAACCGTCGCACCGGAAACGAAGAGGCCTTGAACATGGTCACAAAGACACTGGATGCGATGGCACAAGGTGGAATCTATGACCATATTGGCGGCGGTTTTCACCGCTATTCAACCGATGAAAGATGGGAAGTCCCACATTTTGAGAAGATGCTCTACGACAACGCCCTGTTGGTCTGGACTTATTTGGAGGCCTATCAAGTAACCAAAAAAGAACTCTACAAAAACGTTGCCGAAGAAACTCTCGATTATGTGCTGCGTGAAATGACCCATCCTGAAGGAGGGTTTTATTCGGCCCAAGATGCGGGAGAGGTTGACAAAGAAGGAGAATACTATGCCTTGAGTGCCGAAGAGCGGCACCAAGCAACCCCACCCCACAAAGACGACAAGGTTTTAACTTCCTGGAATGGCCTCATGATCGCGGCTTTTGCCAAGGGCTACCAAGTACTTGGCAACGAGAGCTATCTGAAGGCCGCCCAAAAAAGTGCAGCGTTTATCAAACAGAATCTTTTCAAAGATGGAAAACTTCTGCGGCGTTATCGAGAAGGAGATAGCAAATTCTTAGGGACTTTGGATGATTACGCTTTTTTGATCTATGGACTGCTGACTCTTTATGAATCGGATTTTGATGGGAAGTGGATTGAATGGGCAAAAACCCTCCAGCAAACCCAAGACAAACACTTTTGGGACTCCGAGAAGGAAGGGGGCTATTTTTCCGGTGATCCTAACGACAAGACCCTCTTCATTCATAAAAAAGAATTCCATGATGGGGCGATTCCTTCGGGCAATGCAATCAGCGCACTCAATCTCTTAAAGTTGTATGCGCTAACTTTTGAAGAAGAATATCGCAAGAAAATGGAGACATTGCTAGCCACGATGGCGGGAGAGGCAAATCGCTATCCTTCAGGATTTGCACAAGGATTGATTGCTATCGATTATTATTTGGATTCCTCTAAAGAAATTGTGATTGCTGGCCCGTTACAAGACAAGGCCGCCAAAGAAATTGTTGATTTTGCCTACAAACAATTCTTACCAAACAAAGTGGTGACGATCGGCAACAAGCCCCTGATTGACGACAAAACCACTGTATATGTTTGTGAAAATAATGTCTGTAAAAAGCCCACCACTGACTTGGAAGAGGCAAAAAAATTGATTCAAGATTTTAAGAAATATGATCTGAACTAAGTCGCGTTGCCAATGCGTGTCCCGTCCTTTCCTTGATCTACCTTCTGCGACCCCTTGAAAAGGGGCTACCTGTCGCTGAGAATCCTGAAGGTACGCGATATTTTTTGGGTGACCCAAAAAATTCGCTCGGCTCTCGGCCATTTTGGCATTCGATCCCATCTGATAAAATGGCCTCCGAGACGACCTTCAGGATCCTCATCGACACGCCCCTTTTCATTCAGTTCGGAGAGGGTATGTGCATTGAGAAAGCGCCCTTCATTGATGATTAGAGATTGTTTCCTTCTGGCGTGGCGGAGGGGGTGGTGAAAACCGTCGCGCAGGCGATTTTAACAACCGGGATATTAAAGACAAAATCGCCGAGCGTCGAGCGGCATTTTTGGGACGACCCAAAAAGGACCACGTGTTTTCACCACCCCCTACGCCAGGTAGACAGGGGGAAACAATCTCAATAAAAATAAGGGCGCTTTCTCAACTGTTGGATATGCCGGAGAAGGCCAAGAATGAATGACATGACCTAGATATGAGCTTTGATTTTAGCTAACAATTCTTCCGGTTTGTAAGGTTTTGTAATGTAGTCGACAGCACCAGTCTGGGAGGCCAAAACCTTTTCTTGAACATCATCAACCGCCGTCAGCATAATGATGGGAATATCTTTGGTGGTAGCATCCCCACGGATTCTTAGAGCCGCCATGTCGCCACGCAATCCCGGCATATTGATATCCATCAAAATAAGGTCGGGAGTCTCGTCTTTTGATCGATCAACTGCCTCTTCACCATCCGTTGCCGTAATAATTTTAAACCCTTGCTTTTCGAGAACCGACTTCAAAATGGTGAGTTGGTCAGGATTATCCTCAACAATTAAAATCTTCTTTCTACCAAAGCCTAGGACCATGACAGATCAATTCCTTTCTGTTTTAATTTTTCTTCTAAAAGGACTTGATTGATAAATATACCGGTTGCGCTTTTCAAATCGACAAATTGCTCACTATAAATTCTTTCGTCATCCTGATCACAATAGATTTTAATGATGGGTCTTAGTGGCATTCCAAGATTTTCAGCCACAACTTTGCCTGTGTCTCCTGTGGAAAGTTTAACCCACGTTCCTTTAGGATAAAAAGTTACATTTTCCAAAAGAGCGCGCAGACACTTGTCGTCAAAAAGGCTTTTTCCTTTTAGCAATTCTCGCATGCTTTCATTGAGAGAAAGTATTCGTTGTCCTGGGGCCACGTGGGTAAGATTGCAAAAGGTATCGGCAAGCGCCACAATGCGGGCCATGGGGTGAGTTTCTTCGGCTTTTAGTCCTTTTGGATAACCACTCCCGTCACGCCGTTCATGGTGTTGCAGGGCAACTTGTATAGCATCTGGTGGAATATCTGGTAGGCCCTCCAAAATTTTTGCGCTTGTTTCAGGATGCTGTCTAATGTGACTCATGTCACCCCCTTGAATCTTCATCATCCCAAGGTCAAAGAGGAGACCTGCTTTTGCTAATACGCTCAGTTTATCGGCCTTCAATTTGAGAGCACAACCCAAGGTAAGAGATACAATGGTCACATTCACAACATGACGATACAAATTATTTTCGTAAGCCTGGCGCGTTAACTCTAGCAATGAAGCGCCAGAAGTTTCTACAGCACGGAGCAGCTGATCCGCTTGCAAAAAAACAGGAGAGGGGTTGGGATTTTCACCAGCACCTACTTTTTTATAGAAGTCCTCAACAACCTGGATGCTCTGTTCATAAATTTCTTTAACCGTATGAATCACACTTCCTTTCGGTTAAAAATGGCCATCAACTGATCCAGCTTCAATGGTTTCATCAAGTGCGCCATCGCTCCTTTTTCCACGCTCACCTCGGGTTTTTCTTCGGAGTGTCCCGTGATCATGATGCAATTGATTTTAAAATTAATTTTACGGATTTGTTCTAACAGCTCGGTGCCCGACATATCCGGAAGATGAATATCGATGACAGCGAAGTGAAAGGGGTTCTTTTTGACTTGTTCCAAGGCCTCAGCAGCTGTCCCCACTGCGGCAATAAAATAACCCCTCTTTCTGAAAATATCACCTAAAGTAGTCCGAATCGTTTCATCGTCATCCACGATCAACACCTTCGTTATTTCCCTCTGGGCTGGCTTCGGTTCCACCCCTTGTGTAGTTGGTTCTACCATGTTCATCCTCCTCTTGATAATTTTACAATAAATCTCGACCCCTTGCCAGGAGTACTTTCTACCTCTAAAGTACCCCCCTGTTTTTCCACCAATTGCTTGCAGATGGCGAGCCCTAGGCCCGTTCCTTTAGGCTTGGTCGAAAACAGAGGCTCAAAAATCTTGGTCAAATTTTCAGAGGTAATTCCGGAACCGGTATCCTGGCAAGTAATGCTAAAAACCCCGCTTTTATCCTCCGCCGCAATTTTTAATTCACCCCCCTTGGCCATCGCTTGGTAGGCGTTGGTCATCAAATTACCTAAAACTTGGCCCATTTGAAAAGGATCCACTTTGATCGTCGGTATTTTTGAGGGTGTCTCAAGCAAAAGACGAACATTCGAGGGAGGAGGGAATTTTTCGATTACGCTTTGGATAAGGCCACGAACATCTGTTTCTTTCTTTTCCGGTTCTTTGACTCTGGCAAATTCAAGCAAATTAGAAATGATCTGGTCGATATTGCCCACTTGTTTGTTGATGAGTTCCACATGTTTTTTGACTTCCATGCTTTTAATCTCATCTTCGCAAAGTTTCAGAAAATAGGCTGAATTAGTTAAGCCGGTGAGGGGATTTCGAATCTCGTGGGCAACGGCGCTGGCTAGCTGACCGAGGGCCGCCAATTTCTCAGTTCGAACAAGTTTTTCCTGAGCCAATTTTAATTCACGGGTTCTTTCCTCCACCTTCGTTTCAAGAGTGAGGTTTAGTTGCTGCAGAGCCCCTTTTGCCTCTTCCAACTGCCGGTTGGCATTTTCTGTGTCTTCTAGAAGAGAAAGTGCGATCTTTTGTGAATCACGGAGTTCAGCACCCGTCGTTTCCAGTTCTTTAAGTTTGCTCTCTAAATTTTGTCTCGCCTCGATTAAATTCCGACCGACATGAATGAGTGAGCCCTTTACATCTTTGAGTTCTTCCCATTCGTTTGCTTCAATAATTTCTAAACTTGGCGATATCTGGCCTTTTTCGATCTGGTATGCCAATGTTTTGAGCTCTTCAAAGGATCTTTTGAACCTACTGGACAAATACATTCCCACCAAGACAACAAAAACAACGCCGACGCTGACACCTAAAAGGATGAGATGGATGAGATTGCTCAAAATGGTACTCCCTAGAGAAGATACAATTTCTTGTGGGACCATTTGAAAAATCAAACGGTGGATCATTTGAACCGAAAAGAAACTGCCTGCGGCGACTAATAACAAAGAGACTCCAAGATAAATTCGAATCAGACTATGGCGCAAAGTTCTCTCAAACAGCAGTTTGGGAACGGGCATGACAAGACTGAGATAATTGATTCCAGTCCCCAATAAAACTAGGCAGACGGAAGAAGGGATTGAAATGTCCTCAATGGCCGGAAGCGCTGCATAAACAGGGCTGAGTCGAATGATATATTCGCCGAGACTGAAAAGACCTAAACCGATAACACTCAAGCCCAACAAACTAATCAAAAAATTTTGGTTGGGGTGAACTGTTTTGGCTGAGCAATAAATAAAAAGCCCTATGGCCCCTAATAAAAGACCAATCCCGGTCGGGATTGCAATACCACTCGTTTCAAACCAAGTTGGTCTGAAGAGACTCATCAATATCAAAACCATGATGCCTGAGAGTAAGAATTTGTAGAGAGGTTTTAAAAAACTCTGGAAATTGGTTTGAAGAGGGATCCATAGAAAAAAGGAAAGAAACCCAAAAGAGAGGGCAGGGACTGCCATCATGGGCTTTGTATTTGGCAACCAAGAGGTCAAAACGGGTTGATGCGTCGTAGCGCCAACTAAAGCCAGCGTGGCAATCACAAAAATGACAGCCCCACAGAAAATCCGTAAGACATCTACAAAAAGGGAAGCCTTTGCCATCGCCTTTGATTTTATCCCAAAATTGGAAAAAGGAGGAGAAATAAAGGGAAATGGACTTTATCCGACTAAGGAAGTGGGGCTTGTTACCCTTTGAACCGAATGGTACAATTTCGGTATGAACCCGGGACTCTCCAACGTGCTTGAGAAACTCTTCAAAAAAACGGGATACGACCTTACAGGTTATCGCGAATCAACGTTGGAAAGAAGAGTTGTAAGACGTCTTCACGCAACTCATTCGACGGATTACCCGACTTATGTGCAAATCCTGGAAAACTCCCCGGAGGAATGCCATTTTCTTTTAAGAGACTTAACGATTCGCGTCACCGATTTTTTTAGGGATTGGTCTGAAGAATCCCTTTGCGAAAAGATTTGGCCCTCTCTTGCCAAGCAAAACTCTGTAAAAATTTGGTCTGCGGGCTGTGCCACCGGGGAAGAGACCTATTCACTGGCGTTATCCTTTGACCGATATCTCAAGCAAAACAGTTTAGGAACCCCATATGAAATCCTTGGCACCGATATCGATGAAGCCTCCATTCAGTTTGCTAAAAAAGGGGAGTATCCAAAAGAAAAATTGAAGGACCTTGATATTTCGGACGTCAAAAATTCCGTTCAATTTAAGAAACTGGATCTGGTTGGTGAAACATTTCCAAAAGACATTGACTTAGTCGTTTGTCGAAATGTCCTGATCTATTTTTTCAAAGAGTTACAAGAAAAAGTTCTCCTCAAGTTTTATGACTCGCTTAAGCCCGGAGGATTTCTCTGGCTAGGAAAGGCAGAATCCCTTTGGGGTGATTCTAAAAAACTTTTTGAGGTTGTCGATAAACAGACGAACCTCTTAAAAAAGGAGTGGAAATGAAAAACAAAATCTTTGCAATCTCAGGAGTGATCCTAATGATCCTTTGCAATGCCGCCTTCGCCAGTGAAAATGAAATAGTCATTCCCCTAAAAACAAAATACGCGCCCAAGGAAAGGGAAGTCATTTTGGGATCGGATACCTCTCATTCAGGGACGCAAGATAAATGGACAAGCTCCTTGGAAGTGGAATATTCCTTTTTCGATCCTATCGAATTTGATTTTGAACTTCCTTTCGTAAATCGCTTTCCAAAATCGAGTGACAATCAATCTGGCATTGGGGATATCGAAACAGCCATCAAGGCTTTTTATTCCAAGGAAGATTTGAATTTTTATCTTGCCGGTGGGATTGAAGCCACCTGGCCTACAGGAAATACGACCAAAGATCTTGGTGAAGGCCTAACAGAAGTAGGCCCTTTTATAGCCGTTGCAAAGGGTGTGGGGGCCCTCTCTTTGCTGGGTGATTTTTCTTACGAGCGTGTGGTCAATGTGCGTGGCGAAGAGGCTCAAGAGGCAAAGAAAAATAGCTACAAGGTGGATGCCGCCCTGGCCTATACGTTTCCTTTCGGTTTAAGTCCTCTCCTGGAGGTCAATAGCCACTTCGCAAAGGAAAAAATCGTCTTGATGACGCCGGGACTTATTTACGCCTTTTCCGATCGCTTTCAAACGAGGGCAGGCGTCCAGGTTCCGGTGACCAAAGACGAGGAGTTTAATTGGAAAGCCGTTTTTCAACTACTTTATGACTTTGACTAAAAAAACTATTTTCGCCATCGTTTTCACTCTCATTGTCGTGATGGGAATAGGATCACTCGTGATGATTCAACGTCAGTCCAATGCCCTCACTGAAAAGATGCAAAAAGAATCGAACCTGCTTTCCAATTCAATGAGCCTCACCGTGGGCAAACTAATGTCCGACAATTTTGATAATCGCGGGTATCTGCAAAAAATGACCGAAAAATTGGGGGCACTGCCGGGCATCAACGAAGTCATCGTGTATGACCCAAAAGGGACCGTAATTGCCGACAGCGATCGAGAATGGATCGGACAGTCCAAGGCTCAAGTGTTTGAGGATGTCAAAAAGGTTTTGGAGACCGGCAAGACTTTTCAGGATGTGGAAACGGTGGAAGGCAAGAAACTCTATAGCAACACATTTCCCATTTACATGGAAAAAGGGGGCAAAAACGAGATCGTGGGAATAGGCGAGGTAAATGTCGATCTGGTCAAGATTGCCCAAACCATCACGTTGAAAGACCAGGCCAACCTCTTGGCAAGTGTTGTCGCCCTAAACCTCGAAAAAGTTTTGAGTGACGATAGGGGTGGTCGCAACTATCTACAACGTTTGGCGGAAGAGATCGGCAAAACCGAGGGGGTTTCCGAAATAATTGTCTATGATTCGGACGGCGTTGTCATCGGGGATACGGATCGGAAATGGTTGGGACAAAATAAAATCAATGAATTTGAGGATCTCCGCAATGTTTTGAAAACCAAGAAACCCCATCAAGAATATGAAACAGTGGAAGGAAAGGCCCTTTATAGCTCGCTCGTTCCCATTTTCTCGGAAGATAAAAACCTCATTGGAGTGGTGGAAACAGGCATGTCGCTGGAATATATTGAGGGACAGATCGCCCAGGCAAGAAATCGTATTCTTCTTCTGACTTTACTCTCCCTTGGCGCCATGAGCTTCTTGATGATCCTTCTTTTGCGCAAGAGTGTGTTAGCCCCCATTCAAAAACTCACGTCCGTTACGAAACAAATTGCAGCCGGTGATCTTTCTCAGAGAGTGCCGATCACATCCAAAGACGAAATTGGAGAGTTGGCTGCCTCCTTTAATGCCATGACGGAATCTATTCAGGACAAAAACGAAGAGCTGAAAACCTTCAATGAAGAACTCCAGACGACCAATGAGGAATTAAAATCGACTAACGAGGAGCTGGAAGCCGCCAATGAAGAGATTAGAGAAACACAAGAAAAACTCCTGCAACAGGAAAAACTGGCTGCCGTGGGGCAGTTGGCCTCCGGAGTAGGGCATGAACTTAGAAACCCCTTGGGTGTCCTTAAAAATGCGGTCTATTTTCTGAAAATGAAGCTCACAAGTAGTGACGAAAAAGTAAACAAACACTTGAAGATTATGGAGCATGAGATTGATAATTCAACGAAAATCATTAATGACCTTCTTGGATTTTCCAGAACGCGTAAACCGGCCCTGGCCCCCAATCCCATCAACGATGTCATCAAAGAAGCTTTGGCTTCGATCGAGGTTCCTAAAAATGTCGTTCTTTCTCAGGAGCTCAGTAGTGATCTCCCCAACGCCATGGGCGATCGGGATCAACTCAGACAGGTTTTTATCAACGTGATTTCGAATGCCATCCAAGCGATGGGAGAAACAGGGGGCATGCTTAAAATCAGGACCCATAAGGAAGGAAATTTCGTCGAAGCCGATTTTTCGGATACCGGATCGGGAATCCCCAAAGAAAATTTGAATAAATTATTCGACCCATTTTTTACAACCAAGTCTAGAGGAATTGGACTAGGGCTTGCTGTCAGTCACGGGATCATTGAGAGACATGGGGGGAAAATAAAAGTGACCAGCCAAGTGGGTAAGGGGACGACTTTCATGATTGATGTTCCTATGGCACAATAGCCCAGGAGGACAGATGCAAAAGAAAGACATCAAAATTTTAATTGTCGATGATCAGCCGGGCATGTTGGAAACCTTTACGGATATTCTTGAAGACAGGGGGTTTTTTGTTGAAGTAGCGGAAGACGGTTTTCAAGCAATCGACAAGGTTAAAAAAACAAATTACGATATCATTTTTATGGACATCCGAATGCCTGGGATCAACGGAGTCCAAACATTTCGTGAGGTCAAAAAAATCAATCCAAAAGTAGCCGTCATCATGATGACCGCCTATGCCGTTGAAGACCTCATCAAGGAGGCCATTATCGAAGGGGCATACACGGTCGTCTATAAACCTTTCGACATGGAACGGATCATTTCTACTATTGAGCGTGTCTTAACCAAGATGTTGATCTTGGTGGTGGATGACAGACTCGAAGATCGTGAAACCTTCAAAGATTTATTGGAAGCAAGAGGGTATAAAGTGGCTGCGGCCAAGACAGGAAATGAAGCCATCGATTTGGTCAAACAAGGCAACTTCGACATCATCTTTTTAGATGTCAGACTCCCCGATATCGATGGGGTCAAGGTTTTTGAAGAGGTACACAAAATCCGGCCTGAAGTCCCTGTGATCATGGTAACGGGTTATACGGCAGAAGAAAGTATCCAACAAGCCATTGAAAAGGGGGCTTATACCTGTTTGTTCAAACCGATCGATGTGGAACGTCTCGTCAAAATCATGGATGAAATATGGGAACGAAAGAGAAAGCACACATTCCATCCGGCACCGATATCCCCATAATCCTCATCGAAGATGAAGCAGGTGCCAGGGAAACCCTCCAAGACATTTTAGAAGAGGATGGTTATCAAGTTCAAGCTTTTGAAGGTGGAAAAAAAGCCCTCCAAGCAATTGCCCATCAGACTGGGGGTTTAATTTTAGCGGATATTCTGTTGCCGGACATTGATGGCCTCAAAGTACTCCAATTAACCAAAGAGATGGATCCAGACTCTGCCGTCATCATGATGACAGGCAATACTTCATTGCAAATGGCGATTGATGCCGTGAACAAGGGGGCTTATGCGTATATTTTGAAACCGATCAACATGGAAGAACTGAAGGTATTGCTCAAGAAGGCCTGCCGCGAAGTCCGACTCTTTAAAGAAAACAAAAAACTGGTTGATAGCCTTCAGCTGACAAATCGTGATTTGGAGGCCATCAATCGTCGTTTAGTTTCTCTAAACGAAGAGATGGAAAGTATTTTGCATATCGTTTCTCATGATTTGCGCGCCCCCTTAATCAACATTCAAGGATTTTCGACAAAACTTTCTGGATTAGTGGAACCCTCAAAATCAGAAGAACTATCAACCTGTATCCGTTTTATTCATAAAGGGGTTGAAAAAATGGATGCCCTTATTCAGGGATTATTACGTGTAGCCAGGGTGGGGCATAAGGCCTATCCTTTTCAAGAAAATGACCTGGATAAAATCGTGGAGGATATTCGCGCCGTGTTCGATTTTGAATTGAAGGATCGTTCCATTCAATTTATCAAGCCCAAAAAATTCCCAAAGATTTGGTGCCGCAAAGATGAAATCAATCAGGTTTTTTCAAACCTGATCAGCAATGCCATCCACTATATGGGTAACCAACCCAAGAAAACCATTGAGGTTGGGTTTGAAGAAACCTTTGATTATTTCAAATTCTGGGTGAGGGATACGGGGATTGGCATTGCGAAAAAAGACATGGAGCGAATTTTCAAACTCTTTGAACGACTTGAGGAGATTCCTGTGAAAGGAGAGGGATTAGGGTTGGCACTCGTCAAAAAGATCGTCCAGCGCCATGACGGAAAGGTTTGGGTTGAGTCGTATAAAGGGGAGGGGAGTACGTTCTACTTCACGCTACCCAAAAAGGTCCCATCCAGCTAAAATTAAAGTATGGGGATTAAAAAACAACTGAACGTCTTGTTGGTTGAAGATGATGAGGGACATGCCTTATTGATTGAAGAAACTCTAAGGAAGTGTCTGAATATACAAAACATCTATCGCGAGAAAGATGGAGAAGCAGGGCTCCTTTTCATTCACAAAGCAAATCCAAAGCCCGACTTAATTTTGCTTGATATTAAACTTCCCAAACTTGATGGCTATGGCGTTTTGAAGAATCTTAAGAAGGACGAAAAGTATCAATCCATTCCTGTCATCATTATCAGCTCCACCTCCAACCAAACGGAAATCAACTACTGCTATCAATTGGGAGTCACCGGTTATATTATAAAACCGATTGGCTACGAAGAATTGAAACAAAAAATTAAAGGTTTAGGGGAATATTTGAGCGTCGTTTCTCTCCCAGACCAAGGATATACTGGTTATGAAGATCTTACTCTTTGAAGATGATGAAGGCGTCGGGCTCTTGACAAAAGAAGCCTTGGAAAAAGAGGGTTTCCAGGTCGATGTCGCCCAGCGTGGCAATCAAGGCTTGGAAAAGGCCAGAAAACAACAATACGATTTCTTTTTACTCGATCAAATGATGCCGGATATCAGTGGGCTCGCTGTCTTTGAGGAACTCAAAAAAATCAAACCCAGCTGTGTTGCCATTATGGTGACTGGAAGTGGGGATGAAAAGATTGCGGTAGCCGCAATGAAAATGGGGGTTCAAGACTACATTGTTAAATCGGCCGATATGCAATATTTAAATACGCTCCCTTTAGTTATCCAAAAGGCAGTGGAACAAAAGTTTCTAGCCATGGAAAAAGAAAGGCTCCTCAAAGAACTCCAACAGAAAAATGAAGAATTGAGTGCCAAGCTCAAAATGCTCAAAACCTTTGAACAGACTACGTTGGATCGGGAAAGAAAAATCCTGGAGCTGAAGGCAGAGATCAAAAAATTGCAAAAACCCTAAGAAGAATTCTTGATTTCCCAGCAATCCTCTGCATAATGCCCGACCTATATGGCTAAACGAGCAACCACGAGCCAGCGTTCTTTAACAACCGTTGATCCTTTATCACGCTATCTTCAAGAAGTCGGGAAATACCCTCTGTTGACGGCTGAAGAGGAAAGAAAACTGGCCATTGCCTATCGCGAAAAGGGAGACAAAGAAGCGGCTCGTAAATTAGTTTCTTCGCATTTAAGGCTCGTCGTTAAAATCGCCATGGAATATCGCCAAGCCTATTACAATATCTTGGACTTAATTCAGGAAGGTAGCGTTGGCTTGTTACATGCAGTCAAAAAATTTGATCCCGACAAAGGAGCGCGCTTTTCCTATTATGCGGCGTGGTGGATTCGGTCGTTCATTTTAAAATATATCTTAGATAATTTCCGACTCATCAAAATTGGAACAACCAAAGACCAAAAAAGGCTCTTTTATAACTTGATGCGGGAAAAGGAAAAAATAGAGGCCCTGGGATTCCACCCAAACCGCAAAATGCTATCCGAAGCGCTGGATGTCAGTGAAAAAGCGGTTGAAGAGATGAGCAAACGCCTTGAGCAGCCAGAATATGCCTTGGATGCACCTGTGGGAAGTTCCGGTGAGGCGCTCCTTAAAGACTTTATTGCAGTCGATCAAAAACCGGCCGATGAACTGATCGCGGCCAAAGAGACTCAGGATATCTTGCAGAAGGGTCTCGATGAGTTTACGACAAACCTGAATGAAAGAGAGCTAAAGATCTTTCAACAAAGGCTCATGGCCGATTTACCCATCACATTGCAAGAAATTGCAGATGATTATGGCATTTCAAAAGAAAGGGTAAGACAGATTGAAGAAAGGATCTTAAATCGACTTAAAGACTTCTTTAAAAAGAAGGGCATTAAAGCGGAGATGCTCCACAAAGAACAATGAAAAACGACATTTTACATAAGATACCTTATCCGCCAAAAATAGCTCCAACATATCCAGGGCTTATCGAACCCTTGCAATTACAAGAGGTTACCAAAAAGGCGTCGGACGCCTTATTGGAGCTCCAATACCCTGAGGGTTATTGGTGGTTTACTTTAGAGGCCAACGAAGCCATTGGAGCTGGTTTTATCCAGCTCATGAATTTCCTAGGGAGCGTGGATGAAGAAATTCAAAAAGGGTTAGTAGCACGAATCCTTCAAGAACAACGTGAAGATGGGAGTTGGGGACTTTACTTTTCAGCGCCTGGAGATCTCAGCACAACCATCGAGTGTTACTTTAGCTTGAGACTAGCCGGATTTTCACCAAATGATGCCCCCCTTCTCAAAGCCAGGCAATTTATCCTTTCAAAAGGGGGGCTCACCCATGCCAGGGTTTTTACCCGAATTCACCTGGCTTTATTTGGTCTAGTACCATGGGAGGCTTGCCCGAGCATGCCACCGGAGATGATGTTACTCCCTCCCTGGGCCCCGATGAACATTTACAATTTTTCGAGTTGGGCCAGGGCTTCGATTGTCCCCCTGCTCGTTGTTTTCAACAAACGCCCTGTTGTTTCCTTAAAAATTAATCTCGATGAATTGTTTTTGGAAAAACCGAAAGAGAGAAAATGGAAAATCAGCCATAAAACAAGTCCCTTATCCATTGAAAGGCTTTTTGTATTAATGGACAAAGGTTTAAAATATGTAGAAAAGGTCCCCTTCAAATTTTGGCGAAAATTTGCTGTGGAAAAGGCTATCGAGTGGGTCTGGGAGCACATCCAAAAAACAGAAGATATCTACCCAGCACTCGCTTATGGGGCCATGGCCTTCAAGGCATTTGGTTATAAAAATGAATCCCCTCAAATTCAAACAGCCTTGCGCGCTTTGAAAAATTTTCAGCAAAAACAAGGTGAAGAAATTCACCAACAATGTTGCATCTCGCCCGTTTGGGATACACCATGGAGCATCGTAGCGCTTGCTGAATCAGAGAGAGCCCTTGCCAATGACCCAAGGCTTCTGAAGGCCGGACGTTGGTTGTTATCCAAGGAGGTCAAAAACCCTCAAGGAGATTGGCGATTCAAAAATCCGGAAGGAAAGCCCGGCGGCTGGTCTTTTGAATTCAAAAATGAATATTTTCCAGACGTGGATGATACAATCGAAGTACTTGCTGCATTACATTCTTTGGAATTACCAGAGAAAGAAAAACGAGAGGCTTTTGATCGAGGCTTAAGCTGGCTGATCTCCATGCAAAACGATGATGGGGGTTGGGGTGCTTTCGACAAAAACAATGATTTACAACTCGTCAACAAAATACCCTTCTCGGATCATGGAGCCTGCTTAGATCCATCAACACCAGACATAACCGGAAGAGCTCTGGAACTTCTGTTGAAATTAGGAATGAATTCACACAGCAAAGTCATACAAAAAGCCCTCAACTATTTGAAAAAATCTCAAGAGAAGTTTGGGGGTTGGTATGGTCGTTGGGGAGTCAATTATATCTATGGAACTTGGTGTGTCTTGACCGGCATCCAAGGCCTCGGTCATGAAAACTCATTACAAAAAAATGCGCTAAAAGCGGTTCACTGGTTGGAATCGATTCAACATTCAGATGGGGGATTTTCTGAATCACCGGAGAGTTATGCCAAGAAACGTTTTGTTGCTTACTCTCAAAGTGTCCCTTCCCAAACAGCGTGGGCAGTTATGGGTTTAATCGCAGCCGGCCGGAGCCACACCTCTTCGGTCCAACACGGCATTCAATTTCTACTCGATCAATTTAGAGAAGGAACTTGGGAAGAGCCCTACTTCACTGGAACGGGATTCCCAGGTCATTTTTACATCCGTTACCACGGTTATCGTTATTATTTCCCGCTCTTAGCATTGGCTAGATATCAGCAAGCTATTTCGACTTAAGCAATTTTTCGGAACGTTTTTTAAAACGTTGTAAGGTCTGTGGAAGACTTTTTTCAATCAAGGTCTGGGTAATCGCCTTCGGCACCCAAAGACCAAACTCAACATCGATGGAATAAGTCGCTTCGGTCAAATTATCATCTTTCATTTTGAATTTCCAACTCCCTGTATTCTTCTTCATCAACTCACCCTGTTTTAATTTCCAATAAACAGCGCGCGATGGATCAAGCTCCACATGAAGAGTGTAGGTGATTTCTTTGATGAGCTGAATTTTAAAAGTAACCTCCATCTCTTTGTCATCGCACCATTCAATGCGCACCGATTTTATTTCTGATAAAAATTTTGGGTAGGCTTCAAAATCAACCACGCAATGATAGATCGTTTGGATGGGGGTTTTAATCAGTATGGACTGACTGACCATTTAAAAAGTGGGTGGCTTGACGTTAAAATTATGTGTTGCTTCCAAATAGCGAATGGTACCCGTTGTAGAACGCATGACAACGGAATGAGTCTCAGCCCCGCCCGGAAAGAAACGAACTCCTTTTAGAAAATCACCGTTGGTCACGCCGGTTGCTGCAAACATCACATCACCGCCGGCTAGTTCATGAATCCTGTAAATTTTTTGCAATTCGCGAATACCCATCGCCTTGGCCCTCTCTTTTTCTTCTTCTTTTCTGAAGACCAGGCGACCCTGCATATCGCCACCAATACAGCGAAGAGCTGCTGCTGCCAACACCCCCTCCGGCGCCCCACCGGTCCCCATGAGGACATCAACACCTCGGTCTGGCCAACAGGTAGCCAATGCCGCAGAAATGTCACCATCTTGAATGAGTCGGATCCTAGCACCGGCTTCACGAACTTCTTTGATTAAATCATTGTGACGATCTCTTTCCAAAATGATGACGGTCAAATCTTGAACGCTCACCCTTTTTGCTTTGGCAATATTTTTTAAATTTTCTGTGGGAGTTTTAGTCAGATCAATCGCCCCTTTGGCTTGAGGACCGACGGCAAGCTTTTCCATGTAGGTATCGGGGGCATTCAAAAATTCACCTTTGTTGGCAATAGCAATCACAGCAAGTGCGTTGTAACGACCTTGGGCGGTGATCGTTGTTCCTTCCAGGGGATCAACCGCAATATCGACTTCGGGCCCATAGCCATTCCCCACTTCTTCACCGATAAAAAGCATCGGGGCTTCATCCCGCTCCCCTTCTCCAATCACAACCCGGCCACGAATGCGCAAGTCGGCCAGCGAAAGGCGCATGGCATTGACCGCCGCACGGTCCGCCTCTTCATCATTTCCCTTGCCAACCCACTTGGCAGCCGAGAGAGCCGCCGCCTCCGTCACGCGAACACATTCCAGAGCTAAGTTCCGATCCATGGCCCTTTGAGTATCAAGATGAACTCAAAAAGTCAAAAAGTTTATGACACCTGTACAAGCTCTAATTTCCCTTTCCAACGGGAGCGCAGAATTTGTCGGAAGGCTTGATGTTCTAATAATTTTAAATCAGGGTCTTTTTCGATTAATTCAAAGGCCGCTTTGCGAGCCAGATTTAAAATATCCATATCCTTCGCAAGATCGGCCACACGAAATTCAGGCATGCCGGCTTGCCTTGTCCCCAAAAATTCTCCAGGTCCTCGAATGGCTAAATCTTCTTCGGCAATGCGAAAGCCGTCATTGGTCTCCGACATGATTTTGAGACGACGTTTGGCATCTTCGGAGCGGCGATAATCGGCCATCAAAATACAGTATGATTGAAAATGACTGCGGCCCACCCTTCCCCTGAGTTGATGCAACTGTGACAAACCAAAACGCTCCGCATGTTCAACCACCATCACAGTTGCATTTGGGCAATCGACTCCGACTTCAACCACCGACGTCGCTGTTAAAATTTGAACTTTTTGATTTTTAAAATCATGCATAATTGATTCTTTTTGAGGGACAGGCAATCGCCCATGCAACAGGGCAACTTTGAACTGTGACCCAAAAATCCTTTTTAGTTCTTCAGACATCTCGGTTGCGTTTTTCAAATCCAATTTTTCACTTTCTTCAATGAGCGGATAGACAACAAAAACTTGATGGTTTTTTTTCAATTCTTGCGACATTCCTTCATAGAGTCTCTCACGCTGCTTTTCACTATAAAGTCTAGTCGTGATGGGTTTCCTACCTTTGGGCAATTCATCGATCACGGAAATATCTAAGTCGCCGTAAGCCGTCAGAGCTAAGGTTCGCGGGATCGGCGTTGCGGTCATCACTAAAATATCAGGGCTTTTGCCTTTTTTATGGAGGGCTTGTCGTTGCAAAACACCAAAACGATGCTGCTCATCAATCACCACGAAGCCCAGTTTGGCAAATTCCAATTCATCTTGAATGAGAGCGTGCGTTCCGATGGTCAGCGGCATCTCCCCGCTGCGACAGGAGCGATACAGTTTTTCTCTTTCCTCTCCTTTGATACCGCTCGTGATCAACCCACAAGGAATGCCGAATGGTTTCAAAAAGGCTTGCATCGTTTGATAATGCTGTTCTGCCAAAATTTCAGTTGGGGCCATGATCGCTGTTTGATAACCACTGGCAATGGCTTGTAAACAGCAAGACAAAGCGACCACTGTTTTGCCGCTCCCCACATCTCCTTGAAGCAATCGATTCATCGGATACGGTTTTTCCATATCGTGTTGTATTTCTTGCAAAACTCTTTTTTGTGCGGCGGTTAGCTCAAAGGGAAGAATTTTTGCAAAACGTGTAACGACCTCTTCGTTATAAGGAAATGCAATTCCCTCTTGTCTCACCATTTTTGCTTTTTTGAGAGCCAGCCCTAATTCCAAAAAGAAAAATTCATCAAAAATAAGGGTTCGATGGGCTTGAGAACGTCTGCTATTCAAAACATCGACATCGATGTCAGAGGCTGGAAAATGAAGCAGCGCAATCGATTCCCAAGGGTCGGCTAGATTATAGCGCTCCAAAAAATCGAGGGGCAAAGCCGGCCTTAAATACTTCCCAAAACCCTCCCAGCTATTCCGCACAATCCGGCGCATCGTTTTTTGATAGAGCCCTTCTGTCAATGGATAAACCGGCAAAATTTTTCCACCAGCCTCTAAACTTTCCGATTCCTGATCTAGAATCTCGATTTCGGGATGGATGAACTGGCGTGTATTTTTAAATTGAGTCACCTCTCCTGCCAACAAAACTTTCGTGCCGATCTGAAAAAGTCCCTTCATGTAACTCACGCGAAAATGAAACCATTTGGCCGAAATTTTTCCTGTCTTGTCTCCCACCACAATTTGAAAGACTTGTTTCCCACTCCTTCCCAAAAGATAAATACCCGACGACATCACCTGACCAATAACCGTCATTTCTTTGCCCACCGGAACTTCGGCAACAGAGTAAATGCGGCGCCGATCAACATAACGAAGGGGAATTAAAGAAAACAAATCTTCAACGGTAAAGACATTGAGCCTGGCTAATTTTTTGGCAAGGGCTGGCCCCACTCCTTTGACAAATTGCACAGGCGTTGCCAGGGGTGTATCGGTCTTGGGTGGGGTTTTGTACACTGGAAAGGGCTATATAGGTGTAGACTTTCTTCTGCAAGAAAAATCCTAAGCACTAAATCCTAAATCCTAAACAAATTCCATCAACTACAAATTCTAAATCCGAAATCCTAAATTCTAAATATCTTGGTTTTGGTCATTAGAATTTAGAATTTGTTTAGGATTTAGATATTAGGATTTAGGATTTGTAGTTACTCTACGACAGTGAATTCCGTGCGGCGGTTTTTGGCTCTTCCCTCTGTGGTATTATTATCAGCCACAGGGCGCGACTCGCCAAAACCTTCTGAAATTAAGCGATCGGATTCAACACCCTTTTGAATGAGATAGGTTCTAACCGACTCTGCGCGGCGATCAGAAAGTCTGATGTTATAAGCATCCGAACCGATCCAATCGGTGTGTCCCTCAATACGAACTTTCTTGATTTGAGGATTGCGTTTCAACACCTCAACCACATCATCCAAAATGGGAAATGAGATGGGCCTGATATTCCATCTGTTAAATTCGAAATGGATTTTTTGTGTGATGATAATTTTTTCTTCGAATGGGGCCTCCACAGAAACAGGCGTTTCGTCTTCTAGACCCACCACTTTACTTTTTCGATAATTAACCTGCACCATCCCGCGCCAAGCCGGCGAACCATAACCCTTTGTGAAACCAGAACCACCAGCGGCCGTGAAACTCCACCGTTTGATATGGCCTGGAGAATAACGAACTCCCCCCATAAACTCCATAGGTGTCTGGACTTTATGTTTGAAAGGACTCTCAACGAGAGTTTCACCAAAAATATCAGCCATCGCAGCAAAATTTTTCCCAAAAGGAACTTGGGCCCCCGCAGCAAATAACAATTTATCATTCACTTTTGCATTGGCAGTATCTGGAGCGTAGCGTCTCTCTTTCAAAATCTGATAGCCGACGTTTAAACCCAAATAAACACGATCTTTGATATTCGCATCAAAAATAATTTTCGCACCACCAGAAGTTTGTCCATAACCGGTTGTATAGTAGCCACTCCCGGTAGGAAACATCACAAAAGGCTGCACGCTCAAACCAACGGGGAGACGATCCGAATCTAGGATTCTCACCTTAGTGGCAAATAGAATGTCGCCTATTTTGAAACTCTTCTTTTGTTTGGGACACGGGGTTGTCAAATTACATTGTGAAGCATCTGGATTAATGAAGTTGAAAAAACTTTCATATAAAACAACCGGGACGTCGATACCGACGTTGAGCCAATCCAGCACTCCCAAAGCCCCCGTGAGGTGACTGACGAACAGATCGTCAATAACGCCCGCAATTCTGGTAGACGTACCACTGGAAGGAACTACCTCGGCAGGTTGATACCCATAATTAGCGTTTAAACCGATATTATAGCCCCATTGATAGAGCCCCTGAGACTGTTCGGTGACAAGAAAACGACCTCCGTCTAGAGAAGGCCTTACATAAAGGGCACTGTTACTTGGATAACGGGCTTCGACGGGCGAAATCAAAAATAAAAAACCAAAAGTCAAAAACGAAAGAAAAATGAAAGGAGGAAGGCAACGGACTAGCTTCATTAGGTTCAGATAATAAAGTTTTTTTTAGCGAAGTCAACGACTAAGAAGCTACTGAAGCGTGGAGAAATCGTAACTCAATCCCAAAAAAACGCGATAGGCAGGAGAACCAATCGCGTTTGTCAACCCTCGACCCGCCCCTGCTTCCAGATTCAGACCGTGATCGAATTTTTTTGAGCATCCAAGGTGAAACTCAATCGGTGTTGTCACTTCACTTCCATGACTGATGACCGTTTCTCCAATGAGCTGCCCCAAAACACTCCAGGATTTATTTTGCCATGGCAGTTTGTAACTGGTCCCCATCCCAAAAAGGAGACGATCATCATTTTTCACATTCCAGAAAGCCCCCGTTCGACCGCTTTGAATGAAATGACGGTCAATGAATTGATAACCCAGATTGGTGGCAACATAGAGGTCATCCCAATGCCTGTCTAAAATCACCTTGAGAGAAAAAGTGGGACTTCCTTCCCCTGTGAATTTTGAGTTCTCCCCTGTCGGCGCGGTGAGCCTTGCCTTAAAAGCCACCCCCGGTGTTTTGGAAGATTCTTCCAGAAGCCGGATTTTTCCATCAAAACCGACATCGCCTAGACTTGTCGTTTGAAAATTCCTTTGGCTTTCGTTGTTGCCCCCGACATAAAAATAAAAAGGGACCTGAAGACCCACATTGGCTATATCAAATAATCCCAAACTAAAAGAAATTTCCGAGCTCCAAAGAGTGTCGATCAAATCGACTAAACGATTAGTCGCCGGATTGCCCGACGTGATCAGACTCCCACTCACATCGGAATGGAGACGTAAAAAATTATGGTGATGTTTTAAAAGTTGAGACCCCTCTATTGAGAAAACGCCGGACCCATCACCGGCAAGATGAAAATGTTGGATATTGAAACCGGAAAGACCTGTGTCTGACGCATAGGCCCCTTGGGAACAAAAAAGGGAAATCAGTAAAAAAAGAGCTCTCAAGTGCCGATCCCCTTCTTTTTAAACCGTATCACAAAGAGCAAAAGCCACGCAAAGGCAAACCACTTCCCACTTTCCATCTTGGAGGACACAGGATTTATGGAGGCGGCACATCCACCGCCGCCACCCCCTGCAAAAGTCAGGTTTTCGGGACTCACATTGGAATCGGAGGAAACAGTTTCTTCCGCTTTATTTTCGTCCTTCTGCTCTTCCTTTTTTTCTTCTGCCGGTGGCGCAGTGGGCTCCTCTGACTGACTTGGCTCTTGAACCTGTCCGTCCTCATGATTGCAGGGATCTTCTACATTGTCTTGCAAAGACCCATCGGGACAATCAAGATGGTTACAAGGCGCGCCTTCTGAATCTTCACCAGACCAATCGGGACAATCGTTGTGGATGCAAGAGTCTCCAATCAAATCCTGCTTGGATTTGTCTAGGCAATCTTGATGATCACAGAAGTCTCCTACACCATCTTCAAGCGAACCATCCCCGCAATCATTATGGATACACGCATCGCCCAGATTGTCTTTGAGTGTTTTGTCGGCACAGTCTTCATGTTGACAAGGCTCTCCGATTTCGTCTTCCGGTGTTTGATCAGGACAATCATTGTGAACACAAGGATCCCCAATGGAATCTTCGAGTGTCCCATCGGAACAATCGTTATGAACACAAGCCTCTCCGATCGTGTCTGAAGTGGAGCCATCCGGGCAGTCGTTGTGAGCACAAGGATCACCCAAGGCATCTTGAGGCGACCGATCGGGACAATCCTGATGATTGCAAGGATCTCCGGTTAAATCTCCAAATGAAAAATCGGGGCAGTCGTCGTGAATGCAGGCATCGCCAATGGAATCTTTGGGCGACAAATCAATGCAGTCATTCGGATCGCAGGGATTGCCGATCAAATCGTTGGGAATGAAAGGGCAGGCATCCGCACCGTCCGAAATGCCATCGCCATCTTCGTCATGGTTGCAAGGATCTCCTGTGGCATCATTGGGATCTAAAGGACAGGCATCGAAACGATCCAGGACACCATCACCATCCTCATCGTGGTTACACGCATCACCCACGGAGTCCCAAAAAGAACCGTCTTCACAGTCATTATGAATACAGGCCTTGCCGACAGAATCTTGAAGCGATCCATCCGAACAGTCATTGTGTTTGCAGGCATCGCCGACTGAATCCTGGAGAGAACCGTCTGCACAATCCAGATGATTGCAAGAATCGCCAATGCCATCTTGGAGAGAACCGTCTGCACAATCCAGATGATTGCAAGAATCGCCAATGCCATCTTCCAGAGAACCATCCGCGCAATCGTTGTGGATGCAAGGATCACCAATAATATCTTGCAGGGAGCCATCCGCACAATCGAGATGATTGCAAACATCTCCAATTCCATCCTGTGCAGAACCATCGGCACAATCATTATGATCACAAGCAGCTCCAACAAGATCTTCTAAAGATCCATCCGAACAATCATTGTGAACACAGGGATCGTTGATATTATCCTGAAGCGATCCATCCGAACAATCGAAGTGATTGCAACTATCCCCCACATTATCCTGAAGCGTACCATCGATGCAGTCATTGTGGTTACAGACATTACCAACAGAATCTTCAAGGGAACCATCGGCGCAATCATTATGAACACAAGGATCGCCAACACCATCGTGCGCCGAACCATCGGCGCAGTCGTTGTGATTGCATGGATCACCAACGGAATCGTGATTAGCATCTAGGGGACAAACATCGTGAACATCCATGATCCCATCTTTGTCTTCATCGTGATTGCAGGGATCGCGGACCGGATCATTGACATCAAAGGGACAGGCATCCTCGTTGTCCTGGACGCCATCCCCATCGGTATCGAGCCCCGGTGGAATCGTGATCACCTTGTTCGTCCGGTTCCCCATGGCATCGTAAGAATAAGTAACGGCGATGCCATTATCATAGGTCGCCTTGGTCAACCGACCCAACTCATCGTAGGTGTAGGTCAATGTTCCAGCATAACTGTGTGTTGACAAAAGTAGACTCACCAAAATCCAAAATACAATTGCCAAATTTCGAATACCGTATTGCATCATACTTTCATTCACCTCGAAAGATAACTTGCCAGCAATCCAAGAAGAATAAATCCTCCCAGTATCGCGCCATTCAAAAGCCACATTTTGTATTTTGGCTTGCGAATGAGTTGCTTCACATTTTTCCGTGAAGCTTCGATCAGGACACGATCATCGGGATGTTTATAAATTTCTTCAGGAGTGCGATATGTCTCCAGTTCATCGCCTCGAACCCTCGCCTTTAACCTTTCAGCCAAATCAAGCATGACCTGAAGGGTTTCACGGTCAGGATTTTTCGTCCAAATCTCGCCATTCTTCCAGATCAGCAAAGCTTTTTGGTGACCATTTTCCAGAAGTGATATTTCCAGACATCCATTGAGCGTCTCTCTGATCCCAAGGCGAGGTATTGAAACAACTGTCGCTTTAATCTCAGCCGACAAGATCGGTTTTAAGTCCCCACCTTGGGTGCGAAGAATTGTGACGTGATAGCTCATTTATCACTCCTCTCAACTCCGCCTGAAAGGGATTGAGTTACCGTCAGTGCAGTCCCCGCCCCCGGATAGAGGCGCGGTGTGTTCACGAGCCCTTTGCCCCTTTCATAAATCAGCGGTATCCCTTCGCCAAACTCGTCACCGTATTTGATGACATGAGAAGACCAGGCATTGGGTGTGGTCAGATCAGCCCAAATGCGGGGTGTGTTTCCCCAGGTCAGATCGGGAGCAAGACCTCTGGCTCCATTGGATCCAGAGAAAGCATTTCGTGCGGAGCTGCTCAAACTGCCGGAACTTTCCAAGACGTTACCGACTTGACGATGGATTTTTGTCCCTTCTTGCAAAGCATTGGTCGTGATATCGGCTGTGCGAGCTGCATCATGGGCTTTATCAGCAACACGCGCCACATCCATGCCGACATCCACCGCGTCAACGACTTTTGCTCCGGTGCGAAGTACTTTGATACCGGCGCCTGCCCCTGCGGGCAAGAACGGTACGGCTGTAGCGGTGACATCATAGATCAAGCCTAACACATCGAGTGCAGCCCAACCCCAGCTTCCCTCCGCTATGTTATACCCCAGCGATACGGCCCCCAGACCGACATTGGCTACATCCCACGGAGTTTCGATGATGTTGCCCGATGGGTCAACATTCGAGACTGGATTATTTCCAACATATTCATAAAGATTCATCCCCCCTGCAAACCCAATCGGATCTCTGGAAACAAAGCGCCCCGCTTTTGGATCATAGTAACGGGCACGCATATAATAGAGCCCTGTGGAATCGCTTTGCACTCCAAACTGGCCCACAAACTGAAATGGATTTGCGGTGTTGCCTGTTTTGCGATTGAGCCCACCAAACTCGTCATAAACATATTGGTCCGTGATGGACCCGGAATCATCGGAAAGGGCAATCGTCGAACCGGTCGGGTCATAATGGTGATAACGAATCTGGGAACCATCCGCGCTTGCCTGCCCGATCAGCCCCAACCCATAGACATAGTAATTTTGAATGGATCCCGCCGCGTCTGTCTCTGCAATGACATCGGGGAGAGAACGATTGGGATCGACAATGAATTGTTTTGTCTGACCGGCGGCAACGACGGCAACGCGGTTTCCATCTCCATCATAACTAAAATTGGTTACGCCGTTTGGAGTTGTGATTTGAGAGAGTCGATCTAAGGCATCCCATTGATGCTCACTCTGTTGGCTACCATCAATGGTCAATGTCAGGTTGCCATTGGCATCGTATTCAAAATCCAAAGACCCAAGATTTAAGATTGCATTTTCGTCATTGTATGTTGCCGTCTCATTGACGCCGACTATCCAAGGTGTAAGCGGTTCTTCCTTAACCACTTTGGTTCTATTTCCAGTTGGGCCTAAAGCGAAATCGTAACGGGATAGCGTTGTTCCGTCCGGTTTTTTGTTGATCAGTTGAATGAGTCTGGAGTCCAAATCATAGGCGTATGTCGTCTCAAATTGATTGGGCAAAACAGTTTTGGAAAGGCGGCCGGCTGTGTCATAGTTATATCGCGTCACATTTCCCAGCCAATCGGTGACCGTCGTGAGTTGACGTGACGGGTTATAGACATAATCAACAACTTTGCCGCCGGGATATGTCAATTTCTTTAACAGGCCGGTCGCGTCATATTGATAGCCAATTTCGAAACCCCTCGCATCCTTGACGGCTGCCAAACGATTCAAAACGTCATAGGTGTATTGGGCAGTCCCCAGCGAATCGACCCGCGTCAAACGATTTCCATTCGCATCATAAGTGAAGGATTGGCTTGTTCCATCAGCCAACTGAATGTCGGAGAGTCTTGCCAATTCATCATAGGTATATTGTGCAACCTGACCCTTGCCATCGATGAATTTTTGCGGCAGGCCATCGGAATAATAAACATACTGGGTGTTTTCATTCAGCGCATTTTTTTCTTCTTTTAATCTTCCCGCTTTGTCGTAGTTGAAAGCGGTTGTCTTTCCCGCAGGATTCGTGACACTTTTTAAACGACCGGCCTGGTCATAGGAATAGGAAGTCCTCCCTCCCAAAGTATCTACAACCGTGGTAGGACGGCCAATCTCATCATAAAGGAATTGGGTGATTTTCCCGGCGGCATTTTGTATCTGAGTCGGCGTTCCCAGCTTTGGATCGTATTGATAGGTTGTGACATTTCCAAGCGGATCTTTTCCCTCAGCAAGTCTTCCCAAGGCATCATAAGAATAAGACCAGGACTGCCCCGCTGTATCGGTCAGGGATGTCCGGTTTCCTTCAACATCATATTGATAGCGCGTCACCCTCCCCGAGGGGTCCGTCACCGTCTCCACGTTTCCATTGGCATCATAGGTGAATTGAACCGTTCTTCCTTCGGGGTCAGTGATGCTTTTTTGCCGATTCAGCGCATCATAGGCCACCGTTGTCTCATGGCCCAAAGAATTTAAAGTTCTTTCGAGGAAATCATTTGTATTATATTGAAATTCCGTTGATATTCCACTTTTGTTTGTGAATTTCTTGAGACTCCCATTGGCATCATACTCCAACTGGATGGTCTGCCCTTTGGGGTCTGCAGTTTGGGTGAACCGGTCTTTCGCGTCGTAAGTATATTGAGTTTTTCTATTTTGGGGGTCGCTAACCGACAGAACTCTCCCCAAATCATCATGGGTAAACCGCGCGATTCCCCCCTCTGCGTCCGTGATGGATGTTAAATTTCCTGTGGCATCATAGCTGAAAGAAGTTGCATTGCCTAAAGGATCGACAATTTTAGTGACCTGGCCCCACTCGTTGTAGGTGTAGAGGGTTTCAATCAACGTGGAACCGATCATCTCCCAAACGCGCGTTCGATTCCCTTCACCGTCATATTCAAAATTCCTTTCATGGCCGTTGGGTGAAAGGACTTTGACAAGATCATTTGTGGCCGAATCATATTCAAACCGTGTCACGACACCCGACGGATCCGTAAGGCTGACCAAATTGCCTTTGCTGTCATAGGCCGCTGTCAGTGGGTGGTTATTGCGATCGGTGACTTTGGTCCTAAGATTTTGGGGATTGTATTCATAGACAATGGCACGTCCCGAGGGATCCTGATTTTCAATGACTCGAAGATGGCTATCATAAACCTGCTTGGTCGTTTGACCCAGTGGATCTGTAACGGTTACTTTGCCCGCTTCCGGCGTTTCAAAAGCGAGCCCAGTCACATTATTTTTGGCATCTTTCTGCTCAATCACACGTCCAAAATCATCGTACTTGTTGGTAACCAAAGTATTGCCACGGGGATCGATGACGCTCGCCAACTGATGATTGGTATCATAGTTGTATTGATAAATGGCACCCCCAACATCCGTGAAACGAGTCATGTCATCTGAAGAATAGACAAATTGAACAACTCTCCCCTTGTGATCACTCACGGAGGCAATTTTAAAAGGATCGGAATCCAAATAGGCAAAGATCAGTTTTTTTCCTGTCAGGTCGGAAACTTCTTTCAAACGCTTTTGAGTGTCATAGGAAAAAGCAAGCTCGTTGCCATTGCGATCCAAGATTTTTGTTAGCTGACCGCCAGCGGAAAAACGGAAGAGAATTTTGTCTTTTGTAACCAAATCAAAGGAGGCATCTTGGTTTTTTGTGAGAGTTGAAAAGAGACCCAAGGGTGGTGTAAAAGTTCCATCCGTGTTTTTAGTATGGCCTTCATAGTGACCATCCCCCCATTTAATCTGGATGTCCCCTGATTCGGACTCCACCAGGAAAATATTGAAGGTGTGTGTCCAACCAAAACCCAGCGGGCCAAGATAGTGATCTTGACTGTTATAGGTTCTGGAAAAGTTGAGACTTAAACCTCTTCCGACGAGGGCAAGATCGGTATGATGATAGGCATAATTTCCTGTTGCTGTATTAATGGGATCACTCACATTTTGAACCGTCGGCGTTTGATTCCCCAGTGTGCTGGCAGGCGGCACTTGGCAGGACAAAATCGCCGGACAATAAGGCGCCTTTTCCACATTGACATCCACCGGAATTGTCGCCGACCCTTCCGAGACATCATTGCTGGTGAGGCGGATATCCGTCATGATTGTGGAATTTCCGACCTGAAAACTGGTGGCATCCACCAGGAAGGTGAAAATGTCGGTTGCCCCCGGATTCAAAACATGTTGCGATTTTGTGAAGGCATCCGTTTCACCCCCGTTTTTGACAAGTGTGACCGGCGGAGTCGGCACACTCTTGCTTAAAGAATAGACAAGAGGTCCTGTCCCCGTATTGGTGACACGAAATTGCTGGGTCTGATCAACACTTCCCTCAGTGAGGGTTTTTCGAACAGGATCTCCTGAAAAAACGAGGTTGCCATTGTCATTGGGATTGCAGGCATCGCCAATCGTATCGTTGGGATAGAAAGGACACGCATCCACAACATCCGGAATGCCATCTCCATCTTCATCATGGTTGCAAGGATCGTTGATCGAATCATCGGGGTCAAAGGGACAAGTGTCGATGGAATCAAGACGCCCATCTCCATCCTCGTTATGATTACAAGGATCACCGATACCGTCTCGCGACGATCCGTCGGAACAAATGGCATAGTCAACGGAAACGCTCGCACGAGAACTGGCGCCGAAACTGTCCAGACAGGTTGCCGAAAGCGTGTTTAGTCCGGGGTTAAGTCCCATGGAAGTTGAAAAAGTGGCTTGAGAACCAGATATGTTTGTTGCACCAGACCCTCCTGTCGTCTCGTTTTTCAGCGTGACAGAAGCCAAATTGCCATCGGTGTCGCTGCAAGTCCCAGTGACGGAAATGGGAGATGACGTCGTAGCACTTCCATTGGAAGGATTGGTGATCGCTGCGACCGGCGAATTACAAGCATTCCAATAAAAGGATTTTGAAAAACTATTATTACTGTCGCTCGATTCTTGAATGAGACCTGTTGCATCCGCACTCAACGTAACCGTATGCCAGCCGGCTGAAATATTTGAGACGTTGTAATCAACTAAAGTCGCAGAGCCGTTCGACGCGATGCCGCTTTTCACCCACTGATAGACGTTGCTCCCATCAATCAGGATATAATTATAGAAGGTGTTGGATGTTGAACCATTCCCTGAATTTTGGAATGCGAAATCGAGATAGGCCGGCAGACAAGCATAGAGTGTCCCATCCTGATTGGTTCCTGTTACTCCAGAGGCGACAATCGGAGCAGACCAGCCGGAAGGAGTATATGGAGCCAAGTCGATCGGTGGGGAAACTGTTGTAAAACTCCAACGAGTCCAGAGCTGACTAATCGCCCCTTGGCTGTCCTTCCCATACACTCGCCAATAATAAGTTGTTCCATTGGCGAGCGAAATCCCATTATTTGAAGGACGCCAGGAACTGGTTGCACTTCCAATAGTGCCATTCTTTAAGGGAGAAGAAAAATCGATATTGTCATCGAGTTGCAAATAGTAATCGACAATGTTGTCACCGGCATCGGGGTCCGTGCATGCCCAATCCAGCAAAGTAGTGAGGGGCTGGTTGCTTTCCCCATTGGAAGGTGAAACAAGGGTGCAATCATTGGGCGGGTTGTTGGGGGGAGAAACCACATCAATCAACGCCCAGACGGTTGGCGAAGAATCAACATTGATGACTCCATTGGGACCTCTAAGCCGCCAATCCTCTCGAAACCCGGTCCCGGTTGAACCAGGAGACTGCATGGGAATGCTAAAGGTATATTGATATCCAGGTGACACGGTCACACCGACACGGCGAATCGATTGGCTTGTAGAAAGTGTTCCTGAAAAATTTGTTCCAACATACTCTAGGTAGTAATTACTATTCCATGTTGAGGTCCCGCTATTGCGAATCGTCCAGGTTTTTGTAAAAGAGGTGTTGGGATAAAAATCGGTTCCGTCTGAAATTGTCTCGCTGACAAAAGCAGCCTTGTCAACGGTTGGAGGCGGGATGACCGTGGCACTCAATCCATAACTGCCTGCCCCCGAATAGCGATAAACTTTGACATAATACCATCCGGAATAATTCATCGTCACACGGACGGTTTCATCACCGCAGACGGGCCCATAGGATCCCTTGACGAAGGTCGACCCCTGATAAAGTTCCAGATCAAAATCGGCATTGCAAGGAACATCCAGATTGACTTGAAGATCGCCTAACGCAGAAACCAGAATTTTCCACCAGTCGACCGTGTCATTCGTGCTGATGGAGCCGGCATAACTGGCATTGAGATTAAAGGTTGTCGCCCCACTTTGAACATCATCGGCATCGGCGAATACTTTTGTAGGGAAGGTAGAAACAAGGAGTACTACCGAGAGAAAAAACCACCAACGACGAGGGAGGCTAAAACGCATCAATAATGCCCCTAGAAAGCTTGAACGCTAGTCGGAAATAGAAGGGGGGTCAAGGGATTTCCTGAAGGGAGATGTGTCCTGGAAACGCTTTAGAATCAGCTGGTCCGGGCAACGGCCTTTAGGGTTTCGATGATGGTTTCTAATTGTGGAATGCTAGCCTGTTCCAGATTTTCTGCGAGTCCGACTCCGGGAATGTTTGCTCCGGCAAGTAGTGTCGGCGGGGCTTGCAAATGATAAAAACAATCTTCGGTGATTCTTCTTAAAATGTGCTCGCCAAAATTGGTCACCTCCGTATCTTCATTCACAACAATAACACGTCCTGTTTTTTGAACGGAGGCAAAAATCATTTCTTGATCGTAGGGATAGATGGTTCGCAAATCGATCACCTCACAAGAAATGCCATCACTGCTTAATTCTTGCGCGGCTTGCAAACATAAAGGAAGTGTTCGTCCATAACTGATTACAGAAAGATGTTCCCCTTCCAAACAAAGCTTTGCTTTGCCTATTTCTAGATTTGGATCTTTAAGATTGGGCCATTTCGGCCTCCACTGACTTCTATCGCCCAAAGGGGCATCAATCATCTTTGATAACTCTTTTGCATCGGCCGGTTCTCCCGGAATTTTTTCCTCTCCTTGAGAGCGCAAGAGCGCTTTCGGCATCAGAACCATCACCGGATTGGGATCTTTGATGGCAGCCAACATCAAACCATAAGCATCGTAAGCGTTGGAAGGCATGACAATCTTCCAACCCTGAATGTGGCTCATGACCGATTCGAACGAATGCGAGTGATAAACCGCTCCGTGAATCCCTGAGCCGACTGGGGTCATAATCACCATCGCGACAGGCCACTGACCGTTGGAACGCCAAAGGGTGCTTCCTGCGTATTTCAAAAGATCAATGGTGTTAAAAATGTAATCACAAAATTGAATCTCAGCGACCGGTTTTTGGCCCACCAATGCCAAACCCAAAGCACAGCCAATGATTCCCCTTTCGTCCAACGGTGAATTCCAAGCAGTCTTGATTCCCTGGGTGCAAGTAAACACACCCCCCAAGGGCGGGCCAACATCCTCCCCAAAAACATCCTTCACCCCTAAATACTCCTCACCATAGTGAAGGGCTAATCTTATCGCTTGAGCCATCGTGGCCATGGAATTTGTGCATCCTTTCCGTCGACAAAAACGTGATCAAAGATACTTTCTGGATCTGGTTTTGGTTCTTTGAGAACTTGTTTCAAACTGTCGAGCGATTCTTGTTCATATTTTTCTTTGATTTTTTTGAAATCTTCGTCTTGCAAAATCCCCTTTTGTTTGAGTTGTTTTTCAAACTCCGGAATGCAATCCACCTCGCCGGAGACCCAGTTGGCGCCAGAGGCAGAAGAATGGCCATAGAGTCTGGAAACACGAGCCTCCAGCAAAAAGGGTTTGCGCTCTTTGCGAACAGTGCTCATTGCCTCTTCAATTGCGGCATAAGAAACAATAGGATCATTCCCATTGATAATCTCCGATCGGATACCGAAGGCTTCTCCTCTTGCCGCAATCGGTTTTTCACAATGAACTTCTTCATAAGTGGTACTGATCCCCCACTGATTGTTCGTCACAATAATCAAAATGGGTAATTCGTTCCCTTTTCTAGAGGACCAGGTAAGACAAGTTCCAAAATCGCCTTCTGCAGTGCCGGCGTCTCCTCCGGTCACAATTGTAATACCCTCTCCGCCGTGTCTTTTTTGAGCCACTCCTGTACCGATACAAACACTATATTGAACTTCAATCGGTGTTGTTGTGTTCACCACATTCCATTTTTTGATGGAGTAATGATTTACAAAATTGCGTCCCCCCGTGTACGGGTCGGTCGCCGTGCTGTGCATTTGTCTTAAGACATCGATGATGGGAACACCCATGGCAAGAAGAGTTCCCGATTGACGGTAATGAGAATGGAGATAATCATAATCGAGCCCTTCCCCTTTTTTGATGAGCAAACCCAAAGGAACATTGAAAGCCTCCTCACCCGGGCCCCCTATCCAGAAAAATCCGAGACCCGATTTGCCCATACGAATGAGACGCTCTTCTAAAACCCTTCCTTTGACCATCAGGTCGTAGATTTTTATCTGAAGGGGAGCCGGTAATTCCTGTGTCGCCTTTTGCGGCCCTTTTAGGGAAACAACTTTTGCGTTGCGAGTAGTCATATCAAAAAAAGGCGCGAAGGAGCTCTTGTTTGACCGCTTCGCGCAAATGACCTTTCGGGACATTATAACCCAACTCTTTTAGAGACGTCACGCTGTTTCCGGAAAGCCCGCAAGGCCTTGCATTTTTGAAGGGTTCCAGGTCACAATCAACATTGATGGCGAAGCCGTGAAAGGTGACCCAACGCCTGACTGCAATCCCTATCGAAACAATCTTTTGATGACCCACCCAAAGCCCCGCCCTGTGTTCTTCGCGATAGTGAGACTCTATATCAAAAGCCAGCAAAGCCTTTGCCAACGCGTTTTCTAAGGTTCTTAAATACTGCGGGATACTAAGCCTTCTTTTTGAAAGATTTAAAATGGGGTAACCAACAATTTGCCCTGGTCCATGATAGGTCAATTCCCCACCCCTTTCGACATCCACCATTGGGATGGGACTCTTCAAAGGTCGATCATGAGGCTTGGTGGTTCTTCCACATGTATAGACAGGATAATGCTCTGTAATTATAATTACTTCTCTTGAATTATTTAAAGTAATACTTGAATGTAGTTCCAACTGGAGTTTGTGAGTTTCTTGGTAGTCTGTCAGCCCCAAATTGACGATGGGGACGTTCCCTCGGATTTTTGACGGTGGTGTCAAAATTTTGGGGGAACGTCCCCTTTTATCTCTGGATGATATGGATAGCTCTTCCATGAACTGCCTCCGCTGCTTCCATTAAGGTTTCGGTTAAGGTGGGGTGTGGATGGACGGTTCTCGCAATGTCTTCTGTTGTCGCCCCCATTTCTATGGCAAGGCTAGCCTCTCCAATAAGGTTTGAAGCCTCCTCACCCACAATCAAAACGCCTAGTACAATATCCGATTTCGCGTCCGAAATAATTTTTGTAAAACCATCGGTCTTTCCCACTGCCAACGCCTTCCCTGACGCCGCAAAAGGAAATTTACCGACTTTAATTTCGTATCCCGCCTTTTTTGCCTCTTCTTCCATCAAACCGACACTGGCAATCTCCGGTGTGGTAAAGATCACGGCCGGCATTGCCCGCACATCATAGACATCACTCCCACCGGCAATCACAGAGGCTGCAATCAAACCTTCTTTGCTTGCTTTGTGAGCCAACATTGGCTGACCCGCACAATCACCGATTGCGTAAATTCCCTGAACATTTGTTTGGCGTTGCTCATCAACTTTAATAAATCCTTTTGGATCGAGCTGAACACCGATATTTTCCAAGCCTAAATTTTTTGAATTCGGAACTCTTCCAACGGAGACCAAAATTTTATTGAAAACCAAAACATCTTTTTCTCCATTTTTATCAACCACCAACTCGGCATTCCCCTTCGCCTCTTGCCAACTAAGGGCCTTTGTCCGCAACAGAACTTTTATACCTCTCTTCTTTAATTCTTTCGCGACAACTTGAGTTGCTTCTGGATCCGTGCCTGGCAGAAGACTAGGCGTTGCTTCAACAACTGTTACTGAGGAACCCAACGCTGCGTACAATGATCCAATTTCTAAACCGATATAACCCCCACCAATCACACAAAGGTTTTTTGGAATTTCTTTGTAACTCAACGCCTCTGTGGAAGTTCCGATATATTTTCCATCGGGCTCAAAGCCTGGGAGTGTCGCCGGGAGCGAGCCGGTTGCAACAATGGCAGAATCAAACCCAACGACTTCTTCTTGAGAACCACCTTTCACAACAAGTTCACGATTCGTTTTGAATTTTGCTTCTCCCTTAATAACATCAACCCTGTTTGCTTTCAAAAGACCGGCAACCCCTTGCGTTAATTTTTGCACCACCCCATCTTTCCAACTTTGCAACTTGTTAACTTCGACATCGACTCCCTTCACATTAAAACCAAACTCACTGGCATGAACAATATGGCGGTATAATTCGGAGGCGTGGATTAAAGCTTTTGATGGGATACACCCAACATTCAGGCAAACACCCCCCACCCTTTCTTTTTCTATCACGACTACTTTTTTGCCAAGCTTTCCCAACCGGATCGCAGCGACATAACCTCCTGGCCCTGCGCCAATCACAGCGACATCATATTTTTTCATGAAAGAATTCCTTAGGATTTTCTAGAATTTTGATGACCTCATTCAAAAATGTCGCCAGATAAGCTCCATCGACCACCCGATGGTCCGCCGAAACAGAAATCCACATAACGTCTCGCACAACCACTTTGCCATCTTTAACAACAGGGGTCGGTTTGATTTTGTGCAACCCCATGATGGCCACTTCCGGATAGTTAATGATGGGTGCCGAAACAATGCCACCTACCGAGCCAATGTTGGTTAGTGTAAAAGTTCCGCCTTTCAAATCTTCCAAAGCAATTTTGTGAGAGCGAGCTTGTTCGCTTAAAAGACTCACCGCTTTGGCAAGCTCAATTAGAGAAAGAGAGTCGGCTTTTTTGACGACCGGAACAATGAGCCCCTCTTCAGTCGCTACCGCCACGCCGATGTTATAATATTTTTTCAAAATAATTTCGTGCGTTGCTTCATCGAGCGAAGCATTGACATAAGGATGTTTTTTGAGCCCTTCGATGACCGCCTTCATGATGTAGGGTAAATAGGTTAGCTTGACCCCTTTGGACTCTGCTCCCTTTTTATCTCGATTTCTAAGAGCAACCAATTCGGTCAAATCAACTTCATCAACATGGGTAAAGTGAGCAGCCGTTTTTCGAGACAAAACCATGTGCTCCGCAATTTTGCGGCGCAGTCCCCGCAAGGGGATACGTTCTTCATCCTTCATCCTTCGAACTTCGAACTTCGAACTTCGAACTTTTTCCACATCCTCTTTCATAATTCTTCCACCGGGGCCCGTCCCAACAATTTTCTCAAGATCGACATTCAATTCACGCGCAAGTTGGCGGATTGCAGGAGAAGCCAAGGGAACCTTCGTCGTTCGTATCTCGTGAAGAGTATCTCGTGAAATTTGTTTAGTAGGCGCTTCACGTTTCACGAACGACTCTTCACGTTTTTCCTTCGGGGCTCCCTCTCCCCCAATCACCGCCAACGTCTGCCCAATTTTTGCAATTGATCCTTCTTTCATCACAATTTTTTGAACAACCCCATCGATAGGAGACGGAATTTCCATCGTGGCTTTGTCGGTCATGATTTCGACTAAATGTTGATCAAAATGGACTTTGTCACCCTCTTTGACCAACCATTTAATAATTTCGCCTTCCTGAACCCCTTCACCTAGGTCTGGCATTTTCCAATCCATCTTCGCCTCCGGCTAATATCAAAAGTTAAAAATTAAAAGTTAAAAACCTAAATATTTTTGATTTTTGATATGTGTTTTTAATTTTTGGTCTTTAATTTTTGATTTTATATAGAACTCTCCCGCTTTGTAGGAGCTTCTAACTAATGGACCCGCAGCAACATATTCAAATCCAAACGTTTCGCCCCACTGTTTGAAATAATCAAATTTTTCGGGGGAAATATATTCTTCAACCGCTAGATGTTTACGTGAAGGTCGCAAATATTGGCCCAATGTCAAAAACGAAACACCGACTTTTCGCAAATCTTGCATCGCCTCTAAAACTTCATCGTCTAATTCACCAACACCCAACATTAGTGACGATTTTGTATAAATGTGCGGAAAATTTTCTTTCACATATTTCAAAACCTTCAAGGACTGATCGTAAGTAGCTCTGGGATCACGTACTTTCTGAGTCAAACGGCGTACTGTTTCCAAATTATGCGCAAAAACATGGGGAGTTGCTTGAGCCACAATATCAATTTGATCGAAATGACCCTGAAAATCGGGGGTCAAGACTTCGACAACCAAATTGGAGTGATCGTTTTTGACTTGTTCAATGACTTTAGCAAAATGCGCGGCACCACCATCTGGTAAATCATCTCGATTCACCGAGGTAATCACAACATAATCCAAATTCATGATCGCAATGGATTCAGAGACCTTTTTCGGCTCGTCTGGATCAAGGGGAATCCCACTCTTGGCAGTCTTCACGGCACAAAATCGACAACCTCTCGTGCACAAATCGCCCATGATCATGAAGGTAGCGGTCCCACCATTCCAACACTCCCCGATATTGGGACAATGAGCCTCTTCACAAACGGTATAAAGCCGCCTGCTCTTTAAGGTCTCCTTGATGCGGGTATAGTTCTCTCCTCCAGGCACTTTGACTTTGAGCCAGGAAGGCTTGGGTTGTGTTATAACCGATGGAAGTTGCATAGAATTCTAAAACGGCGGGAGACTAATATAGGCCCCAAAAAGGTGCAATGGTATTCAATAACGGATTAGAAGCCGGAGATCTGGAGCGGAGTTGGGTGGTTACCGTCCTCACTGGTTCCTTGACCCAGTTGCCCATAGTTATTTCGTCCCCATCCCCAGACGGTTCCATCACTTTTTAAAGCCATGCTATTGTAGTCAGATGCAGCAATCGCAGTGACATCCGTTAAATTACCAGACCCACCGACTCCGACTACCTGGACAGGGGTGTTTCTTTGCGTCGTTGAATTATCGCCAACAGCACCGAAGGCATTTCGCCCCCATCCCCAAAGAGTTCCATCACTCTTGAGGGCAAGAGTATGGTAGCTTCCCGCAGCAATCGCCGTGATACCCGTGAGGAAACCAACATTACCCGAACCATGGACTTGGACAGGGGTCTTTCTATTTGTTGTGGAATTGTCTCCAAGCTCACCGTAGACGTTATATCCCCAACCCCAAACCGTCCCGTCACTCTTGAGGGCAAGACTCCTTTCGGAACTCGCCGTGATAGCGCTAACACCCGTGAGGAAACCGACATTATCTGGGCCATGGACTTGGACGGGCGTATTTCTTTGCGTTGTTGAATTGTCTCCAAGTTGACCAACATTATTTAACTGTCCATTGTTTCCCCACGCCCAGACGGTTCCATCACTCTTGAGAGCGAGACTATGGCTGGTCCCCGCAGCGATCGCCGTAATGCCCGTGAGAAATCCCACATCATCTGGACCGTGGACTTGGTTGGGCGTCAATTTGTCTGTCGGGGCATTATTATCGCCAAGCTGGCCAGAGGCGTTATCCCCCCACGCCCAGACGGTTCCATCACTCTTGAGGGCGAGACTATGGCTGGTCCCCGCAGCAATCGCCGTAATGCCCGTGAGGAAACCGACATCACTTGGACCATGGACTTGGACAGGAGTATTTCTTTGTGTTGTGGAATTATCCCCAACTTCGCCATAGGCATTCCAACCCCAAGCCCAGAGCGTGCCATCGCTTTTGAGGGCAAGAGTTTGGTAGTTCCCTATGGCAACAGCCGTAACATCTGTGAGAAAACCGACATTGCCCGCACCATGAACCTGGACAGGACTATTTCTTTGTGTGGTTGAATTATCGCCAATCTGTCCACCGTCATTTGCTCCCCATGCCCAGACAGTTTCATCCCCTTTAGCAATAATGGAGTGTCGAGTCGACGTATTTCCCTGCCCCAATTTAATTCCTGCCGTCGGTGCCCCACTCACCTCGCTGGAGAGACCACTGTCTGTGCCGGAGGCTGTGGAGGCGATTGCATAATAATATGTGGTTCCATTGGTGAGACCGGTGTTGGTATAAGTTGCCACATCCCCAACTGTTTCGACCAAAGTAGAACTTGTAGTAACCGGTGACGTGGTACTTCGATAAATTTTATACCCTGTCGCCTGAGCCGCTTTGGACCAAGTGAGAGTCATCTGAGCATTCCCTGCTTGAGCCGCCACACCCGTCGGAGCAACCAAGGATAAAGATGGCGTTCCACTGACCTCACTGGATAATCCGGAGTCCCCTCCAGAAAGAATTCCAACAATTCTGTAATAATAGGTGGTGCTATTGGTCAATCCACTGTCTGTATAAGTTGCCACATCCCCAACCGTGTCGACCAAAGTAGAACTTGTGGTGACCGGCGACGTGGTGCTTCGATAAATCTTGTACCCGGTCGCCCCACTGAGTTTTGTCCAATTCAAGACAATTTGTGCATCGCCGGCCGACAAAGAAATACCTGTTGCGCCGCTTCCACTATTTCCCTGCCACACGCAACGCCCACTGCTGCAACTTCCCGAACAACATTCCGTGTTGGCAGAACAACTCTCACTCGTTACCTTGCAAACACCTGCAAGAGGATTCGTAAAGAAACTGGAATTAAACTGACAAAATCCATCGGAACAATATCCCGTCCCACATTGATTGTTTGATGTGCATGGGGCATAAAATCCGCAACTAGAGCTGCACTCCGCAATACAATATCTCCCAGGGGTACAAACCTGCCCCGATGGGCAATCCGCGTTGGCTGAACATCCACTCCCACTTGAGAAGGCCGTGGGATTCTGAACGAAACTGATAAACTGGTTGTCAAAGGCTGTCTGACCCGCAGAGCCTGTATAAGCATCAGGGTTATCGAATATCTTGCCAGCAAAGGTAGCCGGATTATTCTTGAGGGCGTCAATTTCCGTTGTCGAGTTGGCGGCCTTCATCTGATTACAGAAGGCTTCTCCCATGTCGGCAACCTGAGTCGAGGTCAAAGAGCTAAAGCTGGAACCCTTGCTGTCAATCAATGCCTTCAAGGCCTCGTATTTTGCAGAAGTAAAGTCGCTCGCAGCACATTTCCCTGCCAATTGCCCCATCACGGGACCCACATTCTTCATGCCATCAAAGGCCGCTGTGTTTCCGGCGTTAAAGGCGGTGGCATTTTGCTGCAGATACCCCTGAAAGATCTCCGGTTTATTAAACCCATTGAGAAGTTCTGATCCCGTTTGTCTTCCAAAGTACTGGGCAGCAGCAGTCCATCCGGTAGGCCCTGCATTAAAATATTGCGTGAACGTTGTGAGATCTTGAAAGGTCTTGGCAACGGCCGGAATATAATTTTGAACGTGTCCGATGGCCGTAGACATATCGATACTTGCTAAAGAAGAGTCAAAGGCCTTCCAAGTGTTCAAAATATCTCCACCCGCCAAAGCAGCATTGATGTCACTAAATGATGGTTTTTGCCCACTAGCCATCGCCGCTTTGAATGCTTTGCTCATGGCTTCAAAGGCACCGGCAGCATCACTGGAGCCAGCCGTAGAAGTCACGTCAAAAGCATTCTTGAAAGTCTTAAACAATGCCAAAGGCCTCACTTCCCCAGAAAGAAATTTGGCCGCGCAAGCAGAAGGATTATCCGGTGTACACGAAGGATCCCCCTGATAATAAACCTGTTGGGTTGCCAGGGTTGTATCCGTATTCACCGTCCCCGCACTTACAGTTGTTCCCGCTGATTGACCTGTTAAATCGACCAAGCTTGCAAACTTCTTCCCATTAACATCGCATTCCAGTAGAACCTGGTTGGTGGAATCCAGGGCCGCAGGGTCAATGGTAATCCCTGTGATGGCACCCGAAGAGGAGATCTCTCCTGTATCCAATGTCGTCCCACCAGTTGTTTTGGCAGTGACCGTTCCTCCAGAGACAGGAAGATCCGTGACGGCTTTATAGACAATGATTTTTTCACCACTGTCAGCAGACCCTTTTCCAACACTTTTTGAAGCCGATGCCCCAATACTGATGCTGGTACTTGTAGTCACAGGGGCTTCTACAGTCCCACTGATAGCAACCCCAGAACCACTCGATCCACCTCCTTCGGCTCTTCCTGCAGTAGAAACACTTTCAAAGCTCCCGCAACCCCCTTGCAACACCCCGCTTAAGAAGCCTGCAAGGAGGAGCACTGGCAACAAATATGTGATTTTTGCACGCATATCTCTCACACCCACCCCTTTAAAAATACACCCCCGTGCATAGAGGTGCATACGCCGTGCCAGATACTGTGATATGATTTGCATCATATTCACCAAAAAATCATGACAAGGTACCGGGGGTTACCAAAAAGGGGGAAAACGTTAAAATGGAAGGAATGTGTGATTGTTCACCCAGTTGTCAAAAAAATGACACCCACTCAAGGAGATCTCTGCTCCCTCATCCGGTATACAATCACCAAAATTTCCGCCAAGGCTTGATAGAGTTCCTCGGGAATTTCTTGTCCGATTTCGAGTTCAATCAAAGACCAGGCCAAGGGGACATTGCGAACGATTGGAACTTTTCCTTCATCGGCAAACTCCCTGATTTTTTCAGCAAACCAGCGCTGGCCTTTGGCCATAATCTGAGGGGCCATCATCTCTTTTTCATCATATTTGATCGCAATGGCTAGTTCTGTGGGGTTGGTCACCACCACATCGGAGGCAGCAACCTGTTTTTTCGTATCCGACATCGCCAGCTCTTGGTGCAACTGTTTGCGAACACTTTTAATGATGGGGTCTCCCTCATCTTGTTTGTATTCTCTTTTGACCTCTTCTTTTGTCATTCGCAGTTGTTTTTTGTACTGCCAACGCTGAACCATGATGTCCAAAATGGCAATGAGGGTGAAAACCACAAAGACCTTCATCAAAAAAGAGGTCAGAACCTCGCCGGCAACACGAGTCGATTGAGGCAAATCGGAAGTCACCGTGAGCAGAATTTGTGACAGATGGGATTGAATAACAACATAGGCGAAATAAAAAATTAGAGAGATTTTTAAAATGTTTTTGGCGAGCTCAACAAGCGTGGTGACCTTGAACATATTTTTAACATTTTCAACAATGTTGAGGCGTTTTGTCTGAGGTTTCACCGGTTCGGGGGAAAAAATGGGGCCTACTTGAAAAAAACCAACCGCCAAAGCAATCATGGATAAAACAAGCATATAAGGAAAAGTGATTTTAACATAAGTCCAAAATGTCGTTCTTAAGAATTGAGAAATGCTTCCCTGTTCGATGGTTGTATAGGAGGTGAATGTAATGCTTTGCAAAAAAAGTTCGCGAAATTCTTGATAGAAAAAACTGACCATGTAGGCTAGCAGAGCAAAAGCAGCAACTAAAATGACAACGGTATTGAGATCGCGCGACTTGGCAACTTGGCCTTTCTTGCGCGCCTCTCTTAAGCGTTTGGGTGTCGCATCTTCTGTTTTTTCTTGCGATGTCGATTCTTCAGCCATAGTTCGACGGGGACGTTCCCCTCGGAAGGGGAACGTCCCCTCCTATATTATCGGTTGTGCACCACCCCAAAGTTACTTCTCCCCCACACTTTCCAGCAATTTGGCGGCTTTTTTAGCAAAAACAGTCGTTTTATTGGGGTCTAGCTCCAAGACTTTAAGCCAAGCTTTTTGTGCTGCATCTGTATCTTGTCGGGTATTAAAAGACTCTACACCTTGCTCATACTGACGTCTGATTTCTGAAACATCAACGGTTGGCGAAAACAACCAACCCTTTATCCCTCCTCGATAATGATACAAGCCTCCCCCAACCAACAAAACTCCCAACAGGGAAATAGATGCGATGAACTGTTTAGTCTTACTTTTTTTTCTTGCGAACGAAACCGATTGATCTTCTCTCAAATGAAAACGGACACGAACCGCGCCAACGGCAATTTCATCGCCATCTTCTAGAAGGGCTTCATCCATTTTGCTGCCGTTGACTAAAAGACCTTTCAGGCTTTTTAAGTCACTCACCATAAAATTGCCTTCTACTTTATTAATGACGGCATGTTTTCTGGAAACGGTCCGATCAGAAAGGACTAGATGATTGTTGGCATCGCGCCCCAAAAAGAAGGTCTCTTGGGTAATGGAGGCCTTCTTGCCAACCTCAGGACCATTTAAGACTTCTACATAAGCCATTGACACCATTATAAATTATCAATAACCAAATTCCAACCTCATTATGCTTGCTGATACACAATGGCTGTCTAACCATCTTAATGATCCAAATTTGAGGATTGTCGATTGCCGGTATGTTTTGAGCAAACCGAGTGATGGAAAAAAGGCTTATTTGGAAAGCCATATTCCAGGAGCGATTCATCTGGATATTGACCAAGATCTCGCTGCAAGAGAAGGGCCTGGCAGACACCCGATTCCAAGAACAACCGATTTTTCTATCACGATGTCGAATGCGGGTATCGACCAAACAATCACCGTGGTTGCCTATGACGATGTGGGTGGTGCCTATGCTGCAAGACTCTGGTGGTTACTACGCTACTTTGGTCACGAAAAGGTCGCTTTGTTGAATGGGGGGTGGACGAAATGGGCGACTGAAGGTCGCCCCGTCACCAAGGAAGTTCCGAAAATCAAGGCTCGTTCCTTTAAGGCGAGCCCGCATCCAGATTGGGTTGTGAATAAAGAACAAGTTAAAAAAATGATCCCATGTGAAAATTGCCTTTTGATCGATGCCCGCTCACCGGAGCGTTATCGCGGTGAAGTGGAACCAATTGACAAAAAAGCTGGCCACATTCCCGGCGCCAAAAATGCACCCTTTGCAAATAATGTCGACCCAACAACGAAAGAGTTCAAAAACGTCGAAGAATTAAAAAAACAGTTTGAAACCCTTGGTGTGAAGCAAGCCAAAGAAATTATTTCTTATTGTGGCTCCGGAGTTACTGCTTGCCATAACATCTTTGTTCTCAAACTCCTTGGACTCGACGCCAAACTCTATGAAGGTTCCTGGAGTGATTGGTCCAACGATCCGAATTTACCGGCTGAAAAATAAAAATCGCTTTCGGGCAGGAGTGGGGATGGGAAAAACAGATGGAAATTGCGCGAGCGAGTGGGGTTCGGAAGGCGTCTCGGAACCCCGCCAAACCTTTTGGGGGTTACAATAATTTGGCGGGGTGAGAGTCGAGTGGGTGTTTTGGGGAGACTCCCCAAAACAACCCACGTCCTTTCGAACCCCACGAGCGGAAGCGATTTCCATCTGTCAGTTTTGAACACCCCGCTCCTGCCCGAAAGCGATTTTCATTTAAAAATAAATTAAAGCCAGCCGAGTTGGCGGTAGCCGGCGACGGTGGCTTTCATGCCCTCTTCCAAATTGAATTTTGGTGAAAAACCGGCACTTTTGAGTTTGCCGATATTGATACCCCAAGAGGAGCTAAAAAATTGGCGAACATGATCACGATGAACTCGCGGAGATTTTCCTAATAACTTGCAGCGCAATTCTTCCAAAACAGCTACACTCCATAAAAGAGATTTTGGTATCGGAAGCTTGAACACTTTGCGATAAAAAAGGGCTCCCAAAGTATCCCCAATATCTTGCCAGCTATATAAATCGCCATCGGCAATAAAAAAAACCTCTCCGACGGCCCTTTCACTTTGTGCCCCCCACAAACAGGCACGCACAACATCTTCCACATACACCATGCTGACATAACGAGGCTTGCCTGCCGGCACGCAAAACATTCCTCGTTTTGCCATCTTCAAAACAGGGAAAATCATTTTGTCTCGAGGGCCGTAAATAGCAGGAGGCCGCAGGACAGTCACCGGCACTCGGTTTTTGTAACTCAATGCAATCTTTTCCCCCTCCAATTTACTCTGACCATAAATACTGATCGGATGAGGTGTTGTTTCTTCATCAAGTGGTTTTCCATTTAAAGCAGGACCACACGCTGCCAATGAAGAAATCAAAACAAATCGTTTGAGATTGGGGGCACCTTTCAAACAGGCATCCAAGCAATGCCTTGTGGCCCCTGCATTCACTGTAAAATATTCTTGGGGATTGGTAGAACTAATCAAACCGGCTGCATGAAAACACCAGTCGGCATTTTTGAGCCCTTCTTTGAGTCCGGCATTGTCGGGCAACAGGTCACCTTGAACCAACTTGACCCTCTTATCTTTTAGCCATCGCAAATTGCTGGTGGGCCGCACCAGGCAAACAACCTCATGCCCCTGCTGTAAAAGAAGGTCGACAAGATGCGATCCTAAAAATCCAGTACCACCTGTTACAAACGCTTTCATAAAATATGACTAAAAAATTGTGGGTGGCCTGGGACAGGACCCGCTATTTTTTCGCTCCTTCTTTCATAACTCTTTCTCATATATCCGATATGTTTTGTATCGCTTGCCACCCATAAACTCGATTCCTCTGTTGATTCGATCATTGTCTTCGAGAGTCCAGCCAAGCTCTGCCGTTTTATAACCTCGCGGTGCGCCGCGGCGATGCATCTCAACGTTCAATAAAACGCTTAAAGCACCCAACACCCCTCCTCTATACGGTTTGCGAATTCCCATAAGACAAAGTCTGATTGATTTTAGTCCTCTCTTTAATCTCCACAACAACTTTGCCCAACCGAAAGGGAACAACTTGCCTTTCAAATCGTGAATCGCTTCATTGATATTGGGAAGACAAATGCTAAAAGCCGCAGGTTCTCCATCCACAAAAGCGAAGAAAATCATTTCAGAATCGACAATCGGTTTTAAATCTTTTGCTACGTGAGTAATTTCTTCTTCACTTAAAGGTATAAAACCCCAATTTTGAGCCCAGGCCTCATTAAAAATTTGCATCATGATTCTAATTTCTTTTTCAAATTCATTCATATTGATGGAACGTATCGTCAGACCTGGATGGCTTCTAGCGGCCTCTGCTAATTGGACGGCTTGCTCCGGTAACTTTCCGATATCGTAATGATAGGCATAGACATCCTTTGCTTTTTTAAACCCTGCATGTTCCAACAGAGAAGCATAATAAGGAGGGTTGTGTGTCATTAAAATAACAGGGGGTGTATCAAAACCATCGACCAAAATCCCCATTTCGTCGTTGATGGTGAAGTTAAAAGGACCCCGTATCTTTTTCATTCCTTTTTGGTGCAACCACTCTTGGGCGGCTTCTAACAATTTTTGAGCCACTTCACACTCTTCAATCGACTCAAAAAAACCGAAGAAACCGGCTTCATCTTGATGAACCTCCAGATGCCTTTTGTGAACTTGAGTTGAAATGCGGCCAACCGTTTTCCCATTATTTTTGGCCAAAAAAAGTTGTGCCTGGCCCATTTTATAAAAGGGATTGGTTTTGGGATTGAAAAATTTACGCCGTTCAAATTCCAAGGGAGGGACCCAATGGGGATCCTTTGTATAAAGGGCATGTGGAAAGCGAATGAACTCACTCAAATTTTTAGAATCTTCTACTCGAACAATGTCTAATGGCATGAGATTATGCTCCCTGTAGGAGCGCATCGAAACTATAGGTTTGCGTGCGGTGAGTCAACTCTTTTGGAATCTCGACTTGGTTTCTCAAAATGCCATACTGTGGGGCCAGTTTGGCAAAAACTTCTAAGGCCTTATCCAATTCTTTTTCCGTATGGGTGGCCATGTATGAAGTGCGCAACAGCGCCTGGCCAAACGGAACAGCAGGATAACAAACCGGGGTTACAAAAATACCATGTTCAAAAAGGTCTTTTACAAGTGTGAAAGCTTTTCCTTCATCACCAACAAAAACCGAAATGATTGGCGTGTCGGAGGGAAGATAAGCCAAACCCATTTTCTCAAAACCATTTTTAATAATGCGAATATTTTTCCTTAAGTTTTCCAGACGCCATGGCTCTTCCTCCAACACTTCCAAACACCCCAAAACGGTAGCAACAGAGGCCGGTGGCATTGCAGCCGAAAACATAAAGGCGCGCGCCTTATGCCGAATGTAATCGATCACATCGGATTCGCCCGCCACGAACCCACCAATGGAAGCAAACGATTTTGAAAAAGTTCCCATTATCAAATCAACCTCTTTAGTTAAACCAAAGTGCCCTGCTGTCCCCTCTCCCTTTGCACCCAAAACACCTAACCCATGGGCATCATCCAAAAAGAGTCGCGCTTCGGGAAATGTCTTTTTGACTGCGACAAGTTCGGGCAAATTGAGAATATCACCTGTCATAGAAAAAACTCCGTCGGTAACGATCAAACATCCTTTTTCTGAAGGAATCTCTTTTAATTTGTTTTGGAGATCCAACATATCGTTATGACGATAGGTCACCACTTGCGCCTTGCTCAAACGGCAACCTTCAATAATGGAGGCATGATTTTCGGCATCCGATAAAATTACATCACTTTCGGGGTCGGCTAAACAACCAATCGTTCCAAGATTGGTGAGAAAGCCGGTGGCAAAAACCAGGGCCTCTTCTTTGCCAACGAGTGCCGCTAATTTTTCTTCCAAGCGATCATGGAGAACCGTATTTCCATTTAGGCAGCGAGAACCGGTACAGCCTGTCCCTAGTTGGTCAATAGCCTCTTTCGCCCTTTGTATGACCTTTGGGTGGGATGTCAGCCCCAAGTAATTGTTGGAGCCGATCATGACTACGGGCTTACCCTCATAATAGACTGTGGTGCCAAAGGAGGCTTCCATGGCCTTAAAAAAAGGATAAAGACCGGAGGCCTTGACGAACTTGGCATCTGGAAAGTCGAAACACTTCTTAAAAATATCGACCATTGTTAGTGTTTAAGTGTAGAAGTGTTTGAGTGTTTAAGTCCTTTTGATTCCTACACTGCTATACTTCTACACTCCTACACTTTTGCCATCAAGTTGAAATGCTTGATGAATTTGATTTTTTTTCTGAACGACGTTCAGGAATTGATAGACAATTCAGGGGGTACGTTAGCCAAGAGGAGGGCTGCTTTTTTGATCACCCTTTGAACATCTTCTTCACTAAAAATTTCTGTTCGGCCAACATTCAAAACTTGAGTCAGGCCCAAAAGCAGAGCCCAAATAACAAAGGTTGTTGCACGAGCCGCTTCAATTTTGTCTTGTCTTTCTGGAGAAACACGAGTCAAAAAATATTTAACCGATTTTGTCAAAGAAGATTGTGTAATTTCACGCAGGGTGTTGGCGTAACCATCCGACAAATTAATACTCCCTTTACCCTTAAAATTGAACATCAAGACGTCAAAGTAACAACCATAATCGGCATAAATGCGCATAAACTTTTCAATAAAAGCGACCAATTCCTTCTGGGTCAGTTTCTTCTTTTTGTAAAGGGCCTCATCAAGAAGGGTGTCAAACTTTTGAGAACCTAAACAAGCAAGCCCCGCATAAAGATCTTCTTTGTTTTTGAAATATAGGTAAAGAGAGCCGATGGAAAGTTCTACAGCCTCCGCAATGTCACTGATCGTGACATTCAAAAAGCCGCGCTCTTGAAACAACCTTCTGGCCGCCTCCAAAATCTGTTCTTTGCGCTGCTTTTTTTCCCTCTCTTTTCGTTCTGTGATACCCATAACTTCCCCCTTACATAATTTTTCTTAAATGAATATGTGCATTGCGCTCTGGCCCCAAGGATAAAATAGAGATGGGGACACCGACAAAATCTTCAATTCGTTTGAGATATTTTTGACAGTTTTTGGGGAGTTCATCAAAACAAGTCGCCTTCTCGAGGGGCTCATTCCAACCTTCCCACTCTTCATAGACCGGCTCAACCTTTTCCCAATCTTCCAAACAGCTGGGGACTCCTTCAATTTTTTTGCCATTCAGCTGATAAACCATAGCCACTTTAAGTTTCTTGAGCTCGGATAGAACATCCAATTTCGTAATGACTAGGCTATCGACTCCACACAACCATACGGCATGTTTTAACCAAACAAGATCGAGCCAACCGCAGCGTCTTTTGCGACCCGTCGTGGCCCCAAACTCTGCCCCCTTTGTCTGCAAATGTTCACCCACAGAGTCGCTTAGTTCGGTTGGAAAAGGGCCATGCCCCACACGAGTGGCATAAGCTTTGGCCACCCCAAGAACATGCTGAATTGCCTTCGGTGAAACTCCAGCCCCGGTTGCCATGCCACCAGAAACCGTGTTGCTTGAAGTGACATAAGGATAGGTACCATGATCTAAATCGAGCCCAACCCCTTGAGCCCCCTCAAAAAGTAACTTAAAGCCTTCCTTTACCTTTTGTTGAAGTACCAGATTAACATTAGCAATGTAGTTCTTTAGATATTTTCCATAACTATTGTATTTTTCATAGATTTCATTGAAGACTAATGGCTTGGCGCCCAACATTTTTTGAAGATATTCATTCTTTTCTTGAAGATTCCCTTCCAGCCGGTGTTTTAAAATTTCTGGATCCACTAAGTCCGACATTCGGATACCCCTTCTGGCAATCTTGTCCTCATAACAGGGACCAATCCCTCTTCCCGTCGTACCAATGGCCTTTCCACCTTTCTTAGTTTCGCGAAGCTGATCGATCTGAATGTGGTAGGGAAAAATAACGTGGGCATTGCCGCTGATGGCTAATTGTTTGGGGTTTTGTAGGAAACCAACCGCCTTGAGCCCTTCGATTTCATCAATCAACACTTTTGGGTCAACGACGACCCCATCTCCAATCACGCATAAGCATTTTTGATGAAGAGCACCCGATGGGATGAGATGAAGGACCCTCTTTTCACCGTTCAAAACGATTGTGTGGCCCGCATTGTTGCCACCCTGACAGCGAATAACAACATCCACTTGAGGGGTGAGAAGGTCAATGATCTTCCCCTTCCCCTCATCCCCCCACTGGAGCCCTATAACGGCTATATTTGTCATGCGAGAAGCTTTTCTAGCAGAGCCTTCTGAACATGCAAGCGATTTTCTGCCTGGTCCCAGACCCTCGATTGAGGGCCATCCATCACCTCGTCGGTGATTTCTTCCCCCCTATGGGCTGGCAAACAGTGCAACACAATGGCCTCTTTTTTGGCAGATTTTAGCAGAGAGGCATTGACTTGGTAGGGTTCAAAAATCTTCTTTTTTTCCTTTTCACTCTTTCCCTCCTGCCCCATACTCACCCAAGTATCGGTATTGATCACGTCTGCATTTTTTACCGCTTCTTTGGGATCTCTAACAAGTTTAACGTTGTGATGCTGCTTGGGATGGATTTTTTTAAAGAGAAGGGCGACTGGATCATAACCTTCCGGGCAAGCCAGCGCCAAATCAAATCCAAACAGGCAGGCGGCCTCAATCCAGGAGTTGGCAACATTATTCCCATCACCCACCCAAGCAACCTTGAGTCTTTCTAAAGAACCTCTTTCTTCAATCAGAGTCAGAAGATCGGCCAAAATTTGACAGGGATGAAGCAAATCGGACAAGGCATTGATAACAGGAACGCTGGAAAATTTTGCCAGTCTCTCGAGTTTGGTCTGCTCAAAAGTGCGCATCACAATTCCCTGTACATAGCGTGACAAAACCCTTGCTGTGTCTTCGTAGGTTTCTCCCCTCCCCAACTGAGAAGTTTGAGAGGTGAGATAAATAGCATGCCCTCCCAACTGCAGCATTGCGACTTCAAAAGAGACGCGCGTTCTGGTGGAGGTTTTCTCAAAAATCATTCCCAAAATTTTGCCTTGTAATGGTTGGTGGATTTTCCCTTTTTTGAAATCTATTTTTAAAAGGAGCGCTTGTTTGAGCAAGTCTTCTGCTTCTTCTTTCGTGAAATCAAAAAGGGATAAAAAATGACGTGTCATAAATTCTTCTCCGGCATACTTGGCAATCGCTTCCTCTCGGTGAATTAGAGCTTCGGGGTCCTGTCCCTCCGTGTTTTTGTGGGGGCCCCTAACTAAACCCCACAACAAACACTCCGGGCCACCCCTTCGCTCCAATCACCTCGCTTACGCGATTGCAAACATGCACTCCGAACTGCCACATTATTTCGAAGTGTCTGTATGTCAATCGTTTTTAGGTAGGAGTGGGGTGTGAAAAACATTGTGCGGGAACGAGGGCGTATTGAGTCAAACAAAATAATATTCGTTTCTGCAGATAGAGCTGACGGCAGGTAAGATACTATCTGCATCTTTTGAAACGAAATTATTTTTTTGACGAGATAGCCCGAAGTGGAGCACCGTTTTGAACACCCACCTCCTACCTAAAAACGATTCATATATATCGCAAAATTTCATAGAATATAGCGGCTAAGGTCGCGGTTTTTGACGATGCTTGCGAGGCGACTCGCAACGTAGGTTTTATCAATCTTGAGCCCCTTCCCCGATTTTTCGGGAGCATCAAATAAAATCTCTTCTAAGAGCTTCTCCATAACCGTATGCAAACGTCTGGCACCAATATCTTCCATCTGTTCGTTGACCGTCACTGCCAAATTGCAAATCTCCCAGAGGGCCTCTTCGTTAAACTCCAGCTTGATTTTTTCTGCCGCCAACATCGCTGTGTATTGCTTGGTGAGAGAATTTTGGGGCTGTGTCAGAATCTTAAAAAAATCATCTTTGACGAGCGGCTTTAACTCCACGCGAATAGGAAAACGACCTTGAAGTTCCGGAATCAAATCGGATGGTTTCGAGGAATGAAAAGCGCCGGCTGCAATAAACAAAATATGGTCGGTTTTAACCAAACCATGTTTGGTCGTCACCGTGGAGCCTTCAATGATGGGTAAAATATCGCGCTGTACCCCTTCTCTTGAAACATCGGGGCCATAGCGCCCACCTTCTCTGCCGGCGGCAATCTTGTCGATCTCGTCTAAAAAGACGATTCCGTTTTGCTCCACACGCTGGATCGCCTCTTTCAAGACATCATCCATGTCGATCAGTTTTTGCGCTTCTTCTTGAACGAGCAACTCATAGGCTTCCGGAACTTTGAGTTTACGCTTGCGATCTTTCCCAGAGGGCATGAACTGACCCAGCATATCTTTCAAATTCATTCCCATCTCTTCAACGGAACCGGAGGCCACCACCTCGATCATTGGAAAAGGACTTTTGGGTCCATCACTTTTTAGTTCAATGGATCTATCTTTTAGTTTTCCCTGTCTGAAAAGTTGGCGCATTTTTTCGCGCGTCTCATCTGGTTTTTCTGTTTCTCCATTCCCACTTTTTTGTGGGGGTGTGGTTTTGGGAACCAATAAATCCAAAATCTTTTCTTCAGCTTGCTCTTGAGCCCTCACTTGCACACGCTGCTTTGCCTCTTCTCTGACCATTTTGACCGAAATATCGGTTAACTCTCTGATCATCGAATCAACATCTTTACCGACATAGCCCACTTCTGTGTATTTGGTCGCTTCCACTTTGATGAAAGGCGCTTTGGCAAGTTTTGCCAACCTTCTTGCAATTTCTGTTTTGCCGACACCGGTTGGGCCAATCAAAATAATATTCTTGGGCATGATTTCATCGCGCAGTTCGCCTGGAACTTGTTGTCTGCGCCAACGATTACGCAGCGCAATAGCCACCGCCCTTTTGGCGTCATTTTGACCGACGATATAGCGATCTAACTCTGAAACAATCTCTCTGGGAGTAAATGTCGTTTCCATAAAATTCTATCTAATATCTAAATTCTAATATCTAAATCCTAAACAAATTCTAATGACCAAAATTCCAAACGAAATTGTTTGGATCATTTGAATTTGGAACATTAGGATTTGTTTAGAATTTAGGATTTAGTGCTTAGGGTTTTCTTTCATGTCTATCCTTTCAATTCTTCAACCACAATCGAATCATTGGTGTAAATACAAATTTCAGCTGCAATCCTCAAAGACTGTTCCACAACCTCCTTGGCACCCAGCTTGGAATGGACAAGCAAGGCTCTGGCGGCCGCCAAGGCATAAGGGCCACCGGAACCGACAGCCGCCACCTCGTCATCGGGCTCTATCACATCACCGTTCCCTGAAATGGTCAGCGTTTTGGTTTGGTCTGCTACAATCAAAAGGGCTTCAAGCCTTCTTAAAACCCGATCGGTTCGCCAGTCTTTGGCCAGTTCCACTGCCGCGCGCATCAAATTACCTCGAAACTCTTCCAACTTAGCCTCAAATTTTTCAAAAAGTGTAAAGGCATCGGCTGTGGAGCCCGCAAAACCGGCGATGACTTTGCCGTCGCTGAGCTGGCGGATTTTGTTGGCCTTCTTTTTCATGACCATGTTGCCAAAACTGACCTGGCCGTCACCACCAAGGGCAACCTTATTGTCGCGGCGAACACAGATTATTGTTGTTCCGTGAAACATAATAAAAACAAAACTCTAAATTCTAATATCTAAATCCTAAACAAATCCAAAACCCTAATTCTCCAAATCCAAAACAAATTCCAAATTCTAAATTCCAATGCCCCAAACTTTTTTGTTTAGTATTTAGTATTTAGTATTTCGAATTTGAGGCCGTCAGGCCTTGGGGTGGGTCTTATCGTATACTTCCATTAATTTGTCCAGCTCAACGTGGGTGTAACGTTGCGTGGTCGAAAGACTGGCGTGGCCGAGCAATTCTTGAATTCCCCTCATGTCGGCACCTGAATTGAGAAGATGCGTCGCGAAGGTATGACGCAATACGTGTGGTGTGACTTTCTTTTGAATCCCTGTTAGTTTTAAATATTTCTCAATCAAGCGTTCAACGGCTCTGGCTGAGATTCTAGAACCTAATTTATTTAAGAAAATAGCATTGGTGTCCTTGCCACCATTTAAAATATCTCCGCGTTTTCCTAAAAAGGTTTTAATACTGACAATGGCCTGCTTTCCCATCGGCACGACTCTTTCCTTGCCCCCTTTGCCCATGACCCGCACCCAGCCATCGTCCAAATTAACCTGATCGATGTTGAGGCCCACCAGTTCGCTAAGACGCAAGCCCGATGCATAAAATAATTCCAAAATTGCTTTGTCGCGTAGTTCCAAAACCGTTGCCCCTTTCGGAGCGGCTAACAAAGCAAAGACCTCATCCACCGTTAAAAATCTAGGAACCCGTTTTGGAATTTTCGGAGAGTTGATCGTTTTAGCAGGATTGGTATCAACCCATTTCTGGCGCAAGCCATATTCAAAAAATGTTCTCAAGGTGGAGAGTTTGCGCGCAACAGAAGTGGCGCCATGACCCTTAAACATCTCACTCAAAAAGGCTCTCAAGGTATTTGTTTCGATCCCTTTAAGTCCCTCCAGGCTCTCTTGATTAATCTGTTGGAAATGGTTTTTGAGAAAGGCAAAAAACTGTCTTAAATCGCCTAAATAGTTTTTGAGGGTGTGCGGGGAAGCGTTTCTTTCTACTTTCAGGTAGCGGCTAAACTGCTCAATTGCCTGCTGCATCTTGTCATAATACCATTTTTGAGGAGGGGTATCAATAACTTACGAGAAATTTTGTCGTCGTCTGGAAAAGAGCAAGAAACCTAGGCTTAAGGCCAACAGAATCATAGAAACAGGATCAACCTTAGTTTGGCTGACGAGACTGCAACCTTTGCTTCCACCCCCTCGAAGCTGGGCAATATCCGAAACGGAGGGGTTGGGATCGCAGACATCCCCCAGGTTATCGCCATCAGAATCGAGCTGGTTTGCATTTCCTGCAAGGGGGCAATTATCAGAGGCGTTGGGAACGCCGTCATTGTCGATATCGGCGTCGCAAGAGTCCCCTTGTCCATCCGCATCGATGTCGGACTGATCGCTGTTGGCTACTGTCGGGCAATTATCTGTGGAGTCTGCAACACCATCATTATCAGCGTCGGGAACCGATTCACCGGGATTGGGTCTAAAACCAGAACGGCAACCGTCAGGCCCAATAGCGTTTCCAGGATTAAAGAATGTGGGGCAAATATCTCCAGACAGACAGCGGGTTGGATCACCAGGAGAACCAAAACCTTGTCCTGCGCCATCGCAATGGTCATCGGCTTTTCTAAAAATCTCTCCACGCTCCAGATCACTATTGGGGTTCCAAGGGGCAAGTCTCACATTAGCACTTTCATCAAAATCACAGGTCCGGTTACTCCTAGGAATGGGAGTTTGACCACCTACGCCTCTGAAGCCAAAGAGATAATTTCTACACGATTCCTGATCACTATCATCGCTATCATCATCCAGATCGCAAGCATCGCCTTGACCGTCACGATCTAAATCTCTTTGAGTTTTGTTGGAGATAAACTGGCAATTATCAACTTCATTGCGAATCAAGTCGCCATCGAGATCAACAGGGCTGTAATTACCACAATTGGAATTAGGAAGATCTGTAGGATCGGCACGATAATCGATATTTTCATTAAAGTTTCTAAAACCCATGCAAATATCGATACCATCAACAATTGTATCCCCGTCATTATCGTCTCTAAATTGTAAATGGCTGTTTGGATCGGTTCTTCGGAAAGGATTAAACAGACCACTTTCCGTCACATCATCCAAGCCGTCGTTATCGTCATCGGGATCACAGGCATTTCCCGCGCCGTCGTTATCGGGAAAATCCGATTGCAAAGGATTTTTAACAGCAGGGCAATTGTCAGCAACACCGCCAAAAACGAAACAGACTCCAGGAACCGAAACGACTCCTCCGTCACACCAGCCGTCTCCGTCCGAATCGAAACTCCCTAGGTAAATCTCTGGAGCGGCATCGCAGGCATCGCCGATCCCATCTTCATCTTGGTCTGTCTGCTCGGGATTCGATTTCAAAGGACAGTTATCTCTTGCGGCAAAACAAAAATTGTTGGTCGGCCCAAAACCAGGTCCATCGCAAACGCGATCGCCATCGCTGTCTGGATGCAAAGGGTTGGTCCCCGCTTGTTGCTCCTCTTCACTGTACATATCGCTCAAGCCGTCATTGTCTTTGTCGGGATCGCAAACATCACCAACACTGTCTTGATCTGTGTCTAACTGATTGGTGTTCGGGTCGAAGGGACAATTGTCGCGAAGTGTTTTGACACCATCCCCATCGGCATCGTCATCTCTGGGATCCGCGGGGCGTCTTGAGTCTCCAATGGGTAGTTGTTCGCAAGCATCACCGGCTGGCAAAGGAGAAGGTGGTGTTACCAAATTTTGTTCATCCCCATCGGAATCGCGTTGGTCTTGATTGACAACGGTGGGACAATTGTCGAGACCATCTATGCGCCCATCATTGTCAGCATCCGTTTCGCAAACATTTCCAATTCCGTCGCTATCGGCATCTTCCTGCCGAGGGTTATAAGATTTAAACAATTGATCGAGCGGTTGGCCAGGTGCAGCACAACTAATTAAAGCTCTTTCTGGCTGTGTGTATTGAGTGTTATTCGGTTTCAAGGCGTTCGCACAATTATCCTTCACGTTGCCGACACGATGGTCGGGAATAGCATCACAATCAAAATCAAATTGGCTTTTCCAATTTTGCGGATCACTTTCGGTTATTTGAACACGACAATCTTGATTGAGATCTTCACCAGCATTGGAGAGATGACCACATGTTGCGCAAAAGCCGTTTGAGTAGCTATCGTCATCAAAATCGACATGCCAACCGCGCACCGTTCCACCTGGCTTCATAGTACGATCATAAGAAAACCAAAACCATTGGGCATCGGCACAAGAATAAGCACCCGCAATATCGGGAGTGGAATACCCCTCTCCAAGTTCGGTGATATCAAAGGCACTGCCAACTTTTCTGGTTGCCAACACTGCGATGCCGTCATTCCTTGTCATTTGATCACGAGCCGTGTCGATGGTGCGGACAAAGCGAAGCTTGGTTTGCGGCAACAACGAAGGGCCCGAATCGCGGGGCAAAATGCGATCACGTCCTAGCGTAACTCTATGTTCATAGTTCTTAGCATTATTCACAACACTCACTTTATAGATTTCCAACTGTGTGGTCTCTTTGTCTACGACACCCGTGATCGTAAATTGTAGAGAGGTGACAAAAGCGGCTTGAATTTTACAGGGGGCAAGATGCCTTGCACTACAGTAATCCCCTAAATTCGGGGCATCAACGCTCGCGGCATAAACAATCGCTCTTCCACGAATGCCAAACATATTGACTTTGCTGATTTGATTATTCGCTCCAGAACCACTGACAGCAATACCGTTTGCAAATCCTCTAATCGTGCTGTTTCGGATTGTGTTTCCTTGCCCTGCTATTGTAATACCATCACCCGTTGGTTTATTGGGAATAACCACTCCTTCGACAGTGATGTTCTCAAAAGTATTTCCAGTGCTAGTCCCAATATCAACACCGACCGTCCCTGCTCGCACGACTACATCTGTAATCCTACTATTATTCACTGTCTTCGCGGCCGCATCTGTTTTAAAGCAAATACCTGCACCGTCGGGATTATGAATCATCAAATTGGAAATGGTTGCACCGGCTGTGTCATTTGCCGGAGGCAATGGCAAAATTCTTAGCAAACAATCTTTGAAACTTTGGTTGGGCCAACTGTGGGCTAAATCATAACGAAGTTCGATACCCGGTTTCCCTTCAAGAGTTACACCCCCTGCTACTTCAACAAGTGACTTCAAAGGCTCAATGGAATTAACCGCGAAAGTGATAAAAGAACAATTTTGACTATAGGCATCGTCTAAAAGGGCTATTAAAGTCCCTTCCTCCCTGCCCCCACTAGAATTTGTTACCACACAATGACCCTGCACATGGTCTGCTTGCAAACGATAGGCAAAAAAGGAAGCAGCAAAAAGAAACAAACAAATTAGGCCCAATTTAAAGCGAGTCACAAGACCTCCATAACTCTATTAGAGTTATCCTTTCCGGCTCACGCCTTCAAGGACTTCCTCGGCCACCCCGCACTTTCCTGAAAGTGCGGGGTTCCTGACCTCGGTCGTCGTCCACACTATAGTTATCGGTAATTTTTCAAAAAGGTTGCTTAACATCCGCTATTTTTTTAAAAAGTGGTGTATCTCATTGAAATCACTTGAGATTATTATGTCTAATGGGCGCATGGGCCTTCACCAATCGTCACCTCTTCATATTGGGGGAGGCATGCTTTGAAAGCGGAACCGATGATTGCTTTGCAAAGATAGCCTTCGTTCGTTCTGCAATCCAGATTGGTTTCACAAGTCACAACACAAAAAAAACGACTACTGTGCCACCAATCATAATAATTTGTATCGACACCCAATTGGCTACTGTTCACGCAAACCGCCTTTCTGAAATTGTGTCCAGGAAGACATTCTTCTTCGGAATGAGGTAGACCGGGACTTTCAAAATAATAAAAGATGTCTGTGGTACAATAACCTCCTGAATAGAGTGTAGGGCTGATACATTTTCCACTGTCACAATCATCACTCAATAAAGGGGGAGAGGTGTTATTACGAGCGTTTGGGTAACAAGGATCGCCAATTTTTCTAAAGCAGCTGGCTGCATCGACCCAACCATCACAGTCGTTGTCTTGACCATCACAACTTTCTGGTTGCGGGAGAGTTTGATTTTCGCAAGGGCCCCAGAGACCATCAACACACTGTTGAGTGCCCGCGCGACATTGCGCAATGCCTTCAGTAGCAGGCGGCCCATTATAACAAGCGCGCTGGAGTTGATTTTCTAAATAGTGACACGAAGATTCCCAAATGCCATCTTGGCCACATTGTTGTCTTCCAACATTGCAAGGGCCGCAAATTCGAATTTCATTTTCTTCACATTCTGGAGGAAGGGTTGGTTGACCAGCGTCTAATTCAGGTGGACTACCGGCATCGGGTGTTGGCTCTGGTGTTGGTTCTGGTGGAAAAACACACTCCCCTCCTTCACAAATTCTTGGCTCTCTACAATCGATATCTTTTGTGCAACCGGAAGGACCCGCATCTACAACAGGATCGGGTGGCAACGGCGACGGATCGACGCACTCTCCTCCTTCACAAATTCGAGGCTCTCTGCAATCAACATCTTTTGTGCAACCGATTTGTGGAGGATTTTCTTGAACGCTTGAAGCATCCGGTATTTGTTCCGGAAGTTTTCTTAAATGATCATCGGTGCATCCCATTAATGCCCCACTTTCCAAATGCCTCCCGTCGAGACTGGCTGTCGGTAAAAACCAGCGAAAAGGACTGATGAATGATGCTTTGTCTAAAATAATGAGTGTTGTGAGAATGGCCTTTGCACCAAAACTGTCCATTTCATCGACTGGAGAAAAAAGTGACGGGTCAGAAAATGATGGGTCAGAAAGCGACGGGGCCTGCCCCTCCGTGTTTTCGTGGGGGCCCCTAACTAAACCCCACGACAAACACTCCGGGCCACCCGTCGCTTTTTTATTGCATTCCTGAACTTTTGTACCAGAGCTCATATGGCCCTCCTCTTGCTTTGATGCTTTGCAAAAGGAGGGCCAAGGCCAAAATTTTATAAGTATTTGATATTAAAAGAGTTTTTAGAAACGCTCAATTTGAAAGCCGCCCAATTTCCGTCAGTGACTGCTTCAAAACCGTCCTTTTTTAAAACCCCTCTAAATATTCATGCCTCGTTGGACAAAACAGAAATGCTAATGGTCATAGATACTGTCACTGATTTAGGATTTTAAAAAATCGGTGATATTGTCTGCTGTAATGAAAACAATCTCACCAGCCTGAGGGAAAGTCTGTCGAAACTCCTCTCGAGCTCTCTGGTGTCTCTCTTTTTCTCCATCCCAACTGACCTGAAATGGAAGAATTTTCCCGCCATCCTGTGCCACAAAATCGATTTCCCCTTTTTGTCGCCAGTAGAAAACCTGCCCGTATTTTTTTCTCAAATGATGAAATACCACCGTTTCCAATTCTTTGCCACTATCGCTTCCACCACGGGTGATGATTGCCTTTCTCATTCCAAGATCAATTGGATAATATTTTCTGTTTCTTGCCGATCGCTGGCGTTCAGAAAAAGTGAAATAGGGACACGATAGCAGGATATAGGCCGATTCACAGGCGTCCAGATAGGTTTTGACTGTGTCTGCCGTCACACCCAACATTTTTGACAAATTTCTCTGGCTGATTTCCGAGCCAGCACTTTCAAACACCGCTTTCACCAATTGGGTAAGAACAAGAACGGAGCGGACTGCCACATGACGACGTACGTCACGCTCAATAATATCAGTGAAATATTCGCGAAGCAGAGCTTCTGGTTCGGAATAGACAAGCGTGCGCGGAAAGCCCCCGTCATTCAGATAATTTGAAATGGAATGATTCGGTTTTGCTTTTTGATATTCAAAAAAATCAAAAGGGAAAAGCTCCAGGGTAATATGTCGGCCTGTCAAAGCTGTGGAGAGATCGCCAGAAAGAAGAGAGGCATTCGAGCCGGTGACGGCAAAACAGTGCGGCCCAGGACGTTCGATACGGCTGTGAATCCATTTTTGCCAATTCTTTACATTTTGGATTTCATCGAAAAAGAAGTGGATTGGTTTTTTCGGTCTTCTTTTTTCTGAAAGGGTAACAATGGCATCCAACAACATATGGTCCAGGTGATTGCTCAAGCGGGGATCTTCAAAATTGACGAAGGTGCAGTCATTGGGATCAAGATGGAGCCCCTGCATGATCTGGGCCAGCAGGGTCGATTTGCCGCAGCGGCGTACCCCCTGAACCACTAACACCAAGTCTGGTTCCATGTGGAAAGGCTTGTTGAGGATATTTCTGGGAATGCTCAAGGGGGGTGGTTTTTCCCAATAATTCCAGTCGTTGAGCACTGCTTGTACTTCATTTTCATCAACCATATCAGTATATTAGAACTAAAATCAAAAAGTGTCGAGTCTATTCGACAGTTTAATTAAAACCGTCTTTTTTAAGCCCTCCATTACTACATGGCGGGCTTACCCGCCAAAATATTTGTGGCGGGCAAGCAACTTTTTTTGACGAAACCCGATAATAACTATAGAGGGAGCATACTATTTTTTATGGCTATTAGACCGTGCGATCCAAACAAACCGGGCTCAAACTGTCAGGCTGAACGACCTACTTATGATACGCCTGCACAACAGCAACCTTTTGCGAAAGATGAATACGTTGAAGTGTCAAAAAAACCCATTTTATTGGCTCTTGCACCTCAAGCTCCAACAAGATCCGGAAGCCCTACTACAAAGGGGAAAAAAACTGAAGAACCGTTAAAGCCCTGGCAACCGTTAGAAGAAAAAGATTTCATAGGAAGAAGTCGCTCTGAAAAAATTCCAGAAGCAGTCATCGATCGTACTCAGGGTCAGGTTTTCAGTGCTCCGGGGGTTATTAAGAAATTTCTCGATGAAAGCACATTGAGATTTACATTAAACCTTCCGACTGGAGAAAACACGGAAGCACCTTTAGAAGAAACCTTTTTTACCTCGGAAAAGTTAACTGAAGAACAAGTCCGAATGATTATTTCCGCCTTTGAGAAAGCTTTTCAATACCCAGTAATTCAAAAACCTTCGAATAACCCAAAAAATGTCTTGAAAGCGGTTCAAGACTTTGTAGAAGAAAATAAAACGGCCCATAAGGAAATTAATTGGCTGCAACGACTGGTTGCAATAGATGGAGAAAAAAAGATTGTACCCGATATAAAATCAACGCCATTAGTCATTGATCCAAAAGGCAAACGCCTGCTTAATGACCGAATTGCAACAGTCAGCAAAAATCTTTATGAAAGTTATCGCAACGTAGTAGCAGTTATGATGGCTTTAGATCCAAGCGGGGAAAGCCCTGAAGAAGAAATAATTTTGCCACGCTTGGTGCTGATCATGCAGGAAAGGGATCCAGAAAAGGCTAAAACAAAATTTTTAGAAAGCCCTGCCGGCAAAACAATTAAATTCCAAGCAAATAAAGATGAAGAAAATGCACAGGCTTTCGCTTCAAAGGCGAAAGGAGTTTTGCAAAATTGGTTTAAGCAAGCTCCGCCACCCCCTCCCCCTGCCCCTGGGCCTAAGTTTCCAGAAATTGTTGTCATGAAAGACGATGGAACCTTTGAAGCCTGTGAAGGTCCAAGACCCCAGTCAAAGCCAACCGTTACAAATGATGATGAACGCTATAAAATTTTCAATTGTCCTGAAAAACAAATCGATCTAGGACTCCCCCCGCTTGAAGGGGTTGAAAAACCGGCGATTACCGTTATATTGGAAACAACTCGCGACCAAAAAACAAACAAGTGGCCAGATTGGCAAATAAAAATTGATACATTTAATGCAAAAACGCTCTCGTTAGCCAATGCCGAAAAAGGGCTCCTCTTTATTGAAAAGGGGGGAAGAAAATTCGATCTCATTCCCAAGCCCGATTTTGATGGCTTGATCGCAGACCTTACCGGTGAAGACGCCAAAAAATCCAAAGAGGCCGAGAAAACACTTGTTAAACTCGGAGCGCTTTCCGTCAAACCGATCGTTGCAAAAATTGCTTCACTAAACCCTGAGGAACTTAAAGATCTACCCGTTGCATCAAAATTAATCCAGAATGGGTTGGGAGCGATTCCGGGTGAAGAGGCAAATCAAGCTCTTATTCAAATCATAAAGGAAACAAAATTTGTGCCTATCATTTTAGAAGCAACGGTGAATGCTCTCGGCAATAGGAAAGCCAAAAGTGCTCTGGAAGTTTTGAGTGCTCTTCATAAAGATGAAAGTAAAAACCAACGCTTAAGGGAAGAAGCAGCACAAGCAGTTCAGAAAATTTCAGGAGCAAACAGTGCGGAGAGCAAAGAAGCGCAAATTTCTTTGGAAGGAATTCAAAAAGCCAGAGCCGAGGCAAAAAGGTTGGCCAAAGAAGAAGAAAAAAGATTGCGTGAAGAAGCTAAAGCAGCTGAGGCAGAGGAAAAACGTAAAGCGGAAGAAGAGCAAAAGCGTATCGCTGAAGAGAAAAAGGCGGCCGAAGCAGAAGCGCTGGCAAAAGCTGAAGAAAGAAAGAAGGATGCTGCCGAATTGGCTGCAATGTTGAAACCCGCTGAAGAACCGGGGAAGGAAGAAGAGCCAAAGCCAGTTGCTGAACCAACACCAGAACCGGTTGCAGTCACAACTCCAGATGCAAAACCAGCTACAATCGAAGGGCCAACAGCAGATGCTGGAGCTGCCCCGACATCATCGACCCCAACCACAGTGGCGTCAGCAACGCCCGAGTCCGCTCCTGATGCGGGTCCAATAGAACCTCTAGATTGGGATTTAGACGACCTGCCACTTGATGAGCCTACAAGTTCTACCTCCAGCCCTGATGCGGGAACTCCAGTAGTGACCGCCCAACCTGATGGTGGTCCGGAAGTCCCTGGGCCAGGCCTCGGACCCAGAGAAGCTGCAACAGCTAGCGAAGAACCTGCAACAGCAAAAACCGATGCAGGAACCGGTTCCCTGGGAGCAGCTATCGTTGAGGCAGTTAAAACTAGTACTCCTCCAAAGAGCATTCCTCAACCACCAGAACTTCCAAAAGTTTACTTGCAAAAATCAGACGGCAGTCGTGTGGCCTGCCCCACAATCAGAGATGACATCAATGAAACAAACCGCAATGCTTCGTTTAGTTGTGATACTACCGCTGCAACAAGAGTTGTCATTGCCTCCGATTATGAAAATGCCACAGAGACATGGACTCGTTGGAAATTCAAAATTGGTACGGGGGCTTATAAAAGCTTGGAACCCGGTTTAGATATCATTGTGAAAAAGGAAAGAAGAACCTGGGTTGCAAAAGCAGAACCACCCAAAGCCGCCGCACCCGCAGCAGCAAAAAAAATAGAGCCTGATAAAACATTTCTTTTGTCCGATCCTCACTCCCCACAAGTCTTTGTTTTGATCCCCAGCAAAGATAACAAAGAAATAGTTGTCACAAGGGGAGATGTTGTCCAAAACACGCTTCGCAAAGAAGCCGACAGCTATAAAGTCACCTATGTCTGTAATAATGCTCAAGGCAAGCTCGCCGCCAAAATTCTTTTTGAAGCAAAAGCGAACGCAGCAGCAAACAGTTGGGATTGGAGTTGGCAACTTGCCGACAGAGGGAAAGTCAGTCAGCCCTCAGCTAAAAAATCTTTCCGTTCTGAGAATGACGTAGGTCTCATCGTTTATTGGACAGGAAAATTCTGGGATGCCGTTCCTATCGATGCAGAAGTCAGTGACAAAGATGTCAATCCAAAGCTTTTAGAATTGGTTAAAACAAAAATAGGGGAACTTTTGGTTCCAAAAAAGCCGAAACCGACCAAAACAGACCTTTCGGTTATTGCTCGTAACGGCAAAAGGAAAGCCTCAAGAATCCCCTGTGATGCTACAGGGACTCCTTTTAACCTCCCGGCAGGGAAAGGAGAATTTTTAGCCTGTGACAAAAATAATCCCGAAGAAGGGGATAGCCGACTCATGGCACTCATGGAGTCTGCAAAAGTTTCAGCCGGAGCCATTAAATATTGGACTGGTGAAAAATGGATATGGAGAGTGCCTATCGAAACTTCTTCTGGTGAACCAGTTACAGACATTCCTGCAGAGACAGGCAATCAAGTAGGTTTTACCAGACGTGACAAAGAAATCTATATTTTCAAAACAGATGACGACCTTTTTGACAAAATGAGTGCTGCAGGAGTTTTTGAGGGGGCCCCTGAACTGAAATGGTATCAAACAGTGGATGGAAAAACATATAAGCCCATGCTCTCGGTACAAACCGATATCATTCGCAAGGGGAGCAAGCAAACATTTCAAAGCAAGGGAACGCTTCCTGATGGTTCCGAAGCCTTTGCAGAATTTGAACGGGATGTAGAAATCACTCCAATCAATAAGGATGTTATCTATGGTGTATCTCCATGGCGCTCTTTGACGGTACCAACCGGTGAGAGAGAAATCAAAGAGGGTAATGTAATGATTATTGACGAGCCAGGAAAACGCAAAGCATTGACATTCGATACTGCCCCAGAGCGAGATGAAATATTACAAATCCAGTACAACCAACGTGTTGCCGATCAATATCATCACAGAAGATGGGGTGCGAAATTTGGCATTAGTGCGACACCCTGGAATCATTACAGTCTGACACCCCCGCCATTGGGTGGGCGTTCTTCGTCAGAGGCAACTGTCTTCCATGCAGAGGCGGGCAAAAAAAGTGAGCGCAAATTGGAAACAGCAGATGGTTGGGGTGGACAGCTAAATGCCTCTGCACAATGGTATCCGCTTGCAGGCTGGGGCCCAACTGCCAACGGCTTGTTTCTCTTCGGTGGTGCCAACCTTGGGTTTACCTCTGGGCCATTGGCTGAAGTTGAAGCGGGTCTGGGTATTAGTTTAAAGCATCTTCTACTTTTGAATTCTTCGTGGGATGCATCACTCCAGGCCTCTTTGGTTAATGCCGGCTACAATCCTGGTACACAATTGCATGCTAACTTTGGTCTTCCCAGAGTGGAAGCTTGTGTCAGCAAAGGCTTGTGGCAAGGCTGCCTTAATTTCACTTCGATTACCACTATTGAAAAGGTACCCACGGGTGAGCTGGAGAAAAATCTTGGATATTTTGGAATTTCAGTCGGCGCTTATTTAGAAGAAGTCACAACAGACCGAATCAACGTCCAATAAAATACTATTAAAAGCAGCATCCAACCCATGCCCTCGTGGGTTCTAGTGTGAACAGCCTGCTTTGTTAGCTGACAAAACCCGCCACCCCTTGTCGGTAGGACTTCTGCAGAAGTTGAGGTTACCTCCGGAGATTCGCTGGGAGTTCCGGATGAAGGTGTTCCACCAACCGAAGGAGTTGTTGAAGGTGCTTTAGAAACCATACAAGATTTAATAGAGGCTTGCCACGCATCTAAAATTTCATCTTCGTTGGTATCTTTAAGGCCCTCTTCATTATCTAGACAACTATCATTGTCAGAATCATCGTCACGAGCATTTTTTAGTTCATCGCAATCCAAATCATTTTTATCTACAGGAGGCGAGCAATTTTCGCCGTTGTTCAATCGCGATAAATCAAAATCGACAAAACCATCTTCGTCGTTGTCCAAATTTCCTTCAAGACTATCGGACAGGCTATCTTTATCGGTGTCGCCAATCGTTGGATCGGTCTCATTAAAATCGAGCCAGCCGTTGTGATTGGCATCCTCCTCGCCATCTTTTAGTCCATCGTCATCGGAATCGGGGTTGGTGGGATCTAAAACTTTTACCTTTTTAAAATTGCTGCGAGTCGGATCGGTTTTGCAAGCCACTTCTAAGCTGTCGGAGAGCCCATCATTATCGGAATCAACATTGGGATCTGTCGGGACGTGGGGTTCTTCTTCTTTTTTTGGCTCTTCTTCTTTAGTGGGAGTATCTTCGCCTCCATCAATCGCCCCTCCGACCACTGCAACTTCTGAAAAACTGGAAGAAATTCCTAAAACCTTGTCAGATGCGATTGCCGTCACAGCCTCTACTTCCTTTGGCAAATTCTCTTTTTTGAACCCTATTTTGAAGAAACCATTTTTCTCGACTTTGGCGGCTTTGCCTAAAAAAACCTTTCCTTGTTCTTCGTCTGATTTCTTTTGTTCTTCCTCTGATTTTTTTGCCGAAAAAACCTCTATTTGAAGATGTGTAGGGCTAACCCAACCAAGGCTCCAAGGCCCATCATTGGAAAGCGGCACAGAACCCGAAACAGTCAAGTCGCCAAATTCATCAATCGTTGCAACTAATTTTTCTGGCCTTGGAAAGGCCGGCCCAAAAACTCGAATTCCCTTTTTTGACTGTGAAATGGCATTTTCATAAATGGATGTCTCGGAGACCAAAACGGTGTGCAACATTTCAACAGGATTCATCGTGGTTTCATTTTTTCTGCAAAGATACGGTGCCGAAGTGCTATTGAGTAAAATCCCTTCGTTGGCATTGTGATGAATAGAGCCTTTTTCAATAACGACTTGATAACCATCGACCACAACACCGTAGCCGGCATAGGCTAACGGCTCTTCACTTAAAGATTTGTCATGAGCCTTACACAAGAAAGATTCTGGAAGGCCACTCGGAACGTCGGAACAAAGATACGAAACCCACTCGGCACTTCCGTTATGATGAATTTCGTTATTTTCCAAAATGACATTTTTAGCATGCCCACTGGGAAACGTTGCGCTACAAGAATCGGGCCAATTGGCATCCGTGATGACAATGCCATTGAAACCGTTGTTAAAAACTTTTAAATTTTTTAAAATGACGTCGTTAGCCTCAACGAGCAATGCACTTCCTGGAAAATCTCTGAAGATAACATTTTCTAAAATCACATTGGAACCCTTGATGGCCCAGGCACTCTGTTTGCCGAAAGAAGGGGAGCCCAAAAATTGAACGGTTAGGCCTTCTTTGGCAAAAATATGATGAGGAATTTGTTGTGCATCCAATAAAACAGGTTTATCCAAGTAGACATCCATAGAATGCTCGAAACGCAAAACATTTGTCTTTTCTTCGTTTTGGCATTCGCCTCGATTGAGGGCTTCCAGCTGTTTGGAAAATTCTTGTGGAAGTGTGACAGTACAAATCTCGGCCCTGGCTGTTAAACCAACACCCAATAAGATAAATAGGAGCCACTTCTTCATCTAGCCTCTTATTCGGCTCTACCGCAAATTAGTTGCGTCCGTCATGACGCACCCCGCCAACCAGAGGGGACGTTCCCCCAAAATTTTGACGGTGGTGTCAAAAATCCGGGGGAACGTCCCCTAACCGTAAGCAACTTTTTTAAGAACTTACCGATAACAACAATAGAGGCGACGACCGAGGTCGGGAACCCCGCCAAAGGCGGGGTGACCGAGGAAGTCCTTGGAGCGCGAGTCAAGGGTTGGCTTTGCCAACCCGCGAAGCAAATTCGAAGAATTTGCGGAGTACAATAGCGCGAAAAGGACAAGGATAGTAGATGGCATCAATAGCATCCAAAATATGCCCTAAAGACCAACTCGAGACCTGCTCCGGTTACATTGACCAAATCAGGAGGGATCAAAATCTTTCTGAACAAGATTTGAGAAAACTACTGTTGGGTAGGACCGGTTTGTTTGGCCAATGTGGCTACATAAGAAAATGTGCGATGGAAGGACTTCAAAAACTGGTTGAAGGAAAACAAGAAACAAAACCGATCAAAGGAGATATTGCTTGGGAACAACCACTCGCTGCAATTGGTGTCCGTTTTACCCATCTGGATGAATGGCGATCTCAAACCACTGAAGTGAGCGTAGCCAAAGAGGATGACAAATACTCCAAAAAAATGGAATGGTACTATTGGCTCACAAAAAATAAAGATGGAAGTTATACACTCTATTGGACAAACAATAAGGACGCCACTAAAAATCCACCCAAACCAAAAGATCCCAAAATACAATTCAAAGTAACCGATAATCAATACCCCGCCAATTTAACACTCGTCGTTGATAAAAATTGGCAAGTCAAAATCAAGTTGTAGAAAAAATAGCGGGCCACCCACCACTTTTTCAGTCACCTTTTATTCCGGTTCGTGTGTGTAACCGCATTCCTTCTGCGGGCAGGCAATAAAAGCGCCGATCGTTTTTGAATATTTTTCAATCAAAAAGGGATGATGACACTGAGGGCACTCTTCGGGGAGTGGTCGATACCAACTTGCGTAATCACAATTGGGATATTTTGAACAGCCGTAGAAAACTTTTCCGCGTCTTGATCTGCGTTGCACCAGATCGGAACTGCATTTTGGACAATTCACGCCAACAGGAATTGCCTTCGTAAATTTACATTCAGGATATCGGGAACAAGCTAAAAACGGACCGAAACGACCACGTTTGACTAACAACGGGGCGTTGCATTTTTCGCATTCCCCTTTTATTTCTTGTTCTTGAATGACAATAGTCCCTTTATCATCACGAATAAATTCATGCGTTGTCTTGCATTCCGGATAAGTGGAACAGGACAAAAATTCTCCGTGTCGTCCCCAACGAATCACCAGGAGATTCCCACAAGCGCGACATTTCAAATGCGTTTCAATTTGCATCCGTTTGATGTCTTTCATTTCCACTTCGGCTTTAGCCAAGGTTTCTTTAAAAGGAGTGTAAAAATCTCTCAAGGCTTCCACCCATTTACGACTTCCCTCTTCGACTTCATCCAATTCTTGTTCCATCATCGCGGTGAAGCGGACATTCAAAATGCCTGGAAAATGTTTCACCAACAATTCATTAACCAAAACCCCCAAAGAGGTCGGTTGAAAACGCCCTTCCGTTTTGACCACATAATCTTTTTCTTGGATGTTGGTTAAAATCTGGGCGTAGGTGGAGGGTCTTCCAATCCCTAATTCTTCCAAGGCCTTCACAAGAGAGGCTTCACCGTAGCGCGGCGGGGGTTCTGTAAAATGTTGCTTTGGTGCAAGATCGAGAAGTTTTAAACTCTCCCCTTCTTTCAAATCAGGAAGTGTCTCTCCATCTTCTTCTTGTTTGGTCTCTTCGTCTTCGGATTCCAAATAGACCGCCATGTAACCCGAAAATTTCAAAACCGAACCGGTGGCACGGAAAAGATAACTACCCCCTTCAATATCAAAAGTCGTTTGATCATATTCCGCCGGTTTCATTTGAGACGCGACAAAACGCTTCCAAATCAAATCATAAAGTTTAAGCATGTCTGGCTCGACGAAACTGGCAATCTTTTCTGGTGGATGATCGAGCATGGTTGGACGAATGGCCTCATGGGCATCTTGCGCCCCTTTTTTGCTTTTGTAAAAATTGGCTTGGTCTGGGAGATGTTCTTTCCCATACTGCTGAACAATATAACCACGCACCGCGTCCAACGCCTGAGAGGCAACTCGTGTTGAGTCGGTACGCATGTAGGTAATCAAACCGACCGGCCCTTCTTGTCCGACATCGATTCCTTCATAGAGTCTTTGGGCTAACATCATCGTTTTTTTGGCGGTAAAGCCTAATTTTCTGGAGGCATCTTGCTGCAATTGGCTGGTAATAAAGGGTGGCAAAGGATTTCGTTTGCGCTCTTTTTTGGTAACCTTTGTTAAAGCAAATTTTCCATTTCGAACTTTTTTAACGATCTCATCAACAATTTTTTGATTGGGTAGAGGAATCTTTCCGCCTTTAGGATCATTCTGCCAGGGGCCATCCTTAACGGTGCCGATAAGTTTCGCACTAAAAGGCGGGGGAGTTCCCCCTTCCAATTTTGCAATCAGAGACCAATATTCAGCAGACTTGAAGGCATCAATTTCGGCTTCTCTTTCACAAATAACACGAACGGCAACGGATTGAACTCTTCCCGCCGAAAGACCGCGGCGCACCTTGTTCCACAATAAAGGGCTAATTTGATAGCCGACCAGCCGATCCAAAATGCGACGGGCTTGTTGGGCTTCATAAAGATTTAAGTTGAGCTCCACGGGATTGGCGATGGCCTCTTTTACCGCCCGTTCCGTAATTTCATTGAACATCGCCCGATAAATTTTCGGAGTGCTGTTTTTATTTTTTATTTTTGATTTTTTATTTTTTATTTCTTCAGAGATGTGCCATGCGATGGCCTCCCCTTCTCTATCCGGGTCGGGGGCTAAATAAACAATATCTGCCTTCTTTGCCGCCTCCACAATCTCTTTGACCACTTTTGATTTGCCACGAATAATTTCATAGGTCGGTTTGAAATCATCTTCCAGATCGACTCCTAAATTACTTTTGGGAAGATCTTTGATATGGCCTATGGAAGCCATGATTTGATAATTGCGCCCAAGGTATTTCTTGAGTGTGCGAGCCTTCGCTGGGGATTCTACAATGACTAAAGACTTTGGCATATCTGTTCTCCACTCTCCAAAGGTGTTGCCCCTTCTTCCAAAAGTTTTTTGTTTCCCTCATACGCCACATGATCATCAGGAGGTGGTACCACAAAAACGTCTCTTCCCTGCTCCAATGCAAAATGTGCCGTAATTAATGAACCACTTTTAAAATTGGCTTGCACGATAATCACCGCTTGTGAAAGCCCACTGATGATCCGATTGCGTTGGGGAAAATGCCATGGTTCAGGAGAAGTACCGAGAGGAAATTCAGAAAGAGTACCCCCATTGATTGTCATCTCTTCAGCCAACTGGGAATGGCGTTTGGGATAAACAACATCAATCCCGCTCCCCAAAACACCCCACGTGACGCCACCGGCTTCTACGGCAGCCTTGTGAGCAGAGGCATCAATCCCATAGGCCAGTCCACTCACAATGCCCACCCCTCTTTTGCACAGCTCGGTAACAATCTCCTTTGTGATTTTTTTACCAAACTCTGTCGCTTTTCTTGCCCCCACCACAGCCACCCACGGCCTTTCCTCCCAAGGACGCCAATTTCCTTTGACAAACAAAAGGGCTGGAGGATCATAAATTTCTTTTAAAATCGGAGGGTACTCGGCACTACTGCGTCGAATCAATTGATGGCCTGATTTGGAGAAATTCATAGACAAAAAGAATTTAGGAAGAGGGATTATTGTCTCCCTGATCGACACGCTTTTTTAACTCTTTACCTACCTTGAAAAAGGGAAGTTTTTTCGGTTTCACTTGAATGGATTGACCTGTTCTAGGGTTTCTGCCTCGATAAGCCCCATAAGTTTTGACCACAAAACTTCCAAGTCCTCGAATTTCCACACGATCTCCCCTGACCATTGCCTGAACCATCGCATCAAAAATCAAATTAACGACATCCTCTGCCTTTTTCTTTGTTAAATTAACCTTTTGCGATACTTTCTCGACTAGCTCCGATTTATTCATATTGAAACCCCCCTTTAAAACCCTTGTGGATTAGGCCAAGCAAATCACTGAATTTATTAGTAAATTTAGCGCCCAAAGGTTAGAGAGTCAAGACTTAAATTTTTTCAATCACTTAGGGGACGTTCCCCTCCGAGGGGAACGTCCCCTTTTTGCGGATGGCTAGGATATTTTTAGCTCTGTCATTGGGATAGCCCCACCCCTTTTCAAAAACCTCTCTTTTGACCTTAAATGAAGGATGGGGTGGAAGGCCTGGGTCGTGAATGATAATGTCATCCTCTGCAATCGAAGTGGGAACGACAAAATGACCGGAATAACCTTCCTTTCTATAAAGACTACAAGCATTTATATTACAAATGATTAGATAACCTTCATTAAATAATTCCTTTAAATCATTCCAATCTGGAATTCTGTTTTCCACACACCCCTTTTTCGAAAACTCCAATGCCAATTTTTGTTCTCTTGGCAAATCGCTATTGGCCTCCTGCGCATTGGCTACTTCCAAACCATAGGCCTTGATCAGGTAATCTTTCCCTTTTTTGCCAAACTCTTCGTAACTAAAAGTCTCGATCAGTTTGATTTCATAGCCATGATCCAAAAGCCAAAGGAGTGAAGCGGTTGGCCACGTCCATTTGCCTGTCAGCTTTTGAGACAGTTTGTTCAATTCTTCAAACGAGTATTTTTTATCGGTGAAAAATTGAAGAATCATTGCCAAAGCGGCTTGAAAACAGTATGTACCGTCCGAGTGATTCACAACAAATGGAATGTTTTTTTTCATCTTACTCACCCTTTTATTTCAGGAGGTCACCATGGCTGAATCAAAATCGCCAACCAGTTTAACCCACTATCGAGAACAATTCAATGCATTAGCAAAGGCTGATGGAGAAGGCTTTGAGTGGGTTCAAGATGCAACAAATCCCAACGTGATTGATCCAGTTGAGTTGAGAATTTCTGAAGAGAACCTCTTAAAATATGGAATCAAACGGGAAGATCGACAAGGAAATAGTCTTTGGAAAATCTCGCCAGAGCTCCAAACAAAAATAGATCAAATCAAAGACAAAATAGAACTAAAAAGACAAGAAGCGGTTAAAAGGGAACTTGCTAGAACAACAATGGTCACTATTAAAACCAATCTCGATGATTATCATTTAACTCCAGCACAAAAAGATATGGTCAGAGCCATATTGAAGGCGGGTGCAATCATGGATGAACTTTTTCAAGCGCAAATGGGCTCAACGCGCCATCAAAACGAGATTGAACAAAGAGGAACCGAAGAAGATAAGGAATTTTATCGCCGCTATCATTCGGTTTGGTGCGAAGACAACGAAAACCCTTTCTGCACACCAGCGGCCACGCTCCCAGTTTATGCAACCCCCCTTTACCCGTCAGGGGTCAACTGTGATGAAGATATCAAAGGAGCCCTCACCAATCCATTCAGTGCCGTTATCCGCGATAATAGAGGAAAACTCAAAGCACTTCCCTTTGCCGATGTGCCCGAATTCAAACAACTCCTTTCAAAGGCCGCAGCACAACTGAACAATGCCGCAATGCTTGCCGTTGCAGCTAATGAAAAGGATTTAGCGAATTATATGAAAGCGGTCGCTGAGGCACTCCTTAGCAAAAAACCGTTTCCTTATTCCAAATCGGATCAACGCTGGATTGCCGCCAAAAAATCTAAATTTTTCTTGAGGATTGGGCCTGATGAACCCTCTAGAGAAAATACCTGCCACATGAAAGCCCTCTTTCACATGGTTTTAGGGATCAAAGACCTAGAGGCTGAAAAGGCAATGGTGGGTGTCATGAACCAAAAACAGGCATTAGAAAATTATCTGGGAAGCCTCATTGAAGGCTACAAGACAAGAAAGGTGCAGATTGAAACACCTGAATTTATGAATGTGGTTATGGATTCAGGAGATGCCAAAGGATCCGTCACCGGAACCGCTGCCGCTCAGACACTACCCAACTGGTGTGGCGAAGATGGCAAGGCGGAATGTAAAACACGAGCCATGGCCTACATGAATAAGACAAAACTGGGGTACAATAAAAATTTACGAGATAAATTTGGAGAAATTTTTTCACGCAATCTAATGGCTCATCTCAACACCGATGCTATTGCTGACACAATGGTCTATCACGAAATCGCCCACAATTTGAGCCCCCAAATGAAAGATTATCAAGACAAACTAGGGAGTGTCCTTTTTAAACTTGAAGAATTGAAGGCAGAGATCGGAGCGGTTGCGCTGCAGCCAGAACTGGAAAGACTGGGTCTCGCCGATCCAAACAAGAGAAATGATGTCTATGCGGGCCTGCTCATGTGGTGTTTTGGCCATATTAGACGTGCCGCTCCCAAAGGCGAGAAATTTTATGAAAGCAAAAGCGCTTATGTTCAACTGGCTGCTATTACCGTTGGATATTTAACAGAGAGAGGAGCCTTGGCGTATCGAGAGGATAAGTTTCGTATCAATTATGACAAAATGCCAGAGGCTCTCAAAGCATTATACGCCGATGTCGGAAAGATCTACCTCGAGGCAAACCCCAAAGCAGTGGAGGCTTTCTTCATGAAATATACATCGGGCGAAGGGCTCAAGCATCTGCACTTGGATAAAGTGCGTGACACGTTGTCCAAAGTACCCTCAACGTTGTTTGATTACCAAGTTGATTTTGGAAATCAAAGCTAGTTTTTCACTAAAGGGGCTGGTGAAAAAGTCGCGCGACTTTTTCACCAGCCCCTATGTTATTTATTATTCTATCCCCTTTATTTTTATCGCTCCTTCTGTTAGCCTTCATTGCCTTGGTCACCAAACCGGATAACAAATGGAAACTCTTTTACGCCTAAAATGGTTTTGGGTTGTACTCTTCGTTTCCGCACTGGGTGTCACCCTCTTCGTCTTTTTCTATAAGGGAACTCCAAAACAATCTATCCTGCGCATGCACATTGAAAGTGAACCGACAACCCTTGACCCTGCCCACTTCACAGGGGGGCGCGAATTCCAAATTTTGCAATCGATCTTTGAAGGACTGACACGCTATAACCACCAAACACTTGAGTCTCTCCCCGGTGGTGCGCAAAGATGGCAGGTCTCTTCCGACGGAACACACTATGTTTTTTATTTGAGACAGGATGCGAAATGGAGTGATGGAAAACCGGTCACCGCCCAAGATTTTTGGAATGGTTGGGAACGTCTTTTAAACCCAAAGACTAATTCTTTATATGCTTTTCAATTATTTTATCTGAAAGGGGCAGAAAGTTATGCAAAAGGAGAATTAAAAGACCCAAACCAAATAGGGATGCGGGTTGTTGATCCCTACACTTTTGAAGTAACCCTCGAAAGACCTGTCCCTTATTTCCTCAACTTGACCGCCTTTTCGGCATTGGTCCCTATCCGACTTGATAATGAGGAACCTCATCTGGTCAGCAATGGTCCCTTTAAATTTCAATCGAAAGATCCCAAGGAAGGAATTCTCCTCCTCCCTAACGAATATTATTGGGGAAGAAAAGAGGTCAAACTTGCCGGCGTCCAGTGGCGTCCCTTCGAAAACTTTGCAACGGCCCTCAAATACTATGATGCAACCGGCATTGATATCTTAGTGGAGGTGCCGCCTCCGCAAGTCCCCCTTTTAAAATTTAGGAGCGATTTTCATGCAGCCCCGGTTTTGCGCACCGAATATTTTATCATTAATTGTAAAAGACCGGGCCTGGACAAAAAAGAGTTGCGACAAGCCCTGGCCCTTTCTTTAAACCGTCAAGAGATTACAGAAAAAGCATTGCAACGCGGTGACCTTCCCTATGGATTTTTTGTTCCTCCCAATATTATGCCTCATTATCAAAACCCATCCCCGGGACAAACGTTTGATCCGGAGAAGGCAAAAAGGCTTTTTGCAGAGGCGGGCTTTGGTGAAGAGAGACACTTTCCTACTCTGCATATTCACTATAACAATGCCTCCGATCGACTGCTGGTTGCTCAAGCGGCAAAGATTATGTGGCAACAAAATTTGGGAATTGAAGGCCACCTGGTGGGTGAAGAGTGGGATATCTATTTGAAAAGGAGAAAATCAAAAAATTTTGAAATCTCTTGGGGGGGATGGACCGGAGATTATTTGGATCCCAATACTTTTTTGGAACTCTTCACATCCGACAATCGGCAAAACTACACCGGCTGGGCCAACAAAACCTACGATGCTTTGGTGAAAGAAGCACAGGCAACGCTTGATTTGACAAAACGTGCCGACCTCTTTAAACAAGCTGAAGCAATCCTTTTAGAAGAGGCGCCGGTGATTCCAGTCCTTGTGAAGTCAAAAACGTATCTTATCCAACCCTATGTCAAAGGTTACTATCCTAACTTGATTGATGCCCATCCACTAAGGGATGTGGTATCCCTAAAATAAAAGGAGAAACATATGAAAAAACGACTCGTCGGTTTTGCTTTAAGCTTGGTTGGCGGTATCGCGCTGATAACCAGCTGTTCTTACGTCACTAAAGTCAAAGATAGATTATTTGGAAAAACGGTTATTCAAGATGGGGTTGAATACAAGCAAAGCGCCGACCAACAAACAGTAACCATGACCGATCAAAAAACGGGGGAACAGGTCGTTGCCGGTGAGGATTTGAAAATTCCGGATTCCTTTCCAAAAGATCTCCCGATCTACAAAAACGCGAAAGTCACCATGTTTGCAACAAACCCTCCAATGGTTTCTCTCTTTTCCAAAGATGATGTGCAAACAACCGTTGCCTGGTATCAGCAGGCATTGCCTGGAAATGGTTGGCAGGTCACTGTGTTTGACAACTCAATGGCGAATCTCGGTTCAATCCAAGCCAACAAGGGAAATCTAATCGGCTCTCTTACTTTCGTGAAAGATGACGAACAGCATGGAACGCTGATTAATTTGAGTGTGGTCACCCAAGAGGGAATGAACCAATTTCTTCAAGGACAGCAGCAAAATAACGGAAATTAGCCTTTGGACGGGTCGGCTAACCAAGGATCATCACTCCTTGCGTCGAATAAAGGACTTTTTCCGGCTGGCTGTTGAGAGAGCATAGCCCCTTCAGCCAATTCCTCATCGCTCAAAGATAAGATAGTACCCACAATTTCTTCCTTGGACATAGTCGCCAACTGCGGAATCCCTATTTCCTGGATTGCCTGTGCAACTTCTTGTTCAGTTGGCAAGTCATTACTAGGCATCAAGCCGGCAGATTTCAGTGCAAACAAAGTTCTCACATCCTCAGGATAACTCTGATGAGTGTACTTGGCGATGTCTTTTTTCTGATCTTCAGGGTTGGTCAATCCAAAAAACATTTTAAAAAGGGTCTTCTCTCTTATTTTAGTCTCTTCACTTGTAGCCTCACGATAGCGCTCCAAATGCAGCAGGGCAAGTTGATGGAAGGAACTGGGGATCTCGTTACAACTATTATAAGGATAGACATTCAACGCCATGCCGGGGGCATAAAAACCATAAATGGATACATTAGCTCCCATCCAACGAGCCGGCCCAAGAACCAAATTATTCAAGAGATTACTGATAAGCGCTCTATTACTGACACCCCGAATTGTTGAACTACTGGCAACTTCACAAGCATCGGTCGATGTCACAGGCTTACGAGACTTGTCATCTTCTGTGATAGACCGTGCCATCTGATTAATACGCGAGAGAGGCATCGAAGAAATAAGGACATTTAACGCCGTCTGCAAGAGAACATAAAACCATCTCGAAGGAGTTTTAATGGAGGTAAAACCAACTCTACCTACAAACTTGGAACGGATCCAAAACCTTTCCAAAAGTCTTGTTAACTTAATGCCAAAAATGTCTTGTCTTAAGGTTCTCGCGGCTAAAAATGTTCCTTCCTGCGGAGTCAAGAGAGCTGCCTTTTCGGCTGTTGAGAATGGGAGGCGCTCTTGATAAAAGTTAGCCTCCTTAACTGCCAGTTTTTTCCCATCGGCATTAGTATATTCAGTTTCTTTAAAATAACCCAACTTGACAAAAACCTTGTCTGTTAGACTACGCGCCATTTTAGGACCTAACGCCCAAAATGGAGCAGCACCCAATTCATTAGCAGACCAATCCGAGACAAAACGGTTTGGATTATACGCATCCCAAGACCAATTCAAAGGATTATCGGCTACCCCAGGGTCCTTTCCTTGTCGCCGCAAATTTTCTCTTTGATCTACGTGAGCATAAAAATAAGCGCTATACACTGACCACAATCCAGCCCATTTTAAACGTGAAAGACGCGAAATTCTGACGGGTGCTCCTGATGCTAGTTTCTCCCCAGTCAGCATCGTAGAATATCCTTGGTCTAAAAACCAAAAGGCACCTGCCACTTCAGCACCCGCCAAACCCCAATAGGCTGCTTTTCTGTTACCGCCTGTCAATTGCTTGCCACCAAATTTGTCGATCATTTCATCGGGGCCTCTAAAAACACCTGCAAACATTAAATGCGCGGAAGCAGCTAATTGAAAATATGTGCTCTTACCCCAGGCATCTACGGTAAGGGCCCTGCCAGCTCCCTTAACTGCTTGCCAATTCCCAACCTTACTGAAAGGATCCGCCAATTTTCCTCCTGCAACACCCAACAAATTTCTTCCTGCTGAATGGGCATAAGTTGATGTTGTTGCTAACCAGAAGGTATTGGGCAAGCCGACCGATTTTGCGAAAGCATCAAAAGAATGTTCATTGACTTTTTCTACTCCATCAAAGAGGGCATCATATGCCGAACCCACTTCCACGAGCGATTTTCTTTCATTCAGCCAATTCATGGCTTGGCAATAGATTCCATATTGATAGTCTGTAACTTGGAAATTGGGATCTGTAGGTGGAATCGGTTCAGAAATTTCAGGCTTTCCCTCAAACTTTGAACTTTCTTCAGGCTTTTTAGGCTCTCCGTCGCAAACGGTTACCTTCCCTTTAGTGAGGGGATTGAAATATTCTCTACATTTAGGACTAATCCCTTTAACTTCACCGGCAGCTAACATACTCCTTATGCTCCCTTCCCAAGATTGTTGTCGGCAGAACTCAAAAAAAGTTGCTCAAAATTTTAAAAAAAATTTCCTTTTTTACTTCTCTCTATTTTCTCTTTTGATTTCAGATAGTTGTAGACGACTATGTGGTACATAGCCGGTCATTTCAGGAAAATTCATTTCTAGAGGTACCGGTTCTGATGCTGCATCAAGTAGGGCACTCACATTAGGATAGACAACAGCCCCTGCCAAAATCCATGGTGTATAGGCCCATGCTTTTTGAATAAAAGGCATCTCCCTAAAAACTTGCCCTGCCTCTTTAGTTAAACCTATTTTTAATCCGAAACTTCCCACAAACCACCCTCCAAATGCTCCTTCCATAAAGGAATTGCTGCTATGCCAAACATCCCAGATTCCGCGAGATCTTGTAACATAACCATCTGTGAGAGTGCCTCTGAGCTTATCAACACCGGTGAGGGCCGTATAAGTCTCTTTGGCTGTAATCAAATAACGGCTCGGACATTTTTCAGGATCAATGCTCTCCTCACAAGGCACTTTGCTTTTGCTGAAAATATTGTGCTGTATTTCATCAAAATCAGAATAGACGTCTGTCAAATATTTTTGATGTCTTCCAATATCCTTTTCCAAAGCATCTTGAAATTCTTTTGCAACATGAGTCTTGGACCATTCCAAATAAATTCCTAGTGCCTTCTTGACCAATTCTCCTTCCGTGTGTAAACGCTCGAGAAATGTTTTTGCCCTTTCCTCATCTTTAAAAGGACTCATCAATACCAGATGCCCACTTGCATCTTGCAAAGGTGCAGAGTCAACGACGGCTAAATCTTGTCTTAAAACTTTGGTACGTTCTATAAACAGTTTTTGGTGATCGGCAATTGCCATGCTCAACAAATCAGCATACTGCATTTTCACATCGGCACTGATTTCTCTTGAACTCATAAAGATGTTCAGCAAGATATAATTAACAGCAGCAACAGCATCTGGTAAAAGTAATTTTTGGTATATTCTAGGTATTAGGGAGGCCACCACAGAAGGAGAGCCAATCGACTTTACAATCAGATCAATACCTTCATCTGCAGATAAAAATTGTTGGTTAATGCGAAAGGCCATTGCCTCTTTGGCATATTCGCTGTGTTTGCCTCGATCTTCAAAATAGATTGGGAAATTCATCGGAACACTTTGTGTTTTAACACTGCTTGTAGAAGCAAAATGATGGCTGCCAACATCGCAAGGCAAAATTTGGGTATCTGGTGTGAAATTCAAGCAAAAATTATCTTGATGGGCATTTTTTCTATAGAGTGCAACAAACTCTCCCGAAGCTCGTCTGACATTTGGAAGTTGATTGAAGGCCTCATAATTCATTTGAGTGAAAACAAATTGAATTTCCGGATTTACTGAAGTTTTCGCATGTTCTGCTAAAATATCCATTTCCATGGGGGAGATACCATAAGCCTCCCTTTCGGAATTGGTTTGCATAAAGTGTCGCATCAAACGAATGTAATCCCCAGTTGATTGTTGATAACGAACGTCACGTACATCAGGATAAGGAAGTGTTAAATCTTGAGGATTGATAAAAGAGCCCGCTGATTCTTGAGAAGAGGCATGTAACACCGCAGCAGAAGAAGTGCCAACAAGTAACCAAGGAATTCTGGTTCTCCAATTACTGCCCCAAAAAATTTTTTTAGCCAAGGGCCATAGACCACCGGCAGCTTTAGAGGCAAGTCCAAAACCACCAAGTAACCCACCCAATTCCATTTGTGTTGTGGCCATTTCCCAAAATTGTTCCCCGTCAAATTTGCCAGTAAATAACTGCCCAAGGGCATTCAATCCTCCACCTAAAATACCATTCGCTGCAAAAAGACCTCCTCCAGCAATTCCTCCGCGCAAGGCGCTTTTACCTACCCAGAGTAAAATTTTCCCCCTAGTAAAATAAATAAGGGGAATGGCTATCCCAGCAACAGCCGTGACTTTCAAGCCGGTTATGATGGGATCATAACCATCTACATTCGATTGAATTTCGTTTTGGGTGGCTTTCTGAAGAGTTTGGTATTTTTCAGCATATTGGGCCAACTTTTCATCGGCAATAAAGACATCTTTTTGCACTAATTCTTGATCAATTTTTTCGATTTCATCATCGATCTTGGTTTGAACATCATCCCACCAATGCAGTTCGTCCCGAAAGGTTTGATAAGCCTCTTTATAAAGCCCTAATCGTTCCCTGATTTTGGATTGTTCCATCATTACTGTTATCGGCAAATTTCGAAAAATGTTGCTTATCAAAAAAACGGTTTATTAAAGCAAGTGATATGCCAGGCGGCCAAACTTATAACTAATTGAATTTACTTATGATTCTTAACGGAATACTTTGGCAGCTGATCCAATAAGAAACAACCTGTCTCAAATAAAACACACTAAAAACCCGGAAAGAAAAAGAGGGTGGTGTGGGCAGGTTGTAGGGGCAAACAGATTGCGTTGGTAAATGGCTTTAAAATGTTATTAAAATAACAATTTGACTTTATTTTGTTATATTATTAACATAATGACATGATAAACAGGGATAAACTCATGAAATTCCTTGATCTTAATGCTTTTATTACGCTCAATGAAGCCAAGAAAATGAAAATCAATCCCATGATGCTTTCCAGGCTTGTTGCGAACGAAGCACTCCTTCGAGTCGAGCATGGTGTATACGCACGTGATCTTGATTGGCTCACAGACTCTCTCAAGAAATATATCGTTCCATGCACACTTTATCCCAAGGCAGTTGTCTGTGGCATTTCAGCACTGACTTATTACAATCTTACTGATGCAGAAGAACGACAAGTTTGGATTGCACTTCCGGCCCTTAAAATCATTCATAATCCACGCTATCGAATTATTCGGCCCTCCGGTATTGCTTATACTCTAGGAGTTGAGAAATATTCTTTCGGCAAACGTGTTGTACGAATTTATGACATCGAAAAAACCATCGTGGATGCCTTCAAATACAGCACCGAAGAAGTTGCTATCAAGGCCCTGAAAGGCTATCTCAAAAGAAAGGATAAAAACGTCCGGAAACTGTGCAACTATTCCAGACAGCTCCGCAAACCTCTGGATGAAATAGTCACTGCTTTACTGGCGGATGAATAATTTATGTCGACCAATATCAAAAGCATGCAGGCCCGCATACTCAACATTTCCAGAGAAAAAAAGATTGATTTTCAACTGTTGTTGAACCGTCTTGCTGCTGAACAGTTTCTTTGCCGTTTGAGCCAATCACCACACGTCGAAAAATTTATTTTCAAAGGCGGTTCATTACTCAACTATCTTATTGATTCGGATAGAAAGACAAAGGATCTCGATTTTTCTATAAAGCAGATTCGTAATCAGGTGGATGACGTTGTAAAAATCATCCGTTCGATTCTGGATATTCCTGTTGATGATGGAATCGAATGGAAAGATATTGAGGGCGAATTGCTTGTTCATCCCGAAATGGATTATCCGGGTGTCAGGCTTGCGTGTCACTTTCTTTTTGGAAAAATGAAGGGTCTTGTGCGAATGGATATGGCCATTGGAGATGCTGTCGATGCTGTAATGATTTCCCTCCGGTGCATGCAATATAAAGGGCAACCCTTCTTTGGAGAATCGTTTTCACTGCTAGTCTATCCACCAGAAACGATCTTTGCAGAAAAGTTGCATATTGCTCTTAAGAAGAGGGGTCAAAATACTCGCATGAAAGATTATTATGATCTTTTCAGATTGATTGATCACGATCTCAATCAGGAAAAAATCAAGAAGTGCATCCAAGAAACATTTGCCAATCGCAAGGTGGCCCCGCCGGAAACTCAAATTCAATTTGAGGAGGAAGCTTTGAATCGGTTGCAAGTCTATTGGGGACATTTTCTAAAACGTGAAAAAATGGCAGACGCACCCGCACACATTGGCGAAATCATTAATAAGGTGAATATGTATTTGCAAAAAATTTATGGCAAATAAAACAGAAATCTACATCAGCACCGATATCGAAGCGGATGGCCCGATTCCTGGCATGAATTCCATGTTGGGCTTCGGGTCGGCAGCCTATTTTGCCGATAAAACTTTGATCGGCACGTTTATCGCCAATCTGGAAACATTGCCCGGAGCTATAGCCGATCCTAAAACAATGGAATGGTGGCAAGGACAACCAGAGGCGTGGAAAGCTTGTAGGGAAAATTTGCAATTACCGGAAAAGGCGATGAAAGATTATGTTGTTTGGCTCAAAGGACTTCCGGGACTTCCCGTTTTTGTCGGCTATCCCGCTGCTTATGACTTTATGTTTGTCTATTGGTATCTGATCCGTTTCACCGGTGAGAGCCCGTTTTCATTCTCCGCGCTGGATATAAAAACTCTGGCGATGTCACTTCTAAAAAAGGATTTCCGCAAAACAACCCAACAAAAAATGCCAAAACGCTGGTTTGATCCGCTCCCGCCCTCGCATCTTGTGCATCGTGCTTTGGATGACGCCATCGAACAAGGGGCCTTATTCTGCAACATGCTGAGGGAAATGAAAGAGGGAATATGAAAATGCGGATATCGTTATCGAGGGTGGCGTAAGGGATAGCGCGGAAATTGGGCAAAAAAGGATGCACTTGCCTAAGCCACTGAAATAATTTAGGGACTAACCTTCGCGCCCGTAGCTCAGATGGATAGAGCGAGGGACTCCTAAGCCCTAGGTCACCTGTTCGACTCAGGTCGGGCGCACCACTAATTAATATTGTACCAAGCTAAAAACTTCACGACCTTTGAGTTTGTCGCGACCGTTTAAAAAAGTCAGTTCCACAACAAAAGCACATTCAACTATTTTTCCACTATGTTGTTCAACCAAACGGCAGGTGGCATTGGCTGTTCCACCCGTTGCCAACAAGTCATCGATTACAATGATTCGTTCTCCTTTTTTGATGGCATCAATATGCATTTCCACCGTTGCACTTCCATATTCCAAATCATAGGAGGCCTGGATGGTTTTATAAGGTAATTTACCCGACTTGCGCACGGGAACAAGCCCGCAACCTAAACGATAAGCCAAAGCGGCCCCAAACAAAAATCCTCTCGATTCGACACCAACAATTGCATCTATTTTTTTGTCAAGATAGCGTTCTCCAAACGCATCGATGACTTCTGCAAAAAGTTTGCGATCTTGCAAAACAGGGGTAATATCTTTAAATAAAATCCCTGGTTTGGGAAAATCAGGCACATCGCGAATCGTTTTTTTAAGCAGTTGTGTCAAATCCATAGCCTCTCCTTTTCTAATGAACGACGGGTAAGAAAAAGAGTGGGTTTCTCGCTTTTTCTCTTTCTCTCACTTCAAAATGAAGGTGGGAACCGGTCGCGCGCCCTGTGTGACCGACAGCACCAATCACCTGCCCCTTTTTTATCTTTTGTCCCTCACTCACTCTATTACTACTGTTGTGCGCATAGGCGGTGAAAAAATTATCGCCATGACGCAATAAAATCAAATTGCCATAGCCGCGCATGGAGCCTGCAAAAACAACTTTGCCACCATCGGCCGCTCGAATCGGTGTGCCCGTTTGCGCTTTGATGTCAACCCCATCATGCCGCCTTCCTTTGCGAATACCGAAGGAAGAAAGGATGTTTCCCACAACCGGCCAATCAAACCGAGTGTGGTCGGTATAAATTTCTCTGGATCCTTTTTTGGTTTCTCGACTTTCTCGGAACTTGGAGGGTCTTTTTTCAATATGTCTTGCAATTCTTTCTTCAAAAGGAAGCTTTTTATACCGACGTGTCTTCTTGGGTGGAATGTAGAGTTTTTCGCCGGGCGCAAGCGATTGTTTCATATCTTGAATATTATTGATTTCTGCCAAATCCTGCAGCTCCACTCCATAAGACTTGGCAATCCAGAGTAAATTTTCCCCACTTCGCACACGATGATAAACCCCCCGGGAGTCAAACGACGTCGCACAGCTGAACAATAGCAACAACCAAGGAACAATAAAAAATAGGGGTGACAGCTTTGGGATAATCTCCTCCGAGCGTAAGCGAGCGGGGGGATGGGCCCCAAAGCTGGCAGGACCCGTATTTTTTATTGTTCCCTTACTCTCCACTCCATCCTTCCTTCCCAATCAGTTTCACAAAACGGCATTCTGAGATCGCCGTTGTCGTCCATTTATCTTTTTCTCTTTTAACAACACAGAGTTTCTGACTTTCTGATGACCCTACAGGTATGACGAGTCTACCCCCTGTCGTCAACTGTGATTTTAACGCGTGCGGAATCTCGGGGCCGGCAGCGGTAACAATAATCGCATCAAAGGGGGCATCTTCTGGCCAACCTAGAGTTCCATCGCTAATTTTAAATTCGACATTATAATAACCCAGTCGATAAAGAATTTTACGCGCTTTTAAAGATAGGGATGGAATTCTTTCAATCGTGTAAATTTTTTTGGCAAGTTCTGCAAGAATAGCCGTTTGATAACCAGAACCCGTTCCAATTTCTAAAACTTTTTCAGTCCCTTTGAGTTCGAGGGCCTGTGTCATCATGCCAACAATCAATGGTTGTGAAATGGTTTGCCCGGAACCAATCGTTAACGGCCGATCCAGATAAGCCTGGTCTTCCAGACCTTTTTCAACAAAGCGATGGCGAGGAATTACCTGCATTACCTTCAACACTCTTGGATCACGCACACCACCCGCAATGAGTTGTTCTTCCACCATTCTTTTGCGGGCAACTCGATAGTCTAGAGTTTCCATAATAGTTAAATTTTGGGGAAATTGCTTCCGCTCGCTAGGTTCAGAAAGACGCCCCTCTTTTTGGGGTGATTCCCCAAAAAGGGAGCTCGCCTCTCAGCCTCCGAATTCATTGGAACCCCCACTAGGTGTCGGCGGCTTCCGAGACGCTTTCTTCACCCAGCTCGCTCACGCAATTTCCCAAAATTTTTCTGTATATTAAATGAAATGGAGCAAAGGGGTGGCCCGGAGGGACAGGACCCCGAAGCTCCATTCTCATTAAAATTTTCTAGAGTTTCCACTGGCGTATCGTTTCTAAATATTCGTGATCGGTAAGATTGACGCGAATGGGGGTAACAGAAATATGATGACTCAAGACGGCGTTACAATCGGAGTTTAAGATGTCTTCAAAACCATGTTCATCGCCACCGATCCAATAATATTTTCTGCCTCGTGGATCGATGCGATCGGCAATAATATCACCATAGTTGCGTTTGCCCTGTTTGGTAAATTGGTAACCCTTAACCTGCTTCAAAGGAATGTCGGGAACATTGACATTAAGAATGACGCCGCTTGGTAGACCTTCCTCCAAAACTTTTTTTGCGAGTTTCACTGCGAAATGAGCGGCCGTTTCAAAATGTCCCCCCTCTCTTGACATGAGCGAAATGGCAATGGAAGGAATTCCCATGATGCCCCCTTCCACCGCTGCCGAGACGGTCCCGGAATAATGAACATCGTCGCCTAAGTTTGCCCCTTTGTTGATGCCCGAAACAATCAAATCGGGGGTGCGAGGCAAAATTTCTTTGACGCCCAGGGTAATGCAATCTGTGGGAGTTCCGTCAACCGCATAAACATCTTCTTTGAGTTTTTTCACTCGCAACGGGCGATGGAGTGTTAGCGAGTGACTTGCCGCCGAGCGCTCTTGGTCGGGCGCAACGGTGATGACTTTCCCTAATCCTTTGAGGTGGGCTGCCAAAACCTTGATCCCCTCGGAATAAAAACCATCATCGTTGGAAACCAAGATCAGCGGGATCTTCTTTTTGGCTTTGGGACTCATATATATGATAGTAGCGAAAAAGTAGCGGGTGGCCCGCAGTGTTGCTGTGGGGTTTTGTTAGGGGCCCCCACAGAAACACGGAGGGGCAGGACCCGCTACTTTTTCACCACCTCGTAATGGTGCTTATTGATAACAAAAAAATAAAACCCCGTCCACTTTGCAATGAACGGGGTTTAAATTAAATCTGGCGACGACCTACTCTCCCACAGACTATGGCCTGTAGTACCATCGGCCCTAAGAGGCTTAACTTCCGAGTTCGGAATGGGATCGGGTGTAGCCCTCTTGGTATAGCCACCAGAAGCTTGTAAACGTTTTCAAAAATCGAAATCAAATCGTCATAAAATATCAAACTGGGCCTCGCTAAAAAATATAAGGCCAAGCCAATCGACCAATTAGTACGGGTTGGCTCAAACGCCTCGCAGCGCTTCCACCTCCCGCCTATCAAACTCGTCATCTTCGAGTGGTCTGATGGGGAAACCTAATCTTGGGGCGTGCTTCCCGCTTAGATGCTTTCAGCGGTTATCACCACCGCACATGGCTACCCAGCGCTTACCGTTGGCACGATAACTGGTACACCAGAGGTGCGTCCATCCCGGTCCTCTCGTACTAAGGACAGCCCCCCTCAAGTTTCCTACGCCCACGGCAGATAGGGACCGACCTGTCTCACGACGGTCTGAACCCAGCTCACGTACCACTTTAATCGGCGAACAGCCGAACCCTTGGGACCAGCTTCAGCCCCAGGATGTGATGAGCCGACATCGAGGTGCCAAACCGCTTCGTCGATATGAACTCTTGGAAGCGATCAGCCTGTTCAATTTATCTTATCTTTCGATAAGTATAGACTATATCATCATCCCGCACTTTCCATGAACGTGTGGGAGTATGGCGTATTATGGATGTCATAGATTTTGCGAAATTTTTCTCACAAGTAACACCCATCCCATTCATTACGAATGAAGTCGTTACGGGGTCAACGCTGCTTCGCAACAAGACCAAATCTCAAAAATCAAAACTCAAAAATTTTGATCTTTACACTTTTATTTTTGATTTCGTAGCTATGCCGCGCGACTTCCCACGGGATTACCCATCTGTTTTGTCATCAAGTGACGACAGCGCGATACCCTTAATATCGCAACAAATTTGGGCTTCCCCGTTATAAGCCATATACTTTGTCTGACAGTTACCTGTCAAACGGGACAACATTTGTTATCCCCGGCGTACCTTTTGTCCGATGAGCGATGGCCCTTCCATGCGGGACCACCGGATCACTAAAGCCTACTTTCGTACCTGCTCGACTTGTCAGTCTCGCAGTCAAGCCACCTTATGCTCTTACGCTCGACGGCTGGTTTCCAATCAGCCTGAGGTGACCTTCGCACTCCTCCGTTACTTTTTGGGAGGAATCCGCCCCAGATAAACTACCCGCCAGACAGTGTCCTGCACCCCGATTAGGGGTGTCAGTTAGAATTCCAGAATAGTCAGGGTGGTATTTCAAGGTTGCCTCCACCGAAGCTAGCGCCCCGGTTTCAAAGGCTCCCACCTATCCTACACAAACAAGCCCGAAATTCACTGCCAAGTTATAGTAAAGGTGCACAGGGTCTTTCCGTCTTGCCGCGGGTAGACCGCATCTGCACGGCCAATACAATTTCGCTGAGCTTCCGGTCGAGACAGTGTGGCAGTCGTTACGCTTTTCGTGCAGGTCGGAACTTACCCGACAAGGAACTTCGCTACCTTAGGACGGTTCGCGTTGTTACTTTAATAACCCCGCACTTTCTTGAAAGTGCGGGGCGGATAGTCCTTTCAGACTATCTCCCTATGTCGCCACAGGGTTCGGACTATATCATTCCGATTCAGTGGAATCGGATTCAGCGTATAGTCTCTGAGGATTCTTGAGAAAACTGAAATTTTTCATTTTGCATTGTGGTTTTGCACTTTGCATTTTGAATTTTAAATTTTCCAAGTCTTTCCTGCGGATTGCCTGCACGGATGCATTTTTACTGCTGGGCTGAAACCCAACGAGTATCATCCGATACTAACCAGACTTTCCCGCATATAGCTGAATTTTATAACTACAACCGTTGTTATAGTTACCGCCGCCGTTTACTGGGGCTTCGGTTCAGAGCTTCACCTCTTGCGAGATTGACCCCTTGCCTTAACCTTCCAGCACCGGGCAAGCGTCAGGCCGTATACGTCGTCTTCACGACTTTGCACAGCCCTGTGTTTTTGATAAACAGTCGCCGCCACCATTTCGCTGCGAATCTTCAAAGCTTCGGTTGTGCACCTACACTTTAAAGATCACGTCTTCTTCCGAAGTTACGACGTTAATTTGCAGAGTTCCTTGACCAGAATTCTCTCAAGCGCCTTGGGATATTCTCCCTTTCTACGTGTGTCCGTTTACGGTACGGGCGCCATCTACATCACAACGAAGCTTTTCTTGAAACCAGGATTCAATCACTTCCCTTTCACTTGCGATCCAGGTCGACATCACGCCTTGGAATTGATCCACTGGATTTTGCCTGGCGGATCTTCCTACGCGTTTGAACCCCCATCCATCAGGGGGCTGAACTATCCCAATCTGTCACTCCGTTGCATAACATGCAAACAGCGGTTCCGGAATATTAACCGGATGTCCATCGCCTACGCCTTTCAGCCTCAGCTTAGGACCCGACTCACCCTGGGCGGATTAACCTTCCCCAGGAAACCTTAGAATTTCGGCGAACGCGTTTCTCACGCGTTTAATCGCTACTTATGCCAGCATAATCTCTTCCGATACCTCCAGGCCTCCTCACGATGACCCTTCACAGGCATACGGAATGCTCCTCTACCGCGTAAAAATTTCCGAAGAAACTTTTACACCCGTAGCTTCGGTACATACTTTGAGCCCCGTTACATTTTCGGCGCAGACTCACTTGACCAGTGAGCTGTTACGCTTTCTTTAAAGGATGGCTGCTTCTAAGCCAACCTCCTGGTTGTCTGTGCGCTTCCACATCCTTAACCACTTAAGTATGATTTTGGGACCTTAGCTGACGGTCTGGGCTTTTTCCCTCTCGACCATAGAGCTTATCCCCTACGGTCTGCCTCCCATGCAGAACTTGTCGGCATTCGGAGTTTGGTTGGGTTTGATAGTCCGGTAAGACCTCTAGTCCATCCAGTGCTCTACCTCCGACAGTATTAACATGAGGCTATACCTCAATATATTTCGAGGAGAACCAGCTATCTCCAGGCTTGATTAGCCTTTCACTCCTATCCACAACTCATCCGAGGACTTTTCAACGTCCACCAGTTCGGGCCTCCATCTTGTGTTACCAAGACTTCACCCTGGCCATGGATAGATCGCAACTGGTTTCGGGTCTACTACCGCATACTAATTCGCCCATTTCGGACTCGCTTTCGCTACGGCTTCTCCCCTTAAGGGATTAACCTTGCATGCGACAGTAACTCACTGGCTCATTATGCAAAAGGCACGCCATCACACCTATCCCGCCTTGCGGCGGGGCATAGTGCTCTGACTGCTTGTAAGCACATGGTTTCAGGTTCACTGACCTCCCCTTTCGGGGTTCTTCCCACCTTTCCCTCACGGTACTAGTTCACTATCGGTCGTCTAGGAGTATTTAGCCTTGGAGAATGGTCTCCCCAGATTCCCACAGGATTTCTCGTGTCCCGTGGTACTTGGGATACCTCTAGGGCCAACTCAAATGTTGATTACGCGGCTATCACGCTCTGTGGCCGGCCTTCCCATGCCGTTCATCTACTCTTGTTGGTCCCATATTGAGGTCCCGCAACCCTCACCCCACCGAAGTGGAGCAAGTTTAGGCTCTTCCCCTTTCGCTCGCCACTACTCGGGGAATCTCGTTGATTTCTTTTCCTTCCGGTACATGAGATGTTTCAGTTCCCGGAGTTTACTTCCCGAAATCTATGTATTCAATCTCGGGATTCATCGGTATGACCCGATGAGAGTTTCCTCATTCGGAAATCTTCGGATCAAAGCTCTCTTGGCAGCTCCCCGAAGCTTATCGCAGCTGGACACGTCCTTCATCGCCTCTAGACGCCTAGGCATCCACCATGTGCTCTTAATAGCTTGACCAAATTCTTTTTAGTCAAGACCCAGTTCAAAATTGTATGACGTCAATAATTTCGATCTACTCGTTTACTTCATATTAAATTGTCAAAGAGCTTTATTCGCTCGCACCCCGCCAAGGCGGGGATGCTTGCTAAAGTTGGGTGGAGATCTTGATTTCTCCCCCCAACACCCCCCATCGCTGTTTCATTCACGATGAAGTTTAAATTTTTTAAAGAACGAAAATTTTTGTGGAGCCAGTCGGGATCGAACCGACGACCTCTAGCTTGCAAAGCTAGCGCTCTCCCAGTTGAGCTATGGCCCCAAAACTTGCGAAGCAAATTTTGTGGGCCTGGGTGGAGTTGCACCACCGACCTCACGCTTATCAGGCGTGCGCTCTAACTACCTGAGCTACAGGCCCGGATTCGACACCATGAAGATAAGGCCGGTGTCCCCCTAATCCATCTCAACAATGACTATAAAAGAACAATTCTTTGCCCTTAAAAAACTAAATAGCGTCTAGCCAGAAGTAAGTTTTGACCGGGAATAGATTCGCCATGTGAAGTGGCGAATCATTTTCAACTTAGAAAGGAGGTGATCCATCCGCACCTTCCGGTACGGATACCTTGTTACGCATCTGTTTTTTCCTTCTTTCCCTCATTACTGAGGGTGTCGGACTATGTCTTCACCCCGCTTTAGCGGGGGCCAACGTATAGTCTCTACGGGGTTAAGGCAACTTACGTTCCATACATTTCAAAATGTAGGGTTTAGTAAGTCTTTTAAAACTAGGATAACTTTTCTTTAAAATGTAGAGTCTCTTCCCTTTTCCATCTGAATTCACAGTGGTCTTAATACCCAATAGTGAAACCTGTTTCTGCAAAAGATGAAGGCTTTGCTCTGAAAAGCTGTGCACCGAGATGTCAACTGTATCCCGATGCTTAGTACCGTCATCCATAAACCAAATTGCCAACATGATTGGTGTTAACACCAAATCTTCTGGAACTTGTTTTACGGGGCGATACCATTTTTGTCTCAAAACAGTTATTTCGGGATGTCCAACCGTACCAAATCGCGTTGAATCATGATTTGATACATATTGAACATCTGAAATGCAGAGCCGTTTTAGTTTTTCAAACTTCCACGAAACATACTCTCGATCTTTGAGAGCATGCTCTATTCTTAAACGGTACTCCTTTCCTGATTTGGTCAGTGTTCCATCACCCAGCAAACAACCATCAATCACCTCTTTTTCAAAAGGTGTTAATGTCGCTTGCTTGATCTGATTTCCAAATCGGGTTTGAGACATCCTAGCTCCTAGCCCAACTTCCCTCGGCGTTGCCCGGCACTTTTCTAAAAAGTGCGGGGGTTCACCGATATAGTTGAGTTTTACTATAGAATTACTTCTATAGGAAGCCGTTAAACTTCACCCCAATCACGAATCATACCTTGGGCCCGTTTTAAGGCGGGACTTCTGGTATACTCCGCTTTCGTGGTGTGACGGGCGGTGTGTACAAGGCCCGGGAACGTATTCACCGCTGCGTTCTGATCAGCGATTACTAGCGATTCCAGCTTCATGAAGTCGAGTTGCAGACTTCAATCCGAACTGAGACTGGTTTTTTGAGATTAGCTCCACCTTACGGTTTGGCAACCCTTTGTACCAGCCATTGTAGCACGTGTGTCGCCCTAGACATAAAGGCCATGAGGACTTGACGTCGTCCCCACCTTCCTCCGGTTTGACACCGGCAGTCTCCCTAGAGTGCTCAGCTTAACCTGTTAGCAACTAAGGATAGGGGTTGCGCTCGTTGCGGGACTTAACCCAACACTTCACAGCACGAGCTGACGACAGCCATGCAGCACCTGTCTTATCGCTCCCTTGCGGGCACCCTCGTATCTCTACAAGGTTCGATAGATGTCAAGTCTAGGTAAGGTTTTTCGCGTTGCGTCGAATTGAACCACATGCTCCACCGCTTGTGCGGGCCCCCGTCAATTCCTTTGAGTTTCAACCTTGCGGCCGTACTTCCCAGGCGGGGTACTTAATGCGTTAGCTTACGGCACCGAAGGGGTCAATTCCTCCGACACCTAGTACCCATCGTTTACAGCTTGGACTACCAGGGTATCTAATCCTGTTTGCTCCCCAAGCTTTCGCACCTCAGCGTCAGTTACAGCCCAGAGCGGCGCCTTCGCCACTGGTGTTCCTCCCGATATCTACGAATTTCACCTCTACACCGGGAATTCCCCGCTCCCCTACTGAACTCTAGATAGATGGTTTCGGGCGCAGTTCCTGGGTTAAGCCCAGGGATTTCACACCCGACTTCTCTATCCGCCTACATGCGCTTTACGCCCAGTAACTCCGAACAACGCTCGCACCCTCTGTATTACCGCGGCTGCTGGCACAGAGTTAGCCGGTGCTTCCTCTGAGGGTACCGTCAATTCAATGGAGTATTATTTCCACTGAGTTTTCGTCCCCTCTGACAGAGCTTTACGACCCGAAGGCCTTCATCGCTCACGCGGCGTTGCTGGATCAGGCTTTCGCCCATTGTCCAATATTCCCCACTGCTGCCTCCCGTAGGAGTCTGGCCCGTATTTCAGTGCCAGTGTGGCTGGTCGTCCTCTCAGACCAACTACCGATCGAAGCCTTGGTAGGCCGTTACCCTACCAACTAGCTAATCGGGCGCAGGCCCATCTGTCGTCGATAGCTTGCAAGCAGAGGCCATCTTTCTTGACATCATTTTCATGATGCCAACTTACGCGGAATTAGCCCGTCTTTCGACAGGTTGTTCCCCAACAACAGGTAGGTTACCTACGTGTTACGCACCCGTGCGCCACTGTACTCATCCCCTTGCGGGGATTTTCCCGTTCGACTTGCATGTGTTAAGCACGCCGCCAGCGTTCGTTCTGAGCCAGAATCAAACTCTCCAGTTATATTTGGAGTTTACTTCTTAAAGAATGACAGTCATCCCACACTTTCAATGAAAGTGCGGGAAGCCCACTTACTTTCTGGCATAGAATTCTCGCTATTTAGTTTTCAAAGAGCAAATTGCGAAAAGTCCGCCGTCCGCTTTGGACAGCGGTCTCAAAAACTTACTTGATCTGAAGGAACAAAACTAGAAGGGCGACTTCACCCCTAATTCTACTTCAGCGTGTGGGGCTATTTCTTACAGCCCTGGCAAAATGTCAAGGGGATCCTTTAACCAATCAATTTTATTGAGATTTTTTAGTTTTGCCCCAATACCTTATTAATGGATAAATCTATAAATATCAATAACTTAAAATAAATAATTAATGTAAAATCTTAGAATCAATAATCATCACAAGAAATAAAATCATTAAATAGGCGATCGAAAACCCAAAGAGACTATAGGCCGCTTTTTGGGTTTTTTGTGTCTTCACAACCCAAGCTTTTTGAACAAAAAGGAGACCCAATGCAAATGCCACCAAAGAATAGATCCAACTCACCTCTCCCAACAAAACAAGAGAGAGCGTTAAGGGTACCATGATTAAACTGTACCAAAAAATTTCTGTGCGAGTCCTCTCATCGCCTTTCACCACAGGCAACATGGGAATCCCGGCTTTTGCATACTGATCTTTCACACAAAGTGCGAGGGCCCAAAAATGCGGCGGGGTCCACATAAAAATGATGAGAAACATCAGCCATGCGGTGAAAGAAACATGATTGGTTGCCGCAGCCCAGCCGATGAGTGGCGCTGTTGCCCCTGCCGCCCCGCCAATAACGATATTATAAGGAGTTCTGGGTTTTAGCCAAAGTGTGTAAAAAAAGGCGTAAAAAACAATTGTCCCCAGGGCTACAGCGGCACTTAAAAAATTTACCCAAAAGCTTAAATAAAAAACGGCTATGAAACCAATCAAGATGCTAAAAATAAGTGCATGACTCGGTTTTATTTTATTTTGAGGAAGCGGCCTTCTATTTCTTGTCCTCTCCATTTGCGCATCAAGGTCCCGTTCGAAATATTGATTAAAAGCGTTTGCCGAAGCGGCCGTGAAGACAATGGCCAGTACAATGAAGAAAAATTTGAAAGGCTCCTGTAAAAGCGAGCCTTCAACAACCATGGCCGTCAAACCGGTGATGGCAAACGACATGACAATGGTCGGCTTGGTGAGGGAAATATAATTATTGAGACTCGCGACGAAGTTCATAGGTGCTGACCATTAACGCTAAAAAAAGCAGAACAGCAACGCCCAAGTGGGTAATTCTCATCCAGAGGGGAAGACCCCACAACACATTGCCAATGCCTAACAAAATTTGAAAAACCGCTAATAAAAAAATGAAGCGGACGGCTCCCCTACCCCATTTGCCAACAACAAGCAAGCAAACCATAAACAAAACCAAAAGGGCTCCCACACGGTGTAAAAAGTGAAGCCCAACTAGTCCTGTGAGTTGAGGAATCCACGCCCCCTGACAGGTTGGAAAGTCAGGGCAGGCAAGCCCTGCATTGGACGCGGCAACGAGACTGCCGAGAATCATCTGCAAAAATAGAACAGTAAGGGTGTAATGAGATAAGCGATACCATATTGATTTTTGTACTGATGTACTGATGTGCTGATGTGCTGATGTCCAGCTCCGCACTAGAAGTGTCATGTAAAAGATGACCGCAAGAAAAACGAGGGCTACACCCAAATGGGTGGCGACAACATAAGGATGGAGTTCCGTTTTGACAGTCACACCACCCAAACCGACCTGAACAAAAAGCAATGCCAAAGCCACTCCGCACCATTTTCCAATCAAAATCCTTAATTCCTTTTTAAGCCAAACAAGGATTGCAAAACCTAGCGTTAAAAACCCGACGAGTGAGGCTAACAAACGATGGGTGTATTCAATCAAAACATCTTTTCGAAACGGGGGAATAATTTGCCCATGACACAATGGCCAATCAGGACACCCCAGTCCCGACCCACTGGAACGCACAACCGCCCCCCAGACGATTAAAAGATAAGTTAAGGCAACTAACAAGAACAATGTCCTAGATAGCTTTTTCATCTATACCGCGACCAGGTACTATTATAATTAATTGAAATGATTTAATTAATTAGCCTTGCCCGCGACCAGGTACCGAGCTAAGTTGCAGACAAGTAAGCAGGAATTTTAAAAGTTAGCAACTTATTTAAGGCTATCTCAAAGATTGGACGTACTGATAAAGAGAATCCCATTCTCCGGATGAAAAATGGGCGATGCCGGGCTTACCTCTTCCTGGAAGACCTTTTGTAACGATATCCACAAAAACATTTTTATCATTCACCCATGCCCCATCGGCTTTGGCAAAATCTTTTGTTTTTAAATAAACAGGAGGATTGACACTAATTCTAGTGATCGGAACCCCACCTTTTCCACTCAGACCGTGGCAGCTCAAACAATTGGCCTGATATAATTTTTCGCCCAAACCTTCAGCCTGTTTGCCTTCCGGCAAAACAGCAACATCGCTCGCAGCCATTTCTTCTTTAGCCAACCGTTTCATTGCAAAAGAAATTGGAATTTGTTGCACCGGTTTTTGAAGTCCTTGGTCCATAGTCCCAGGTCCTTGGTCCGTTTTTTTATCTCCCCCCAACGCTGCTAAATCTTCTGGTTTGTCATCGGGAGGGTTGGGCGCAATGGAGCGAACAAAATGAACCAAACTCCAACGCTCTTCAACACCCAATGTCCCAAAAGCCGCCATCGCCGTTCCGGGAGAACCTTCACTAATTGTTTTGAAAACATGAGTCGGTTGCCCGCCAAAACGCCAGTAGCCCGAAGTAAAATCCCTCGGCTTTGGGTTTAGCGCAGGAGCCCCCGGTCCATCGCCTTTGCCGGCAGCCCCGTGACAAACTGCGCACTGAACACTATAAAGTTGTTTCCCTTTTTCAACTAACTGTGGGCTAGCAACGCGCAACTTATTCATATCGGCACCACTTGGCGTGGACGCCTCTTGTGCAACAACAACGGCTTTTTCCGTGGTGCGAAACAACTCATCACTGGCGGTCAAGCCCACAAAAATCCCCAAAAAGGCAAACGCGGAGACAAAAACAACTTGGTTCACACGGTTATCATATAAAAGATGCATGAAAAAGAGGCAGACCAAAGCCCCCTTAACCGTCGCCACCAACATCGCCACCAAAATATTCCAGGTTCCAAAGTTGTAATAGGAAACGACAACCGTAATGATGGTCAAGACAAGGAGCGCCACCCAAACCTTTATATAAGCTTTCGCGTGACCTTTATGCTTTTTCTCTTTATGCACCATATCACCCGATCAAGTAGAGTAACGGAAATAAATAAATCCATATCAAGTCCACTAAATGCCAATAAATTCCCACCAGCTCTACCGGTGTATAATAAGCCGAACTAAACTGGCCTTTGTTCGAACGCCATAAAACCCATGTAATCAAACCCATTCCCGCCAGCACGTGAATTCCGTGCAAACCGGTCATCATGAAATAAAGTGAGAAAAATAAGGGTGTTTTTGGATGTTGAATTGCTTCAAAAGTAAAATTAGCGCCGGGCAACAACCCTTCGTGAAATTTGTGAGAATACTCAACATATTTGATGATCATGAAGCAGGCCGCAAAAAACAGCGTCATCAACATATATTGGTTGGCTTTGGGTGAATCATTTTGACGTGTGCGATCAACAGCCAGTGCCATGGTCAAAGAACTACAAATCAACACGACCGTGTTGATGCCACCCAACACTTTATTCAAATGATGAGAGGCTTCATGAAACATTTCAGGATAGAGGGCTCTAAAGATAATGTAGACAACAAAGAGACCACCGAAGAGCAAAATTTCAGTCACCAAAAAGAGCCAAATGCCCAGCTTCGATGCCTCAAAGGCTTGTTCAGGACTGTCAAAATGGTGAGGAACAACATGTGTCGTCCCTGCTGTAACTTCACCGTGAGTCATTCATCTCTCCTTATATCTGAAATTGTTCCGAGCTGGCTACCTGGCGCTGAGGGTGCCGAAAGTACGCGATATTTTCTGGGTCGACCCAAAAAATTCGCTCGGCTCTCCCCCACCAATTATTGTATCCCGATGAGGTGTTGGTGGGGTCCGAGACGACTTTCGTCACCCTCATCGCCACGCCAGCTCGGAAACATTTCAAATTTTAGCCACCTAAAAATGCTAATGTTAAAAACTCTTCGTTAGAGAAAGACCTCCGTAAGTTTGATTCTCTTTTATAGAAATAACGGGTGCTAACACCACAGGTTCTTCCTTTTTAATCGAGACACCAATAATAGTTCCAATACCCATTCCTACCAATCCGAACGCCAGTGCTCCACCAACACCCAGCAGGGTCGCTCCACCCGATCCACAGATATCAAAATCGGTATTATAACGGTCACATTTTTTTCCACCAATGATAGCAAAGGTCGTTCCACCAACTACCGCACCACCCAGTGCTCCAATCCACATCCCACGCTTCCAATGCGTTTTCGACTTCGCTTGCAAAGTTGCAGGCGCCATACTCCAACTTAAAATAACAATGAAAATCAAAAAGATGAGAAAGCGCGAGCGAGCCGATCGAAAAAAGCGTCCCGCAGCCCCGCCAAACCTTGCGGGGGATAAAAACTTGGCGGGGCGAGGGTCGAGCCCCCAATTTGGGGGTGGAACCTCCAAATTGAGAGGCGTCTTTTGGAGATCGGCGAGCGGAAGCTTTCTCATAATTTAGCCACTCCATATTCATAGGGTCTCCCAGTTACATGGGGTGTCTCTGCAAAGTTATGCATCGGTGGGGGTGAGGGAATTTGCCACTCCAACGTTTTGCCCCCCCAAGGATTGGCCGCCTCGGCCACCCTCTTTCCAAAAAACAGCGATTTTACAAAATAAATAAGCATCAACAAGAAGCCTGCAAATAAAAACCAGGAACCAATGGTGGAAGCAATATTCCAGGAAGTATACTGAACCGGATAATCATAATAGCGTCTCGGCATTCCTAAGTACCCCACAAAAAATTGTGTAAGGAATGTCAAATTGAACCCGATAAAAATCAAGGCCCAAGAAATTTTTCCGGCGATTTCCGGATACATTTTGCCGAACATTTTTGGCCACCAGTAATGCAACCCCGCTAACAAGCCCATCACCGTCCCACCCATCATGACATAATGAAAATGGGCGACGACAAAATAGGTGTCATGCAAATGGACATCGACGGAAAGTGCCGCCAAAAAAAGCCCCGTTAATCCACCGATGGTAAACATGAAGAGAAAGGAAAGGGCATAAAGCATCGGGGTCTTCAGGGAAATCGATCCTTTGTACATCGTCGCCGTCCAGTTAAAAACCTTGATCGCAGTGGGAACAGCCACAAACATCGTCAAAAAGGAAAAAAGCATATTGGCGAGGTCCGACTGACTTGAGACAAACATATGATGTCCCCAGACGACAAAACTGATGAAGGCAATCGCCAAACTCGAATAGGCGATCGCGTGATAACCAAAAATATGTTTCCTGGAAAAAACGGGAATCACCTCAGAGATAATCCCCATGGCTGGTAAAATCATAATGTAAACTGCCGGATGGGAATAAAACCAAAAGAAATGTTGAAACAAGACCGGATCCCCACCCAATGCCGGATCAAAAAAACCAATCCCCAAAACCCGTTCCATAATCAATAAAAGAGTGGTGATGCCGATGACAGGTGTTGCGAGGACCTGGATGATGGCGGTTGCGTAAATGGCCCAGACAAAAAGAGGCATCCGGTGAAATGTCATGCCGGGGGCACGCAGTTTATGAACCGTCGTCATAAAATTAAGGCCGGTCAAAATACCTGAAAAACCCATGATAAAAACACCGAGTGCCACCAAAACGACACTCGTGCCGCTTCGAATGCTATAGGGGGTATAAAAGGTCCAACCGGTATCGGCCCCCTTGAGCATCAATGCCAACACGGCAAAACTGGCCCCCGCTATAAAAATATAGTAACTGGCCAAATTGAGTCTCGGAAAGGCCACATCTTTGGCGCCAATCATGATGGGTAGGAAAAAATTTCCCAATGCAGCAGGAATAATCGGGATAATAAACATGAAGATCATGATGGCACCATGATAGGTAAAGAATTTGTTGTAGGTGCCGGCACTCATAATGGTCTGGCCGGGAAACATCAACTCCAAGCGAACCAAAGTCGCGAAGATCCCGCCAATCATAAAAAAGATCATGGAGGTTGCCATATACATCAAACCAATCCGTTTGTGATCCAAGGTCGTCAGCCAGGACTTGAATCCTTTTTCAGCCTCCAAAAAACTCACATAAGTCGTCGCATGAGAACTCATTGAACAGCCTCCTTTAGGGTTTTAATATAAGCAATCAAGGCGCTCATCTCTTCATCGGTTATTTGTCCCTTGAAAGTCGGCATAATGGGCTGAAAGCCTTTGACCACTTTTGCTTGTGGATCCATCACGGACTCACGAACATAATTTTCATCGACAGCGACCTTCTTGCCATCTTGAAGTTCGACTTGGTGCCCAAAAACTCCCATAAAAGTCGGGCCAACACCGGTTTTACCGTCAACACTGTGGCAGGCATTACAACCCTTTGTGGAAAAGAGAGTTTTGCCCATTTCAGCGGGACTCACCTTCGCATTGGCTGTGGCGTCCAATGCCGCCATAGGACCTAAACTCCCTTCAACTTGCCAAGCTTCAAAATCATCGGGTTCCAAAACCTTAACCTTTGCCAACATTCCTGAATGGGCTGCTCCACAATATTCTGCACAATAAATCGGATGTTCTCCCAATTGGGTCGCTTCAAACCAAAGACTGGTGTAGGTATTAGGAATGATGTCTTGTTTGACTCTGAAATTTGGGACAAAAAAACTGTGCAAAACATCTTGTGAAGTCATGATCAATTTAACTGGTCTTCCCTTTGGTACAACAAGTTCATTCGTAAGCCTTCTGCCATCACTATATTGAAACTCCCAGAGCCACTGTTTTGCAATGACATTAATTTCCAATGAGTTGGCAGGAGCAACCCTCAACTTTTTATAATCAACCCAACCAAAATAAAAAATGACCATGACCCAAACAAGCAAGATACCGGCAACACTCATCTCCATGGCCGTATGGCCCGTAATATAAGCGGTTTTACTTTCCGGCACCTTTTTCCGGCGAAAACGGACCAAAAAGAGGAGTTTGCCAAAAACAATGCCGACAAAACTGATGACACTTGTCCACAAAATAAAATCAAAAAGATTATCCACCATGGAAGCCATAGTGGAGGCTTGGGGAAGTCTGAATGTTATCAACAAAAAACCGATCATCTTTTTTCCTTGCCCTGGAAGGGTTTACGGCCCATTCTAAAAATCAAAAACCCCAACAACAAAACAGTAGCTGCCCCTCCACCCTTCATCAAATTCGTGGCAAAGACATACCGCCTGTTGGTGGAGTCATAGCGGTAACAATAAAACATGAGTCGATCGACTACGCTCCCTATTTTTCCCTGTGAGGCCTCCACCAGCGCCAATTTCAAATCTCTAGTTGAAAATTCAATGCCATGCAACGCCCTAGCCAACTGACCCGCAGGAGTTAAGAGAAAAATGCCAGCGCCGTGGGCATATTGTTTTGTTTCTTCTTCATAGCGATATTGAAAACCGACCTCTGAGGCCACTTGTTGGATATTTTTTTCCTCTCCTGTCAACAAATGCCAATTTTTAAACGCCTCTCTTTTTTTTACGGCAATGGCGGGTGTTTCTTTAGGATCAATGCTGATCACCACAACTTCAAATTTTTCACCAACAGGCCAAGCCAGTTTGGCCAAACTATTCACGGTTCCTTGCAAAAGATAGTTGCAGATGTTCGGGCACTCGTAATAAGCCAAAATTAAAATAACAGGTTTTTTACCGTCAAAATAGGTCTTGAGAGGAATTTTTTGACCCGATTCATCGACAAAGTTAAGATCGAGCGAAACAGCATTGCCTAAGCGTTCATTAATACCTACATTTTGTAAGGATGCTGGAGTCTCTTCCACACTTATTACCTGTAAAGGAATAAGGAATAAAAAAAGTGCGAAAAATAGGGGTGACAGTTTTGGGATAATCCTCCCCGAGCATAAGCGAGCGGGAGGATGGGCCCCAAAACTGGCAGGACCCGTATTTTTCGCAAACTTTGATTTCATATTACTGATGATGATTCACTCCTTCCAAAAGTCTTGGGTCTTTCATTGGAACCGGCGGTATTTTTTGCAACACCAATGTCACTGTCAAAACAAAAAGCCCCAAGAAACCAAGAAAAATACCAATTTCTTGCCACCCAAAAACGGGCTTTTCCCCCAAAAGAGGAAAAATCATCCAATAGCAATCGAGCCATTGAAAAACCAAGACCCAAACAGCAACCGCCACCAAAAATTTTTCATTTCTTTTGGCGTCTCTGGACAACAATAAAAAGAAAGGGATAACAAACTTGCCAAACAATAAAGCGAGAGCTACCGGAGTCCAAGCCCCCTCTGTTCGCCGAATCATATAGCCTATTTCCTCCGGTAAATTGGCGTACCAAATCAACATATATTGAGAAAAGGCGATGTAGGCCCAAAAAACACAAAAAGCGAACATAAACTTTCCTAAATCGTGGAGATGATTTTCATTCACTACGTCTGCCAAGGCCCCCTGCTTCTTCATGGCCACAACAAATAAAATGGTGATCGCCATGCCAGAATAAAAAAGCCCTGCAAAACAATAAATCCCAAAAATGGTGGAATACCAATGAGGCTCCAGTGACATCAAAAGATCAAAACACATCACCGTGAAGGTAATTCCAAAAACCACGAGGAAAGGAGCGGAGATTTTTTTATTGAGCTTGGTTAGTTTTACATCACCATTGCGATCCTGTTTGAGTGAATTTTTAACCAACCAAAAACCGACAAGACCCCAAACCAAGAAGGAAAAGAAATTTCGTGCGGCAAAAAACGAAAAGTTCAAATAAGCCGACTTCTTTATCAAAATAGGATCGTGCAAAACCTCATCCAGGTGGGTCCATTCATACAAATGATGTTTTCCCAAAAACAAAATGAGAAGCAAAACAAAAGCAACGGGCAAATAGCCTATCAATGCCTCTGGAACCCTACGCAGTGGTGTCGACCACATCGAGCCGGTGACATATTGCAAGGCGACAAAGAAAAGTCCGGATAGCGATAGGCAGAGCCAATAAAAATAATTCAAAAGAAAATTGTGCCAGGCCCTATCCGGATCGGAGCGGAGCGCGATTAAAAATGCTTCAATTCCAATGATGACAAGACCGAGATAGATAAAATGAAGCCCACGCGACATCGTAAATGCCGGTGGCTTAGGGATCTGGTTAATGTTTGTATAGTGTTTGTGCTCCATAACTGGGAAAATTCTAATTTCTAATATCTAAATCCTAAACAAATTCTAAATTCGAATGACCAAAATTCCAAACGGAACTGTTTGGGTCATTTGGATTTGGATCATTAGGATTTGTTTAGAATTTAGGATTTAGTGTTTAGGATTTCTCCTTTCTTTTTTATACGCCTCCACATCCTGTGGCGTTGGGTTTTGTGACTTTTGCAACGCTCTAATATAATGAATCGCGGCCCAACGCTCTTCTGCGCTAACTTGCGATGCATAAGAGGGCATTAAGTTTTGCCCCATGGTGATCACATGATAAATTCGGCCATCGCTCCATCCCCTGACTTTTTCCGACTGCAAAGAAGGGGGTTTTGGAAATTTCGGTACGATGGGTCCATCACCCAAACCTTTTGTACCATGACAAACAAAACAATAGGTGTTGAATGTTTTTTGTCCTGCACCCAAAACAGCTTCGGTTCTTGGAAGAAGCGGATTTTTGAGATTTCTTCCTGCTCCTTCTGGATCTTCTTTATAAGGATAGGGCTGATATCCCCTCGGAATCGTTCCCTTCACCGGCTCCCTTAAAGAGCGATGGTGCGGAGCTTGGGGATCATACTTCCCGGCCTTAAACGAAGGTTGGTCCGCCATATCGGGCATATATTCCCACGCTGGCTTGCTCGAAGAGCAAGCCAGAAAATTCCAAGCTCCAAGCACCAAACACCAAATAAACATCAAATTCCAAGCACCAAACACCAAATAATTTGAAAATTGGAATTTGAAAATTGGAATTTGTTTGGAATTTGGCATTTGGTTATTGATCATTGTCTTTATTCCACCATCTTAATTTCATACGCTCCAGCTTTCTGCATAAAACTCTTCACATCATTCTCATTAAACCCGTTTTCCTTTGCCGGTATATAAAGGGCAAAGGCATTATTGGTGATCTCTTTGTCTAAAAGATTGGTATGGTAATTCGGAAGTTTACAAAAAAAGAGGAGTGCTGCCGCCGTGGCCAATCCACCCAACAAAACCGTACATTCAAAAGTAATCGGTATAAAGGCCGGAATCGAAAGATACGGTTTGCCTCCAATATTGAGTGGCCAAGTGATTGCGGAAACCCAGATTTGCAGACCAAGCCCCCCAAAACAACCCATCAAACCAAAAGCCAGTGTCACCCAAGGAACCTTTGATCGCTTGTGTCCCAGAATTTTGTCCAAACCGTGAATAGGATACGGGGTAAAAGCATCGCAATGCTCAAATTTGCGCGTTTGGACCTCTTTAGCCGCCCTTAATAAATGATAAGGATCCTTAAAAATTCCGACGATGCCTAAAAGTTTGTGAGCCATATATTAAAAAACGTACTCCTCTCCTTCCGGAACTTTACGCCCGACATGCATAGTCGATTTCACCTCCGACATCGCAATGGTGGGCAAAAACCTGCAAAACAATAAAAAGAAAGTGAAAAAGAAACCAAAACTAAACAATGTATAACCCCAATCAACAAAAGTGGGGATATAGATATCCCAATTGGTTGGCAAGAAATCACGATGCAGAGAGGTCGAAATAATCGTGAAACGCTCAAACCACATGCCGATATTCACAATCAAAGAAATCACAAACATGACGGGAATAGACCGCCTCAATTTTTTGCTCCAAAAAAGTTGAGGGGCAATCACGTTGGAAGTAACCATTGTCCAATAGGCCCAGGCATAAGGCCCCATCGCGCGGTTTTTAAAAGTAAACCATTCATAAATATTGCCAGAATACCAGGCGGTGAAAAATTCGCAGCCATAAGCGTAGCCCACCATCATGCCGGTCACCAAAATAATCTTGTTCATGTTTTCCAAATGAACCAGGGTGATGTAGTCTTCGAGTTGGAAAACCTTTCGCACAATCACCAAAAGGGTGACCACCATCGCGAAACCAGAAAAAATGGCACCGGCAACAAAGTAAGGAGGAAAAATAGTCGTATGCCAACCTGGCAAAAGAGACGTTGCAAAATCGAAACTAACAATCGAGTGAACAGAGAGGACCAGAGGTGTGGAAAGCCCGGCCAAAATCAGATAGGCAATCTCATAGTGATTCCAATGACGCTGACTCCCCCTCCAACCCAATGCCAAAATACCATAAATCAATCTGCGTACTTTATTTTTGGCCCGATCCCTCACAGAAGCTAAATCGGGAATCAAACCAATATACCAAAAGACAAGCGAAATCGTGAAATAGGTCGAGACAGCGAAGACGTCCCACAAAAGTGGGGAGCGAAAATTGACCCACAAAGAACCTCTCTGATTGGGATAAGGGAGCAGCCAATAAAAAAACCAGTTTCTGCCTAAGTGAATTAAAGGAAACAAACCGGCAGTCATCACCGCAAAAATCGTCATGGCTTCTGCCGCGCGGTTGATGGAAGTGCGCCAGCGCTGACGAAACAGATGCAAGATAGCAGAAATCAAAGTTCCAGCGTGACCGATACCGATCCAAAAAACGAAGTTGGTAATATCAATTCCCCACCCTACAGGATGGTTCAAACCCCAAACGCCCATACCCATATGAAGCTGATAGGCCACCAACCCTAAACCCATGGTTAAAATAGAGGCGGCGATTCCGAAAACAACCCACCATGCCTTTGAAGGAAAACGCTCCATCGGTTTGCAGACATCTTCATTCACGTCCGCAATCGTTTTCTTAGGGCCCAACAAGGGTTCTTGATCGAGTGTTAATACCTGTTCCATTATTCCTTATTCCTCACTTTGGTTAAGTAGGTAATCTGTGGCTTCGTATTCAAATCTTCAATGACTTTATAGCCTCTTGGATCTTTTGTTAGTTTTGCAATTTGGCTTTCAGGATCATTCAAATCACCAAAAACAATCGCCTCTGCGGGACAACTTTGTTGACAAGCAGTCTTAATATCCCCATCGGAAACTTTTTTCCCCAAATCTTTGGCTGCCTCTTTTCCCGCCTGAATTCTTTGCGTGCAAAAAGTGCATTTTTCCATGACACCTTTTTCACGAACGGTTACATCGGGATTCAACGCATAAGCCAGCGGACCCCCCAAATCTTTTAAATATTCGTACCAATTAAAACGGCGCACTTTGTAGGGACAATTGTTGGAGCAATATCTTGTCCCCACACAACGGTTGTAGACTTGCACATTCAAACCTTCGTCGTCATGGAGGGTTGCCACAACGGGACAAACAGTCTCACAAGGGGCATTTTCACAATGCTGACAAAGCATCGGTTGGTGTGATACTTCCGGATTTTCTTTTTCACCCGAATAGTAACGATCAATCCGAATCCAATGCATCTCGCGGCCCTGTTTGATTCGTTTTTCACCCACAACCGGAATATTATTTTCCGCTTGGCAACCAATCATGCAAGCGGAACAGCCGGTACAAGAATTGAGATCAATCGCCATACCCCATCGATGACCTTCATACTTATGCCCAGACCACATCGACGGGAGAGGAACTCCCCCTTCGTTTCCAGCTTTGGGATCTTTTTTATATTCTTCGAGAGTTGTCTCTTTAATGATCGGTCTTCCCTCAATCGAATGATATTGTTGTGTGGCTGCCAGTTTGATCCATTTGCCGGTTGGTGCGAGCGTTACTTGTGAAAGAGATCCAAACAAAAAGGCGTTCACCCCAATCTCGTTTGCCACACGCCCTACCTGACTGCGACCAAAACCGAGGGGGACAGCCGCAACATCTTTGTGCAATCCCGGTTGGATGTGCAAGGGAAGCTCTCCCTCATGCTGATCCGTCTTAACTTTTAAAACATCCCCTTCTTTTAAATGGAGTTCGCTCGCTTTGGCTGGAGACAACGAAACATAATTGCGCCAAGTAATTTTCGTGACCGGATCGGGAAGTTCCATCAGCCAGCTGTTGTTTGCATGCCTTCCATCATAGAGAGGAATGGTGGGATAACTAATCAAATAGATTCCGGTGGCTTTTGCATTGCCATAGACAAGTTTTGAAGCGACATCGAGAAGGGCTTCCGTATTAAAAGCCCTTGGTGCGTGTGAACCGGCACCTTTGACGGTATTAACAACCCCATCTCTGAGCGAAGTTTCCCAAAATGTTTCAAACAAAATGGGCGATCCAGCGCGACGATAAACGTTTTCTTGCCAATAATTTTTTAAATAGTCATGCCAGTTGGCATTTTTTCCAGTCCACTTGAGAAGCGATTCTTGAAAACTTCTTGTGTCATACAGAGGCGCAATCGTCGGTTGGAAGAGGCTGAACAATCCTGCTTGAGGTTCGGCATCTCCCCAAGATTCCAACGCATGAGGAACCGGCAACACCCAATGGGCATTTTTTGCAGTTTCATCGACCCGATCCGCAAAGCTAACAACAACGGGCACTTTTTTCAGTCCTTCTTCAAAGCGAAGTCCTCTTGGAAGCGAAAAATTGGGATTCGTATTGTAAACAAGCAAAAGATCGACCTTGCCATTGTGCATTTCATCGATCAGCGCTATCAATTCTTCCACAGAACCACTCGATTGTCTGGAGGGTGAGTTCTGTGCGTCAAGGGTTGCACCATCATTATTCAAAATCGTGTTTAAATAATTGACGACAATGTGTAAAGCGCGCCCATAATTTCCTTTTGCAAAAGTTCCACCCCCCAAAATCAGACTTTCCCCTTTGTGTTTGGAGAGGTGATCGACCACTTCTTGCAAAACTTTTGCATCGATGCCGGTCTCTTTGGCCACTTTTTCAAGCGAAAAGACCCCCAAAACAGAAGAAACCGTACTGTCGGTTGTCAACGAACGGACCAAACTTAACGCAATTTTTAATTCGTCACCGGGACGCACCGGAACATGGAGATCGGCATTGGTCCCTGTGACTGTTAGCAGCGGTTCAAAACAGACAAACTTTGACATCTCCCCCTTTGCCAACTTACGTGTTTTAGAAAAACGGTTTGTAAACTCAACGGGCGACAACCAAGTATCCAGAAAATCAGCTCCAAAAGAGACAACCATTTTCGCTTTTTCAAAACGGTAGCGAGGAAGGACCGATTGTCCATAACAAGCTTCTTGTCCCTTCATCAAATCTTCCAGGCCAAGCGGCTCAAAAACAATCTGTTTTGCATTCGGAACCCCACTCAAAAATTCTTGAATCAATTGGCGTGTGGATGGACTGACAACATGACCGGTCAGTAAGCGAATCTGTCCCCCCTTTTCTTGAACACCTTTAATAAGACTCGCTAAAGTTTCATCGACTTTGTCCCAACTTGCTGCTTCCCAGTTATCACCCACTTTCTGCAACGGGCCTTTCAAGCGATCGGGATCATAAAGATTTAAGATGGAAGCTTGCCCTCTGGCACACAGCCCACCTTTATTCATGGGGTGATCTGGGTTTCCTTCTAATTTGATTGGCCTTCCTTCGCGCGTCTTGGCCAAAATTCCGCAGGCAGCCGGACACTCACCGCACGTTGAAGCATACCAATTAGCTACACCCAGCGTGACTTCTTCCGGTTTGTTTAAATAGGGAACGATTTTTTCAACGGGTCTTCGTGTACAAGCCGCTGCAGAGGCCATCACAAGGCCTGCTCCCATCAGCCGCAAAAATTCGCGACGAGTCACACCTGATTTTTCGTCTGACTGGTCTTGAGTGGCCAATTCTTCAGGAGTGTACAAAAATTCTTTTCCCTGAACCTCTTCAAGCTCAGGAGTTTCGGCCAGTTCTTCTAATGATTGCCAGTAATTTTTATCCATAAATTAATGGTGACAAGTATTACAGTTTGTTGATGCTTTTAATTCTGGATTGAGTGGATTATCCCGATGACAATTGACACAAAAACCCATGTTGAATTTTTCTTTCTGCTCCACTTTGACCATTTCCCCTACATTACCGTGACATGTCTCGCAAGCAATCCCTTGGGCAATGTGCCTTTTATGATTAAAAAAGACGAAGTCTGCCATGTCGTGCACCTTGACCCATTCAAAAGAACCTCCCTGCTCAATCAGTTGCTTCATTTTCTGAATAGAGGGGCTATCCTGTCTGATAACGGAATGACAATTCATACAGACATTCATCGAAGGAATCGTGGCATGACGCGACTTATCAACATCGGAATGGCAATACTGACAAGGAATTTTGTTATCTCCCGCATGACGTTTGTGGCTGAAAGGGATCGGTTGATCGGGGGCATAACCTCTGTTGTCTCCTAACGAGTACCAAGCAAAGACCCCACCCAAAGCAACCACTCCAATAAAGGACAAAGGCAAAAGAGTTTTTAAGCGGCTCGATTTTAATTTAATGAACTGATGCATGAAAGCGGCCTTTTATAGAGAAAAAAAGGCAGATGTAAAGGGTATTTCTTGGGAAAAGAACTGTTTGTAACCAGTTATTTATCGTCCAAAGCCGAATCAATATCCCTTTTCAACTTGTGAATCATGCGACTCCACGAGCGGGCGGCTTTCGGTAACTTTTTGGGGCCTAACAAAATTAACGCCAAGCCCAAAATAAGAACAATTTCTCCAAACCCGATATCCATAAGTCGCCACTGGGTACCTGGTACCGTGTGGTAATGCAAGATTGATTTTATGGCCTTAATCCCTTACTTTAAAACGATGGCTGATCCCAAACCGACACAAGCGGGTCAATATTACCTTCTCGAAAAAATTGCTCAAGGAGGGATGGCAGAAATCTATAAAGGACTGGCCTACGACCTGGCCGGAATCAAAAAAACGGTCTGCATCAAAAAAATTCTCCCTCATATTGCGGCTTCTCGGGAATTTATCGACATGCTGGTCGATGAAGCCAAAATCGCCGTCAAACTCAATCATGGCAACATTGCTCAAATTTATGACTTGGGAAAAGCGGGCGACGATTACTTCATCGTGATGGAATATGTCGATGGTCAAAATTTAAGCAGAATCAACAAAAAACTTTTAAGGTTGGGTAAACGGATTCCTCTACCGATCCTTTGCGCCATCACTGCCGAGGTGGCCAGCGGCCTTAATTACATGCACCGCAAAAGTGATGAAAGTGGTGGGTCTCTCAATATCATCCATCGAGACATCAGCCCACAAAACATCATTATTTCCTATTCTGGCACGGTAAAAATCATCGACTTTGGTATTGCAAAAGCGGCTGTCAAAGTGGGTCATACCGAATCGGGAATCTTAAAAGGAAAATTTGCCTACATGTCCCCCGAACAAGCAAGAGGTGATAAAATCGACCCTCGTAGCGATATTTTTTCGCTGGGCGTAATTTTTCATGAACTCTTGACAGGAAAACGTCTCTTTAAAAGCTCTGACAACAAAGAAACTCTCAAAAATGTGAGAAGGGCCAAAGTGATCCCTCCTTCAGAGCTCAATCCCGATCTTCCCAAGGCTATCGACGAGATCGCCCTGAAAGCATTGGTAAAAGACAGAAGACATCGTTATGCCTTCGCATCCGATTTTCATGATGATCTCTCAAAATTTTTGCACACCCATTATCCTGATTTTCAACCATCACAAGTTGCCGAGTTTGTCCGAAACCTCTTTCGCGAAGAATTGGCGATCAGCAAAATATTGGTCGATGAAGGAGCAACGCCGCACTTGATTTTAGACAAGACAAAAACAAATCAGGAGGAAGATGCGGGAGAATCGACCTCTGGCGGTCAGCCTGGAATCGATTGGCGCGAATTTATGTTGGAAGCCGATTGGCCGGAAGAGATAGAGGCAAGGGAAGAAGAGGAAAAGTCACCCGAGGAAAGTGAATCGAGCGTTTCTGGAGAAGAGACTCAAAAAAAATGGTTTCGTGAGCTCTCATTCCGAAAACAAATTCTGTTTTGGAGTTCTGGATTTTTAATAATTTTTGCCGCCGGGCTTGCAACATTTTTTGGATGGAAATATTTTCGGAACTTAGAACCTCGAACCTCGAACCTCGAACCTCGAACAGAACCTCTTTCCACTATCCAATCTCCAAAATTATCGACCGTCATCATTGAGTCCAGTCCCCCGGGAGCTTCGATTTATATTGATGATCAGGAAACGGGATTAACAACCCCCACGAAACTGGAAAATTTAGAAATCAAGACAAAAAACACGCTCGGTTTATATCTCACAAACTACAAATTTTTTAAAACTGCATTTGAAACAAACGCAGGAGAAACACAAAATTTCCACATAGAACTAACTCTCGATTATGGATCTCTCAAGGTTATTTCTCAACCGAGTGGGGCAAAAGTATTGATGAATGGTGAGACGATTGGCGTCACGCCGTTAATCAAAGAAGAAATGAAACCGGGGAGCATCGTGAAAATTGAACTCGCCCTAGAGGAATTTGAAACCTATTCCAAAGAACTCCAAATTACGGCCGGGAAGGAACAAATCATCCAAGTAAATTTGCAACGGCGGACAAGCTTGCCTAAGGCTTCACCCCCCTCTATAATAGAAAAAGATGACTAAAAAACCGAAGCAGGACCCAACGGAACAAACCATTGTCACCAAGGTAGAAAAGATGCCTACCGAGGCAGAAAAGAAAGCCTATATCCTCTTTCTTTCCGGGCCGTTAGTAGGGAAACTTCAACAACTAAAAGAAGGGGAAACCATCCTGGGTAGAGCGGAGGATATTGACGTCTCCATTAATGATAGTCGCATTTCGAGAAAACACCTCTCCGTTAAGGTTGTGAGTGGAGAGACAACGCTTACCGATCTTGGCTCGACCAATGGGACTTTTGTGAACGGCAAAAGAATGCAAAGTCAAATCTTGAAGGATGGGGACAAAGTCCAAATTTCCTCTTCAACCATCTTCAAATTTGCTTATCAAGACAATATTGAAAACATTTTTCACAAGGAACTTTATAAAATGGCCGTCGTCGATGCGGTAACAGGTATTTTTAACAAGCGTTATTTTTTAGATCGTCTCAAAGAAGAATTCAGTCATGCCAAAAGGGCAAAAAATCCTTTGTCACTTGCCATGATTGATGTCGATCATTTCAAAAAAATAAATGACACGCAAGGTCACTTAGCCGGCGATTTTGTGTTAGCTCACTTAGCAGAGACGATCAAAAAAATGGTGCGGGGGGAAGATGTCTTTGCACGCTATGGTGGCGAAGAATTTGTAATTATTCTTAGGGGAACGGAGGAGCAAGGTGCTTTTCAACTTGCAGAACGAATTCGTAAAACGATAGAAACACAACCGGCCCATTTCGAGTCGGCAACCATTCCCGTTACAATTAGTATCGGCATTGCCACTTTGGATGGAGGAGAGGAATTCAGCTCGCCGGAAGCATTCATTGAGGCAGCGGATCAGTACCTTTATAAAGCGAAACAAGCGGGCCGAAACCGTACGATCTCTAAAAAAAATAAATCGTAAAGAAAAACCCCCATTGGTGATGAACCAAAAGGGGTTTTATCTTATCAATCTACCCCACCACTTGTTTTGCCCACAAAGTGGGCTTGCAGCCCAGAAACAAGTGGTGGGGCTAACTAAAACTTATTGCCCAGGTTGGCTGGGTTGGCTAGGCGCTGCCTCAGGCTGTGCGGGCTGTGTTCCTTCAGGCGCCACTGGTGCAGAAGGTTCTGCAACAGGTGCTGGAGCTGGTTCCGCTACAGGGGCTGCCGTTGTTTCGCTACCTTTCATTCTGTTACAACCGAAAGAGAGCGAGCCGATAGCCGCAAAAGCGACCAACGTTACGAGTAAGATACGTCTTTTCATGATTCCTCCTTTTATTTTTATCAAAAATTGACGGGTGCGGTATACATGATTTCCAAAGATTGTCAATATGGTGGCTTTGTGTTAGCGTTCTTCGCGACATGGCAAATTTCTTCGAAACTCTTAAAGGCGTTGCGCGGTTTTTAAAAGTTGTTGCGACCATTTTTGTCACGCTCATTTGCACCCTCGTTGTTGTCATCATGGTTGTCTATTTTTACTTCGCTAGAGACCTCCCCAATATTCAGAGCATTTCGGATTATCACCCCTATCTTGTCTCAGAAGTGTATGGGGCTGATGGAACCCGTATCGGGGAATTTTGGAATGAGGAAAGACGCCACCTCATACCGATTGAAGAGATACCCCCTCTGTTGATTAGTTCTTTTCTGGCTGCGGAAGATGCCAGGTTTTTTGAGCACCGCGGTGTCGATTTTAGGGGGACGTTGCGTGCCTTCCTTGCCAATTTGAGGTCAGGAGGGATTGTGCAAGGAGGTTCCACTATCACGCAACAGGTAACACGCTCTCTTCTTTTGTCTCGTCAAAAATCCTACGCCAGAAAAATCCGAGAGGCGATTTTAGCAACACGCCTGGAGCGCTATCTCACAAAAGATCAGATTCTATATCTTTATCTTAATCAGATTTATTTTGGGAACCGGGCTTATGGCGTCAAGGCCGCCGCCGAAGATTATTTTCACAAAGATTTAAAAAACTTAAACCTTTCTGAGATGGTTTTGCTAGCAGCTCTGCCGCGGGCCCCAGAACTCTACTCACCTATCCGCCATTCTGACAAAACAAGAGAAAGGCAAGAATATGTATTGTCAAGACTGGTGGAGGAAAAGGTTATTACCAACAAAGATCGGATTGAGGCCCTCAACACCAAAGTGAAAATCTATCTCCAGGGAACAGACAAGGATAGCAACCTTGCGGTTGCCCCTCATTTTTTAGAATATTTGAGACAAGTCCTCCTAAAAAAATATGGGGAAGAAAAACTCTACTACGGCGGGCTCAAAATTTATTCGACAATTGATCCCACCATGCAAAAGGCCGCCACGGCGGCCGTACGGAGAGGTTTAGAAGTTATCGATCGCAGACGAACCGGCTGGCGAGGAACAATCGACCATGTCGATGCTAAAGCCCTTACGGCACAAAAAGAAAAACTTCATGAGCAAATTTTAAGTGAGTCTCAGAAAAAATGGCTTCTCTTTCCACCGATACCCCTTGCTAAAGAAGAGCCAACCCCCATTGAGGTCGGAGAAATCTATCCCGCTGCCGTCACTGGTTTCGAAGGATCCAATACACTTGTCTCTGTAGGGAGAACGGCGGGTGTTGTTCCTAGAAAAGATGTCACTTTTGACCAAACTAAACTTGGGTATGAAGAAAATCTTTATATGAGTGACCCTTCCCATACGCTGCGAGTAGGCGACGTGATACGGGTTCGTGCGGAAGAAAATAATAAATTTTCCTTCTATCAAGAACCGATTATTCAAGGGGCCCTCTTCTCACAAGAGACCTCTACCGGTTTTGTGAAGGCAATGGTTGGGGGTTATGACTTTAGCAAAAGTGAATTCAACCGTGCGATGGATGCACTCAGACAGCCGGGCTCTTCTTTTAAACCATTCATTTATGCGGCCGCGTTAGACAAAGGTTACACGTTCAAAACCCAGATCGCCGATGCCCCTTTTACCATACCGGTTGGGAATGAGGTCTGGAGTCCCAAAAATTATGATGGCAAATTTCGAGGTCTCACAACCCTTCATCAAGCCATTGTTAATTCCTATAATGTTGCAACAGCGAGGGTCGCGTATCATATCCGACTCCATTATCTAACCGGCTACATTCGCAAAATGGGGATTACGACAACAATTCACAAATACCCTTCGATGGCGCTGGGGGCTAATGGTGTTCACCTCAATGAGATGGTGACAGCCTATGCCACTTTCCCAAACCTTGGAATCTATCGCCCTTCTGTTTTTGTAACCAAAATTGTCGACCAAGAAGGAAATACGTTGGAAGAGCACCAAGCACTTGCCATGTCTTCCGTTGAAACAAAACCGACTGAAATCGACAAAATGTTGGGGAAGACTTCGGGAGACTTCAATCAAGAGCTTTTTGAGAAAAATAAAGTTTTCATCGAACAAGACAAACTCGACCTCTACCCGAGTGAACTCAAAGTTCTCTATGGAAATAACATTCCCCCCGGCCATGTCATAACGCCACAAACAGCCTATCTCATGGTTCGGTTGATGAGTGATGTCGTCAACATGGGAACGGCTCAGCGGGTTAAAAAATTGGGGAAACCGGTCGCTGGAAAAACAGGAACGACCAATGATGAAACCGATACCTGGTTTGTTGGTTACGTCCCCGATTTGGCAGCCGGTGTTTGGGTCGGTCACGACGCTGTTCGTTCCATTGGGAGAGGGGAACAAGGAGGAAGGACCGCAGCACCGATTTTTTTAGATTTTATGCAAGAGGCCACCAAAGATTGGGCTCCCAAACCTTTTTCAATCCCTCCAGAAGTCGAGAAAAAAGATATTTTCGCACTGGCGGGTGGTTCCGCTAAATTTGCGGAGGTCACCCCCATGCCCACTTATGCCGGAGAGGGGGGAACAAGCCAAGATCGATCAGTCGATTTTTTTGAGGCCGATTTAGAAACAGCCCCCTCCTACCAAGAAGAGCCAAAAGCCCAGAGAGAACAGCCAGAATTTGAAAATGCTTATTGATTTTCGTCTCTTTGTGGTACCATTCCACCAGAAGGAGGTATTGTATGGCGTCCCGCATAGAAGAAAAGACCCCACCCCAAAAGCCCGACCAAAAATCCGAATGGAGTCAGACTAAAAACAGATGGAACAGAGAGACGGGCTCTAAATCAATGGGGCCTTCTAGAACAAACAAACCGCATGTTCCTTTTGGCGTTGGCAAACACAGGAAAAGCTTCGGCCACGTGTAAAACTATTCTGCCTGAATGGCTACTTCTTGAATAACGTCACCGCGTTGAATTTGGCGGACCACATCCATCCCTCCAACAGTTTGGCCAAAAACGGTGTAGCCCCCGTCTAGTGAAGGTTGTGGAGTTAAAGTAATATAAAACTGGGAACCGCTAGAACGTTTCTCTGGGTTGAGAGTTCTCCCCATGGGATCAACCTCCGGCAGTCTCGCCCAAGCCAAAGCCCCTTCTTTGTGAAGTAATTTTATCTCAGCTGGAATCGTATAACCCGGCCCACCTGACCCCGTTGCCGTTGGGTCACCACCTTGGACCACGAAACCGGGGATAATGCGGTGAAAAGTGAGACCATTATAGAATTTTTTCTGAGCCAACTGAACAAAATTAGTAACGGAAAGTGGAGCCTCATTGGGATAAAGCTCTACTTTAATATTTCCTTTTGATGTCTTGATTGTTGCAAAATATTTCTTGTTAGCCTCCACATTAGGAGTCTTGGGAGCTTCCAAACTGCTTGTCGTCGTTTGCTTTGGCATGGAGACCTCATTTCCTTTCCCTTTGCATTGCACCAGTAAAATCGGTATCAACAGTGCAGCTAAAACAGTATGCGTTTTTTTAAATTTCATATCTTCCCCCTCTTTATCTTGTTCTTTTTAGGTCCTTGGTCCCTAGTCCTTAGTCCACGGTCCGTAGTTTGGGCTTTACCCTCCCCTCAAGGGTATGTCAATGACTTTGCATCAATCCTGAATCAAGACACCAAACGGACTTTGGAAAACCTAGCCAGCCGGCTTGAAAAAGAGACCTCGATTGAATTGGCAATTATCACTGTCCCCTCTTTGGAAGGCGAGACCGTCGAAGATTATGCTGTAAAACTTTTTGAAACCTGGAAAATCGGCAAAAAAGAAAGAGATAATGGTTTGCTCTTTTTGGTGGCACCCAATGAGCGCAAGGCCCGTATTGAAGTGGGATATGGACTGGAAGGAATTCTCAATGATGCGAAAGCAACACGTTTTTTGCGGGACTATTTTGTTCCTCAAGCAAAAGCGAACAATATCCCTGCGGGAATTATCGATACGGTAACGGCGCTCAACGACCTCTTTACAAACCCTGCGAGTGCCGAAAGGGCGCCACCAAAAAAGAGCAGCAAACTGCAATCAATTTTTACTTTATTAATCATTCTTATTTTTATTATTCTTTTTATCCGTCATCCAAAATTATTTTTAGCGATGTTGCTGACAAGTGGCAGTAGAGGAAGCTCCTTTGGGGGTTTCGGTGGTGGTGGTGGATTTGGAGGTTTTGGTGGAGGATCTTCCGGAGGGGGAGGAGGTTCTGTGGGATGGTAAAAATTAAAATCCAAAATGCAAAAGTCAAAATGACATACCAAAATTCAAAAATTTTAGATTTTGGATTGTCATTTTGGAATTTGATTTTTTATATTTAATTTTTAATAGGAGGTAATATGAAGCCAGAAGATTTGATACCGACAATCCAGGGATGTTTTAGCCATAACCTGGAATCGGTTGTTCTCTACGGGTCAGCGGTCAGTGGAAATTATCAGGATAAAATTTCTAATTATAATCTCTTGATTCTAACTCAAAAAACTTTAGAAACAAACCCACTGACGGGCCAAAAAGTTATCAAAAAATGGTTGAAACAGAACCCCCCTCCCCTCATTTGGGATATTGAGTTTTTTAAGAGCTCTATCGACGTTTTTCCTCTTGAATTTTTGGAACTTCAAGAATCACATAAGATCTTGTTGGGAAAACCACTCCCTCTTTTTACTGTCCACCTCCATAACTTAAGACACCAACTAGAAACAGAATTGCGTGCTAAATATCTTCAGCTAAAAAATCACCCAGCCTGTTTAAGCGGTGACTCTAAAATTTTGATAGGCTTTATCATGAAATCACTGCCGTCAATTCTCACTCTAATGAAAGGAATTTTATACCTTCTTAAAAGAAAACCCGAACAAAATTGGCAAAAAAGAATCGAGCAATTGGCCCTCCTGACAGATATCCATTCCGATGTTTTTTTAAATCTCATCGAAGTGCGAGAGGGGCACCATGCCTATCCCAGAAAAGAGGAAGTGCCATCAATCTTGGAAGCCTACTTGACAGAACTCAAGACGATGATTAGATTCGTCGACAAGTTGGAGGACCTATGAAAAAAACTCTTTGGATTGTATTGGCAGTTGTCGTCATTGTGGCCTTGATGGGGGTTGGGAAATACAATCAGATCGTTAAGCTTAATCAAGGGGTGCAAGAAGGCTGGTCTCAGGTAGAAAATGTTTTACAAAGACGAAATGACCTGATTCCTAATCTTGTGGAGACAGTCAAAGGCTATGCTGCCCACGAGCAAAAAGTTTTTATTGATGTGACGGAAGCAAGGGCCAAAGTTGGTCAGGCCCAGACTATCCCAGACAAAATTGCGGCCAATGACCAACTCACTGCCGCCTTGGGTCGTTTGCTGGTTGTTGCCGAAAACTATCCCCAGCTTAAAGCCAACGAAAATTTTTTAGCCCTGCAGGATGAACTCGCTGGAACCGAAAATCGGATTTCCGTCGAACGTCGACGTTTTAACGAACAAGTCAACGCTTACAACACCTTTGCACAACAATTTCCCAATAATATTGTTGTTCGATTCACCGTTTTTCCCAAACAACAGGTCTATTTCAAAGCAGAAGAAGCAGCCAAAGAAGTCCCCAAGGTTAAGTTTTAGTTCTGAAAAAGTAGTGGGTGGCCCGGGGCAGGCCCTACTACTTTTTCAGCACTTTCTTAATACAAACGATTTTGGACAATGTATTGATAGACCAGTTGCGGCAGATATTTTCCCACATTTTTCCCTTCCTGCAATATCTTGCGGATATCCGTGGCACTCACGTCGGGAACTGGTGATTCTGGCCCACGCGGTATAATAAGCCAGCTAACAGCTTTTTTTAGCTTGTCATATTGATGCCAAGTTTTTGCCTCTTTGGCCGCGTCTTCTCCCAAAATCAAAAAAAACTCCAATTTGGGGTTTTCTTTTTTGAGGAATTGAACGGTTCGCAACGTAAAACTTTTTCCACCCAGCTGTTTTTCGACATCTTTCACGACAGCCTTGTCGTCAAATTCTTTAAAAGTCAGTTCACACATTTTAAACCGATGATCAAAAGAGACTAACGGTTTATCAAAAGGATGCTCAAAACAGGGAATCACCCAAACCTCATCCACCTTCTTTTGCTCCAAAACATAACGACAAATTCCCACGTGCCCCAGATGCGGCGGATTAAACGAACCACCCAAGATGCCTATTTTTGAAGTAGGTGTCATCTAAATAACCAATAACCAAATTCCAAACACCAAACAATCACCAATTTCACAATAATCTATTACCAAACAATTAAAGTTTGGTTATTGGTATTTGGTTATTATCTGGTAATTGGTGCTTGGTCATTGGTTATTTTTGTTTGACCTCTTTTGGATTTTAAAACAATATAGCCCTCGTATGAAGATTAAGCAAGTTGTTGTCGTCACAAAACTCCATTTTCATGATCTCCGCAAAACGACCAAACACATCCACAAAGAAACACTAAAGGAGGTCATCCACTTGTTGGAAAGTCTAGACGTTCGGTTTCGTGTGGTGGATCGTAACAAACTTAAGAATCCTCTTAAAACCGATTTGATTATTACGGTGGGTGGAGATGGCACTGTTTTGGCGGCATCCCATTTTGCGGGTTCAGCACTTCTTTTTGGCATTAATTCAGCGCCTCAGACAAGTACGGGCTATTTTTGCCACGCGAATCCCAAAAATTTTAAAAGGCGTCTCAAAGAAATTTTTTCGGGGAAAAGGAAACCCGTAGAGCTTCCAAGATTGGAAATTAGAATAAGCGGCGTGAAATTACCTTATTGTGCGCTCAACGATATGCTTTTCGCTTGCAGGCTACAAGGAGAGACGGCAAGATACCAAATCCGTATTGGGCTCAAAAAAGAAGAACAAAAAAGCTCTGGCGTTTGGGTCGCAACCGGGGCCGGTTCCACAGCAGCACTCTATTCAGCGGGTGGGAAAAAGGACTCTCCGTTTTCGAAAAGGATTCAATACTTCGTTCGGGAACCTTTTCACTATCCTAAAAACAACTACCATTTAGTGAAGGGTTTTTTAAGGCCCGGTCAAAAGGTAACAATAACTTCGGAAATGCGTTCTGGAATGATTTTTATCGATGGTGGTAAACTCTATTTCCATGTCCCGCGCTATGCAAAAGTCACAGCGCGGGGTGGAGTACGTCCATTAAAGATTTTCCTCTAGCTTCCTGGCTACTGGTTACAATAGGAATAAGAGTTACAGTCAAAATTATTGCCAGTATAGCAAAGACAATCGCAGTGATTGAGATAACGATGCCCATAAGGACAGCAATAAATCTGTCCCGACATAACACCACAGGCTGAAGTAATACAGCCATGTCCACCACCAGGACAAGAAGACTGAGCAAGCAGCATAGATTTATCGGCATTCACTGCGGAACAAAGAACAGGTTGAACGGAATCGGTTGCTGGACTCAATAGCAAAGACCCGTTTTCCCAAGTCTTGAGATCTTTGGCACCACTGGAGGCCACCCAAAAGCCAACGATACAAACGACCGCACCCAACACCTTCATTAAATTTCGCATCTACTAACACCCCCTTTCAAAAAAAACAGGATCACAACATCGTATAATGGGTGCCCTTCTCTTTCCTCGATAATGGAATTATACAGATTCAGCGGCCCTTTTGGAAAACCTTTTTGAAAAACTCAAGAAGGGGGACTTACAATGGCTTCAGGATGGGATTCCTTCCCCTCTTCTAAAACCTCAACTTGCGGTGTAATCTCAAGAGTGGTGAGCCTTCCTTCGAAACGAGATAATCTCTTATCTGACTTTTCAAAGCTGGATAAGGCATCGCTTAAGTGTTTACCCAGCTTTCCAAAATCACCTCGAAACCCGTCCAGATCTTTTTTGAGCCGTGACATTTCTGTTAAAACTTCTTTGACTCTTTTTTCGACCTGCATCCCCCTTAAACCCAACAAAATCGTCTGCAAATAAGCATAGAAAGTGTTGGGTGAGACGGGAATCACTTTTTTCTTCATCGCGTAATAAACAATCGATGCATTTTCACCCGAAGCTAAATCACGCGTAATAATTTCATAATAAACATTTTCAGCGGGAATGTACATAAGTGCAAACTCAAATGTGCCTTCCGCCGGCAAAATATATTTGGAGGCAATATCGTCAACGTGTTTCTTGACATCGGATATAAATGATTTTCGTAATGCCTTTTTCTCGTCTTCGTTGTCACAAAGAACCAAACGCTGAAAATTTTCCAAAGGAAATTTGGCATCGATGGAAACCAATCCTTGAGCTGTTTTGATGACTGCATCCACACGCTCCCCGCTTCTAAAAGTATATTGCAGCTCAAAATTATCCTGTGGCATCATTTGGGAAAGTAAATCAGACAAGAGCTGTTCACTGAAATTTCCACGCAACTTAGGGGCTTTTAAAATCTGTTGGAGGGTCGAGATATCTTTGCCAACTTCTAAAACTTGACGAGTAACCTCTTCGATCTTCACCATGCGAGTTTCTAAATTCATAAAAACCTTAGCCGCGTTATCCAATCGCGTATCCATCCTCGAAGCATTCCCTTCTAATGTCTGGCGGAGCTGGTCTCTGATAGCATCCAACTGCTGCTGCAAAAGTAAAAAGGAGGTGTCCGGAGCTTTTTTGCGCGACCAAAACCAAAGCCCCAAAAACAACCCACCCAAAGCCACGGCAGCAACAAAAATCGCAAGCCAAGTCGTCATAGTAACTTTCACATAAAAGAAGTCTCTCACACTTGCAATGATTGAGTTTAGGGTCCTCTAAAAAATTCGCTTCCGCTCGCTATTTTCGAAAAGACGGTGGTCATTTTGAGGAGATCCCCAAAATGCCACCTCCGCTCTCGTCCCGCCGACTTTCATAACCCCCATAAGGTTCGGCAGGGCTCCGAGAGGCTTTTCTCAAACAGCTCGCTCACGCGAATTTTTCAGAGGGTCCATTAGGATGTGGAAAGGGCGTGCAGCGAGCCGAGCGATCCCGCCGGGACGACCCGGCGGGAACCGCGTCTTTTCGAAAAACCATCCCGGAAGCGACTTTGTCAACACACTGCTAAGGGGCAGATTGATCATTGAGTTGACAGGGCTTCCTTTTGAGCTTATTTTTATGGGTCTATGGCACAGGAAAAAGAGAAACAGGCCAGCAGCGTTGAATTTCCGGTCAACCAAAAGCTCCTGGACGAAGCGCTAAAACTCAAGGAAGAACGGCACATTATCAAGGAAAGGCTCTCAAAAATTGAACAGGGGCGCTCTGAAGTCTCCCCTTCCGTTTATGGAAAAGTCCACAACGATTACACCGTAAAGCTACAAACTTTGACGGACCAACTACTTGCCAAAAAACAAGATATCGACAGAGAGCTGGCCACCCTCTATGAGACAAGAGATAAAATTCAAGCAAATTTAAAAGATCACAAAGAAATCTTGGAGGAACTCCAGTTTCGCCAAAAACTGGGGGAATTTTCAAAAGAAGAGTTCCAAAACCAATCGAAAGCAACAGATGACAAGATACGGCGTTTCGAACAAGTTTTAAAAGGAGTACAAACCAATGTTCAGCGCTATGAAGGTCTGTTCAAAGGAGATGAAGATCTGTTTGGCTCTTTAGAAGAAATAGAAAAGCCGTTGCGCATTGAAGAAGAAGTGGATGAATGGGAAGAAGAGGCCAAGGAAGCGGGTGATAAACAAGAATGGCTAGAGGCAACGAAGCCGCAGTTGGAAACAAAACCCGCGGTGACTATTATTGCCGGCCAAGAAAATGTCGGTAAAACATTTTACATCACCAATACCCTTTCCATTGGGCGCTCACACAACAACCAGATCGTCCTCAAAGATGCAAAGGTCTCTAGGCAACACGCAGAAATCAGAATCCAGGGAGAAGAGTATCTTGTTGTCGACCTCAATAGTTCCAACGGGACAATGGTCAATGGCCAGAAGGTTCACGAACACATCTTAAGCCCCAACGACGAAATTCAAATTGGCGACTTCGTCATGCAGTTTCAAAGGTGAAATTCGTAATGTTTGCCCTTAGAGATCTTCACCGAAATTGATTCCGGCTTTTTCCAAATAACTTCTGGCGCGACGAAAGACTCTCCCATAATATTGGAAGGAAGCGAAATTTTCTTAAAAGAACTCCCATCGAGTTTAAAAATACTAATGACTGGTTTTTCTTGAGCGAGTCCCTCGATAATCCCAACGTAAGACCCATCAGGAGACCAAAATGGAATGAAGGAATAGCAGCTGGCACCACACATAATCTTTGAATCCACATCCACTTTTTTATGTGTTCCAGCATAGATATCCACGATAAACAGCTTTGCCATTTTGGGATACCTTTTTTGATTGACCACTGCAAAAGCCACATATTTGGAATCGGGTGACCAAGTGATATCGGTTATCCCCTCCACATCATCATAGAGGACAACGGATTTTTTCTTAGCCCCGCTACGAAGATCGACGAGATAATAGACGGTCTGGTTTTCGAAAAGATAAAGAAAATCATATTTTTTATCCGGAGATGTTTTTGAGGAAGCCATAACCCCCCAACACAGAACGAAAAGAAAAAGGGGGAACCAAAGAAAAAAGAACTTTTTCACTTGGTGGAGCGGAGGGGGATCGACAATGCAAAAATTTGAATGATACAACATAACCGGGTACCCACCTCCTCAAAAAATGCTAGATCAGTGGAGCGGAGGGGGATCGAACCCCTGGCCTCGACAATGCCATTGTCGCGCTCTCCCAGCTGAGCTACCGCCCCACAAATCCAGCACATTCAAAATTTCAAAGAAAAATTATTGAAGACCTACTGGGGTGGGTGGTTATGTTGTCACCCTACATTGGTCCGACGCGAGTCGGACAACCCCTGGCCTCGACAATGCCATTGTCGCGCTCTCCCAGCTGAGCTACCGCCCCATCTTATGGGGTGATCTTCATAACCAACTTAAGTGGCAGTGTCAAAAGATAAGGTGGCCTTGATAACAGGTGTTATTCATGCTACGAGTGTCATATGGCTTGGAAAGAAATCGTTCCCAACATTTTTACCTGGGATTACTTCGCACAGGAAAAGGGCTATAATTTTAATGGGTACTATATTGTAACACCGGAAGGGGCTTTTCTAATTGATCCAGCCATCCCAACCCCAGAGATCTTAACCGAAATCGACAATCGAAAAAGACCTCTTTCAGTCTACCTAACCAACAAAGATCATGTGCGTGATTCGGTAAACTTCAAGGAACGATACAACTCGCCCATTTGGGTTCATGAAGCAGATAAGGACTATTGCAAAATTCCGGTCGACTATACTTATAAAGATGGCCAAACACTCAAAGGAGGTTTTGAGGTGATTCATATCGAAAACTCCAAATCCCCCGGCGAATCGGCTTTTTATCTCAATTGGGGAAAAGGGGTGATGTTGATAGGAGATTGTGTGATTGGACACCCCGCAGGAAAGTTAAAATTACTCCCCCAGCCTATTATTCAAGATGAAGAATTAGCCAAGGCTGGCCTCCAAAAACTCCTCGACTATTCTTTTGATAGTCTACTCGTTGGAGATGGAACCTCACTCCCCAAGGGTGGCAAAAAAGCCCTTCAAAAATTCCTTAAATAATCAGTGGCGAAAAAGTAATGGGTGGCCCGGAGTGTTTGTTGTGGGGTTTTGTTAGGGGCCCCCACAAAAACACGGAGGGACAGGCCCCATTACTTTTTTGTCGCTCTATAAATCTCCATTGCTTTTGGAAGGAGTTTTTTAAGAGCGGCCGCTCTTTCTCCACTGGAGGGATGAGAGGCAAAAATACTGGTCTTGTCGCTCTTCGACTCTTTGGCAGCACGCTCCCACAAATTGACAGCCGCCTGCGGATTGTAACCAGCGTGCGCCATATACATGATGCCAACGGCATCGGCTTCCGATTCGTTTTTTCGGCTGTAACTTGGGATATAAATATTCACTCCGCCGTAAAATATCTCGCGGAACATATTGGAGCCTTCCGGTGCACCGGCCCCGGCAATCACACTGGCAGCAACTTCTCCCACAATTTGGATAGTTGAAATCTGGCTGATCATTTCTGTGACATGCCTTGCTGTCGCATGCGAAATCTCATGTGCCAAGACAGCGGCCACTTCATCATCATTTCCTTTTTGAACGAGACCTTTTCTCGGTTGCCAAAGCCCGGTGTAGACCATGATTTTACCACCGGGGGCACACCAGGCATTCACGACATCCAAATCAGCCAGATGCACTTCGTAGGGAAAACTGGGGATGTGAGAGACCGCCGCGATCCGTTTAACAATCTTTCGAATTCTTTTGAGCTCTTCGGAATCGGCCTCACGGTCCACTGCTTTGTTTTGGGCCTCCAAAGCTTTTAGCTGTTGTTTGATAACGATGCGCCCTAATTCGACATCGGAACCTGTTGAATAAAAATTGAAAGTCTTTTTTCCTGTGATAAAATCTTTGGCGCAGCCGGTTAAAGAAACAGAGAAGCAGAGAAGCAAGAAGCAAGATAGAAAAAATGAAGACAACTTTTTCATCTTACTTCGATTTTTTGGGTGTCTTCTTTTTTATCGGAACCACAGGATTGTCGAGGTATTCCACAAACGCTAAAGGGGCTTGATCTCCATACCTAAAGTTTAACTTTAACAATCGAGTATAACCCCCGTTACGGCTGGCAAAACGAGGTGCCAATTCTTTAAACAACTTTGTGAGTACATCGCGGTCATTGATAAAACGTCTGGCCGCTCTTCTGGCAGAAAGTGTCCCTGCCTTCCCCCAAGTCACCAGTTTGTCGGCGAGCCTTTTGAGTTCCTTGGCTTTTGGCAGTGTTGTCTGAATGCGGCCATGCCGAATCAGACTGACCGCCAGGCCTTTCAACAAGGCTTGTCGTTGCGGCGTTGTCCTTCCTAATTTTCGATGGTCAACCAAATGTCTCATAGTTTCATCCTACTCCGCAAACTCTTTGAGTTTGCTTCGCGTCCGTCATAGACGGACTTGACCCTATTCCACATCCTTGGGGCGATATTTTTCAGCCTCGCCAGTATCAAAACCATCAATCTTCATGCCTAAGCCGAGGCCCAGCTCGGAAAGAATATCTTTAATTTCGTTCAATGATTTTCTCCCGAAATTTTTGGTTTTCAACATTTCGGCCTCCGTCTTTTGAACCAACTCACCGATATATTGAATATTGGCATTGGCCAAACAATTGGCAGAGCGAACAGACAACTCTAACTCTTCCACACGACGGTAAAGATTGGCATTGAGTCTTGGGCTCTCTTCCACCCTCGTCTCTTCAACAACTTCTTGCACGGTCACTTCATCAAAATTAATAAAGATTTGGAGCTGCTCTTTAAGAATCTTCGCGGCAAAAGCCAAGGCATCATCGGGCTTCACCGCACCATTGGTCCAAACCTCCAACGTGAGCCTGTCATAATCGGTCCTTTGCCCAACACGAGCATTGGTAACATTATAGTTCACGCGCGTGATCGGTGAAAAAATGGCATCCATTGGAATGACACCGATCGAGTCTTGCGGAGTTTTGTTTTGTTCCGCGGGGACATATCCTTTGCCCAAACGAACGGTCATTTCCACTTTGAGCTTTCCCTCTGTATTAAGGGTGGCAATGTGTAAATCAGGATTTAAAATCTCGACGTGCGAAGGGACTTCAAGATCAGAAGCCTTCACCTCTTTGGAACCTTTCACATTCAACCGGATTGTTTCTTCGTCACCCGAGTGAAGTTTCAGTTTCAATTCTTTAAAATTGAGCAAAATATCGGTCACATCTTCCACAACACCAGGTATTGTTGAGAATTCATGCAAAACACCGTCAAATTTGACCGATGTGATGGCTGCCCCTTGCAGAGAAGACAAAAGGATACGCCTTAAGGCATTCCCCAATGTCAAACCGAAGCCCCTCTCCAACGGAGAGGCAACGAATTTGCCGTAGGTGGTCGTTACTTCCTTTTCATCGAACTCTAATCCCCTCGGTCTGATTACATTGCGCCAGTTACGATACATTTTAAACCTCCTTGCCTCGCCGAAGCTTTCGGCGGGCTATTTCGAGTACAATTCGACAATCAATTGTTCTTGGATCGGCATGGTTAATTGTTCACGAGTTGGCCAATCCATCACTTCACCCAAAAATTTCTCTTTTTCCAATTTCAGCCAAGCAGGCAATCCTCTTCTTTCTGCTCCTTCTACCGATTCAACAATTGCCGGCACTTTATGACTCTTTTCTTTAATGGTAATTTTGTCCCCACGTTCTAACAAATAAGAAGGAATATTGACCCTCTCTTCATTCACCAAAACATGGCCCTGCTTGACCAATTTTCTGGCCTCAGCGCGGGACCTTGCAAAACCAATGCGATAGATGACATTGTCGAGACGTTTTTCCAAAAGAAGCAACAAATTGTCGCCGGTAATCCCTTTGAGTCTTTCTGCCTCCGCAAAAATCTTTCGAAATTGTTTCTCTTTGATACCGTAAATTCTCTTGACCTTCTGTTTTTCCCGCAACTGCAACCCATAGTCAGAAAGCTTTTTAGAAGCCTGACCGTGTTGTCCAGGGGCATAAGTTCTCCGCTCTACACCGCATTTATCGGTGAAGCAGCGATCCCCTTTAAGAAAAAGTTTGATCCCTTCTCGACGACATTGCCTACAAACGCTTAGTTCTGACATTTTAACTCCTCTACTTTAAACGCGCCTTTTCTTAGGGGGACGGCAACCATTATGCGGAATCGGAGTGACATCTCGAATACCGGTCACCCGCACTCCTGTTTTTTGTAAAATTCTTAAAGCCGAATCTCTCCCCACGCCGGGGCCCTTCACATAGACAACCACTTGTTTAACACCATGATCCATGGCCTTTCGCACCGCATCTTCACAAGCAAGCTGTGCCGCAAAAGGAGTCCCTTTTCTGGAACCTTTAAAACCTTTCACTCCACCCGAAGACCAAGAAAGCGTGTTCCCTTGAAGATCGGTCACCGTTATAATCGTGTTGTTAAAACTCGATTGGATATGAACAATTGCAATGGGGACATGTTTTCTGACTTTTTTCTTTCCCTTTTTAACCGGTTTAATCGGAGCCGTTTGATGTGTTTTTTCTTTTTCTTCCGCCATAATTCTCCTTATTTAGGTCCTGGAGCCTGTTTTTTACCAGCAATTGCCATACGTGGTCTTCCTTTGCGGGTTCTTGCATTTGTATGCGTCCTTTGACCCCGCACCGGCAAATTACGAATGTGTCTTAAACCTCGATAGGCCCCCAAATCTTTCAACCGCTTAATGTTGGTGCTAATTTCTCTGCGCAGATCCCCTTCCACTTTATATTTCTGATCAATAATCTCTCGAATCTGAGCCACTTGTGTCTCGGAGAGTTTTTCACCACGCATCATTTCATCGATCTTGGCCTGAGCCAAAATTTGTTTGGCAGACGTTAGCCCAATTCCAAAAATGTAGCGCAACCCATAAACAATCGGTTTGCGCGGCGGAATATCAACTCCAGCTATTCTAGGCATAACAATTCACTCCTATCCTTGACGCTGTTTGTGCTTCGGATTTTCACAAATAACCCGCACCACACCCTTGCGTCGGATGACTTTGCACTTCTCACAAATTTTTTTGACCGATCCACGTACCTTCATAAATTTACTTTACCCGAAAAGTGATTCTACCCCTCGTTAAATCATAGGGGGAAAGTTCAAGGGTTACTCGATCCCCTGGTAAAATTCGGATGAAATGCATCCGCATCTTGCCAGAGACATGGGCCAATACTTTGTGCCCATTGTCCAACTCCACCCGAAACATTGCGTTGGGCAATGTTTCTAAAACTTTCCCTTCTACTTGTATCAATTCTTCTTTAGCCATTTTTCCCCTGACTTAAAATATCGGGTCCCTCTTCCGTAATGGCAACCGAATGTTCAAAATGGACCGACAATTTTCGATCCTTGGTGACCACTGTCCAACCATCATTGAGCGTCTCCACTTCAAAGGCCCCTTCGTTCACCATCGGTTCTAACGCCAAGACCAAACCCGGTTTTAGTTTCATGCCGGTTCCCGCCACTCCAAAATTAGGCAACTGGGGTTCCTCATGCAATTCGCGACCGATTCCATGCCCCACAAAATCACGAACAACGGAAAAACCGTGTGATTCTACAAAATTTTGAACTGCCGCCGAAATGTCAAAGAGCCGTTTACCAACTCTCATTTGCTCGATTCCTAAGTAAAGGGCCTTCTCACCAACTTCCAAAATCTTTTCGGCCTGCTTCGAAACTTTTCCCACTGGGAAAGTCCAAGCATGATCGCCGTAAAAGCCTTCATAAAGAACACCGCAATCAATGCTGACAATGTCTCCTTCTTGAAGCTTCCTTTTTCCCGGCACACCGTGCACGACTTCTTCATTCACCGAGACACAGAGAGCATGCGCATAACCTCTATATCCCTTGAAGGCTGGCTTTCCACCTTCTCGCAAAATCAAATCTTGAGCCACCGTGTCTAACTCCAGTGTTGTAACACCGGGGCGGATCATCGGCTTCAAGGTTTTCATCACCTTGACAACGATTGCGTTCGCCAGTCGCATCTTTTCGATCTCTTCTGGCGATTTCAAATAAATCATTACTTTATCAAAGAGCTTGCCTTAATTTCCTCAAAAACCGCATTGGGTTTTTGCAAACCGTTCACTTTTTTTAACAGCCCCTTCTTTTGATAGAAGGCCAACAAAGGGGCCGTCTCTTTATCATAAACTTCTAATCGGTGGCGAACCGTTTTTTCTTCGTCGTCTTTGCGTTGAACAAGGCTGCCACCACAAACATCGCAACGACCCTCTTGTTTCGGAGGTTGAAAATGAAGGTGGTAGGTATTGCCACAAGAAGCGCATTGTCTGCGACCTGTAATGCGCCCAACCGCCTCCTCTTTTGAAACCTCTAACGCAACGACCGAGTCGAGTTTCAATCCAACCCTACCCAGCCACTTTTCTAAACCTTCTGCCTGTCCAACGGTTCTTGGAAAACCATCGAGAATAAAACCGGTTTTGCAATCCGGCTTTGACATTCTTTCTTCCATCAGTCCCAAAACAATCTCATCGGGAACGAGTGACCCTTTTTCCAAAAGCCCTTGGACCTTCAATCCGAGTGGTGTCTTTTCGGAAACTGCCTGCCGGAATAAATCTCCAGTGGTAATCCTGGGAATTTTCCAATGAACAGCTAACTTTTCAGCCTGGGTGCCTTTACCAGCTCCTGGCGGCCCAATCAAGACAATCTTCATTTGTTATTAGCCTCACTCGCTTCACCGTCTTCCCCTAAAACGGCCACCCCCCTTAGCTCCCAAGAACCCCTCGTAATGCCTTGATAATAAATGGGATTCTATTTGAGCTAACGTATCCATAGCCACCCCCACCGCAATCAAAAGAGAGGTCCCTCCAAATGTATTGACCAAAGAATAAGGGATTCCAAACTGGTCTCCCAATAAGCTCGGTACCACGCAAACAGCCGCAATATAGAGTGCTCCTCCCAAAGTAATTCGGGTCAAAATTTGATCAATATAATCCGAAGTACTTTTACCGGGGCGAATTCCAGGAACATACCCACCCATCTTTTTTAAATTTTCAGAGACATCCACAGGGTTAAACGCAACGGCTGTATAAAAATAGGTGAAGAAAATAATCAGTGCGACGTACAAGGCGTTATGAATCCAACCTTGCGTTAAAAATCCAGCAATTTGTCCCACAATTTCGTTACCAGAACTAAACTGTGCAATGGTGGCCGGAAACAAAATCAGTGATGACGCAAAAATGGGAGGAATCACACCGGCGGAATTAATCTTTAAAGGAAGATGGCTCGCCTGAATTCCCATCAACTGTCTTCCCACAACCCTTTTGGCATACTGAATGGGAATGCGACGTTGTGATCGCTCCATGAAAATAATAACGCTGATCACCAAAGCAATACCCGCGAGCAGCGCGATAAAACCAAACAGTTCACCGAACTGGCTTTTGTTTTGCCAAGCATCTCTAAAACCGCTTGGGATGCGATCGATAATGCCGGCGAAAATAATCAGCGAAATACCGTTACCAATCCCTCGCTCCGTAATCATTTCGCCAACCCACATCAAAAAAGAAGTTCCAGCAGCGAGTGTGAACACCGTTGCGCAATAAAAAGTAAGAGCCGGAATTCCTGGAGTGACAAAGCCTTGCTGTCTGAGCCCATAGCTGATTCCAAAACCTTGAATAAGACTTAAAGCCACCGTTGCATAGCGGGTGTATTGCGTGATTTTTCTTCGCCCCGCATCACCCTCTTTGGAAAGTCGTTCAATGGATGGAACCGCAACGGTCAAGAGTTGGAAAATAATGGACGCACTAATATAGGGCATGATTCCCAGCGCAAAAACCGAAAACTGCTCTAGGGCACCACCTGAAAAAAGTTTAAAAATTTCAAAGACCGTGTCCTGCTTCAAAAAATTTTGGACCGCTTCGGTATTGACCCAGGGGGTATGAATAAAAATACCGAGCCTATAGACCGCCACCATCATCAACGTGAACAGAAGCCTTTTTCTCAGCTCTGGAATTTTCGCAATATTGCCGACATCGGTCATAACGTCGTGATCGTGCCCCCAGCTGCTTCAATTTTTGTTTTTGCCTGTTTCGAAACCAAGGCCCCTTTGATCGTCAAAGGATGTTTCAACTGGCCCTCTCCTAAAATTTTCAAGGCTTCCGATTTATTCGAGACCCAACCTTTTTCTTTCGCTAAATTGAGCGTCACTTCTGTCCCTTTAGGTAGCCCAGACAATTTTTCTAAATTAACAACACCTACTTCTTTTTTGAAAATATTGGTAAAGCCCCTTTTTGGAATGCGGCGAATGAGAGGCATCTGCCCCCCCTCGAAACCCCTTTTGTGAAACCCTCCAGACCTTGCTTTTTGGCCCTTGTGGCCGCGTGTAGATGTCCCGCCATGACCGCTGGCATCTCCACGTCCGCGACGTTTTGGTTTTTTATTCTTTGTGATGGGTCTCAATGTCCCCAATGTCAGTGCTTGTTTCTTCATACACTTTCTTTCTTTGCCCGTTTAGGTTTCGATGTTGCTTTGGCCTTGCGAACAACCCTTTGCTTTTTTTCAGAAACTGCCAAAGAACCTTTCCCCAAAATAGTAACCAAATGAGAAACTTTTGAAAGCATCCCACGAACCTGAGGGGTATCGGGGACTACCCTTTTTGCATGCATTCTTCTCAAACCAAGACCTTTGACGGTAGCTCTCTGATCTTCAGGACATCCAATCGTTGAATGAACCCACTGAATTTCCAAACTAGCTGACATGACCACCTCTCATCCTTTTCACCATCTCCGTCGATCTTAATTGGAGCAGTCCATCCATCGTTGCTTTAACAACATTATGCGGATTACTAGTTCCAATCGACTTCGTCAAAATATTTTGTATACCCACCGCTTCCAGAACAGCTCGAACACCCCCACCGGCAATCACACCGGTTCCTTTGCTGGCTGGCTTTAACATCACTAACCCGGCACCATAATGACCGATAACATCATGCGGAATACTTCCTTCCAATAAAGGAACGCGCACCATACTTTTTCTCGCTTTTTCCCCACCTTTTCTAATCGCATTGGGGACTTCTGTGGCCTTGCCAAGACCAACCCCAACACGGCCATTTCCATCCCCCACAACCAACAGAGCCGAAAAACGAAAACGCCTTCCCCCTTTTACCACTTTTGCAACACGACTGATGTGGACCACCCGCTCTATTAATTGGGGACCCCCTTCCAAATTGAGATCCCTTTCTCTCGGTCTTCTCCTACCCCCTCCTGGACCTCTGGAGTGTCTTTTCTGATTTTGGGGCTCTTGCTTCGGGATTGCTGGTGTTTCTGCCATAATTTAGTCTTTCGTTAAAATTGTAATCCTGCCTCGCGCGCGACATCGGCCAAGGCTTTCAACTGTCCATGATATTTAAAACCACCACGATCAAAAACAACCTTCTTAATTCCTTTTTTGAGGGCTCGTTGAGCGAGCAATTTTCCAACCTGTTTGGCCCCTTCAAGGGTACCCTTTGCTTTGGATTTTAATTCCTTATCTAATGTTGAGGAGCTAACTAATGTCTTGCCTGCCAAATCATCAATGAGCTGAGCGTACAGATGCTTCGCACTCTTGAAAACAGAGAGACGTGGGCGTTCGCTGTTGCCTTTTACAAATTGACGAATGCGGAGCTTGCGTCTCAAACGTCCCAATTGTCTTTCCGATTGATGCTTCATAGTGTCATTATCCCCCGGCAGCTCCTGCAGCTTGTTTGCCGACTTTGCGTTTCACAACTTCATTCAGATAGCGAATCCCTTTCCCCTGATACGGTTCGGGAGGTTTTAAGCCACGGATATTCGCTGCGGTCTGGCCAACCAATTCTTTGTCACAACCAGAAATGGTCAATTTTGTTTGATTGGCCACTTGTATTTGGATCCCCTCTGGGATCGGGAACAAAACAGGATGAGAAAATCCTAAAGCCAGTTGTAAATTTTTACCTTTCAACTCAGCACGATATCCTACCCCTTGAATATCCAACTCCTTGGTGAACCCTTGCGAAACACCCTGAACCATATTTTGAATCAAATTGCGCATCATTCCATGTTTGGCCCTTGCCAGTCTGTCTTCCGATTTGCGGCTGACCAAAACGTTCCCTTCTTGAATGACCACATCAATTTCTTCAGGAAATTTGCGACTCAAATTACCTTTGGGACCCTTCACACTAAAAGTCTCCTTGGCAACATTGGCCGTCACACCTTGTCCTAACAAAACTGGTCTTCTTCCAACCCGTGACATAGTCTTACCCTTTCACCTCACCATATTTCTATTAAAACTTCCCCGCCGACTTTTTGTTTGCGGGCTTCTCCATCTGTCATAATCCCCTTCGGTGTGCTCAAAATTGTCATACCCAATCCCTGTCTAAACGCTTTGAGATTTTGATACCCATTAAAAACACGGCGCGAGGGTTTGCTTATTTTGCGCAACGTTGTAATTGCGGAAGTTCCATCCAATCCATATTTAAGCTGAACCACAATAGCCTTTTTAACTTTTTCTCCCACAGTCTCGAAGCCAACAATCAAACCTTCTTTGTGGAAAACTTTCAAAATAGACTCTTTCAAGCGAGAGTGAGGAACACTCACTTCGGCATGACGCATCATGATCGCGTTGCGCATCCTTGTCAGCATATCTGCTAATGAATCAGTTAACATAACACTCCTTCCTTTACCAACTAGCTTTTGTCACGCCAGGCAGTTCGCCAGCAAGGGCTCTCTTTCTAAAACATAAACGACACATTTTAAAACGTCTCAAGTAAGCACGCGGGCGCCCACATAACGGACATCGGTTGTAGCCACGCACTTTAAACTTAGGCTTCCTTGCTGCTTTAATCATCAAACTTGTTTTTGCCATATTTTTATTCCCTAAACGGCATTCCCATAGCCTTGAGAAGAGCCAATCCTTCTTGATTTGTTTTTGCTGTCGTTACGAATGTAATATTCATTCCCATCGGTCTTTCCACTTTGTCATACTGAATTTCTGGGAAAATAAGTTGTTCGGAGAGTCCCAGCGTGTAATTGCCCTTGCCATCAAATGCTTTGCGCGAAACCCCTCTGAAATCGCGAACCCTTGGGAGGGCCACATTCACCAACCGATTGAAAAATTCCAACATGACCTTGCGACGCAGTGTCACACAACAACCGATGGGCTGACCTTCTCTCAATTTAAAATTGGAAATCGATTTCTTGGCACGCGTGAGCAATGGTTTTTGTCCGGTAATTTGAGTAATCTCCAGTGCTGCTTTTTCCAAGACCTTCTTGTCTTGCGTTGCCTCTTTAATACAAGTGTTCACAACAATTTTTGCGAGCTTGGGACATTCCATAATATTTTTGTAACTAAACTCCTTCATCAAAACAGGAATACACTGCTCCTGATATTTTTTGATCAAGGTGCTTACAAAAGAACTCTTAACCCGTTTTTCCTTAGTTTTTACGGGCGCCTCTGGTGCTTCTTTTTTTGTCTGTTTCTTCTTTGTCATTTTTTACCTTTGCTATCTAATTTTTCTTCGCATGCAACACAAACTCGCATCTTGGAGCCATCTTTACCAATTTTTGTTTTGACGCGAACTCCCTCGTTACATTTTGGACACAAAGGCATCACCACAGAAAGAGCCAGGGGGGCCTCTTTTTCCAAAATGCCACCCTGTTTGTCTTTTTGGGTGGGACGCATGTGGCGTTTCACCATATTGAGCTTTTCTACCAAAACACGCTCCTTTTTGGTGAGGATCTCCATAACCTTGCCGGTTTTTCCTTTTTCGCGCCCTGAGATCACCATGACAGTATCTCCCTTTTTTATTCTTGCTAGCGACATTTTTACAAAACCTCCGGGGCCAATGAAATAATCTTCATAAATTTTTTGGCCCTTAATTCACGAGCCACAGGGCCGAAAATACGGGTCCCAATTGGCTCTCCTTGCTCATTAATCAAAACGGCAGAATTTTCATCAAATTTAATATAGGTACCATCCACTCTTCTGGTCTCCTTTTTAACCCTCACAATCACTGCCCTTTTTACATCTCCCTTTTTCACCTTCGCATCCGGGAGGGCTTCTCTAATAGAAACAACAATCACATCGCCCAGACCCGCGTACCTGCGCTTGGTACCACCCAACACTTTGATACACATGACGCGTCTGGCGCCCGAATTGTCCGCAACATCTAAAACTGTTCTCATTTGAATCATATAAGCTATCAGCTATCAGCTTTCAGCTGTCAGCTGCTGATAGCTGACTGCTGATCGCTGAAAGCTACTCCTTTAAAGCCACTTCTTTGCCAAACCCTTTTTTGACAATTTGAACCACACGCCAGCTTTTATGGCGGCTCAACGGTCTTGTCTCTTCAATGCGCACGACATCGCCAACACTACATTCATTTTTTTCATCGTGGGCAAAAAACTTTTTGCGACGACTCACATATTTTTTAAATTCGGGCTCAAGGACACGTCTTTCAACACGCACGACTACCGTTTTATCCATGGCATCACTCACCACGGTTCCCACTTTCGTCTTAATGATCTTTTTAGTTGTTTCTTCCATAATTAACCTTTTGCCTTCGTGGTGTTCGGTTTGGCTTCTTCACCCTTTTTTTCTTTTTCCTTCAAAACGGTATAAAGCATCGCAATGTCTCTTTTGGTATTGCGAATGTTGCTCGTCTGCGCTAACTGACCGGTTGTTAATTGCAGTTTAAGCGCAAAAAGCTCCTCTTTTTTTTCGTCAATCATTTTCAAACATTCTTTAGCACTCTTGCCTCTCACCTCAGTAGGCTTCACGGTAATCTCCTTCTCTCACCAAAATCTTTGTCTTGAGCGGTAATTTGTGGGACGCTAAACGCAATGCCTCAACAGCCAACTCTCTGGGAACCCCTTCCATCTCATACAAAATGCGGCCCCGCTGAATACAAGCGACAAATTCTTCAGGACTCCCTTTTCCTTTACCCATTCTGACTTCCAAAGGTTTTTTTGTAATCGGTTTGTCGGGATAAATTCTTGTAAAAAGTTTTCCTCCTCTTTTCACATGGCGAGAAATTGCCATTCTGGCCGCCTCAATTTGTTTTGAGGTAATCCAGCCATGCTCAAGAGATTGCAAACCGAAATCGCCAAAGGCAAGGTCAACACCACGAGTAGCCATTCCCCTGACCCGCCCTTTTTGCATCTTTCTAAATTTTGATTTTCCTGGTTGTAACATTTTTTTACCTTAATCGGGTAAGACCTCACCTTTATAAATCCAAGTTTTAACACCAATAATCCCATAAGTCGTCTTGGCCTCGCCAAAACCATAATCGATATCGGCCCTAAGTGTGTGTAACGGAACGCGACCTTCACGATACCATTCTGTTCTGGCCAACTCGGCACCCGCCAATCTTCCTCCACACTGAATTTTAATCCCCAAAGCGCCAAATTTCAGGGCAGACTGCACCGCTTTTTTCATCGCCCGTCTAAAAGCAACACGCCTTTCCAATTGCATGGCGACATTTTCGGCAACGAGCTGGGCATCGAGTTCCGCCCTTCGCACTTCCTTAATATTGATGTTGACTTCATCTTTCGTAAATCTTGCCAAATCTAATCTCAGTGAATCGATACCGGCACCCTTTTTGCCAATCACCAAACCGGGTCTTGCCGTATGAACATTGACCGTAACACGATCCGAGGCCCTTTCAATTTCAATCTTTGCAATCCCTGCATTATATAATTTTCCCTTCAAGTACTCCCGAATCTTGATATCTTCATGAAGCGACTTTGCATATTGTTCCGGCTTGGCGTACCACTTCGAATCCCACGTAGCGGAAATGCCCAGCCTAAAACCTTTTGGATGTGTTTTCTGGCCCATCGTTTATTTCTCTCCTAACACCACGGTTATATGGCTCGTTCTTTTCAAAATTTTTGACGCCGAGCCGCGTGCACGCGGAAGCCAGCGCTTCATGCTGGGACCCCCATCCACACGCAACTCTTTAATATAAAGATTATCCACATCGACTCCCTTTGCCTGAGTCGCATTCACCAAGGCCGATTTGACCAGTTTGGATAAAGGTTTTGCCACCCGACGTCTTGAAAAAGCAAGATAGTCGAGAGCCTTCGAAACAGAAACACCGCGAATCGCTGCCGCAACAGAACGAACTTTCTGCGGCGAGGTTCTCAAATATTTTAATGTTGCATGGTTACCCATAATTCAAAATCCTTTAAGCCTTTGCTGGGGCTCCCTTTGGCGCTGCTGCCGGAGCCGCTGCCGGTTTGGCTGCCGCTGCCGGAGCGGTGCCTCCTGCTGCTGCAGGGGCTGGCGCTCCTGGTGCACCCTCTTCTTTTTTCTTCATGCCACCATGTACCCTGAATGTCCGTGTTGGGGCAAACTCACCTAGCTTATGCCCAACCATCGATTCGGTTACATAAACCGGAACGAATTTTCTTCCATTGTGAAGCGCAAACGTAAAACCGACCATTTCCGGAAGAATGGTTGATCTTCTAGACCAGGTTTTAATCACCTGTTTGGTTTTGACATCCTGAGCCTTTTGAACTTTTTTCAAAAGATGTCCATCAACAAACGGCCCTTTTTTAAGTGAACGAGGCATTATTTCCTTCTATCTTTCAAAATATATTTGTCGGTGCGGGCGTTGTTTCTTGTCTTCTTCCCCTTTGTCGGGAAACCCCAAGGAGTCACCGGGTGTCTGCCACCCTTGGTTCTTCCTTCTCCTCCACCGTGCGGGTGATCGACTGGGTTCATAGCAGTCCCACGAACATGGGATTTCCAACCCTGACGACGCATTCTACCCGCTTTACCGATCACAATGTTTTCATGATCCAAATTGCCAACCTGACCGATGGTTGCCTTGCAAGTCATCAAAAATTTTCTGATCTCACCAGATGGGAGCCGAATTTGAACATAGGGGGCCTCTTTTCCCACCAACTGACTCACCATTCCCGCTGCACGAACCAGCTTACCACCCGCCTTCGGTTTGATTTCAATATTGTGAATTTCAGAGCCGACAGGGATATTCGCTAACGGCAAACAGTTGCCCGGTTTGATATCTGCATTGTCGGACGACATCACTTCTTGCCCAACTTGCAAACCGAGAGGTGCTAAAATGTAGCGCTTTTCGCCGTCAACATAATGAATCAAGGCAATGTTACCCGACCGATTAGGATCATACTCAACCGACACCACCTTGCCTGGCACACCCTCTTTGTCCCGTTTGAAATCAATCAAACGATAAAGGCGCTTTTCACCACCACCACGATAACGCGACGTAATGCGCCCCATGTTGTTGCGTCCACCCGTTTTGAAATGACGCTCCGTCAAAGATTTTTCTGGAGTCGACTTCGTGATCTCCGCAAAATCAGAAATCGTCATTTGACGAACACCCGGCGACGTTGGATTAAATGATTTTACACCCATTTTTTTATACTCCGCAAATTCTTCGAATTTGCTTCGCGGTTCGGCAAAGCCAAACCTTGACCTTATGCTCCTTCAAAAATTTTGATTGTTTCGCCTTTTTTTAAGCGAACAATTGCTTTTTTCCAGTTTGGGGCTTTGCCAACAAAACGGCCGAAACGCTTTCTCTTGCCATGTGCATTCAATGTATGCACGCTGACAACATTCACTTTAAAAAGTTTTTCCACTGCAAGACGAATCAAATCCTTAGTGGCTTTTCCGTCGACAGCAAAAAAATATTCATTGGAATTTTCTTTTTGCCTTGCCGCTTTTTCCGTAATCAACGGTTTGCGAATAACTGTTTCCAAGTTCATGAAAACCTCTTTTCCAACTTGTGAAGCGCCTTTTCTGTCACAACAACTTTTTCGAAACGCAATATATCTAAAACATTCACATTGTCCGCTGTCACCAAATCAACCGAAGGGATATTGCGAACCGACTTCCAAAGTTTTTCTTGGCGCTCATCGATCACCAGCAACCCCTTTTCAACACCCCATTTCGCCAATTGTTTGACGACATCTTTTGTCTTAATCTCTTTGGGTTCCAGCTTATCAACAAGCAAAAGACCCCCCTCTTTGTGACGCAAAGCCAAAGCAGAAACCAAAGCTTGCAGCCTCGCTTTTTGGGAAAGATCTTGGCGCCACGCCCTCGGTCTCGGAGGAAACGCAATACCACCCCCAACAAAAATATTGGCACGAATGGAACCGTGTCTGGCATTTCCCGTTCCTTTTTGGCGATAGATTTTTCTCGAAGAGCCTTTGACTTCTCCACGAAACTTCGCCTTCACCGTTCCCTGTCGTTTGTTGGTGAGATAGCCCTGCACACAATCAAAAATCAACTGACGGCGAACGGGGGCCCCAAAGATCGCCTTTTTCAATTCGACCTTTTTCAATTCCTTGTTGTCTGACCCTAATACAGCCTGTGTTAACATAAACTAACCTTGTGAAGAAACTTCTTCACTCTTTTTTTCTGGTTGTTTGTAGCGTCCCGCAAAATCTTTTTCCTTGTTATAAATGATGACCAAACCCTCTCTCGCACCAGGAACGGCCCCTCTCAAAAGAAGTAAATTTTCTTCCGGTTTGACCAGGGCTACCTTCAAATGAGTTGTCATCACTTTTTCACCACCCATGCGCCCTGGCATTCCCATATTTTTCAAAACTTTTCCGGGCCAGGTTCTCATACCAATCGAACCAGGACGTCTGTGAAAACCAGAACCATGAGCGTCTGGCCCACCATGCTTGCCCTCTTTTTTCATGACACCCTGAAAACCGCGACCCTTTGTAATCCCTTGAACATCAACTGTATCACCAGTCTGAAAACCAATTACCGACAAAATTTGCCCCACCTCAAAGTCATTCACACTGGCAAATCGAAATTCTTTAAGATTTCTAAAAAATCCTACTTTCTTCTTTCCAAAATGTCCTTTCAAAGGTTTGCTAACTCGGTTCGGCTTTGCCGTTTCAAAGCCAAGTTGAAGGGCCTCATAGCCATCGTTTTTCTTTTCTTTTCTCTGAATGACAGTGCAAGGCCCCACTTCAAGGACGGTGACAGGCACAATCGTTCCATCCTCTTCAAAAATCTGTGTCATTCCTTTTTTTCTTCCCAATAAACCTAGAGTCATAACATTTTAATTTCAACTTCGACGCCAACCGACAAATCGAGACGCATCAGCGCATCGACGGTCTGTTGGGTCGGGTTTAAAATATCCAAAAGTCTTTTGTGTGTTCTAATTTCAAATTGTTCTTGCGATTTTTTATCAACATGGGGGGAGCGAAGGATACTGTAACGCTCAATACGAGTCGGCAAAGGAATGGGCCCGGCAATCCTGGCGCCGGTTCTTTTCGCCGTATCGACAATTTCCAAGGCAGATTGATCCAACAAGCGATGATCAAACGCCTTGAGACGAATTCTGATTTTTTGTCCTTCGTATTGTGGCATTATTCAACAACCTCCGTAACCACTCCGGCTCCCACGGTACGTCCACCTTCTCTAATCGCGAATCTGAGTTCTTTCTCCATGGCTATCGGTGTAATCAGTTCTACTTTCATCGTCACATT
>MGRG01000013.1 GCA_001798075.1 Deltaproteobacteria bacterium RIFCSPHIGHO2_01_FULL_43_49 | reverse complement strand
GCCAAGAAAGAATCCAAACAAATCAACGAATTAAAAAATGCCCGCTGCATGATTTACGTCCCTACTGATCAATTTCCGTACTCCGTCTGATGGATTTGTTATTTATACCCTCTGAAAAGGTCAGAGTCCCCTTTGAAAAATCGATTGGAGAAGCGAAAGCAACTTGCCCTATCAAGAGGGCAACAAAAATTGTGGCGATTCCTTTCACTAGGTGGGCTTTTTATCACAACTGATGGGTGGAATAAAGGGGAAATATCCATAGGTTGCGATACCGAACGGAGCTTAGGGGCAACTACCTAGCACTTTGCTACCACGTACTGCGCTACCACATACTTTGCTACCACGTACCGGTTAGCGCTATCTGCGACGGCGATAATAGATGGAATGACCGATCAGAGTGGGGGTCATATTTTCATTGCCCTTGTCATCTTTTCCATGATAGTTTTAGGCAAGGTGAAAAGATTAAGAATTTATATTGATACATCCGTCGTTGGCGGCTGTTTTGACGAGGAATTTGTTTTAGAAAGCAAAACCCTTTTTACTATGGCCCGAGAGGAAAAAATTATTTTCCTTATTTCTGACCTTCTAATCGAGGAATTGGAATTAGCCCCACTGGAAATTCAAAATGAGCTTACTGCTCTGCCTCCAGAATGTTTTGAAACCATCACCCGCTCTAAAGAAACGGAACGGCTTCGAGATGTTTACCTGGCTTCTAATGTTGTCGCCCCCACCCATAGCAACGACGCCCATCATGTTGCCATTGCTACAGTGGCACAAGCAGATTTGATTGTGAGTTGGAATTTCAAACATATTGTTCACTTCGACAAAATACGTGCCTTCAATGCCGTTAATCTTCGTGAAGGTTATCCCTTTATTGATATCCGTTCACCAAAGGAGGTGATTTAAATGAACAAAAAAACTTTTGACTGTGTGGAACTCAAAAATACAATACAAAGTAAACTCTTGAAAGAATATCAGGGGATAAAAACGGATGAAGCCGCCAAACATTCTTGGCAAAAACTTCAATCATCACAAAGCCCAGTTGCAAAACTCTGGAAACAACTGCAAGAAAGACAGAATTTAAAAAAGGCGAGCTAACAAGAATCTTCAGACGGAGAGTGAAAAGAAAATCTCCAAAACCCTGCCTACCCCTTCAATCCACGTCCGTCTGAGTTTTCCACGGTTCATGACATGATAAAAAGCTCCAAGATATTGGAATTATGTACTGTGTCCCCGGAATTATTCATGAAGTGATAGGAGTAGAAGACCACTTGATAGCGGTCTTTGTATTTCAGCAATAAATCGTAATAGAGCTGTTTGGCCCAATCTTTTTCCAGCAACCAGCTATGGTTGTGACACTGCCAGGTGACGTGAAAGATGGCTCCATCCCAAATAATTTGATTGCGGGGCAAATAGGCCATGCATTGAAACAAAGCAAGAAACGTGCCAAGAAAAAATCCAAACAAATCAACGAATTAAAAAATGCCCACTGCATGATTTACGTCCCTACTGATCAATTTCCGTACTCCGTCTGATGGATCTGATGGATTGTCAGGGGATGAAAACGGATGTTCTGGAGGGGAGCCCCCTTTGGGGGCGGACGGGCCGTGGGCACCGTTGGAAGGCGGCCCACTTGGACACCTCGCCGGGGGTGAACAAGTTTACATAACGCTGGTTATGTAAAAGCTTTCGCGAGGGGACCCCGAAGGCATGCGGGTTGCCACCGTTGTTGACTTCTCTTTTTTTAGTTGCTTTGCAAGCCGCATGCCTGAGGGGCACGTTGCATAATGCGCATTATGCGATGTGCCGAGCGAAAGCGCCTTGTTCACCCCCAAGTAACTTTCGTGGTTGGGCCGCCGTATTGTTGGGGCGGGCGGGGGATTTAATGCCGCCCGAAGGGCCACCTTATTTTTTAACGATACACTTCACGCCGGTGTCTCGCGCGCATTACTCGGACAGCTTTCGCCTTGTCATCTATTTCGTAAACGACGCGATAATCCCCGATCCGAATACGCCAATCATTTTGTGAGCCTGTTATTTTGCGACACCCAGTGGGACGGGGATTATCAGAAAGGGATTTTATTTTGGAAATGATTTGATCGAAACGATTTTTCGGCAGCTTGTCCAAATCTTTTTGCGCCGCTTTTTCGAGATAGACCGCATACACCTTAACGTTCTCCAAGATAATCTTCCAGCTTGGTAAATTCCAACGGCTCGCTTCTCATCTCGGAGAGCATTTTCAAATCTTCGATATCTTCCAGCTTTTCCAACAGCTCTTTGTAATCCTCGATATCCAGCACCACAGCGGAAGGCTTACCATTGCGATAGATAATGCCCGGAATATTTTTCGTCTTTGCCATGCTCATGATTATCCCCCCATACACCCCTTTAAATCAATTGTCTTCTTTAAATTTTCTTCTCCCCCCGTTTTGGGCGATCTGGCAAGCCCTGCGGGGTGGGTCGCCCGATGAATCTCCTTGAGCTTCTTGATGCTGACCTGCGTATAAAGCTGGGTCGTCTCCAAGGAGGCATGCCCCAGCATTTGTTGGATAAACCGCAAAATTCCGGGGACACAATACTTAATTCCTCAGTTTAGGTCCAGACTTTTGCTTTCTTAAAGTGCGTCCTGTAATTCTTTCAAGTTTTTCAATAAATTCATCATTCCCCAATGGCCTGCCTGTTCGAGCAGACTTTCTAAACAACCCTTTTTCTTCATCCGAATCCCCGTTCGACAAATAACTGGCCCAATCCCCTACCATTTGAAGCAGATTAGCACGATGCGTAAGCAAAGGATCCTCTAAAGAATAAACATGTGCCTTCGCACTAGACCAACGGTAATCCTCAGCCCTCCTAACTATACCAGCACGAACAGGATTGCGCTCAATATATCTGATCGCCATAAAAAGATGCCTTTCGTCCATTGGGTATGATTGAAAACGACCTTGCCACAAATATCCACGCCACCCCTCTCGAAAATTCACATACCGAGTGTATCGCCTATGAGTTTCGCCAACACCTCTAGCTAAACTCTCTTGTCCATTTGGAACAACAATTAAATGCACATGATTATCCATCAAACAGTACGCCCATATTTCAAGATTTTCGATTTTTGTATGCTTTGCTATTAAACGTAAATATTCCTCTTTATCGTCGTCATTAAAAAATACGTTCTGGCGCCGATTGCCTCGCTGAATAACATGGTGAGGACAACCATCTATCACAATCCGTGCCAATCGTCCCATACTGATTGGCAATGCACATACCATGCCAAAACAACCGAAATCCTAACCCCTTGATAAATAATAAAGTCCCCAAAAATAGCCGATTGATAAATGACGATTTCTGATCATATCCGACGAATTATGTACTGTGTCCCCGGAATTTTTTCATCAAAAATGAAAAGGTCAAGACTTGACCCCTTTATGACTTTACAACACCTCTCAAAAAATGAAAAGGTCGAGACCCCTTTGCCTTTATTTATTCTGAACACTTCCCGCGGTTGCCTCCATCGGTTGATTCATCAGATCTCTTCTTTTGAGTTCTTTTTTGGAAATTTTTTTCTTTCCAGAATCGTCGAAGACAATCTCCAAGCCGCTAATTGAGTTGAGTTCTCTGGCAAGCGGAATTCCGTATTTTTTCTTCACGGAAATCAACGCGGCCCCTGCTTGTCCGTTTTCATCCGTGTATTCAATCCCAAATTGATCCTTTTTCTTTTTTGCAAAAACAAACAGTGCTAATGGAAGAAAAACAATGCTTCCAGCAACTGCTTCTCCGACTCGCCGCCTTGCATATTCTCCTTCAGTAATCTTGGAGATTTTCTGACCGGCGATTGTTCGGTTGAGTTCCGCATCTCTCTTTCTTTTGGATTGAATCGACACCGTGTTATTGGAAATAGCTACTTTGCATTCTGCCATTTTCCCTTTTGTATTGAGGCATTCTGCGTCGTAAACAGCCGCAAAGGACGTACTGCCCAAAAATGCAATCATTACAATGAACGCACATAATTTTTTATACATAAAATCTCCTTTTTTTGATAATCACTTTTCCTCAATGGCTTTGCCAGAGAGGGCCCTCAGCTCTGTTTTCAATCCCATGCCATATTTTTTGTGTATTTCAAACATGGTTGCCTTGGAGCTACTATTTTCATCCACATATTCAATGCCAATATGATCACGTGTTTTTTTACTAAACAAAAGCCATGGAGAAAAAATCACGGCCTCTGCAACACGCCGCCTTGAATACTCGCCGGCCGACAAGACCTTAATGTTGCCCTTGGGAATTTTCACATTAAATTCTTTTTCCTTCTTCGACTTGTACTCGATGACTAATTGACTGGAATCAATGGTCACCTTGCAATCCGAAAATTTTCCTTTTTGATTTAAACATTTGATATCGTAGATTGTTGCGAGGGCTGCCTTGGAAACAAGTGCAATCAAAATCACCAGTAACATCTTCTTCATATCATCACCTCCTTTCTAAATAGTCAGTATTCCTTCATTTAGATTTCAGCTTATTTTTCCTCCGTCTGAGGTTTTTCCTGTCTTCGTCTAGTTTTCCTCACACGTAAAATTATTTTAACCACAAAGGATTTGACCCCTTTACGATTTCTGATCATATCCGACGAATTAAGTACTGTGTCCCCGGAATTTAAAACACAAATTAACCCTCAAGTGAGATTTCACCAAGCCATTATTTCTTTTCCGTTCTTTTGATTTTCTCGTCTACAAAAGTGACGACCTTCGGCCAAATAGAAAAATCACCACGTAAAAATGGGCCACAATATTTTTGAAATAATTTGGCAAGTAGCATAACTTTTTGCGGAATTTCTTCCGGCTTCATAATTCTAAAATCAATATATTCAAATGTCGGATTTTGATATTCCACGAAATTCAATATTCCAATTTCTGGTTTATTAGCCTCTAGAGAAATCGTTATATAAACGATTGGAAGATGCCCTTCATCCAAGTAAATTTTGACACAAAATTTACCCAAAAAAAGTTTGAAAGTCCTTTCGTCAATTATTCGAAGCTGCAAATCATGTTTTTTAAGTACTTCACTAAAAACATTAATAACAGAATCTTGAAATATTTTAACAATGTTATTTTTAATATGCATACAAACCTATTTTTTTGGAACCATGAACATTCCACTCTGTGTATAACCTTTAAATTCAAGATAAGGAATTTCAAGATTTGTAAATGCAGATCGCAAACCAAGTTCTTGCATAAGTTTGCTATGGGCGGTTCGGTCCGTTGCTAAATAAATTTGATCTCCTCTTCGTATTGCACTATCCAGCCATTTAAAGTAAAGAATCCATCAGACGGAGTACTAATGGAAAATAGGCCCCAAAGCAATGGGTGTTTGGGGTCGTTTTTGATGAAGATGTGAAACGACTCCCAAAGTGGAACTTTTTCCATGTCCAGAGTCACATCAAAGAGTGTGCTGAGGCTTGAAATGTCCCTTAAGGACACACCCCAGCATCGAGTTTGGGGGTTTTTAGAATCATTGTTTGGATTTTTCTTTTAGGGCGCCCCTTGCAATTGCCGATAAAAACGCTGCTGTCGTTTGAGGTAGGCGAATCGTTTCAACTTTCGTTTTTCCTGTATTTCGGAATATCGCTTTTGAACCCAGTCCGGATCACCGATGTATTGATTTTTTGAATAACGCTTCTTTTCAAACCCCTCTTCGATCAAAATGCGCTCCACCCGCTTTCGATAAGCTTCCTGTCTTTCCTTGGCAGAATTGCCCAAAGCCAAATAGGAGGGAGCGGGAGCAATGAGACAATCTTGTGTTCCGTGTGCATAAAACCGGTAAGAGGACCACTTGTATTCCTTGGGATGCTTGACCTTCCTGGCCCGATACGAATTGAGGTCGTGATAATGCATCACTT
>MGRG01000012.1 GCA_001798075.1 Deltaproteobacteria bacterium RIFCSPHIGHO2_01_FULL_43_49 | reverse complement strand
AAGCATAGACCAGGAGTCTGTTATCAAAAGATGAAAACACTAAAAAGTGGTTGACCACTTACATAGAAGTCGTCTCGGAGCCCCGCCACACCCTATCGGGATAAAAGACTGGCGGGGCGAGAGTCGAGCGAATTTTTTGGGTCGACCCAAAAAATATCACGTACTTTCAGCACCCTCATCGCCAGGTAGCCGGAGGAAACAAGCTCTATTAAAAATAAGGTGGGTTGCTTATGCAATTGGCCCCAAAGGGGCCCCTTTGGGACAGGACCCCGAAGCTCCATCTTATTTATGAAAGCGTTTTTCGCAAAGGTCGGAGAAGAATTTTGGGTGATCCTAAAGCCTTTCCAATAAAACGGCCCTGGCAGCAGCAAGACGTGCAATGGGAACTCGAAACGGTGAGCAACTGACATAATTGAGCCCAATTTGATGACAAAAGACAATCGACTCAGGATCCCCTCCATGTTCGCCACAAATCCCAATCTCCATTTTGGGTTTCACTTTGCGCGCCTTCTCCACACAAACTTTCATCAACTCCCCAACCCCTTCAAAATCGATGGTTTGAAAAGGGTCACATCGGACTAGACCCTTCTGTTCATATTCGGGCAAGAATTTGAAACCATCATCCCTGGAAATTCCCAATGTGGTCTGCGTCAAATCATTGGTCCCAAACGAAAAAAAATCGGCATGGGGGGCGATGGCATCGGACCTGAAAGCCGCCCTTGGTGTTTCCACCATTGTCCCGATGCGATAAGCAATACGCTCTCCCGTTTCTTTCATAACTTTCTCACAAACGTCTTCACACAACTTTCGAAGCAGCTGAATTTCCCCTTTGAGACTGATTAACGGCAACTCAATTTCTGGAAACACCTCTATCTTTTCATTTCGTTTCAACTCGCAGACTGCTTCCATAATCGCCTCAATCTGCATTTCATAAATTTCGGGATAGGTGACTCCCAGACGGCAACCCCGATGCCCCAACATCGGATTCATCTCCTTCAAATCATCGACCGCTTTTTTGAGTCTCTCAACGGGGACATCAATTTCTTTACTTAACGTTTGAATCTCTTTTTGGGTTTGCGGCAAAAATTCATGCAAAGGGGGATCCAATAAACGTATGGTGACCGGCAAGCCTTTCATCACTCGAAAAATCCCCAGAAAATCATTTTTTTGCATCGGTTTGAGTTTGGCCAAGGCCTTTTTTCTTTCTTCTGTCGATTCCGCAACAATCATCTGGCGCATCGCCTGAATCCGATCTTCATCAAAAAACATATGTTCAGTGCGACAAAGCCCGATCCCTTCCGCACCAAAGTTTAGACTTCGCCTGGCATCTTCTGGCGTATCGGCATTGGCGCGAATTTTGAGTTTGCGAACAGCGTCCGCCCAGGACATGAGGGTTTGATATTCTTTAGATAACTCCGGCTCCATCGTTGGGAGTTTTCCAAGCATCACGTCGCCTGTGGTCCCATCAATAGTGAGCCAATCTCCTTCTTTGACCACCTTGCCGTTCACCGAAAATTCTTTCTTTTCCACGTCGACTTCCATCGCACCACAACCGACCACGCAAACTTTTCCCATTCCTCGAGCGACCACAGCGGCATGGGAGGTCATCCCCCCGCGACTGGTCAAAATTCCTTGAGCCACATGCATCCCGTGAATATCTTCTGCGGAGGTTTCGGAGCGAACCAGAATGACGGCCTCTTTTTTTTCACTCCATTGGACGGCCTCTTCCGCCGTGAAAACAACACGCCCCACCGCGGCACCAGGCGATGCAGGAAGCCCCTTGGTCAAAACTTTGCGAGCAGTTCTTGGAGAAATCATGGGGTGCAACAGTTGATCGATTTGGTTAGGCTCGATTCGCAATAGTGCCTCTTCTTTATTGATCAAGCCTTCGGAAACCATATCCACGGCGATTTTGACAGCAGCTTTTGCCGTTCGCTGACCGCGGCGGGTTTGCAACATCCAGACTTTTCCTTTTTGAATCGTAAATTCCATATCCTGCATGTCGCGATAGTGACGTTCCAATTTTTGATAGAAGGTAAGCAGTTCTTGATAACAATGAGGCAGAGTTTTTTGAAGTTGCTCCAAGGGTTCGGGGGTCCGCACCCCTGCCACGAGGTCTTCCCCTTGTGCATTTCTCAAGTATTCTCCAAAAAATCTTTTTTCGCCTGTCGAGGGATCTCTTGTAAAGGCGACTCCACTCGCTGAATCGTCTCCCATATTGCCAAAAACCATCGCCTGCACATTACAAGCCGTCCCCCAATCCTGAGGGATGCGGTTGATACGGCGATATTCGATGGCCCTCTTGCTGTTCCATGATTCAAACACCGCAGCAATCGCCTCCCATAATTGTTCCTGAGGATTCTCCGGCAATGGTTTACCAACCACATCTTGAAACATGTGTTTCAAACGTTCAAAACTGTCCTGGGCAAATTTTATATTTTTTGATTGTTCGGTCAGACCCTTGAGTGTTTTCTTATTGAGGCCTAAGTTGAGGATTGTATCCATCATCCCCGGCATGCTGGCCCTGGAACCCGAACGGACCGAAACCAAGAGGGGTTTTTCGGGATCCCCAAACTTTTCTCCCATGATTTTTTCGATGTGGCTTAAGGACTTTGCGGCCTGCGATTCCAATTCCTTTGGATATTGACGTTGGTGTGCGTAATAATAATTACAAATCTCTGTCGTGATCGTGAACCCGGGAGGAACCGGCAGACCCAAACGACACATCTCGGCAAGACCGGCCCCTTTGCCACCGAGGAGATCTTTCATTGATTTATCCCCTTCAGCCTTTCCCTCGCCAAAGGCGTAAATGGTTTTCATTGTTATGAAGAAAATTTGTCGTTCAAATAACGAACGAGCTGATCGATTGCAATGCGATCTTGCTGCATGGTATCACGATTTCTAACCGTGACAGCATGATCTTGATCAGATTGGAAGTCATAGGTAATGCAAAACGGTGTGCCTACTTCGTCGTGGCGGCGATAGCGTTTTCCAATCGAACCCGCCTCATCATAATCGGCCGCAAAATATTTGCGTAAATCTTTTTCCAGTTTGATGGCTGGCTCCCGTAATTTTCCAGAAAGGGGGAAAACGGCAATTTGAAAAGGGGCTATCGTTGGGTGAAATCCCAACACGATTCTTTTTTCTCCCTTCACCTCTTCCTCACGATAGGCATCGATGAGCAAAGAAAGGCAGGTACGATCAACACCGACAGAAGTCTCAACGACTGCTGGAACAAATTTCGCTTTTGTCTCCTCATCAAAATAATCGAGGTCCTTGCCCGATGTCTTGATATGCTGGCTCAAATCATAATCGCTACGATCGGCAATCCCTTCCAGTTCGGACCAACCAAAAGGCATTTGAAATTCGATGTCAGTGCAACCCTTGGCATAATGAGCTAACTCATCTTTGGCATGTGGCCGTAATCTTAAATTTTCCTTTTTGACACCGATTGATAAAAACCAGTCGAAGCGCTCTTGCACCCAATATTCATACCATTTTTGCGACTCTTTGGGATGACAGAAAAATTCCAATTCCATCTGTTCAAACTCACGGGAACGAAAAATAAAATTGCGCGGCGTGATTTCGTTTCGAAAGGCTTTGCCAATCTGTGCAATGCCAAAGGGAATTTTAAGCCTGGCCACACTCTGAACATTTTTGAATTCGGTAAAAATTGACTGGCAGGTCTCTGGTCTTAAGTAGGCAAGCGAAGCCGCATCCTGGTTGGCCCCGACATAGGTTTGAAACATGAGATTGAATTGACGTGCTTCCGTCAGCTCACCACCACACTCGGGACATTTTTTCTCTCCGTGCCCTGAGCTTGTCGAAGGGTTAATTTCGTCGGCGCGGAAGCGTCTTTTGCACTTCTTGCAGTCGATCATCGGGTCTGAAAAATGACTGACATGGCCAGAGGCGACCCATGTTTGGGGGTGGGCAATGATACTGGTATCGAGCCCTACGACATCTTCGCGCCATTGAACGATCCGCTTCCACCAGGAATCTTTGACGCGGCGCTTGAGTTCCACACCAACCGGCCCAAAATCCCAAAAGCCATTGATACCACCATAGATTTCGCTCGATTGAAAAACAAACCCCCGCCGTTTGCAAAGCGAGGTTAGGGTATCCATGTCGACCATAGTGGAATTGCGCTAACATGGCGATTTTGAAGCGTCAATTGTAGAGAAAAAAACAGGTGGATTCAGTTTGGGGAGATGCAAGGTGTGCGCTTATTTCTAAGTTGCAGAACAGTATTGTCTGGTTGATTCTAATAAATTGCAATCGCTACTGAGATGTTCGTGGCTATAACCTTCTCGGAATTCAATATAAGCATAAAGCCCAAAATCATCGCGTTCCCATATTTGAACGGCATGATATGGTTTTCCTAAAGTTTTTGCCAAATAATTTAGGCAGACCTTCACATCATAAACTGCAGGGTTGTCTTGATGGGTGGAATAATTTGTTGATGGAGTACAAACAACCTCTCGATTTTTCTCAACTATACGATAGTCATTTCTGGTTAACCAATTAATTTCTACTAATTCAGCAGCATATTCTTTCCCCGTTGCTTGAGTCCAACGCTGAGCACACTTTTCTGCTTCGGCTTTGTTATTGCCAAACCACCAGTTTCGAAAAACCCCCTTTCGGGAACAAACAGGATCATCTTTAAAACCAACTTCAACTGTTACATTAATATGTCCCAAGCCATCACCTGCATAAAAATTCTCCACTTTTACAAAGTGGGGCAGGCCAGTTTCCGCTTTCCGTTCATCAGCACACTCCTGAGCAATTTTGATTTCATCTTGAAAATCTTGCTTGCGTCCATAAGCATATCGGTCACAAGCACTTCGATTAATCTCGGTCATAAGAACCTCCGTAATATCTTTAGATATGTCTAACTAAGTTATCGTCACAAATCAAAATAAGTTGCGGATTTTTGAAAAATTTTTGAGAGAGAGAGAAGATAAATGATTTCATATAGTTATCAAAAAGATTTCCAGCGCCTCCTTAAAGTTCAAGGAGTGAAGAATGTCTGATGAAGTAAAAACGCCATTGACAAGAATCATGTATATGCCTACAATGCAGGCATGAGTATGCATGCAAAAAAACAATATACGATTCGAGGAATTTCAACAACTGTAGACAGGGCTTTAAAGCAAAAGGCAAAAACAGAGGGGAAAAGCCTCAATACAGTGCTGGTGGATTCGTTAACAAAGGCTGTTGGCGTTTCGCCAGAGACTATCATCTTTCATGACCTCGATGATTTGATTGGAAAATGGCAAGAAGACCCCGAATTCGATCGCTCACTGGAAGAACAAAACAAGATAGATCCACAACTTTGGAAATAAATGAAAATCGCTATTGATACCAACCGCTATGTCGACTTCTGCCGAGGCGTTCCTGAGGTAACCGCTACCATCCAGCAAGCGCAGCAAATCTTTCTTCCCTACATCGTTCTTGGAGAACTTCGTGCTGGGTTTCAAAGTGGGAAAAGAGGATTAGTGAATGAGCGCTTCTTGATTCGCTTTCTCAACTCACCACGGGTCGATTCTTTGTTCCCAGATGAAAATACCACCCACCACTATGCACGCCTCTTCAATCAGCTAAAAAGACAGGGGACACCCATTCCGACCAACGACTTGTGGCTCGCGGCCCTAACAATACAACATGATCTCCAACTATTTACCAGAGATAAGCATTTTGAACAAATCCCCCAACTTTTACTTGTTTCATAACCCCTACCGATATAATAATCTATTCAATGTCGCGTACAATTTTTCTGATTCTTCTAATGCTTTTCGGTTGTTCCCGTGGAGGGCCCGGGGGATTATTTTCAAATGGGAAAGTTGCCGTCAGTGTCGACAAACCGATCGTTGAGGAAAAACAGGCAACGATTGCTCTATCGGCAACACTCATCCCCAGTGAAAAGGCCGATATCTTGTTTCCGATGGATGTTAAAATCGATCGAGTAGCAGTCAACATGGGGGATAGTGTCAATCAAGGCGACCCCATCCTTTATCTAAACGAACAAGAGTTCGCCTTAAAATTGTCCCAAATCAAAGCCCAACGTATGGAACAAGAAGCCCTTCTCGAAAAAAACAACTACTTTTTCAAAAATAAGGATCGTTTGTTAGAAGAGGGTAAAATTGACAAATCATTGGCGGAATCGCTGGAATCCGAGGTCAAAACAATTGAAGCAGGAGTAGAACGGCTTAAAGCTGATATCGCCCTTTTGGAAAGCCAAGTGAGACAAGTCGTGGTCAACGCTCCAATTTCTGGCATGGTCACTGCGAAAAATGTAACGAATGGTGTCGAAGCGGTTGCCAAACAGACGTTAATAACGATTGTCAAACCCGATCCCATTCATGTGAGCTTTAATCTTCCGGCCGCAGACGCCCCCGCTGTCACCAAAGGAATGAACATCAATGTCAAAGTGGAAGATTTTAGCAATCAGGCCTTTACAGCCCCCATTATTTTTATCGGTCCAGAACTCGATCCCGCCAAAAAAACTTTTGAAGTAAGGGCTGCCCTTCCCAACTCTCGATCCCTTTTTAAAAGCGGCATGAATGCCCAAGTCCACTTTGTCAGCCCTCAAAAAGTGAAAGTTCTGAGCATTCCCACAAAAGCTGTTTTGAATGACAGTAATCGTGAATACGTTTATATCGTTCGCCAAAACAGAGCATGGCGTGTGCGAATCTACACAAGGCCCAACCCCGATAATCCAGAATTGACAGAAGTTATGGAAGGGCTGACCGATGCCGATATGGTGGTAACGGAAGGGCAAGACAAATTAAAAGAAGGGGCAGAAGTGAATTTATGGCAATAAATAAAAATAAAATATCAAATGTCAAACATCAAAATTACAAACTAAAATTCAAAATTTTGAGTTTTGGGTTGTCATTTTGCATTTTGATTTTTGATTTTTGCATTTCGAACAACGTGCATGCCTACTCCTGGAAACCGATTGCCGGGGGACTTTCCTACACGGTTATCAACGACACACACATCTTTCAGATCGATCCGAAACTTTTCAAGTTTTCTGTCATCACCGCAAAGGATTTAGGTGAGGTCGACACGACTGCACAAATGATTGCTAAAAAATCGAAGGCGGCTTTGGTGATCAACGGCGGTTTCTTTAGCCCAGAACATAAGTCACTAGGCCTGCTAGTTCGTGACGGCAAGACAATCAATCCTTTGCATCCTACCAGCTGGTGGGCCATTTTTCAGATAGCAAAAGAAAAACCGGCCATTATCCCTCTTCGCTCATTCAAAGCAAACGCAGAAACAGAAATGGCCCTTCAAGTGGGTCCCAGATTAGTCGTAAACGGAGAGATTCCTCAATTCAAACCCTCGTTGGCCAGAAGGTCTGGGGTTGGGATTCGTCGCAATGGCAATATTATTATAGCCGTCACAGCCAACGATGAAATATCGATGGAAGAATTCGCAAATCTGTTCAGAGGATTGGAATGCGTTGATGCCCTAAATCTGGATGGCGGAGGCTCTAGCCAACTCTACTTTAGTCTGAATGGATTTAAACTGGAAGTGCCAGGAATTTCACGCATTGCGAATGCAATTACCGTAGCTCCCCGTGATTATTAAGAATTCATGCTGTCCAAAAATTCTTTGTTGGTTTTGGTTGGACGAACTTTGTCCAACAAAAACTCCATCGCATCGACCGTACTCATGGGAGTCAGGAGTTTGCGTAACAACCAAGCGCGTTGTAAAACATTTTCTGGGATCAGCAGCTCTTCTTTTCTCGTTCCTGATTTGGCAACATCCATGCACGGGAAAATTCTTTTTTCCATCAGCTTACGATCGAGAATGATTTCCATGTTGCCGGTTCCCTTAAACTCTTCAAAAATGACTTCATCCATCCGACTACCGGTATCAATCAAGGCAGTCCCCATGATGGTCAAGGAACCACCCTCCTCAATATTTCTGGCGGCGCCAAAGAAACGTTTCGGCTTGTGAAGGGCGTTTGAATCAACACCCCCTGAAAGAATTTTACCAGAAGGTGGAACCACGGCGTTATAGGCTCTGGCCAAACGAGTAATACTATCTAAAAGAATCACCACATCCTTTTTATTTTCAACCAAACGCTTCGCCTTTTCCAAAACCATCTCGGCCACCTGAACGTGGCGCTGTGCAGGCTCATCAAAGGTAGAAGAGACCACCTCTGCTTTAACATTGCGCTGCATATCGGTCACTTCTTCGGGTCTCTCATCGATGAGCAACACAATTAAATTCACTTCGGGATGATTTTTAGTGATCGCATTCGCAATGTTTTGAAGCAAAATCGTTTTGCCAGCCCTCGGAGGAGAAACAATCAATCCACGCTGTCCTTTACCGATAGGCGATAGCAAATCCATAATACGGGTTGAATAATTATTTTTATCGAATTCCAAATTAAGTCTAGACTCTGGGTATAAAGGTGTCAGGTTATCAAAAAGAATTTTTTCCCTCTTTTCGTCGGCCGGTTCTAGATTGATTTGCTCCACCTTGAGCAACGCAAAATAACGCTCCGAATCTTTTGGAGGACGAATCTGCCCTGAAACGGTATCACCCGTGCGCATCATAAAACGACGAATCTGGGAGGGAGAGACATAAATATCATCAGGACCGGGGAGATAGTTGTAATCGGGAGATCTTAAGAATCCAAAACCGTCGGGAAGGCATTCCAAAACCCCTTCGCCATAAATGGCCCCACTTTTTTCAGCGTGGGCTTGCAAGAGGGCGAAAATCAGCTCCTGTTTACGCAAATTCGCAGCCCCCTCGATACTCATTTGATGGGCTGTTTCCAAAAGCTCACCAATCTTCTTGGCCTTTAGCTCACTTAAATGCATATTGTTCCTCCTCTAGGCGGGTTCACGTTCTTTCTATGGATTGGATTGTTCGATATGTTTTCTATTTTACTGAGGATTTTTGGAATCTAACTAGGTTTAAGTATGTATACACCTGCCCCAAAAGTCAAGGAAAAGGTCCTTAAGGCATCCATATAAAACTTGACACCCAAAATTGAGCCTGCTAGTATCTCTTAAGTTTTTTTATAATGATTTCAGCTACTTAGAGCAATTTGTATGGCCGTTAACCAAAAACCGATCCATTTTATCAAGATGCAAGGGGCTGGGAACGACTGCATCATTATAGATTGTCTCAAATCGAAACCCCAAAACCCTCAACGCCTGGCCAGAAAGATTTGTAACCGCAAATATGGCATTGGGGGTGACCAGATGCTTCTTTTGTCTAAATCACGCAAGGCCGACTTCAAAATGCAGATTTTCAATGCCGATGGCTCAGAGGCCGAAATGTGTGGAAATGGTATTCGCTGTCTTGCCCGCTATATTAAAGAGGCGAAATACACACAGAAAAAAGAGATGAACATTGAAACACTGGCCGGCATTAGACAAGTTCGTGTCACTTCAAAAAATGTTGACGTCAATTTGGGAGAACCAAAGCTGAAGGGAAAAGAAATTCCGGTAAATTTAAGCGGAAGAATCATCAATCGCCCTTTAAAAATTGAAAGTAAAGATTTCAGAATCACCTGTCTTTCTTTAGGCAATCCTCATTGTATCATCTTTCAAGAAAATTTAGATACCTTTCCCGTGGAAAAATTTGGGCCCCTCCTTGAAAACTATCACCTTTTTCCACATCGTACTAATGTTAGTTTCGTCAATGTTCTGTCGACGAATGAAATAAAAGTAAGAGTGTGGGAGCGTGGTGTTGGAGAAACACTAGCTTGTGGCACGGCAGCTGCGGCATCATTGGTGGCTAGCGTGCTGAATGGTTTTACCGATCGCAAAACTAAAGTGGAACTTCCGGGTGGCAAATTGGAAGTCGAATGGAACCGCAATAATAATACCGTCTGGCTTTCTGGCCCCGCCGAAAAAGTTTTTGAAGGTCAAATCCGCGTCTGATGAAATTACTTTTTGAAGGATCGATGACAGCCCTTATCACCCCTTTTGATAATGGAAAGGTGGATGAGAAGGCTTTGCGTCATCTTATCGATTGGCAAATCGCTGAGGGAACCTCCTGCCTGGTTCCCTGCGGCACAACAGGAGAAGCCCCAACACTCAGCTATGAAGAACATGAAAGAGTCGTTTCTGTCACAGTGGAACAAGTTTCTGGAAGGGTCCCTGTGCTGGCTGGATGTGGCTCCAACGCGACCGAAAATGCGATCAAACTAACCAAACAGGCGAAAAAAGCCGGCGCACAAGGAACACTGCAAGTCACACCTTATTACAACAAACCGACCCAGGAAGGTTTGTTTCAACACTTTGAGGCCATTGCAAAAGCGGTGGACCTGCCGATGGTTCTTTACAATGTCCCAGTAAGAACCGCAGTCAATCTGGAAGCAACAACGGTCATTCGACTCTCGAAAATTGCCACCATTGTGGGGGTCAAAGAGGCTTCCGGAAAATTGGAGCAAATCGATCAGATCATCAAAGAGACACCAGACCATTTTTCTGTTGTCTCCGGAGATGATGCGCTCAACACACAAATATATATGTTGGGGGGAAACGGCACCATTTCTGTCACTGCAAACATTGTTCCCAAAAGAGTGGCAAAAGTCTGGAAAGATTTTTTAAACAATAATAGAAAAGAGGCTCTAATCGAACACGAAAGCTTGCAAACTTTAAACAAAATTTTGTTCATTGAAACGAATCCAATACCGGTCAAAACAGCTCTGGCAATGATGAATAAATGCAAGGAAGAATTTCGTTTGCCACTTTGCCCTATGGAACAAAAAAATAAAATAAAGTTGAAAGAAGTCCTCAAGAAAGAAGAGCTGATATGATTTCACTGGTCGTTTGTGGTGCAACGGGCAGAATGGGAACATTGATTTGTCAACTGGCCGAACATTCCAAAGATTGGAAAGTGGTTGGCAAGGTTTCGAAACAATCTCCGTTGGAGACAAGCATTCAGCATGGAGAGGTGATCATCGATTTTAGTCTTCCTGAGGCAACCAACCATCATTTACAATTAGCCCTCCAACATAAAAAACCGATTGTGATTGGGGCAACCGGCTTAAGTAGCGATCAAATGGGGAGCCTCAAAGAGGCAGGGCAAACTATTCCTATTGTTTATTCCCCAAACATGTCGGTGGGGGTGAATTTGATGTTTCAGATGATTGCACTGGCCGCAAAAGCTGTGGGGAAAGATTATCAGGTAGAAATTTCTGAAACGCATCATATCCGCAAAAAAGATCAGCCCTCAGGGACAGCCAAAATGATGGGGATGATTGTTCAAGAAACAACGGGTGTAAAACCTCCGATCCAATCGCTTCGTGAAGGAGATGTGGTAGGAGATCACACTATTGTTTTTGGTTCTCCATCGGAGCATTTGGCAATCCTTCACCGAGCGATCGATAGAAAAGTCTTTGCTGAAGGGGCTCTCAAAGCTGCGAAGTGGATTGTCGGCAAAAAACCTGGACTCTATTCGATGGCAGATGTATTGAGCTTAGTGTCTTCTTGATTTTACCATCGTACTATCGTACTATCGTACCAGCGTACTAAAATGAATTATTCTAAACGTATTCAGCAGCTTCCTCCCTATCCTTTTGCGGAACTCGACAAAAAGAAAAAAGAGCTTCGTGCAAAAGGGAAAAATTTGATTGATTTGAGTATTGGAGACCCGGATCTCCCTACCCCAGGACCCATTGTGGGTTGCATGAAAATTGCGTGCGCTCAACCGGAACACCATCGCTACCCTCCTTACGAAGGAACTCAGCAATTTCGCGAAGCTGTGGCCAAATGGTACCTTAAGAGATTTGGTGTAAAACTAGATTCTCAAACAGAAGTTCTTGCACTGATCGGTTCCAAAGAGGGGATCGCCAACATTCATTATGCCTTTGTCGATCCGGGCGATATCGTATTGGTGCCAACACCTGGCTATCCGGTTTATCCCGTCGCCACAAAATTCGCGGGGGGGCTCCCCTATCTGATGCCATTGCATAAAACACACAATTTTTTGCCTGATTTAAAACTAATTCCGGATAACATCGCTCAAAAAGCAAAATTGATGCATATCAATTACCCTAATAACCCGACAGCGGCTGTCGCGGATCGGAAGTTTTTTGAAGAGGTGGTCCACTTTGCTAAAAAACATCAAACGATCATCTGCCACGATGCAGCCTATACTGAAATTTATTACGATAATCAGAAGCCTTTAAGTTTTCTACAAACATCGGGTGCCAAAGAAGTTGGTATCGAATTCCACTCTCTTTCCAAAACTTTTAATATGACCGGTTGGAGAATTGGATTTGCAGTAGGCAGCGCGGAAATATTGAAAGGCCTGGCCAAAATTAAAACAAATGTTGACTCAGGGCAGTTTGCAGCCATTCAAGAAGCAGGAACCTATGCCCTCGATCACGAAGAAGAATTAACACCGGTCATTCGAAAGACTTACCAAGATCGTCGCGATAGTTTCGTCGAGGCTTTAAAAAAAATGGGGTTCAAAGTAAATCCTCCAAAGGCCTCTTTTTATCTCTGGATGGAAGTTCCAACGACTGGAGCGACTTCGTCTCAATATGCGACCCATTTGGTGGAAAACTCCGGAGTGGTCGTCACGCCGGGAACGGCCTTCGGAGAAGCGGGTGAAGGTTTTATTCGATTTTCGTTAACAGCCCCTAAAGAAAAATTAATTGAGGCTGCCAGCAGAATTCAAAAAATTTAATGAGTTACAAAAGTGCCCCACAAAATCTCACAATTTCTGTAAAATAGCGTTGATCTTTGCCTTGAGGTCCGCCAATTGATTTTCAACAATACTCCAAACTTCGTCTAAATCGACGCCCATATAACCATGAATCAACACATCATAAAGGAAGGGCTTCTTTGAGAATGCGATCACGAATATACCAATGAAGGGATTTTTCTGTCACTACGTCTACTTTACAACCAAGCAGTTCTTCCAAGTCTTGCCACAAAGCCACATGATCCAAAAGACTTCGCCCCTTTTCCATTTCAACTAGAAAATCGATGTCACTGCCTGTCCTGGCCTCTCCTCGCGCCACAGATCCAAAAAAACGCACATTACGTGCTCCATGCCTTGCAGCAATGCGCAGGATTTCTTCACGTTTAGCCTTTATGGGATTCTGAACTGCCATTGGAGCCTCGCTATCCATAGTTTGCACTAACTCTCATTTTATGCCAAGTAAAAATGTACATGACTTGCGCAGTCTTCATAGCATTCGGTTCCAATTTAGGAAAGAGACAAAAAAACTGTAAGCGTGCTGTTCAACTCTTAAAAGACCATCCCCACATCAAACTCCTTAAAGTTTCTAAATGGGTTGAGACCAAAGCATTGACTCTCCCAGGAGAAAACCACCCTGATTTTTTAAATGGGGTGGTCCAAATTGAAACGGACTTAAGCCCGTCGGAACTTTTTAAAACCTGTAAGACAATTGAGTATGAAATGGGGCGCAGGGCTTCCGAAAAAAAATGGCAGCCGCGCATCATTGATTTAGACATTTTATTTTATGAAGACCAAATTGTTAACACACCCGACCTGACAATCCCCCACCCCCACCTACACGAACGGGGGTTTGTTTTGAGACCTTTGAACGACATCGCCCCCGATTGGATTCACCCTCTGCTTAAAAATACCGTGGCCGAGTTACTACAAATACTAAATTCTAAATCCGAAATCCTAAACAAATCCTAATGACCAAAATTCAAAATTCTAAATAAATACCGTTTGGAACATTTGAATTTAGGATTTGGAATTTGTTTAGAATTTAGATATTAGGATTTAGGATTTTATGATTACACTTGGACTTTGTGCCATTTTAGCTATTGTTTTGGTTCTTCCTTTCGCATCCAAAAAAATTGAGCACAATTTAGAAGTTTTTTTGTTTGTCATGGGAATCGCCGCGGCGTTGATTGCCAAGCAGATGAGTGGGCATCTTATTGAGGAAGCCCTTTTAGAACCCATCCCAATTACATTGGCCGTCCTTGCCTTTGGACTCCTTTTCAAATGGGGAAGAACCTTTCTCGACCAGTTTATTCAAGCAGCACTTAAAAAAGTTTCTATTCCGGTCTTTGTTTTTTTCTTAACACTTATTCTTGGAATGGCCTCCAGCATCATCACCGCCATCATCGCTGCTTTGGTCTTGGTTGAAGTCATTAGCATGCTTCAACTCGACAAAAAACATGAGACCGATTTGGTGATCATTGCCTGTTTTGCAATCGGAATCGGTGCTGTCCTAACTCCCATCGGCGAGCCCCTCTCAACAATCGCCATCGCCAAATTAAGATCATGGCCGGAAGTCAATTTTTGGTATCTGGCCAAACTTTTGGGAATCGAGGTTTTCGTTGCCGTGCTGGCTCTAGCCATACTTTCCATCTTTTTTCATGGCCACCTGGCTAAAAAAGGATTGGAAGCCGAACAACGAGAAGAAGCCTACCCACAAATTTTTCTAAGGGCCGGCAAGGTCTATCTTTTTGTAATGGCACTCGTCTTTTTGGGTCAAGGTTTTAAACCGGTCATCGATACCTATGTGATCCAACTCTCCGGAGATATCCTTTATTGGATCAATATCACCTCTGCTGTTTTGGATAACGCCACCCTCACGGCCGCCGAAATCAGCCCTGCCATGACACCCATTCAAATCAAAAAATTACTCATGGGACTTTTGATTGCAGGTGGAATGTTGATTCCCGGCAATATTCCCAACATCATCGCCGCTTCAAAACTCAAAATTAAAAGCAAAGAGTGGGCAAAACTGGGAATTCCTCTTGGGCTCATATTGATGACAATTTTCTTTTTTATTCTGGAGATGGAGTAGAATTCAATTCCACAAGGTCTTCCGAATGGAGGGGCATAAACCACTTTTGAGCAATAAAGGTTGGGATAACCGCACTGGCAATAACAACGCCGATCAAAACAGAATACTGGACCTGATTGATAAACCCGGAATGAAGACCAAACACGCTGGCAATCGTTCCAAAGGTGAGGCCAGTGCTCATGAGCAATGTCGTATACATACTCCCATTGGGAATATATTTCTTTGCAAGAAAATAGACACCGAGGAATTTCGTCAAGAGTTTGATCGCAAAAAGAATTGCGAACAGGCCTGCCGCAGACAAAATAAGCCTTAAGGAAACTTTCATCCCCCCAACGATAAAAAATATGGGAGTGATAATCGCGTAGGCAACCGTTCTCAAGCGATTGCGAACGACTTTTGTTTCTTTGGTCTCGTCAAAATGTTTGGACATCAAAAGCCCCAGCAAAAATGCCGGCAAGACAGCGTGCCCTTCTCCCAGATTTGCAAAATACATAAACACAAGCAAGAGCAAGAAAAGGTATTTGATCTCGGGTTCGATCACTTTATTTTTCAGCTTGGGATTATCAAAAACAGTGTGGGAAAATTTAGCGGCAAAAAAGATGACCACGACAGAAACAACCAGAAAAATTAAAGTATAAAGAGTCGGTTTGATAAACAGAATGCTCAAGGCCAATGCCACTCCCATATCGGTGATAAATGTTGATGCCATGATGATTTTACCAATTTCTGTCTTGGATAGATTCGTTTCCACAAGAACGGAATAGACGACTGCCAGTGAAGTTGTGGAAAGGGCGGTCCCTGCAATCAAAGATGCATGGAAATTCCAAAGAGAAACATAACGGACATAAAGAAAAACCCCAACAAAAGGGAGCAGGAAAGAAGAGAAACCAATCAGAAAACTTGTCCGGAATTTTTCCTTCATTAATTGTGTGTCAATTTCAGTCCCAGCCAGAAAAGTTAGAACGATTCCGCCAAAACTGGCCAGATAAAGCATCCAATCTTGAGGCTCCAGACCCAAATTGCCAGCAACAGCACCGAGAAGAATTTCGATAATGGCCACCGACAAGCCAACTCTCAGAGAAATGAGACTGGAGAGGAAAACCAAAATACCCACAATGAGTGGAACCAAATCAGCCTTCATAAGGATCCCTTTTATCAAAAAAACCATTGCTTAGCATCTTAAAAGAATATAGAGGGCCATATTAAGGAGCTTATCATGAAAATCTTTATCGATTCTGCGGATATCAACGAAATCAAAGAGGCCAATGCCATGGGGGTGTTGGATGGAGTGACCACCAACCCAACGCTGATTGCCAAAACGGGTCGTGACTTCAAAACAGTTGCCAAGGAAATTTTGCAGGAGGTCAAGGGACCGGTGAGTCTAGAAACAGTCAGCTTGACAGCGAAAGGGATGATTGATGAAGGGCATCGACTTGCTGATTATGCCCCTAACGTGGTTGTCAAAATTCCAAGCACAACGGAAGGTTTAAAGGCCATCAAACAACTGACCTCTGAAGGAATCAAAACAAATTGCACACTTTGTTTTTCGCCCAATCAGGCATTGCTCATTGCCAAGGCCGGTTCAACAATCGTTAGCCCTTTTGTGGGAAGACTCGATGACATTAGTGAAACAGGAATGGATTTGATTCGCGAGTGCGTTCAAATCTACAAAAATTATAACTACAAAACAGAAGTGCTCGTTGCCAGTGTGAGAAATCCTATCCATGTCAAAGAGGCAGCCCTTTGTGGTGCCCATATTTGCACACTCCCCTTTGCCGTCATCAAACAACTGATGCAGCATCCTTTAACCGATGCCGGCATCGATAAATTTTTAAAGGATTGGGAAAAAGTCCCATCCAAACCATTTTAAATTCTAAACTCTAAATCCGAAATTCTAAACAAATTCAAAATCCTAATTACCAAAATCCAAAACAAATCCGTTTGGAACATTTGGATTTGGGTTATTAGAATTTGTTTAGGATTTAGTGCTTAGAATTTAGGATTTGCTATTTACGGAGACTTTTCAGGACTTCTTTTGCAATTGCCTTTAGGGCATCGTAGACACCTCTACCCTGTGTGGCAACCGTTTCAAAATCAGGAACTTTTCTAGGATTCAACAATTGGCGAAGTTCCCCGATGGGAACTGGATTGGCAAGATCACGCTTGTTGTATTGAAAAACAAGTGGGAGTGTTTCAAAATCTTCTCCCATCTCTTCCACCATCTCTTTGAGCTCCATCATGGATTGTAAATTCGACTCTAATTTTTCTAATTGCGAATCGGCCACACAAACAACACCATCAACACCCTTGGAAATAATTTTTCGGGCACTTTCATAAGCCACATCCCCTGGCACCGTATATAAATGAAGACGGATTTGATAGTTTTTAAACTTTCCAAGACTCAAAGGGACAAAATCAAAGAAGAGGGTTTTATCACTTTTGCCGGCAAGGGAAACCAACTCACCCCGTTTCTCTTCCTTCACACTCTCATAAATATAGCGCAGGCTGGTCGATTTTCCACAGCGAGGGGGACCGTAATAAACCACCTTGCAATTCACTTCTTTAGTCTGTTCGTTAATGAAAGCCATGGTGGGATCCTAATTCATTTCCCTGCGGTCTTCAAGGGCTTTTGATAAAGTGGAGGCATCGAGATATTCCAGCTCTCCGCCGACTGGAATGCCGGAGGCAAGGCGGGTTATGCGAACTCCCAACGGTTTTAACAAACGAGCCAGATAGAGTGATGTCGCATCCCCCTCCACATTGGCATTGGTGGCCAAGATGATCTCTTTGGGATGAGAATCCTTCAGCCGGTTTAACAATTCCTGAACTTTCAAATCTTCCGGGCCTATCCCATCCAGTGGCGATAGGGCTCCATGCAACACATGATAGACCCCTCGAAAAGCCCCCGTCTTTTCAATGGCACTCACATCGGAGGGCTCTTCCACCACACAAATCAAGTTTTGATCGCGCCTCCCACCCGAACAAAACCGACACGGGTCTTTGTCGGCAATGTTACAACAAACGGAACAGAGCTTGACCTTATCATGAAGCTCTTTGAGTGCCTCACTTAAATCCTTCGCGATCTGCTTGGGGGCCCTCAGCAGAAAAAAAGCAAGCCTGGTAGCCGTCCTTTCACCCACCCCCGGCAATTTTCCCAACGCATGAACCAATTTGTCGATTGGGCTAGTCATGCTCCCCCACCCATCATCATTTTGGAAAATAATCCTTGCACTTCATTTTTTGCCTTCGCAAAAGCATCGTTCACGGCGGCTTTGACTAAATCCTCCATCATCGACGCATCTTTGGAGTTAAAAAGTTCCGGATCGACTTTTAATGAGACCAACTCATGGCGACCGTTGACCTTAGCCACCACCATCCCTGCGCCCGACTCGCCCTCAAAAATTTTATAGGCCAATTCCTCTTGACGTTTTGCTAATTCTTCTTTTAATTTTTCAGCTTGTTTGAAAAGATCGCCTAAATCCATACATTATTTATCCAAGTCTGTGCGGACTTCTTCAACAATCGCACCCAAAATATTGGCGGCCTCTTTGACCGATTCATGTGCTAATGCTTGATTCTTCAAACTTTTTTTCCGCTCTTGAGCATCAACTTTTGCGGAAGTTTGTGGTTGTACAGAAACAACTCTTAGCCCCAACGGCTTTCCAAAAAATTTGAGCGTTAATTCCCCAAACTGTTTTTTGCGATCCTCCTCCTGTAACATCTCACCATAAACAGAACCTTCTTCAAATCCAAGAGTAACAAGCTTTTCCCCGATTTCTATCAACTGGCCGTGGCCCACAATAGAGGCCCACTGAGGTTTTTCTTTTTGGAGCCAGCTGACGAAATCTGCCCAACCTTTTCCACGACCACCCTCTCCTTTTATTCCTCCCCCCACGAGGGGGAGGAGAACAGGTGGGGGGGACTGTCCAACCATTTGATCCAATTTTTCCAAAACCTCTGACAGTGGAATAACCTGTGTCACTTGTGTCATCCTGACCAAATAAACTTCAAAAACCATCTTTGGAAATTGTGATCTGGCAACCTCTTCCGTTGTGCGATAGACAAGACTAAAGAGCTGATCGCATTCTTCAAGACTCACCAACGCACTCAACTTTTCAAGTGTGGTTCTCTCTTCTTTTGGAAGATCCAACCACTCCGGCACATTCCCCAACGATTTGATCAATAAAATATTGCGAATATTGGCGAGTAAATCTTGAGCAAGCCGATTCAAATCGCTTCCCGCTTGATAAAAAATATCGAGTTGATTGAGTGCCGTCTTCCTATCTTTTTTCAACAAACTTTCCAAAAGATCCCACAATTGTTTTCGATCTAAAAATCCCAACATCTGTTTGAGATCTTCGTAACTAACTTTATTCCCTGCAAAGGCGATCGATTGATCCAGAAGGCTTTGTGCATCTCTGAGACTCCCCCCTGCCTCATGGGCAATCAAATGCAACGCCTCTTCATCAACCTCCACTTTTTCGGATTTAGCGAGCGCTTCCAAAGAAGTAACCAACTCTTTTGTGGCAATGCGCCGAAAATCGTAACGCTGACAACGCGAAAGAATTGTCGCCGGAATTTTGTGCGACTCTGTAGTGGCAAAAATAAAAACAACATGGGGCGGCGGTTCTTCCAACGTTTTGAGGAGTGCATTAAATGCGGACGTTGAAAGCATATGAACTTCATCAATAATATAGATTTTGTAGCGGCCTTTGGCGGGGAGATATTTTACCTGTTCACGAATTTGACGAACATCGTCGACGCTGGTGTTGGAGGCCCCATCCACTTCTTGGACATCTAGAAATCTTCCTTCAATAATTCCCACGCAGTTCGGGCACTTGTTGCAAGGCTCTTTGGAGATACCTGTTTCACAATTGAGGGCCTTCGCCAAAATGCGGGCAACCGTGGTTTTGCCAATGCCCCGCGCACCGGTGAAAAGATAGGCATGATGAATGCGCTTGAGATCGAGGGCGTTTTGCAATGTCTGGGTTGCATGAAGCTGGCCCACCACCTCTTTGAAAAGTTGGGGACGATATTTGCGGGCCAGGACTTGGTAAGACATGGCTTGACTGCTAGCCTAGTTAAAAGTTAGTTGCAAGAAGTGAAAAATCAGGTGAGCAGGTGATATCCCTCTTCTTCAAGCATAATGAGTTTTCCGTGGAAATCAGATTCTGAAACTTCATCCAACAGTTGTGTAAGAGCCGAAATGAGATTTTCTAATTTAGGAGGATGAATTCTCAAAACGACGATTCCTGCGGATTGACTTGGTGGATAAAGGAAACGATTTGAAAAATCTGCGTCTCTTGTAATGAGTATACGGGATTCACGTTTCGCTAATTTTATGACTTCGCCATTTTTTGTGCCTGATGGGATCCGAATCGTATCATGACCCTTTTCTTTAAGCCAACTCAATACCTTCACGTGAACGTCTTCATCAATAAGTATGCGCATCTTAGGGCCGCGATGGAAAACGAAGATATTGATCACCATCCAATAATTGCTCTGCAAGATGAAGGGCTGCTTGAATATGCTTCATGGTTAAACCGGGATACGCCTCGAGGATCTCTTTAGACGATTCGCCTGCCTCCAATAATGCCAGAACTGAGGTGACCATAATGCGTGTTCCTTTAAAACACGGCTTGCCGTGACAAATGTCTGGGTTGGCATCAATATAATCGAACACATTCATCTTAATAGAAAGTATTACATCCCTTTGTGGACTTTTCAAGATCCAAATTTTTGGCTTATTACACTACGGTCTGGAGTCCTGGGCTTATCAGAAAGTAGTCTCTGTTTTTTGGTTAAACTTCAACTCTGACAATATATTTCCCGAAAGCATTAAGAAGATCGCGCAAGGTTGGCACCACCGGCCTTAAGCCAGTGATACCCACTGATACAGTGAGGTATTCACCATCATCTTTTCCAGATAGCAGAACTGTATTGAGTGTCAGATTGGCCTCTCTTCGGACATCCTGCAAACCATGATCCAGACATGCTACTTTCCACTGACCTCGAACGGCCCCAAAAGCGAACCAGTAATTCCTTTTCCCTTTTGTAAATCTTAATTGTCGCATAAATCCTGCCACTTCAAAATCGTCCGGAAAACGGAAAGCAGCGGGGACACCACCATCTTCACGTTGAAAAGCAGCATACGCTCTTGAACGATTGAGCGAGGGTAGAGCCTCCATGGAATGACCTGGAGAATGATCGACTTGCCTCCCTCCTTGAAAGTACCGGAAAGAATGTTCCCTGGGCAGGTCTTTAAAATTAAACTTAATGTTCGTTCCCGGCCGCAACTCTCTAAAAGTTGTGGAAAGGGGTATATCACTTTTGCTGCGCAATGAACCCCGCAAAATCTGATCTGTAAATGTATCCACCGTGCCCAAAAGCCTTGCCACCCCACTTGGAACTTCCTGCCTTTCAAGAGGATCGCCACCAAAAACAAAAGAGTCCGTTATCAAGGAATAACCTGGCAATACTGCTGTCAACATTTGATCCATACCGCTTCCACTAATAATTCTGGTTGGCGCAGCTCCCATCAGGTTAGAAACAATAGGAATGTTCATAGTGTTCTCCTAAATTGATAAACTTCTATAATATGGTTATCGTCAAATCTCAAAAAAAGTTGCTCTAGGCCAAGAAAAAACTCTTTTATCTAATAAAAACAATAAGTTGTGTTGACCGCCATCCAATAATCGACTATGCGGCTTGTGACAATATGAATGCAAGAATTCTGTGCCTTGATGTTGGGGATAAAAGAATTGGCGTCGCCGTGAGTGACCCGATGGGGCTGACGGCGCAAGGCCTCACAACGCTCATTCGCAAAAATTTCAAGCAAGATTGCACTCACATTCTAAAAGTTCTGAAAGAGTATGAGGTTCAAACCATCTTGATAGGCTATCCTTTGGATACAAGTCACAGCGAAGGTCCTCAAGCCAAAAAAGTGAAATTTTTTGTCGAGGGTTTGAAAAAAATTCTCCAGGAAAACCAATTTGCCGTGGAGATTAAATTGTGGGATGAGAGTTTTTCATCCAGAGAGGCAGAAGAAATTTTGCTGGAAGCTGATTTGAGTCGAAAAAAAAGGCGCAAAGTGATTGATAGACTGGCCGCGGCGTTGATTTTGCAAAGTTACCTTGATGCTTATTTGGAAACGGCGAAAAAGTAGTGGGTGGCCCGGAGGGACAGGATCCGCTACTTTTTCGCTAATCCCATGCTTAAACGATTTTTAAAAAAATCTCTGACGATTGGGTTTTGTCTGGTGGTTTTAGGCGCGGGGGTAGGCGTTTATATGGCAAGGCCCATGCTGCCAAAAGAACCCAAAGTCCTCATCGAAAAAGGAATGACGCTCAAAGAAATCAGCACTCGGCTAGAACAACAAGGCATTGTACGCAATCGCTGGCTTTTCATGATGTATGCCTATGGTTTGAGAAAACAGAATTCCTTGAAAGCGGGAGAATATTTATTTGAAAAGCCAGTCACCCCCTTCACTGTTTTAGATTATCTTTCACGCGGCATCTCACAAGTCATCAAGGTGCTCATTATAGAGGGCTGGACGCTCCAACAAATCACCGATTATTTGGGGGACCTTCCTTTCAAAGAACCCAATTTCAAACAAGAATTTTTGCGTTTGTCCAAAGATTTAGAGGGTTATCTTTTTCCCAACACCTATCATCTCATCAGTGAGACACAACCAAGCGAGGCACTGAAAATTTTCACCACAGAATTTCAGAAAAATTATCAGAAAGCCCTGCAAGAATTGAATGTCTCCCCCACTCTTTCACAAAACCAAATCATCACGTTGGCCTCGGTCATTGAAAAAGAGACGGGAACCGAAACCGAAAGACCGTTGATTGCCTCTGTCTTTTACAACCGACTTGCCAAAAAAATGCCGCTTCAAAGCGATCCTACCGTCATTTATGGGTTAAAAAACTTTGACGGGAACATCCGCAAAGCCGATTTGAGTAATCCCCATCCTTATAATACATATGTCCATGCCGGCCTGCCACCCGGCCCCATTTGCAATCCCGGGCTAAACTCGATCAGAGCGGCTTTGAAGCCGGAACAAACAAACTTTTTGTATTTTGTTTCAAAACAGGATGGGACCCACTATTTTTCAAGCACCGTTGCAGAACACGCGGAAGCGGTAAGACTATTTCAAATCAAGGGGTCACCTTAAAAACCTTGTCGTGCTCGCGGCATTTTTCCGCCACCTTGATCCCGATTGAAGCACCCTTTTTGGCCTCAGTGACATCTTTGTGGTCCACTTGCATTTGGGTGATCGTCCATTCGAAATCGGTCGTATGACCCTTGATATGAATTTTGTCTCCACTCTTAACAGGTTTGCTCAATTTAATGGCAGCAGCAGGAATGTGTCCAAAATAATGGGTGACAAAACCTACTTCTTCCTCTGGCATAAAATCCCCCTTTCATTGCTCCTTTTATATCGTCCAATGATAAATATCCAGCCCCTTTAAAAACCACTGGTTGTCTTTTTTGACAAAAAAGAGGCGAAGACTCAACCAATCCATCCCATCATATTCTTTAGAACCCTTCCAGGTCAGATCGACAAAAGAGGTATTGTCCATCGATTTATTAAACATGTTTCCACTTTTCACAAAATCATTGATGGCGATGGCGTCTTGCTTTTTAGCCACATCCATGAAACGAGTTCCCCAGATTTTTTGGAAGGTTCCGACAAGTGGCTGACCACTCCCATCTTGTCTTCCCCACCAGCGCTTCTTTTTTTCTTTATACAACCCGCCTAATTCTTCACAGGTTAGAGTTGTGTTGTAGTGACCCAGATAGCGAAACAAGAATTTTTCTTGCGGACTGCAGAGTTTTTGCCAGTTAGCACTATCTTCCTTCAAAACACCTTGGACGAATTGTTCAACCAAAGGCTGAACCTCTTGATAAAATTTTTGGTCAGCTTCTTTGGCTGACAAAGGCAAAGAAAAGACAATACACAAAAGAATTAATAAAATTTGTTTTTTCATAGACTATCTCCTTTTATTCTTTTTCAGGAGCCGGTTCGTCTGAAGGCTCCACATCATAGGAACCACTATCGTCACCTAGCTGTTTGCGTTTTGCAAGGCCATCTGCTTCCTCATAAATCCGTACATATCCAAGCGGCATCAGTTCATCACAAACGGGAGAACCACTTTTCGATTTCATAGTGAAAGAGGCGCGGAAATTCTTGAGACCAGCTTCATCTACGCAAGCGGAAACAACCGACGGCACTTTGTAATGACAACCACCCTGCTCCCCTTTTTTGTCCATGTAGAGGGTAAAGCAATTGCCGCTGCCTGAGACGAAGGCCTTGTCTGCAGTTCCCTTGTCATCTACTGCTGGAGAAGCATATTCAACGTCGACCGTTATCCCCTTGTGTTTCAAAGTATAGGTGTAAAGGTCAACAACATGTCCAATCGGATAGTCCCCCGGAAAATCTCCAGACTTGTGGCGAACCGTCTGAGAGTCGAGAATATAAGTTCCTTCCATGTTGGGAGGCGTTGTACCGACATTCAACTTCAACCCCTTCTTGGTCATTTTGTCGAGATCTTGCTGGTTAAGAAATTTGCTGACTGGAGCCGGTACACCAGGAATGGGTGCAGTAGCAGTTGTTGCAGCCGTATCAGCAGGCGGCTGCTTATTTTTAGATTTTGCAAACGCTAGAGTGGAAACTCCTAAAAACAAACCGACAAACAACAAGCCATATTTCATATTGCCCCCTTTATTAAATAGTTGCGAAAAAGTAGTGGGTGGCCCAAAGGACCTACTACTTTTTCATCACCACCTCATGTATCGGTTATAAGAATAGCAAAAGATGGCTTATTTTAAAACTCAATTTATTTGATCTTTTTTGGACTTATGACTATGAACAAGCAATGCAGTTTTTTATCAAAATTGTCATTTCGGCCCTTATTATTGCCAGTGTCTCTGAAATTGCGAAACGCTTTACTCTCCTTGCCGCAGTGATCGCCGCTCTCCCCCTAACATCCATGATGGGGCTGATTTGGCTCTATTATGAAACAAAAGATATGGAAAAAGTGATTGGTTTATCGTCTGGAATTTTGTGGGCCGTCATCCCTTCTCTTGTTTTTTATATTGCTCTGCCTTTTCTCTTGAAGTCCGGAATGAAATTCAGCTTGGCCATGATCTTGTCGACCCTCGTCATGCTGGTTGGTTACGGCATCTTTGGGCTGATCATCAATAAAGTGGGTTAAGCAACTTTTTGAAACAAAATAAAAATTTGGCGGAGAGGGAGAGATGTCCCCTCCGCGCTTTTCGCGCTACGGGATTTCCTCGCGCACCCCTTCGACTCACTTCGTTCGCTCAGGGGTACCCGCGCTCGGTCAGAACTCACGATACCCGTAAGGGTATAACGGTTTTTCCCGACGTCCGTATCCCGCCCTTGGCGAAAAATCATTTGCGGCGTCGAGTCCCGAAGTTGCGTCAAAATTCTTTTAAGAATTTTGACTGGCAACTTCGAGGATCTTCGATCCGGCGAAATCATTTTTTACAAAAATGTGCCAGATCGGGAGATCCTCGAAACGACTAACAATTTTTTTCCCAATAATCCTTGTCAATCAAGACCAGCGGAAGGGGAGAGATTCGAACTCTCGATACCCGTAAGGGTATATCGGTTTTCGAGACCGACGCCTTCAACCACCTCGGCCACCCTTCCGCTGGTCAAGCGAAAAGAAGTGGAAAAAAATGTGTCGTTTCGGGACGAGACCGACGCCTTCAGCCACTCGGCCACCTCTCCATCAATACTTTTCTCATTGAATCATAACCAGTTAATCTGTAAAATACAAAACAATTAAGGAGGGGCCCATGAAATCCAATCATTTAAAGATAGGCATCTTTATTGTGTTCAGTGGAATTCTCTTATCCTCACCTTTACTTGCCAAAAAAGAAGAGACGGAGAAAGGAAAGACAAAATGCCACCTCCAATTCAGCCTGAAGAGCTGGTCTGCCTTTTATAAATCAGGCAAAGGGACAGGAACCATTACCTGTGACAATGGACAAAAATCGGATGTCAAAATTAGGGCCCATGGAGGTGGAATCACATTCGGCAAGAGTAAAATTGTGAATGGCAAGGGGAGTTTTACAAAAGTTGAGAATATGGAAGAACTTTTTGGAGGTTATGCTACCTCAGAGGCCCATGCCGGTGTCTCAGGTTCGGCAGCAGCCCAGGCGATGTGGAAAGGCGATGTAGCCTTAACCCTTGCAGGAATGGGCAAAGGCTGGAACTTAGGCATTGCCTTCGGAAAATTCAAGATTACGCCGAAATAAAACCCTTTATTGATGTTTTATTTCTTTGCGAACCTTATCCAGCCACTGACCCGCCTGACTTTGTCCACCCAACCCAAAGGCAAGCCCGCCGGCAACTGCCAGCATCCCAACGAATCCTGTAAAAAGTATCTTAATGAGATCCGCAGCAATTCCTAATTGGGTAAGCGATGCCATGATCGAAAAGCCGATCACCGCCCACCTGGCAGCCGTACCGATCACTCCTGCAGAGGATGCTGGTAGGGTAGAGGCCTTAACCGATTTGACCACGAGTTCCTGCAATCCCCCACCTAAAATAAAACCGGCTAAAAGGATTAGGACAGTAATGATGACGTTTGGGATATAGAGGGCCACCTGCTCAAAAAAACTGGTGAGCTGACCCCATTTGAGAATGTCGGCCACAGCGATAAAGGTGACAATGATGAAAAACCACTTCACGAACCACGCGATGAGAGCTGCTGCGTGAATCTCCAAACCACGTTGTTTAAGCTTTCCAAGCCCTACCGTTTCTTGGAGAAAGGTGTCGAGCCTGGTGAATTCCACCATCCGACGAACGAGCCTCCCGAGCAGTCCAGCCAGAAACAGACCGACGAAGAGGACTACAACCGCTGCGAAAACATCCGGCAGCTTACCGAGAATCTTCATCCAGATCCCCTGAAGCGCGGACAAAATGGCATCCCGCCAAGACATAAATTGAATTTGCATAGAATCCCCCTTTTTGGGGACAATACACGAAAAACCAAATGAGATCAACTATGAGGTTTTTAATGACAAGCTGCCACGCGTTTGGCAATCTCACCAGCGATGGTTTGCATTGTTGCCACATCAGAGCTCATCCGGAATTGCTTGATGTCGTCGTAGCTAATCCCATGCTTCTGGTAGATCGACTGCGCCTGTGAGCTGGTCTCATCAATAATATTTGAGCAACCGACTTCACTCATGGCTGCAATATACTTATCTTGTGTAGAGCCTTGAGGCTGAGACTCAGGAGCTGGGGCAGTCTCTGTAGCCGGTGCCTGCGGGGCAGTCGCCTGTTTTGGGCGACAACTAAAGACCCCAATACTTAAACCTAACGCGATAACAGCAAAAATAATGTGACGCATAAGGCCTCCTTTGATTCAGGCTTTACTAAAAATTGTCATTTGCTACAAGGCTAAACGACGATGACAAATAATGAAGAAAGTCTCGATGTCTGGGGTTTTAAGGATACCTCCTTTCGCATTAACCCAAAAGGACATGTGGAACTCTCCGGCACACGCTATGAACTGAGCGGCCAGGAACTCCCCAACCTTTTTCCCTGGGTTCGTGATGTGATGGGAATTGATTTGAACCCTTTTGAAACGACCCCCCTTTCTTATCCTCCTTGCTTGCCGGAGCCTATCATCAACCAGAAGTTTGTTGATGATTTGCAGACTGCCTTGCAACAGGATCAAATTTCTTTTGATGCCAACTTCCGCCTTCGCCATGGTCATGGCCACACACTCTACGACATGTATGCGATCAAAAATGGTGGGCTCAAAAGAATTCCCGATGTCGTTGTTTTTCCATCCAAAGAAGAAGAGGTGATCTTGTTGGTAGAAGCTGCCTTACGCCACAATGTCTGTCTGATCCCTTTTGGTGGCGGAACGTGTGTCACCGAAGCCCTGCGTTGCCCCGAGAATGAAAATCGGATGATTGTCTCCGTTGACATGAAAAAAATGAACAAAATTTTGTGGATAGACAAAGTCAATCACATGGCTTGCATTGAGGCGGGAGCGGTAGGCAGAGACATTATGGAAGAACTTAAAAAACAGGGTTTCACCATGGGCCATGAACCGGACAGTGTCGAATTTTCAACGCTGGGGGGTTGGATTGCCACGAATGCCAGCGGCATGAAAAAAAACAAATATGGCAACATTGAAGACCTTGTTTTGGATATGCGGGCAGTAACACCCGCCGGCAAATTGACACGCACTGCCGTCGCCCCCAGGGAGTCGGTTGGGATCGATCCTAAACGTCTGTTCTTCGGCTCTGAGGGAAGTCTGGGAATCATCACCTCAGCCGTTGTTAAAATTTTTCCCCTTCCGGAAGTGCAGCGCTACGGCTCCATTGTTTTTCCCGATTTTGAAAAGGGAGTCTCCTTTCTCTATGAGCTGATGCAAGAGACAAAACCGCCTGCGAGTGTCCGGTTGGTAGATAATCCCCAATTTCAATTCAGCCTGGCTCTCAAAAACAAGCCGAAAGGTTTCAAAGTGGCCAAAAGTCAGCTAGAGAAATTTTTTGTGACAAAGTTGAAAGGTTTTGATCCCAAAAAAATGGTTGCCTGCACACTGGTCTTTGAGGGGAAAAAAGAAGAGGTCGCTTCCCAAGAAAAAGTTGTCTACCGAATCGCCAAAAAACACAACGGTTTGAAAGCGGGAGCCGAAAATGGCAAACGGGGCTATCAACTCACCTTCAGTATTGCCTACATTCGGGATTTTATCTTGAAACACTATATTCTTGCCGAATCATTTGAAACCTCCGTCCTCTGGAGCAAACTTTTACAACTATGTGCAAAGACCAAACAACGTGTGCTTGAAGAACATCAAAAGCGCAATCTTCCTGGCAAACCTTTTATCAGTTGTCGTGTGACACAAGTTTATGAAACAGGGGTCTGTGTCTATTTTTATTTTGGATTTTACTTCAAGGGTGTTTCAAACCCGATGCAAGCTTTTGCTGAAATTGAGCATGCCGCGCGCGAAGAGATTTTGCGCCAAGGTGGCTCCCTTTCCCATCATCATGGGGTGGGAAAATTAAGACAAGATTTTTTGCCGACGATTAAGTCTGAAGCCAGTCTGGACTGGATTCGAAAGGCAAAAGAGACAATCGATCCCAACAATATTTTTGGATGCGGCAATCAGCTTTTGGGAGGTTCATGAGTCAAATTTTTCTAACCGGCGCAACTGGTTTTCTGGGAAAAGTAGTCCTTGCGGAGCTGCTGCGTCGCAAAGAAGAACTCTCGATCCAGAAAATTTATTGCCTGGTTCGCCCAAACAAAAAGAGAGACTCCGCTCAAACGCGTTTTGAAAAAGAAGTAGCCCTCTCCCCCTGTTTTTCAAAATTTTCTAAAAATTGGGCCAACGATGTTGAAATCATCGAAGGGGAATTAGCGAAAGATTGTTTAAACCTCCCTCAAGAAACTTGGAAAAAACTGACAACGCATGTCACCCATATCATTCACTGCGCAGCTTCGGTCAAATTTGACCTCCCTTTGAAAGAGGCAGCACATGCCAATATCACAACGGCCCTGAAAGTTTTGGACTTCGCCAAAAATTGCGTAAAACTCAAAAAAATGGTGAGTGTTTCGACTGCCTATGTCACTCCCTACCAAAAAAATGGTGGAAAAATTGAAGAAAAGTTGAGCGAGCTCCCTTTATCTGCAGCAACACTTTATCAAAATATTTTGGATGGCAAAGCAAAGACAGACGATTGGTGCCAAAAAGCAGGGCTCCCCAACACTTATACTTTAACCAAATCGATTGCCGAACACCTCCTTTTGGAAAACAAGGGGAGCGTCCCGCTAACCATTGTGAGACCCAGCATTATTGCAGCTTGTCTGGAACATCCCCTGCCCGGGTGGATCGATTCGGCCAAGGCTTTTGCCGGATATGTCATCGCCATTGGACTTGGGTTTCTAAGATCTGTGGATGTCGATACCAAATCGTATTTAGACTTGGTTCCTTGCGATGAGGTCACCTCAAGAATTATTAATGCGGCATTCAACCCCTCCCCAACCATCCTCCATGCGGTAGCAGGCTTAAACAAAAGTTGTCGGATCGATTTATGTATCGAAGAAATCACCCATTTTTTTGCAAACCACAAATTAGAACGAACCCCGGGAATAAAATATGCAGGTCCCAGAAATATCCAATTCCATCTCAAAGATTGGCAGCACCATCGCATTCCCTATGGCTTTTTTGCCAAACGACTCCTCAGTAAATTAAATTACCTCAACAAGGCCTTTCCCTATTTTACTCACAGCACGTTTGATTTTAAATCCTCTCAGCCCATTGAACATCCTTTGTTTGAACCCAAAGAGTATATTCAAAATGTCTGCCGTGGGGCCTACCGATATTTGCTCAAAAGAGACGATTCCGAAGTTGTTTTAAATCCCAAACGCCCTGTATTAAAAAAATCGGAGACCAATTTGAGTATGCGGATTGCCGCCTCTCTGTTTCGCAAGATTCAAAAAAGATGCTTGGACCAAATTACCTTTGACAGGGCCTCATTTGAAGAAGCCTTGTCGCAAGCCCCCAAGGATCATCTGCTTGTCATTGTCCCCACGCACCGCAGCTACATGGATTTCGTCCTCTGCTCTTATCTTTTCTTTTGCCACCCGGAGATTGGGATTGCCATTCCTCATATCGCAGCGGCAGAAGAATTCTCTCGCATCGTAATTTTGGGAAAACTTTTTAAAAAAGGAAAAGCTTTTTTTATCAAACGCGGTTTAAAACAGGCCAACCCTGAGTTGACCCAAAAAATCAAAATGTTGGTAGAAAAAGGCGAAACGCTCGAATTTTTCATTGAGGGGACAAGGAGTCGTTCCAGAAAATTGCTTAAACCAAAAAGGGGCTTACTGAAAACCCTTCAAAGTACTGGTCAAAAGTTTGCCATCCTGCCGGTTGCCATCAGCTATGACCGTATTCCGGAAGAAGAGGCCTTTGTGAGAGAGCTAAAAGGAAATCCGAAACCAAAGATGCAACTGCGCTACCTCACCTTCTGGCTTTGGGATACACTGTGCGGCAAAACGGCGCTGGGGCGCATTCATATCGCTTGCGGAAAGCCGCTCCTTTTAACCCCCCAAGTCGATGTTTATACGTTAAGCCAACAAATCATTACCCAGTTGCAAACGGCTTTGATCACCACAACCCATCATTTAAAATGCTTTTTGAAAATGAATCCTCATTTAGGTTTTGATTTGGAATGGCTTAAAGGCGCCATTGTTGCCAGAGGTGGAAAAGTTTTGGAAAGCAAATTGGAAGTGGAAGAAGCGCTCGATCCCGTTGTGGAAAAAACGATGCGCTATCATTGGATGCACTTCTTTTCTGAAGAGACGGATTCAAATGATCCAAAACTTTTAAAACTTCGTGAAGTTCTTTTTGAAGCAATGGGCTGGGATAACGCTTATGAACAGACAATCGATTCTTATCACCGGAGCGACCGGCTTTCTTGGACAACACATACTCAAGAGACTGGTCACTAATACCTCTTTTGCACCCATTGCGTTGGTACGCAACCGTCAAAGCTGGAAAAGTGAAACAGAGGCCATTGAAGGATCGGTCACGAACCTCGAACCTTGGAAAAATGACGAACGTCTCAAAGATTTGAAGGGAATTTTCCACCTCGCCGCCATTGTTCAACATAGTCGTAAAAACCCGGAAGAGATGTACCATACAAATATCGAGGGAACGTTAAATATGGTACGCCTGGCGGCAAGCAAGCGTTGTCGCCTGATTTTTGTTTCGACCTCCGGAACGGTTGGTTGTTTTCGCTCACCGGAAGAATGGGCCGATGAAAATTCACCTTACTGTGAAAAAGAGGTCTCTTCATGGCCTTACTATGATTCAAAAATCAAAGCGGAAAAACAAGCGATCAAGCTTGCCAAAGAATTAAGCGTTGAACTGGTCATCGTACGCCCGCCGGTTTTACTTGGCCCTGGAGATATTCGTTTGCGCTCTACGGGTATTGTTATGAAATTCTTAAAAAGAAAATTTCCATTTCTGGTTCGAGGAGGAATTCATTTTGTTGATGTGCGCGATGTGACCCAAGCCCTTGTCAAAATCATGTCACTAGCTAGCGTGCGTCCCGTTTATCATTTCAGCGGCACTACTTTAAGCCTGAAAGAATTTTTCCAGATACTTGAAAAGGTCTCCGGTGTGAAACGTCCAAGTCTTGTCTTGCCAAGCAGCGTGGCACGGATATTGGCAAAAACCTTGGATGTTTTGCCTCTTTCTTTTCTTCCCGATCCTGTTCTTTTAGAAATGGCAACAAAATTTTGGAATATCCGTTCTCTTTACGCCAAAAGCGAACTAGGTTTTGCCGCCAGAAACCCTGAAGAAACACTGGCCGACACAGTAAAATGGCTTTCACAAACTAATCACTTTTTTTGAAACAAAAAACCGCCCTAGTGTTGCCACTAGGACGGTCTTCCTCAACATTCAAAATGAATTTAAAGTCGAGTTTTAGGCAGGGGCAACTTCGGTTGCATGCTCACCCTTTGGGCCCATGGCAGAGATATACTCAACCTGCTGGCCTTCGGAGAGAGATTTGAAACCTTCTCCCAAAATGTTGGTGTGATGGACGAAAAGATCCTTCCCACCATCAGTCGGGGTGATAAAACCATACCCCTTGCTGTCATTGAACCATTTTACGGTTCCTTTTTGTTTGGACATACTGTCCTCCTTATTTTGTGCGGTAGTGCTTGGGCAACGGAAGGGTGAGGCGAAATGCCTCTGGGGAGTGATACTCACCGGTACTGCGATTAATAAATTCCTTCGTACCTTACTTACTACAACGCTAAAGTTGGCGGGACCCTATGGGATTCATTCTGAAATAGCAAGGGTTATTAATGCACCTCTAAAAAAGTGTTTGGCGGCTCTTTTTTAAAGAAATCCAAATAGAAGGGGCAATAAGATGATTATGCCAAACGCGTAAATTGCGTCAAACCAAATGACTCGGAGCGCATTTGCCACTCGCAAAAGTCCGGCAAAAAATTTCGCTACGAGAAGAAGGAGACCCCCTTGCTTTGCGCTCTTAACATTATCCACTAAATTTTTCATATCTTCATTGCTTGGAAAGGCGTGCATGCCAATTGAGAAGCCAACCCAAAAGAGTAGAATAAAAACCCAACTGTATTGTTCGACATCCAAAATAAAAAGAGGAAACACGGCCGGAAAAGTAATCACAGCACAAAGCAAAGTATTTACAATGAGCGGCCCCACCGAAATTAAGAAAGCACTTTTAAGGCTTTTCATCGGGCCGTGAATAACATAGCCAGCGGGATTGCCGGCTTGGAAGTAGCAAACTTTATATACAGGCACCTTTGCCCAATCCGCAAAAAGCCGATGTCCAATTTCGTGGGCAACCACTCCTGGAAATGTAGCTAATCCAATTATCCAACCTGGTACGAAAAACATATTATTGTTTTACTTCGTCAAAGTATTGTTGATATTCGACCGGCATAACCCATTTAATCCTTCTCCAATCATTTTTATCAAGAGTCCTGCCTCTCAATAAATTCAGCCCAACTTCATCATCCCCTTTGTCACCATTGGAAAAAATTGCTTCGACTGCGCCGATACGTGCCGCTTTAGAAGTTGGCATAACTTCTAAAACAGACTGATACAGTTTAATTGATTGGTCATAATCGCCAGTTTTATATGCAACTACGGCGGCACGCATTTTTTTTGCAGCAACCAAATATTTCGGTAACAATATAAGGGGGTATATAGTGGCAACAATAATACCGACGCCAAACAACTTAACCCATGTTGGATATTGATGCGGAGGTAACGCCGGAATATTTCCTAAAACTTGTTCATCCATTGTGATAGCAGAATGCTATAGTAGTAAAACTTTCGATTTCTTTCATTTCCCAACTGGCGGAGAGGGTGGGATTCGAACCCACGAGACCTTGCGGTCTACACGCTTTCCAAGCGTGCCGGTTCAGCCACTTTCGTACCTCTCCTTATTCGTAATTTCTTAAAAAATTTCGTTAACAATTCTCCACATTCTTCAGCCAACACACCACTCACCACTTCAATCCGATGATTCAATCGCGTATCTTTACTCAAATCATAAAGCGAACCGCATGCCCCCGTCTTGGGTTCGAAACATCCAAAAACCAAACGCGGCACGCGGGTATGAATCAAAGCCCCCATGCACATGATACAAGGCTCGCAAGTCACATAAATTGTCACATCCGTTAAACGCCAACTTCCATTTCCTTTTAAATTTTTTAATAACAACAGCTCTGCATGGCCCAAAGGATCTTGTGTCGTCTCTCGCAAATTATGGGCCTTGGCCACAACCTCATCGTTCACGACCGCCACCGCCCCAATCGGAACTTCCCCTTTGGAAGCTGCCATTTGGGCTTCTTCAAGAGCTTGTCTCATATATTCTTCGTGCAAATTCATTGTGGACAGCTTGTGTCACGTCTGACTTGCCAACTCAACCAAAAAACTTGACTTATCCTGGGCATCCATCCTAGGCGTTTAACTATGCCCAAACTTCCCTATGGAATTGCCCTTCCTTATAATGAAGCATTAAGCGATTTTGCGCCCCATGCCGATTCTTTGGGGAGTTTTTTCTTGGATTCTTCTTTGATCGATAAAAAATGCGGGCGTTATTCTTTTTGGGGGACTCACCCACTAAACATTTTTTCTACCAAAGATGGTTTCGTCACCTACAACCAACACACAAAAATTGGAACGCCTTTAACCGCACTCAAGGAACTTTATCAAAAAATAATTAATCTTCCCTTTGACCCTTATTTTCCATTTGGTGGAGGGCTCGTTGGTTTTTTGGGTTATGAATGGGGCACCGCACTCGAAAATATTGAAACCGCACCCGAGACACAAGACCTGCATCTTCCAGATAGTTGGTTTGGAATCTATGACACCATTGTTGGCTACGATCATTTAGAAAAAGTCTGCTGGGTCGCCTCTTTGGGACTCAAGGAAAACTTTGAATGCAATGAAGAGCTGGCCCAAGAGCGCGCTGAAAATTTGGCGACACAAATGAAATCAGGAAGGGCTGTGGCACAAAAGGGAGGGGTCCTGTCCCTCCGTGTTGCTGTGGGGGCCCCTAACAAAACCCCACAGCCAACACTCCGGGCCACCCTTCCCTTTTGTGCCACTGAATTCAGATCTTCTTTTGAGAAAGCCAATTACATTCGCGCGATCGAAAAAATAATGGATTACCTTCGTGCAGGCGATTGTTATCAAGTCAACCTCTCTCAACGCTTTATGGCCCCTGCCAAATTGGAGCCATGGCAACAATATCTCCTGTTACGAGAAATTTCTCCGGCTCCCTATACTTGTTTTTTGCAGTGCGGAAATTTTCAAATTTTGTCTTCCTCACCGGAATGTTTTTTACAATCGAAAGCGGATGGCACACTCATTACAAAGCCGATCAAGGGAACAAGAGGGCGCGGCAGTAACCCAGATGAAGATCAAAAATTAAAAGAAGAACTCCTCAACAGTTCTAAAGATCAGGCAGAATTATTGATGATTACCGATTTGGAACGAAACGATTTTGGCAAAGTTTGTGAGCCAGGTTCTGTTGAAGTACCAGAGTTAAGAACAATCGAGACCTTCGCCCAAGTCCATCATCTCTTATCAACTGTCAAAGGAAAAAGAAGAGAAGAGCTCAATATCATTGATTGTCTGGCGGCCTGTATGCCTGGTGGCTCTATCACCGGCGCCCCAAAAATAAGGGCGATGGAAATTATCGCTGAGTTGGAACCGACCAGGCGTGGTATTTACACAGGCGCCATCGGTTGGATGGGGCCTACCAATACGGCGCACTTTAACATCGCCATTCGCACAATGGTTTTACAAGAGGCAACCGCCTATTTCAACGCGGGTGGAGGTATTGTTATCGATTCTGATCCAGAAAAAGAATTTGAAGAAACCTTAACTAAAGCTAAAGGAATGATGGAGTCACTCGGTTTATGAAAAAGTTTTCTTTTTTGGTTCTTAGTTCTTGGTTCTTAGTTCTTATAGGTTGCGGTCACAGCTCTTTCTTGCTTGAAGCTCCATTGGACGACACCTCTCCCCCGCTCGATCAAAATGATTTCAGTATAAGCCAAGGGGAACAAACCTCGACGGTTCGCGAAGATAGAGCAAGACTCGCCGAAGAACTCGAATCAAACCCATTTACTTTCCCTCCGCCTCCTCAAACACTCGTTGAAAGTGCACCCGTTAATTCCTTGGAAGCTTATGTTCAAGCCATCGTCTCGTTTTTTCCGGGAACAGGTGCCGGTTTTGGACAAGCCCTCCTGCCTGAAATTGTTTTGGGCCCTCCCTTTGGAGAGGGAAATTTCTCAGGCTCTGTCGATGTTATTTCACTAGGCAATGGAGGAGAAATTGTTCTTGGATTTAGAAATTATATTCCTATTGATGGTGATGGCTTTGATTTCATCGTTTTTGAAAATGCCTTTTTCCCTCAGGGAGGGACTAATCTTTTTGTGGAACCGGCAATTGTATCGGTCAGCATCGATGGGATTAACTTTATCGCTTTTCCTTGCACTCTCACACCCCCCTATGATGGTTGCGCAGGGACAAAACCGGTGTTAGCCAACCCCGATTTTAATAATATCGACCCTCGAGACCCGCTTGAAGCGGGTGGAAATCCCTTTGATTTAAATAAAATTGGCTTATCCTATGCGAGATTCATTAAAATTCGCGACGCGGGTTTAAGGCTTGCCGGTCAAACAGCGCAAGCCGGTCAATCTGGATTTGACTTGGATGCAATTTCCATTGTACATGGGGCACAACCTTAAGGAGGAGAAAATGGGACTTTTTACCGGTTGTACCGATGTACCATCACGAGTGGAACCCCAACCCAACACACAAAACAAGGTTGATACAGTTCCCCCGAAAGAAGCAGAACAACCCAACACCACTCAAACAGTGACCCGTTATCTACCGCCGGAACAGCCCTCTTTTCCACAAGTCACTTCCAACGGTGCTATTTTTTACAGCAGACTTTATGAAAATGGACAAGAATTGCGCACCTCTTATCCCGTTGGATTGCAATGCCCCTCTAACTTGGATCGCTGCTATTTCGGTTTAAGAAACAAAGTTTTTTCTTTTTCCACAAAATCACTTTCTCAAAATGTCCCTTTGGAAGTTCTACGAGAAGCCGATTTTTCTTCCCTGATTGACGGAACAGAAAAACAATTGTCAGATATTTTGATCCAAGGGGGCGCAATTTATGGGTTATATGCCGATCAAAACCCAATGACTCACCAATCCGGCATGGTGTCACGCAACAGCAATGGCGCCTTGTGGTCGGCTCCCTTTTCGGACACTGTCATCCGCAGCCCACAACATCTCTTGCGAACCTCTGACGGCACCGTTTGGGCCAGCTTTTCCAACTGGATCGGCGACGATCACTTTGGGCCCGGAAAAATTTCTGTTTTAGAAGAAACAGAAGAAGGGGTTTTGGAAGAAACACACCCCGTTTTGACAACCTCTGAGTTTAATCCGCAAGCAATGGCCCCATGGAATGCTGGAGATAAACCTTATCTCTTGGTAGTGAATACTGGCCGCACAGCCTATCCAAATCAGACACTGAGCGAATCGGGAATTGATGTGATTGATGTGGAAGCAAGGGAGATCGTTGCCAACATTCCTTTGGGACTGGCTTCCGCCAATACGATTTCGATTTCCTCTGATGGGAAAGTTGCCTTTTTAGGAAGCCAAAACCTCCCAAGACTCTATGTGTTGGATTTGGAATGGCTGGCAATCAAAATCAACGGCTTGCCGCAAAACAATAATAACCCGGCCATTTTAGATGATGTAGCTTTGGCAGATGCATCCAATGCCGTTCCCCTGGCTCCCATCGACACGGCATTTATCCCTTCCATTGCTTTTGATGATCAGACGGGTCGCCTTTTTGTTTCCTCTCACAATGATGGACGTTTCTTTCAACTAGAAACACATTATGTGCCAACGGGAACAGGGGTAAATCTCGAACCAGGCTTTGGAATCATGGTGGGTCATTATGTCTGTGCCGGCCCCGATACACAAAACTGCGGCGACATTGTTTTTATCGAGCAGGGAGTCATTGCCATGACAGGCATACCGACTTCGGTCACCTTTTATCCCAACGAAAGGATTGGCCGCCGCTAAATGAAGACCTGGATCAATGGGAAACTGATTGATGAGCGGGAAGCGCTCATTCCGATGTTTGATCGGGCTTATCTCTATGGCGAAGGGGTTTTTGAAACGCTCAAAAGTTATTCTGGAAAACCGGCTTTTGTTGACCGTCACTATCGACGTCTCACTGGCAATTGCAAAAAATTAAATATTCCACTCCCCTTGTCCGAAAAAGAATTTGAAAAAGCACTCATCGATAGCCTTCAAGCAAATAAACTGGGAGATGCTGCCGTGCGAATTACTGTAAGCACCGTTGGGGCCTCCTTCGGGCTCAAAAGACCAGATGATGCCTCTTCAAACATCACGATTTTTTGCAGCCCACTCACCATGGATCCCAAACTTTTTGAAGCAGGGGTCAAAGTTTTGCCACTGACCTCTTTTACAAACGATTCCAAAGACACTGCCCATATCAAATCGACGAGTTATATCATTAAAATGATGGCGCGCGCGGAGGCTGCAAAAGCAAATGTCTTTGAATCAATCCTCAAAAATGACAAAGGGTACTGGGTGGAAGGAAGTCGCACCAATTTCTTTCTTGTGCTCGATAAGGTTGTGATAACATCTCCCCTTTCCGATGGGCTCTTGCCTGGCATTACAAGGGAAGTCGTCCTAGAAATCTTGAAAGAACAAAAAATTTCTCACCGGGAAGATCATGTCACCGATTTGATGTTAAAAAATGCCGAAGAGATTTTCCTGACCGGATCCACCGCAGAAGTGATGCCTGTTTGCGAGATCGTTGGGATGTGCACCAAAAAAGTTTCCAGCAATTCAATCGCCGCCCGATTGGGGAAAGCCTATCTTCAACTCGTCAATGCCGCTTAATCAGTGGTGCAGTTCGATGTAGCTGGTCAGATAATTTTTGGCTTCTTGGACCGCTTCCTTGAGGCCCCATCCTTTAGCAAGGCCTGCAGCGATAGCCGATGAAAAACGGCAGCCGGTTCCGCGTGGAGACCGTCCAGGAATTCTTGTCGCGCGAAATTCGTGGACTTCAGTACCGTCATAAAGAATATCGAGCGCATCTTTTTCCAAATGACCTCCTTTCACGATAACTGCCAGCGGACGATCTGGCCACTGTCCAGCTCGTAGGGCTTTCATCTCTTCATAAATCTGTTTCACCGCTCTGATTTGTGCCTCTTCATTATAGATGCGAAAGCCAACCAAGGCAGAAGCTTCCGGAAGGTTTGGAGTCAATACCGTTGCCAATGGCAACAATTGCTGACGAAAATTAGCATGTGCTTTCGATTCCAGAAGAGCGGTCCCACTGGAGGAATGCAAAATGGGATCAATGACGACATGAGGAAATTTTCTTGCATTCAAAAACCAAATCAAAGCGGTCACATTGGAATGAGAAGCAATCATTCCAATCTTGGTCGCACCGACCTCTTTCCCCTCACACGCAGCAGAGAGTTGCTGCGTTAAAACATCCGCAGGGGTTGGATGGATTTGCAAAACACGTTCTTCATTTTGGGCTGTCAGTGCGGTGATTGAAAAAAGTGCAGGGACACCAAAGTCTTTGAGAGTTGCCAAATCAGCCTGAACCCCTGCTCCCCCTGAAGGATCAGACCCAGCGATGACGAGAACGTGTTTCATAATATTCTTTTGATAACGGGTCCTGTCCCTCCGTGTTTCTGTGGGGGCCCCTAACTAAACCCCACACCAAACACTCCGGGCCACCCGTTATCAAAAGTGAGATACAAAAAATTGTGTTTCTGCAGCAATATTTTTGCTCTCTGTTAAGGCACTAATCATTGCAATGGCTGCAACACCCGTTTCTTTAACTTGTCTGAAATTGTTTTTATTGATTCCCCCAATAGCAACGACAGGAATTGATAGCTTTTTAACCACCTGACCTAATTTTTCCAGACCCTGAACCGGATGACCTGGGGCTTTTGTCTTGGTTGGAAAAATGGCCCCAAAGGCAACATAGTCGGCCCCTCTCTTTTGCGCTTTTAGAGCCTCTTCCAAAGAATGGGAAGAATAGCCAATCAACATTTTATTCCCAACTTTTTTCCGCACCTCTTCAATGGGCAAGTCATCTTGTCCCACATGGACCCCATCGGCTCCAACCTCCAAAGCAATCTCTACAAAATCATTGACGATAAATGTAAATGGGTATTGCTTTTTGAACCCCATGATTTTGCAAGTTTCTTCCAATATTTTTGATTTTTTATTTTTAATTTTTGATCTCAGTTGTATCAACTGACATCCCCCTTTCAAAAATTCCTCTGCCAGTTCGGTATGCGAACACTCCAGCCGAAAAGTATTATCAGCAATGGCATAGAGACCATGAATACTTTGTTTCATAATGTTGACTTATAGGAGGTTTTAGGACTATGTGCAAGCCCCTATGACGAAAGTAAAAAGATTAATCCTCATCGGCATCTTTTGTCTTCTCACCAAACCTCTCTTCGCCATCAACGATGTCTACGTTGTCCATTTGATTCTTGATGGACTGCGCTATGATGTTTTAAACGAAGCCATACAAAAAGGAGAGCTCCCCCATCTCAAAGAACATTTTGTGGATCAGGGAACCGTTTTTGAAAACGCACTGACTGTTTTCCCCACCGCCTCAACCCCTGGTTATGTCGCTTTTGCCACGGGCCTGGGTAGCGGCGATTCCGGTGTTTTTTTTCTGGAGTGGTTTGACCGAACCAAAAAGAAGGTTGTTGGCTATCTCACACCGAGTGGCTATAAAAGATCGAACATCGATTTATTAAACCGCCCCGCTCTCTTTGATGAAAATGAAGAGGCATTGTATCCCCCAACAACTTTGTTTGAAAAATTAGAGCCAAGCCCAACGGCTGCTATTTTCACTCCCTTTTATCGTGGCGCAACCATTCGGGCTCCCAAAAAAATTCCTTTCGCAGCCCTTTGGCATGCGTTGGTAACACACAATGGGCGTTCCCTAAACAAAATAGCGATGAAAAATTTGCAAAGGATTTTTTCCAAACGCTTTGAGAAAATACCGCGCTATAGCTTGGTTGGCCTTTATTCCACAGATTACATCGGCCACAAGTCAGGGCCCACGTCAGAAGAAATTGACTGGAATTTGAAAGAATTCGATCAACAATTTTACAAATTTCTAAACCAACTCGAATCGTTGGGAATAAAAGACAAAACGTATCTGATTGTTTCTAGTGACCATGGGATGCATGAAACAGGCAAACTCTTGGATCTGAAAAAAGCGTTATGGAAAAAAGGAATTCGGGAGCGCTCAAAAATTTATATTGGAAACCGAGGAGTCAGTTCCACCTTCATCTACGTTCAAAGTGAAAAAGGGTGGGAAACACTCCCTACACTGAGCTGGTTAAAAAATTTCCCCATCAAAAACAAAACAATGGACCTCATTGAAACACTGACCTCCCTTGAAGAAGTAGAGTGGATTGCGGTGCGCGACGGACTGGATCGTGTGCGACTCTTTAACGCGGAGGGCGATTGTGTCATTCATAGACTTTCTGTTGGCGGCAAAGCCTATTATTCTTATTCTTTCAATAAAAAAGACCCGCTCGATTATCAGTTAGATGAAAAAGTCCGATCTGCAGAAGAATGGCTGCAATTAACAGTGAATGCCGAACGACCCAACGGTGTGGTGTCCATCAGCAATCTTTTTCAAGACCCCCGTGCCGGCGATATCTTGGTCGTCGCAAAGGCCCCTTGGAGTTTTAGAAAAGCAAAAGCGGGGACCCATGGATCGCTAACCCAAGAAGATATGCATATCCCATTGTGGATTGCCGGCCCTAATATTCCGAAAAGTCGTCAAACAATCGCCAAGGCCGAAGACCTTTATTCAATGATTCTTTCTTGGTTTGGATTTTCCGAAAATCACCAGGTTGAAGAAGCAATGATATCCGGACCGGCCCTTCAACTGGCAAAATTGGAAAATAACCGGATCGGCCAACCCCCTCTCTTTAAAATCATTGATAAAGAAAGCGTGGCTCAAGAAGCACGAAGAGAAATTGGTGCTTCTTCAACAAGCAAAATGACAAGCTTTGTCGATCAAGAAGGAGAGGAGCGTTATTCTATTGTAAAAAAATTGAAAAATCTTCAAGCACAGCTGGCCGATCGCAAAAATCCTTTAAAAATACCTAAGAAAATCAGAGAAAGCATGCAATGGCTGCTGGCTCAAGAAGAAACCGCCTGGCTGCAAAGAGTACGTCGGATGGAAGATATCAAACAAATTTTGGAATACCGGTAGATTATGAGTTTGTTGAAAAAGCAGCGGGTCCTGTCCCTCCGTGTTTTCGTGGGGGCCCCTAACTAAACCCCACGACAAACACTCCGGGCCACCCCCTGCTTTTTCAGCATGTATATTATGCTTAAATTTTTTTTCGACCGTTTTAGCAAAGTGGTCTACACCTTGGAGGTGTTGGGAGTTTTATTGACAGCCGCTTGGGTGACTCATTGGACTTCGTTTTCACCCCTTACCAAAGTTTTGGTGGTTATTTATGTGACGGAATATCTTTTTTTGCGTTTTTGCACGTCAAAACGGTGGTATCAAAATGCAAAACGTTACGAAGGTATTGAACTTCAATTCAAAAAAGCGATAATCCCTACCTCTTACATTTTAGCCATCACCTCAGGGGTGGGGTATTTTACAAATTCTACTGTCCTGCTTTGGATTGCCATCGTTCTTTTGGCCGTTTTGCTTCATGTCAACGTCATCCTCCTTTATCTTCATAGTAAGGATAAAAACCCAACTCCAGTGAACTATTATAGTGGTAATAAATACTGACGCAGTATGTTATTATACTATCTAGACAAGCTTAGAATGACAGGCTAGGATTTTTTATGCCGACTTGGCAGGAATTTTTAACCGGTTTTAGTCTCAAAGAATTGTTTTTGACTTTGTTTGTTGCTTTCGTCATTTTCTCCGCTCGAGAAAAACCGTGGAAAGGAAGGCACAAGAAATGACACCCGAAGATAAACAGACTACGAAGGTTATTAAACGCTATCAGAATCGCAAGCTCTATGACACGCAGGACAGCTGTTATGTCACCCTCGAAGATATCCGCGATATGATTAAAGAGGGCCAAGACATTCAAATTATTGATAACTCCTCCAAAGAGGATTTGACATCCGTCACCTTCGCCCAAATCATTTTTGAAGAAGAAAAAAAACACAAAGGGATTTTGCCACTCAATACTTTTAAAGAAATCATTGCAAGTGGCGGTGAGGCTCTCAAAGAATTTGTCCAGAAATCGTGGGAAAGCGGTTCCAAAGAAATTCAACAAGTCAGAACTTTTGTCGATAAACAGATCAAACCTACCGTGGAAAGTTTGCAAAGCATTCCCACGGTTGCTCAAGAAATCCGCAATCTGAAAACCAAAATAGAAACCCTCGAGCGAAAACTCAAAGAATACGAAAGATCTAAAGGATGACGCTTCGGGGTCTATTTGGAGTGGCGGGTCCTGTCCCTCCGGGATTGCACGCCCTCCCCACAGATCGGGCTGACAACCCTCCGGGCCACCCACCACTCCACCAATCACACAGTTAGGCGATTATTCTAAGACACACTGCGAACTAAAAGTTATTTTCGTTTGAAAGGTATATGGACTAAGGGTCCGACACTTAATTATCTGAAGCCAAATTTGGCAGCTAGCCAAACAGAAAAATCTCCAATTCCTTCTAGGATTTTGTATAGCCAGTCTAAGCTCGTTACGCTTGCCACGATCTCCTTGACGTCTTCAGGAGATAAAGGACCATGAAAAGTCACATTACTAGACAATATATTTGAAGCCACATTGATTTTATCAAGACGATCTACGGAAACCTGAGGAGTTGTAAAAAGACCAGCACTCATGGCCCAACCTACCGCTTGTATCTGCTCAAGAACTTGTTCCCAATGTTTTGGAGAAACTTCAAGGATTTGTGCTGCCATCTTGGTTTTGGCCAGCACAGCGCCACGTCTAGAACCACTCATTAATTTTAGTCGAAATTCATCACAATTTCTTTCAAATCGCCCTCCACGAATTGAATCTATTTTCTTAAGAACCTCGGATAATGCCAGTACCTCAGCACCTAAATCATTGATCGGTGTCACCACTAAAGCAGCGGCTGCATCTACTGGATTAATATAATATGGGTAGATCAGTCCCAAAAACTGTGTCCCGACCATCATATGCCCTCCTTCAAACTTTGAACAATTGTTGTCTACTAAAGTTATCGGCACAAATCAAAATAAGTTGCGTGCATTTTACAACATTTTTGTCATCCCTATTAAATATATGATTTTATTTGTGTTTTTAATGAGTGGCCTACATGTAATAATTAGGCAACCTTTCGATAAACGATATGAAAATCATAGCCAAGGATTGCCAAAATATTGAATAAAACATCAAACGAAACTGTCCTTGTCCCGATGCCGGACTCTATTTGTGCAATGCGCCCCTGTGAAACGTCCAGTTTCCTGGCCAAAGCTTCTTGGGAAATCCCTTTTTTTTTGCGAATCTCTGTAATCATTGCAATCAATCTTTGTTTTTCACGCACTTCAGCTTCACTAAGCCCCAATGATTTGGCAAGATGCTCCAGAGATGTTTCCTTCCAAGGCATTTTAAACCTCCTTTTAAATATAACCTAAAGCTAATAATTAGTCAAAGCTAATATCTAGCTATGCAAGACTAATGCCAGCCAAAAGAGTCTTAAAATTAAAAGGAGATTGATGGTCTGACGGATTTCAATCAGTTACCGACGTTTTTGAATCAATTTGAAGGCTCGGAATTTGCTTGGAGTTTTCCACCACTACTACTTGGCGGATCCGCTGAGTTGTAGTAGGGGAAGATATTAGGATTTAGGATTTTTATGAAACTCAAGTTGATCACTGGTAAAGGGGGAGTTGGAAAGAGTGCTGTCACGGCCTCCTTGGCAACTGCTTTAGCCGAACTCAAATATAAAGTTGGGATTATTGAATTGGGAGAAGCTCGAATGGCTGACTTTTTCAAATCCTCTCTCCCAACCTATGCCGGCCATGCCGTCAATCCTTATATAAGCCTTTTTAATCTGGAGTCACCCGCCTGTTTCGAAGAATATGCCAGTCTTCATCTCCCCAAAAGGGCTCTGGCACTCCTCAAAAATAGATGGGTGAACCATTTTATTGATGCCGCTCCTGGCCTTAACGAAATCCTCCTTCTGGGAAAAATTTATTCCCTCTCCAATGAAAACTGTTTTGATTTTTTACTCATCGATGCACCGGCGACGGGTCATACGATTTCTCTTTGTGATGCCCCTCGCATCGCCATGAAAGCACTCAAACACGGCCCTCTCAGGACAATGGTCGAAAAAGTCTGGGATCTTTTTCATGATTCAAAAAAAACGAGTTTCTTACTAGTCACACAACTCGAACATTTTATCGTTCATGAAACGGTCGAGCTCCACCAACATTTGACAAAAAAATTGGAATTGTCGTTTGACAACGTCATTATTAATGGCAAAATGAATGGGGAGAATATCCCTACCGAAGAGATTCCAAAAGAGTCTCCAAAGGAGGCTGCACTCATTGTCGGTTGCCTTAAAACTTATCAAGAAAAAATAAAACGTCAGCAAACACTTTTCAGCGAACTCAAAAAGACTTTTCCAAAAACGATACCGCAACTTTTTTGGGGAGAGCATCTGATCGAAGAATGCGATCTTCGTTTAAAACTAACTAAGGATTTAAAACCATGGGTTTTGCAAAATTACTCCAAAAAAAGCGCCTGATTGTCGTTTGTGGTCTGGGTGGTGTCGGCAAAACAACCCTTTCTGCCGCTTTGGCCTATAAAGCCGCTTTGAACGGTCAAAAAAGTTTAGTCATCACGGTCGATCCTGCAAAGCGCTTGGCGGAGGCTTTAAAACTCCCCATCCCCTGTCCCGAACCAAAACTCGTTTGGAAAGGAAAAGGGGAGTTTTATGCCTGTCTTCTCGATGCCAAACATACCTTCGATCACTTGATTGAACACTACGCCCCCAAAAATTTGCGTAAAACGATTCTCGACAATCCCCTTTATCAACAACTCTCCATGATGCTGGCAGGGACCCAAGAATATATGGCGATGGAAAAACTGTATAACCTCAAAGCTCAAGAAAAATTTGACCTGATTGTTGTCGACACGCCACCGGCCAGACACGCGATTGATTTTCTCAAAGCCCCCATGAAGCTCTCCAACATGCTTAACGATAGCATTATCAAATTAATGATCACACCGTCGTTAAAAATTGGCGCGTTCGGATCGAGAATTTTAGAAACAGTCAGTCACTTGGCAGGCGCCGGCATTTTGGAAGATATCGCCCACTTAATGAATATCAGTATTCGCTTGTTGGATGGATTTACGCAAAGGGCACACACCGTTCACACAACACTCACCGGCAAAGAATGTGCCTTTATTCTTACCTGTTCGGTCACCAGTGCCACGGTTTCCGACGCCGTTTGCTTTCGCCAAGAATTAGAAAGATTAGGGTTCTGGTTGGAAGGAGTCCTGATCAACCGGATTCCGTTTGTTCAAATAGATCCTAAAGAAGTTACCAAGGCTTTGCAGTGGGCGAATCATCAGAGAGAACCAATCTGGCAGAGGGGGGCACAGCTCCTGAAAGAGCAACAAAGTTTAAGTGAAAAGGTTCACAAAAAACTCCAACCCCTATTGAATGAAATGCCTCACTTTAGTTTCGTTCCAGAAACTCCGGCGGGGGTAAAGTGTTTCGAGGATTTAGAAGAAATCGTTAGTTTTCTTTGACGAATTCGGAGAGCAACTGATAGGTCTTTGGATCCAGATCCAAAAATCTCACACCCGCACCTTTTTTCAAAGACTGATTACTCTCCACTTCATGCTCGACAAAACGAACCACTTGACCGGTCACCTTGATGGGCCTTTTTCTGCCTGGCAAAATAAAAGATAAAAAGAGGCTGGCCCCTAATTTCAAAGGAGGAGGCTCTTCTAAAAACAAACCTCCCAAACTGATATCTTTGGAATAAAGATAAATGAGCCCTTCTCCAAACTCATCTTCAAAAACAATTTTCGAGCGCCATTTGCGTCTTAAAGCAAGCCTTTTGTCATTTCGCTCAAAAGATCTCATGACCGTTCCCTTAAAATTCCTTTCAAAGTTGTTTCCAAAGCGGGTGGATAAAAAGGTCGGAACACAACATGACTGTTTGGCAACTTTTTAAATAAAGATTGAATCGCCTTTTCTTCCTCGTCGCAGAGAAAAACTTTTGGCGCAGCTTTCAGTTTCGTCTCTTCCTTCAGCCAAGTCATGGTTCGATCCCACTGGGTACCCAAGGCATTCGAATTGATCAAAAAACAGTCGCAACTCAACTTAGAATCAAAATTTTGCTTCAAATCATGCAACGTCTTATAAAAAAAGAGGCTAAAGCCCAACGGCTTTAGGAGCATTTTATAAACATTATGGGCCAAAACCGACTTGTCGGCGATCACTATACGACGGTGATGTTGCATAAGTGGACTATACTGACCGTTTGTTACTTTGACAAGGCAGTCCTTCCAATCCAGAGTGGATCAGAGTTGGCTTAGGATTGAAAATACCCTTGACTTTCTTTGGAGCCTTCCTTAAATTGGTGTGTAAGCTCTTTTAATCACAGAACTTTTTCAATTCACAAGGAGGCAGGCTATGAAAGGCTTTAAGTTGGCGTTAGCAGTACTCGCAGTTTCGGTACTTGCGATGGGTTGTGCAAAACAAACCACAAAATCCACCGCAAAGGAGAAGTTACAAAAAATTCATTTCGACTTTGATCAGTCCAATATCAAAGCAGAGTACGAAGATGAATTGAAAGGTAACGCAGGCTGGATGAACAAAAATTCAAAAGCCAAGGTTACGGTCGAGGGGCATTGCGATGAACGTGGAACCAATGAGTACAATATTGCACTTGGTGATCGCAGAGCAAAATCGGCTCAAAAATATCTGAACAACCTTGGGGTTGGCAAAGATAAGCTCTCTACCATTAGTTATGGTGAAGAGAAATCAGCTTGCAGCGGACATGATGAAAGCTGCTGGTGGCAGAATCGCAGAGCTGAATTCTTAGCGAAGTAATTTTGATTTAAGAGGAATTAAAATCACCCCGCACTTTCTTGAGAAAGTGCGGGGTTTTTGTTTAAGACCTATGAAAATGAAAAATCTTTTCATCATTCCACTCTTGTTTTTCGCCCAAATGGCTGTCGCCAAAAATGTGGACGAGCGTGTCAAAACCCTGGAAGAAAAATGGACTCAATATGAAGCGATGAAAATCGAGCAGAACTCCCGAGTTGCTGAAGCGATTGCCCAACTCGACAAACTGCGTACGGACATTCAAGCGGTAGGGGGTGGGACCGAAACACAAAGTGTCCAAATGAGGCAATTGCAAGATTCGGTTGAAAGACATTATCGAGACCTTGAAATGCGCATTAACGCAATGGAAAGCCAACTCAAGGTGTTTCAAGATGAACTACGTCGTGCGATAGAAAAAGTAGCCCCCCAAATCGCTGCAGAAGGAAAACAATTTGAAAAGGCTCTAGCCCATGTTCAAAATGGGGAATATGCTCAGGCGATTACCTCCTTTGATCAATTCATCAAGGCAAATTCCAAAAGCCCGCATCGCTCTGACGCCCTTTTTTGGATTGCAGAATGTCGCTATGCCATGCGCGATTATACGCAAGCCATTAAAGATTATCAGAAATTTGTGGAAAGCTATCCTAAATCTTCCAAAGCGCCGCTGGCTGTTTTGAAACAAGGGGATGGTTTTGTTAATCTACAAATGAAGGATGAGGCAAAAGTTTTTTGGAAAAAACTAATTCAGGACTACCCTCGTTCTGATGAAGCGGTACAGGCACAAAGAAAATTAGATGTTTTGACGAAGACGGGTAATGTTCAAGCAAGTCCTCCCCTACAACCCAGACTTCCTCAGCCCAATATTTCCGACAAACCTCAGGGAGGAGCGCTACCTTCCCCTTCAAAACCGGCAGGCGAACAATATTAAAATTATTTCGGTTCTACTTTTGCTTCTCCGTTTAAAATTTCTGTCTCATTGAAACGCTCAGTCCAAGGATATTTTTTGTCTTTTGCAACAGTGAGCCAAAACGGTTTTCCCACCCCTCGCCATGCATCGTAAACAATTCCTGTCTGCAAAGGGGCCCCTCGTTTTGTGATGATTACCGCATTGTTTTCACGCCCTAAGCTCTGAAACGAACCTCCCCAATGTCTTTCAAAAAATTTCAGGGGATGTGTAGGAAGCGCCTTAAGCAGTTCCGGCACCCAATGGTAACAATAACCCTTTTTTCGGACCCCCAACTTAATTAAAAAATTGTGCCATTTGGGCCCTCCGGTCATTTGAAATTCCTTATCGGTCTCTCTGGTTTGGTTCACAAGGGCCTTGGCCACTAATGCCGCCTCGGCTTCAACCCCTTTTTGATCTGTATAGATAATCTTGCTCGAAACGGGGAGTGCAACGAGGGCCTTAGTGATTTCAACAATAGCCTTTTGGTCAAGCTCGCTCTGCTGGGCTACAGACAAATGAGTTTTGACACACCCCCCCACAAACAGATAAATGCCGACGAAAATAACTTGCAAATATCTCATTGAAAATACTAGATACAAATTCTAGACTCTAATATCTAAATCCTAAACAAATTCCAAACCCTAAATTTCAACTGGAATTTTGGATTTTGGTCATTGGGGTTTGTCCTTCGACTTTGCTCAGGATGGTGAACTTGTCGAACCATTTAGAATTTCGGATTTAGTGCTTAGAATTTAGAATTTATGAAAGTCCTCGGAATTGAAACATCTTGCGACGAAACCGCTATAGCGGTTGTGGAAGGGAAAAAAATCTTGAGCAACGTGGTGGCTTCTCAAGCGGCTGCCCATGCCCCTTATGGAGGTGTAGTGCCCGAAATTGCCTCTCGCCATCATGTTGAAAATCTTCCGGTTATTTTAGAAATGGCCTTAAAAGAAGCGAACATCTCTTTAGAAAAAATCGATGCGGTCGCTGCCACGCACACTCCCGGTCTTCTGGGGGCACTCCTGATTGGCTTACAATTTGGTAAATCGCTGGCCTTTGCCCTCCAAAAACCTTTCATAGGGGTCAACCATCTGGAAGGGCATTTGGCTTCCGTTTTTTTGGAAAATGAAGAGCTTGAATATCCTTATTTAGGCCTCATTGTCTCTGGCGGGCACACTCATCTTTATTTAGTGAAAGAATTTGGTTGCTATCAATTATTAGGAGCAACCCGTGATGATGCTTGCGGCGAGGCTTATGACAAAATAGCAAAAATGTTGGGGCTTGGGTTTCCTGGCGGCCCGCTTTTAGATAAAACGGCGACAAGAGGAAACCCTAAAGCCTTTCGTTTCACCCAACCCAAAGTGGGAGAGTGTCTTGATTTTAGCTTCAGTGGATTTAAAACCGCAGCACTTCTGTTTGTTCAAAAGCAAAACGGCAACACTTCACAGCAATTTGTTCAAGACCTCGCGGCCAGTTTTCAAGAAGCAGCAACCAATTTTTTGTTGGATCGATTGGTTAAGGCAACGAAACAATATAAACTCAAAAAATGGGCCATTGTTGGGGGCGTTGCTGCAAACAGCGCTTTAAGAAAAAAAATAGCCGCCGTCTCTTCCGAATATGATTGTCGCACCTTTATCCCCTCACTCCCTTTGTGCGGCGATAATGGAGCGATGATCGCTTATGTCGGTTCACAGTATCTCAAAAAAGGATTCGCTTCTCCCTTTTCTTTAAACGCGCAAGCCACTAGCGAGCTCCCCTCATGAAAAATATCACCGTTTCCGGATTGCTCAAAAAATATAAAACTAGACCTCAAAAAAAATTGGGGCAAAATTTTTTGACGGATGTCAATTTGATGAACAAATTGATCGATGCCCTGGAGCTTTATCCCGATGAAGATGTTTTAGAAATTGGTGCGGGGCTCGGCGTTTTTTCCCAAAGAATTGCGCGTCATGCCTTAGGAGTCTTAGCCATTGAAAAAGATAAAAGACTGCTTAAAATCGCCCAAGACACATTTGAAGATCAAACCAATTTGAAATTCATCGAGGGGGATTTTCTGGAATTCAATTTGCCCCATCTTCTTGAAAAATTACGCCTCCCTATCAAAGTCATCGGCAATGTTCCTTATTATATTTCTAGCCAGATTTTATTCAAACTGTTGGATCATAGTCATTTATTTGACTTTGCTGTATTAACCCTTCAAAAAGAAGTTGCACAACGCTTGGTTGGGAAACCGGGGACAAAAGACTATGGAATTTTAACAATCTTGGTAAATTCTCAAGCCACCTGTGAAACATTATTTGATATAGAGGCCGGTTCTTTTTTTCCACCGCCAGAGGTGACCTCAACGGCTGTCAAAATTACTTTTGCCAAGGTCCCCCTTTTTAATATCCGAAATTTTCCATTTTTTAAAAAACTGGTGAAACAAGCCTTCAGTCAAAGGCGAAAAACTATCCAAAACTCTCTTAAAATACTTATTAAAAACAATAAGATAGACCCATGGGCCGCTTGTAAAATTGATCCCCAAGTCAGACCTGAACAGATTCCCATTGAGAGTTATGTCGCCCTTGCTAATTTCCTTTCTCCTCTGATATAGCCCTCTCATGCCCAAGAAACAGGTTCCCCCGCCCAAATACATCGCCATCGAAGGCCCCATTGGTGTGGGAAAAACAACTTTGGTCAAAAGATTGACGGAAGAGTTAAGAGGAACTCCCATCTTGGAGCCAGAAGAGAACAATCCTTTTTTGGAAGAATTTTACAAAGATCGTAAAAAAAATGCGTTCAAAACACAGCTCTACTTTCTTTTGAGTCGCTATCAACAACAGCTTGAACTGAAAAATCAAGAGATTGTTCATTTCCCCATTGTTTGTGATTACACTTCCGCAAAGGATCAAATTTTTGCAAAAATTAATTTGAGCAATGCAGAGCAGGATCTTTATCAAAAAGTTTATGGCCTGTTGGATCGTGAGCTTCCAAAACCAGATGTTGTTATTTATCTGCGGGCCAAAACAGATGTCCTTGCAAAGAGAATTAAAAATCGTGGCTTTACCTATGAAAAGCCAATTACGGATGACTATTTGGAAACTCTAGCGGAAGCTTATAACGAATGTTTCCTAAACTATAATGAAACACCCCTTTTGGTTGTGGATACAACTCATACTGATTTTTTGTTGCATCACGATCAATATGAAATTTTGAAAAAAGATATTTTGAATCACCGCCACGGAACAAAAAATTTGGTTTTGCGATGAAAAAAACAACCATCCCACAACTTTTGAAAAAAGTTTCTGAGGGCAATAAGCTTACCATGCTGACCGCCTATGATGCCTCTTTTGCGCGCATTGTGGATCTTTCAGGTATCGACATGATTTTGGTTGGCGATTCGCTGGGAATGGTGATGCAAGGCCACGAGAATACGATCCCCGTTACACTGGAAGATGTTTTGTATCACACACAGTGTGTCACGCGCGTTGTGAAGAGAGCCCATGTGACAGCCGACATGCCTTTCATGAGTTATCAAGCCTCGAAAGAAGAGGCTTTGAAAAATGCGGCGCGGCTAATGAAGGAAGCCAAGGCCGAAGCGGTGAAGATGGAGGGGGGCAAAGAATTGGCTGAAACGGTGTTTGCAATGGTTCAAGCCGGTATCCCAGTGATGGGGCATATCGGACTTCGCCCCCAACAAATTTTAAAACTCGGTGGCTATAAAATTCAGGGAAAAGATTTTTTGAGTGCGGAACACTTGTTGGCAGAGGCCAAAGTTTTGGAAGAAGCAGGGTGTTTTGCAATCGTTTTGGAAGGGGTTGCACTCGAAACGGCAAGGCAGATTACACAAAACTTAACAATACCAACGATTGGAATTGCATCTGGCCCTTACTGCAAAGGGCAAGTTTTGGTTCTGCAAGATTTGTTGGGAATGAATGCAGAATTTAGGCCGCGCCACACGAAGATTTACGCCGATTTGTCAAAAATCGTCTCAAACGCTGTCCACCAATATATTCAAGAAGTCCAAGCCGGTCAGTTTCCAACCGAAGACCACGCAACTCATAGAAATTTACAAGCAGTCAAATGAAAGAAAATTATTCAGTCGGGAGTGGAGGTAGTCAGATTGAAAAGGCTTCCACTCGCCAGGTTCGGAATCTCTCTCGACAATTGCTTCCGCTCGCTGGGTTCAAAAAGACGCCCCTCTTTTTGGGGCGATTCCCCAAAAAGGGGACTCGACTCTCACCCCGACAATTGTTTCTAGCCCCCATAATGTGTGTCGGGGTTCCGAGACGCTTTCTTCACCCAGCTCGCTCGCGCAATTGTCCAAAAGCTTTTTCTCACCTGGCTCGTTCACGCCTTTTCAATCATGACAGTTGGAGCCAAGTAACAGCTGTCATTATTGGGGGCAGGAGTGGGAGTGTTCAAAACATCTGTGCGGGAACGAGGGCGTATTGAGTCAAATAAAATCATATTCGTTTCTGCAGATAGAGCTGACGGAGGCAAGATACTATCTGCATCTTTTGAAACGAAATGATTTTTTTGACGAGATAGCCCGAAGTGGAGCACAGTTTTGAACACTCCCACTCCTGCCCTTCGCGATTTCTTCACAGAAAGAGGATGCAATGAAAATTATTGAATCGGTTCAAGAAATGCGGGAGTGGGCGCTTGCGAAAAGAGCTCAAGGGCAAAAAATTACCTTTGTCCCGACGATGGGTGCTTTGCATGAGGGCCATTTATCTCTTTTGCGAGAAGGAAGAAAGTTAGGCGACCAGCTCGTTTTAAGTATTTTCGTTAATCCGACACAATTTGGACCCAATGAAGATTTGGAAAAATATCCGAGAGATCATGAAGGGGATTTAAAAAAAGCCAAAGGATGCAAAGTGGATGTTGTTTTCTACCCTAAAGCGAAAGATATTTATCCCGAAGGTTTTCAAACTTTTGTAAATGTCGAAGGGCTCTCCAAACCATTGTGTGGAGCGAGTCGTCCTGGGCATTTTCGTGGGGTGGCCACAGTTGTTTTAAAACTTTTTAACATTGTTCAACCCCATGTTGCTTTATTTGGAGAAAAAGATTTTCAGCAACTCAAAGTCATCCAGCGCATGGTAAAAGACTTAGACCTCCCTGTAGAGATCAAACCGATGCCAATTGTGAGAGAAGATGATGGGTTGGCGATGAGTTCGCGGAATCGATATTTGTCTCCTGAAGACAGACAAGCAGCCCTGGCCATTTCTCTCTCCTTAAGCAAAGCTCAGTTGATGGTGGATCAAGGAGAAACTAACCCTAAAAAAATTATCGAGATGGTTCAAGCCACTCTGGAGGAAACAAAAAAGATCAAGATTGATTACGTCAAACTCTGTAACCCCGAAACACTCGAAGATTTGAAAACCCTCAAACTCCCCGCCCTTTTAGCCATTGCCTGCCTCATCGGCAAAACAAGACTGATTGATAACTGTCTTTTGCGTTGACTTGCCAATATTTTACAGTTATCCTCAATTGAAATGAGGATAATCTATAATCAAAAATATATCAGTGATTTCAATATATTAATAGATGACCCAGCCATCAATGAAGCGGTGTCTTATTGGGGAAAAGAAGGTATATTTTTAAAATCCTCAGTTGATTTGAGGATTTTTAAAACCCACTTTGGCTCCATTTCCCTTCTCTACGGTCCTCGCCAAATCGGAAAAACGGCCTCGCTGAAGCTTTTTCTCAGCCGCCTCACCGACTCGGAAACGGTTATCTATACCGACTGCTCCACCATTTTGCATAAAGCGGATTTATACGATCATTTGTCGAAACTAATCCGTGGGCGAACGACCCTTGTCCTGGATGAAGTACAGGAGGTGGAAGACTGGCATCTCGCCCTCCGAACCCTTTACTCCGAGGGACGCCTAAAGGATTGCCGCGTCTGGTGCACGGGAAGCGAAGCCCGTTATCTTCTCGAAAGCGGAGAACGATTACCGGGACGGCGTGGAGAGGGGAAAAATATTTTTGCGCGCCCCTGGAGTTTCCGGGAGTTCATGGATTTTTTTCATCCCGATTTCTCTAAACCTTATCAGTCGATCCTTTTTCATCATGTCACACAGGCTTGGCTAGACGAACAAAAGATCGATTGGTCTCTTCCCTGGAAGGAATATCTCACCTGCGGAGGCATCCCTCACACCATCGGTTGTTTCATCACGAAGGGGCAGATTCCCGATGCCATCTGGGCGGTTTATGTCGATTGGATTTTGGGAAGCTGGTCAACAGTCCGAACACCCGAGCGTTCTTTGGCTGGGCTTGCGAAAAGATTGATGGAAACAATGACCAGCCGGATTTCGTATGAAACAATCAAAAAAGGTACCGATATCCAAAGCTCGAATACAATCAAATCACTAATGGACTTACAGGAAGACCATTTTTCCATTCGTGTCCTTCCAAGATACGATCTTCAGAAAAAAAAATTTCTTCCGGCCAAGCTCAAAAAAATATATCCCATCGATCCCTTTACCGCACGTATTTGGAGCGCCATCGGCTGGAATATCCGGCGTCTTTACAATGAATCGGTACCTCCAGTTTCCCTTAACGAATGCGCTTTCGCAACCCAAATGCTGCGTTCGGAAGAAAATCATGTGGCGGCCAGCTATCTTTACAGCGAGGCCAGTAAATCCGAAGTTGATTTTTACTTCCAGGATTGCGGATTTGAATTGAAGTCCGGAGGAAAACCGACCCCCAAACAAAAAGAAATTCTGAAACAATGCCCCCAATCATTTGTCGTGACGAAAAAAACACTCCCCTTGATGGCCTATCTGGTCGGTGAGGGGCGGGCAGCTTGATTCCAATCATTCCAGCATAGTAAAATCACAACTATCTGAAATACCAGGGAAATCATCAAAAGGCGTCGGACGCCTTTTGATGGCCCGAAACATATTGACGCTTGTTTCTAAAGAGTGATAGGGGTCACCCGATGCGTAAGCTTTCCCTTCTCATCTTAGCTCTCGTGGCCGCCTCTCATCTAACTTGTGGCGGTCCTGATGGAACAAAAGCCCTATCTCAGGTCTCTAACCTTTCGAACCTTCCTTCTATCAATGTTGCAAACTACATTTCATCGGCATCCGTCTCAACGAGTAAGTCTCTTAACGTGAGCAAAGCAGAGGTTGGAACAGCAGCGGGAACTTTTTCGCGGGCTGGCTGTGAATGCCGCCAGATCAAAAAGGAATTGATCCATCAAGGAAAACAAATCGAACTGAATAACTGCTATGTCCAAACTGTTGGAGAAGCAAAAAATCTGAGAATACCCGAAAATGAATTTGCCTACTATCAAATGGAGCTTCCGGAATTAGGGGCCATTGCCGTCCGTCTGGGAAATTTTCACTCTGCAGAGGCAACAACTTTTAAAATGGACCTTTGTCAAAAAGAGGCAACAAAGCAAACTCAAGTCATGTCTTTTGATCTGATTGTTGCCGGAAGAAATCTCGCCGGCACTATTGTGAATAAATTTTTGGAAACAGGTCAAACAGAGTTGGACCAATCGAGCTTTGGGTTTAACATTAGCAATTATTCTGAAACGGAGACGGGTGTCGACTTCAATAGCGCCACCTTCCAATCTAAATTTAACGGTCGTTTTGGAGTGGGAAATAGTACTCTTACGGCTGACCAAGCTGTGGGTTCCAATAAAGTGACGGGTTCTTTTAAAAATGGCGTCGGTGAAAACGATTTTACAACACATCTTGTTTGTCAATTTGACGGCACAACAGGAGCCGCAAAATATTCCGCGGATGGAATAATCTCCTCTTTTTTGGGCAAAGATCTCAGTTTGTCGGAAAATTCTCTGTTACAACTTGGTTATTCCTCAACAACTCCCCTATGTCCTAATCCCAATTTTGATGAAACGCTTGCTATGAGTGTTGCCAACAAACCTTGCACCGAGGCTGCAGGAAATACCTGCACATTCTCAGCATCGGGTATCGATCCCTTTAAACTGGGCGGCAGCGAAGCGCTGGAAGAAGCGACCATGATTCTTTCAAGCGCAACGAACCATTTTAATACAGTCAATACAACGCCCCTCCCCTCAGACGCTGTTGCGACACCGGTCATCAACTTTACAAGAAGTTGGAACTGTAGCGCCCCCACGGGGTTTACAATTGTTGATACAAAAGGAATAAACCTCTCAACTTGCACAGCCATTTTGAAAGATTTGTCATCGACTTCGTTTGAAAGCAGCTGCGACCAACAACAAAATCAGGCTGAAATTTCGGAAAGCCAAAGCTTGCCACCTCCTCCATCCCCTGATGAAACACCATTACCGGAATGTTCGGATACCATTGCATGTCCCGAAGGGGAAATTTGCGCAGAGGGGATATGCATCCTTTTTGTTCCCCCCGTCCTTTGTGGCAATAGTACACTCGATGAAGGCGAAGGATGTGATGACGGAAACACTGTCGACGGAGATGGATGCCAAGCAGACTGCACGATTCCACAATGCCTTGGAGATGTCTCTCGTAGCGTCTTTGGTGGTTCGGGAGCGGCGGCCTGCCGACAATTCTTGGATCAACCCTCTTGCGAGACAGCCTATCAGTTCGGTGGAAGTGGTATCGTTTCTTGCTGGTGGAATGGTGATACTGGAACATGTCTAGGTTGCGGATCGAATAATGAAAATGCGGGACTCTGTGTGAACACTTGTAGAGTTCCCCTCTGCGGAGATAGCATTGTCAGTCCGGGAGAAGGGTGTGATGATGGAAATAATGTCGATGGGGATGGATGCCAGGCAAACTGCCAAAGCCCGCTTTGCGGTGACAATGTGATTGATATAGACTTAGGTGAAGAATGTGACGATGGAAACAATGTCGATGCGGATGGATGCCAAGCAAACTGTAGGAATCCATTCTGTGGCGATAATATCATCGATATAGGTGAACAATGCGACGATGGGAATAATGACGATGGGGATGGCTGTGAAGCCAACTGCACATTCCCACAATGCAGTGGAGATCCTTCTCGCACAAATTTTGCGGGCGGTCCTGGGAATTCGGCATGCCAACAATTTGAAGATGATCAACTAGCGTGCGAACAAGCCTATCACCAGGGAGGTGATAATGTCTCCTCCTGCTACTTTGATGATAATGACCAATGGTGTTATGGTTGCGGACCCAACAATGAAGGAGAAGGGCCTAATTTTACAAATCCTGGATCTTGTTCGAATACCTGCAGAGTGTCTGTCTGCGGAGATGGTTTCCTAGGTCTGGGAGAAACCTGTGACGACGGCAACACCGATCCTGAGGATGGTTGCGAATCCGACTGTACTCTTCCACCAGCAGCAGGATGTGGTGTTGATGAAGACTGTCCAAACTTTCCTAGTGAAGTTTGTGTCGATGGGTCTTGTCAAGCCACTTAGCTAATTGCCAATAGCCAGACTTTATGGTATTTTGCGGCCAATGAAATTAGTCTCAGCGAGTTGGTTACTCCCCCTAAATCATGTCGATGCGATCCCCGATGGGGCAATGATTGTTGATGCAGATCAAATCATTGCTGTCGGAACTCTTAAAGAGCTCAAAAAACAATTTCCCGATGCAAAACCCGAACATTTTCCAGATTGTGTCATCATGCCAGGTTTAATCAATGCCCATTGTCACCTGGACCGTATCGGTTTTTTTGAGCGCTACACAGTGGAGACGGATACCGGTTTGTCTCCCATCTCCTGGCTTTTAGAAGGGCTCCATTACTTATCCCGCACCCCTTCGGCAACGGTCGCTAGGAGAACTTCACAAGGTTTAGAGCAGATGTTAAAAAGTGGGATAACCTGTGTGGGGATCATGGCCCACTATGAGGGGATGTTTCCTTTGGTGAAGGGAAGTCCCTTACGCGGCGTGATTTTTCAAGAAATATTGAGTGGCCCAGATAAACAAGCCCAACAGCGCTTTGAAGTAGCCTTGGCTTTGATCGACCAATACATCGATGCCAAGCCAGGACATTTAAAAATCGGTTTTGGCCCTTTCTCTGCCTATCTTTTGTCGAAAAATCTACTCAACATCATTTCACGCCACGCCAAAGACGGGAATCTGCCATTGCAAATCCATGCGGCAGAAAACTTTGCAGAAATGGAATTCTTTTTTGAATCAACCGGCCCCATTGCGACACAACTCTTTCCGGCCGTGGGTTGGGAAGAACTTCCCCCACCCCATCGCAAAACACCGATCCAACATTTGGAAGAAATCGGATTTTTTGCAACACCCCTTTCCATTATTGGCGGCTATCAGCTGAGTGCCGCCGATTTTCCAAGGCTCGCTAGAAATTTGACAAGAGTTGTTTATTGCCCCAGTGGCAATCGCCGATTCAAATTGGGTCAGTTTCCCCTGAAACAACTCAAAGAACAAGGAGTTCCCATAGCCCTGGGCACCGAGGTTTTAAGCAGCTTCGAAGGATTTGATCTTTGGGAAGAGATGCGATTGGCCCTCAAAGAGGGATCCAATCCCCTCCCCACTCCCTTGGAACTTCTGAAAATGGCGACAACAGGGGGGGCCTTTGCGTTGGGTTTTGAAAAAGAGGTCGGTTCTTTGGAGGCTGGCAAAAAAGCCGACTACCTTGTGATTCAAACTCCAAAACCAAACCCCACTTCAAAAGAAGACCTCTACAAAGAATTGGTCCTTCAGACACAGACTTCTTCCATTAAAAAAGTTGTGATTGCCGGTCAGAGTGTTCAAGAAAAATAGTGTCTTCCATCTTCAAAAAATATTTCATCGCGGGGGCCCTTGTTTTTGTCCCCCTTGTTGTCACCATCTGGATTTTAAAGATCGTCATTTATTGGTGTGAGGGGATTTTCCAAACCGTTGTTCCAACCTCCTGGCAACCAATAAGTCTCTTGGGCTTTGAAATTCCGGGCCTTGGTCTTCTTTTTACAATTTTCTTGATCCTCTTGACTGGCATTTTGACCAGGCTTTACATGGGTAAAAAACTGATCTCATTAGGTGAAAAAATCATTTTAAAAATTCCTTTTGGCCGAACTATTTACCAAGCAGTCCAACAATTTTTGCAGGTGGTGGTACCGGGGCAGAGTACCTTTCAACAAGTCGTCTTGGTGGAATATCCCAGAAAGGGAAGTTATATGTTGGGCTTTATCACTGGTGAGAGTTCTGAAGTGTTCGAAAAACAAGTTGGTCAAAAAATGATCAATGTTTTTATCCCAACCACACCGAACCCCACCTCCGGGTTTTTAGTCCTATCTCCAAGAGAAAACGTCACACCCATTAATATTCCACCCGAACAAGCTTTTAAATTGATTATCTCGGGCGGGACAGTATCTTCATAAAATGCGAATCCGAAATCCTAAATCCGAAATTCGAAACAAATACGAATTAACAAAACTCTAATGACCAAAACGTTCCTGTTTGGGATTTAGGTAATTCGGATTTTGAATTTGTTTCGAGTTTCGATATTCGAGTTTCGAATTTTTTGGAACACATTATGGGCATTAAAATTATTGCTGAAAACCGCAAAGCTGGTTTCAATTATCGCTTTCTTGAAAAATTGGAGGCAGGGCTTGTCCTTCAAGGAAGCGAGGTCAAAAGTCTTCGTGATGGTAAAGCCAATTTAGGGGATGCCTATGCCCTCATCAAAAATGGAGAGGCCTATTTATTGAATTGTCATATCAGCCCCTATGCCCCTGCTGCTGGGCTCAATCACGAGCCGTTGCGTACGCGTAAGTTATTGTTGCACAAAAGGGAAGTCGATAAACTCTTAGGCAAACTCCAAGAGAAAGGCTTGACGCTGATTCCCACCAAGCTATACTTCAAAGAGGGCCGTGCAAAAGTAGAATTAGCACTGGCCAAAGGCAAACAGCTCTTTGACAAACGAGAAAGCATGAAACGAAAAGAATCTCGCCGAACTATATCGCGAGCAATGAAACACAAACTACGTTGAGGGGGCGAATTAGCTTCGACGGAGAAAATCAAAGTTGTCCTTGCATGCCGACCACGTCAGCAAGTCGTAAAACTGATGGCAAAAGTCTAAATGGCGAATACCCATTAGCATTGGCTGCTTAAATTAGCGGTCACGTTTGTCGTGTGATACTCGCTGGCGCGAACAAACGTCATTAGCGAGCTAGCAGTTCTGGTTTCTCTTTGGCTAGGGCTGTGAAACATAAACAAGGGGTGGTCTGAGACAAAACCTGTTCGTAAGGCAATCCTCAGACATACATAATGTACGAACTAAGCATGTAGATGGGATGATGGCGTTTCTTCGGACGTGGGTGCGATCAAGAAAGGTCGCCATGAGAGGTAACTCTCATTGCAAAACCTGGCTTACATCAGGGAAACCCAAACTCATATTAATGAGTGGGCAATCCTGAGGGGTGCAAGCCCTGCAGAGACTCCAAAAAGGATAGGAGGTGATATCGTTGAATTTAACCGAAAAAGCATACATTGCGGGTATTGTTGACGGGGAAGGGACAGTTACGCTTGCGCGTAAGCACAAAAATGAAACCCCTTCACCTATGGTTAGTATAGCCAATTGCAATTTGGATCTTTTATTGTGGGTTCGCAAAAAAACAAATTGTGGAACCATGCATACAAGGCCCGCAAACAAAAAACATAGGGCTGCTTATGAGTTAAGAATTCGCAGTGACAAAGCACTTAATTTTCTAAAGGAAATTAAGAATCTTCTAAGAATCAAAAAGCCACATGCTGAATTACTTCTAAAAAGTTATAAATCAGTCACTGTACGCAATGGCAGATATAATGCAGCTCAGTTAGAGGAAAAGATGAAACTCGTAAAAGCTATACGCAGGTTAAATCGACGATAAATTTATGCCTCCTATAATACGCCAGGCTCCTCAAATGAGGATGAAGAGATAGTCCATGCCACTTAGAAATAGGTGGATTACATGTCCCACCGCCTCCACAAAATAAAAAACCCGCCCTTTTAAACAGGGCGGGTTTTTTTAACTATGATCTCTTTATTATTAACTAAATTCCTTCAAAAGATCCCGATAGGCTCTCATGACTTTTGAAGAATAACCGGAAGAAACAATGCCGGAGCTTTTCACACGAGTAGGGCCCATGTTGTAGGCCGATAACATCCTGACAACGTTATCACCCAGATGATTTCTCAAGAAAGAGAGATACTGAATACCCACTTTCACATTCACAAAAGGGTCAAACAATTCGTGGCGAGCAACTAGCCTTGTATCAAACACATTAGAAACTTCTTTTGCGGCAACCAGTTTGAGCTGCAATAAACCGCAGGCACCCCGATTCGACTCAGCACCCGGTTTAAAAGAACTCTCCACTTTCATGATCGCCAAAATCAATAAAGGATCAAATTCATAGTCTTTCGCAGTTGCCACTAAATAGGCAATAAAATCAGCCCTGGTGTCCCCCTTTAAAAAGAAGGACTGGTCCTCCAAATAATCATGAATTTGGAGCTCCAGCTTACTTTGAGAACTGGAGTAATAGGGGTTCAAACTGAGGAGTGTAAACCCCAAAACCAGCGACACAGCCAATAGCCATAAGCTATTGAAATTATTTGACTTTCTATTCATAAACCTCCCATCTAAAATTCGAAATTCCTCAGTATAGCTGCAACTAGCGTGCCAAATTGAATCAATTGAAGTATGCTATATTTGTTTAGGTTATCGGTGAACTTTAGAAGAAGTTGCTTACAGAACAGATAAAAATTTTATGGTCAAGAAGAGAATTCTCATCATGGGGGCGGCCGGAAGAGACTTCCATAACTTCAATGTTTTTTTTAGAGACAACCCAGAATATGAAGTGGTTGCCTTTACGGCCACCCAAATCCCCAATATTGAAGGAAGGCGCTACCCCAAACAGTTAACCGGTTCTTTGTATCCCAATGGCATTCCCATTTATCCTGAAGAAAAGTTAGCAGAGCTGGTCAAAAAAGAAAAAATCGATTCGGTTGTCTTTGCCTACAGTGATGTCTCGCATGAAACTGTCATGGAGAAGGGTTCCATCGCCATGGCAGCGGGGGCAAACTTTTGGCTCTTGGGGCCTGATGATACTTGTGTCAAAGCAAATGTCCCAGTGATTGCTGTTTGTGCGGTGCGCACCGGCTCAGGCAAAAGCCAGACTTCGCGCAAAATTGTAAGTCTGCTCAAAGAGTTGGGAAAGAAAGTCGTCGCCATCCGGCATCCCATGCCTTATGGCGATCTGACCCAACAAATCAGCCAACGATTTGCCACTTATGATGATCTCGAAAAACACAAATGCACAATAGAAGAGCGCGAAGAATACGAACCCTATATTGACCGTGGATTAGTGGTTTATTCGGGAATCGACTACGAAAAAATTGTTGGGGAAGCTCAAAAAGAAGCGGAAATTATTGTCTGGGATGGGGGAAACAACGACCTCCCCTTTATCCAACCTGATCTTTTAATTACGGTAGTCGATCCCTTGCGAGCCGGCCACGAACGCCGTTATTACCCTGGAGAAATCAATTTTTTAGATGCTGACGTCATTGTCATCAACAAATATCGTCAGGCAAGCCACGAGCAACTCCAAACGATCATGGAAAATATCAAAAATTTAAACCCAACCGCGCAGGTCGTGAAAGGTCACTCTTTGATTACCGTCGAAGATCAAGAATCGATTAAAGGGAAAAGTGTCTTGGTGATCGAAGATGGCCCCACACTCACCCATGGGGAGATGAGTTTTGGGGCCGGTTGTGTGGCCGCACAATTATACGGCGCAGCAGAACTGGTCGACCCAAGACCCTATGCGGTCGGTTCCATCAAAGAATCCTTCTATAAATTCCCCCAAATGGGCAATCTGGTCCCTGCCCTCGGTTATTACCCAGAACAACTCAGTGATTTGCAAAAAACGATCAACGCAACCCCCTGTGATTTGGTCCTCGTTGCCAGTCCCATAGACTTAAGGCGCATCATTAAAATCAACAAAAAGGCCTTAAGGGTCGGTTATGAACTGGTTGAACAAGGCAATCCAACCCTCCAAGAAATATTAGAAAACTTTTTAAAAAACGCCAAAAAACCCAATCATTAGAAAAAGTTGACAGCCCACGGCAATTTGTATAGGGTCCGTCACAACCATGCGATTTACAAAGAAGGATTTGGAAGTTTTTCAGGTTCAAGGGTTCGCCGATCGGATGCAGTTGGTCGCAGACACGATCCACCCCAAACTCATGAAATTGGGAGAGCTTTTACAGCCCCAGCTTTCAAGACTGGTTGCTCATCATCTTTTTCCCCATGTCGCTCAACATCTAAGGCGCACCGTGAATCCACCCGACGAAACATGGGTGGCTTTCGGCCCCGATTCCAAGGGATACAAAAATTATGTCCATTTTGCCCTTTGTGTGGGTGGGGTTGGGGTGCAAGCGCGAATCATGGTGAAACAAGAATGCAAAGATAGAAAAGCGTTCAGCCAAAATCTTCTGGCAAATGTTGACAAACTAAAAGATTTGAAGGGAAGCAAAGAAATGGCCGATTACAACCGCCGCGATGCTGAGTTCAAACCGTTAACGGTGAGCGATTGGAGTCAATTTCTAGCCGATTCGGCCCGCCGTCTCAAAGAAACCCAAACAACGACTTTTGATATCGGTATCAACCTGCCACTTTCCGGTGATCTTTCATCGCATGCCATTCAAGCCATGTCCCGCCTGGTTCCATTCTATCTCTTGGCTGGCAATAATGGTAATTACCAACCCCTGCAATATTAGAACCTAAGATTTTTGAGCTTGTGGGAGTTGTGAGGAAGAATGTTTCTTTTGCTGTTCACTTAAAATACTTAAATTTGCTGCGACACGACCTGCTAGATTTGTATAGGCTTTTGCTATTTCAGAGTCTGGAAAAGCTTGAACAATAGGATTGCCCTGATCACCTCCTAGAGCCACTCTTGAATCAAGAGGGATCTCCCCTAAAAAAGGAACATTGAGCTCTTGAGAAACTCTTAAACCACCACCCTGCCTGAAAATTTCATGTCTCTTGGAACACTGATCACAAATAAAATAACTCATATTTTCAATGATCCCTAAAACGGGAACGTTTACTTGCTGAAACATTTTTAGGCCCCGCCTAGCATCCAGGAGAGCTACGTCTTGTGGCGTGGTGACAATAACAGCGCCGGAAATGGAAGCCTTTTGTGCGAGGGTCAACTGCGCATCGCCGGTCCCAGGCGGTAAATCGATCACGAGGTAATCAAGAACTCCCCATTCCACCTGCCCCAAAAATTGTTGCAATATCCCAGCAACCATCGGACCTCTCCAAATGACCGGGGCATCTTCAGTGGCCAGCATCCCCATTGAAATTATTTTGAGTCCCATTTTTTCAACTGGAATGACTTTTTGATTTTCAACGACTGGTCTTTCTTGAACAGCCAGCATCATGGGAATGCTGGGGCCATAAATATCGGCATCCATCAATCCCACCTTGGCGCCACTTTTAGAAAGCGCCAGGGCCAGATTCACGGCAACAGTTGACTTGCCAACCCCCCCCTTGCCTGACGCCACGGCAATAATATTTTTGATTTCCTTTAGTGTATCCAATGGTGTTTGCACCAAAGGACGAACTTTCGCCGTTAAATTGACCAGAACTTCTTTGACTCCTTTTATTTGCTTTATTTTACGAGAACATTCCTCTTTTAAAAGATCCTTAACCGGGCACGCGGGTGTCGTGAGTTCCAAATCGAAAGAAACTTTCTCTCCATCAATCTTTAAATTTTTTACAAAACCCAACGAAACGATATCCCGATGAAGATCGGGATCGTTTACCGTCTTTAAACAATCCAAAATCTTTTCTGACGTAATCAATTTTTCCTCAAGACGATGTACTGAGCGATTTCTCTTAGAGGGTCTGCCTTGGCATCAAAATTTTTGAGGGCGGCAAGCGATTGGTCTACCAATTCTTTCGCCAATTGTTTAGAAGTCTCCAAGCCTAAGATGGCTGGATAGGTCGCCTTTTTATTGTGATCATCCGAGCCGATACTTTTTCCCAATTCTTCTTTCGTCCCTTCGACATTCAAAATGTCATCGGCAATCTGAAAGGCAAGACCAATTTTCTCTCCATAATTGCGAAGGGCTTCTAATTGGGGGGGCTTTGCCCCGCCAACTTTCGCGCCGACCGTTACGGATGCCTGAATGAGCCTTCCGGTTTTATAATGATGAATTTTTTCCAGGGCCTGTTTGTCCAAGGAAACTCCTTGAGCCTCCAAATCGAGCACTTGCCCCCCTACCATGCCTCTGGGCCCTGTTGCCCAGGCAATCTCTCGAATCACTTCCACCAAAACTTCTGAAGAAATTTGGGAAGACGTTTTAAGAGAAGATAAAAGAGAAAAGGCTTCGCACAATAAACCATCCCCCGCCAAGATTGCTAACCCTTCTCCGAACACTTTATGATTGGTTGGCTTGCCTCTTCGCAAATCGTCGTTATCCATGGAGGGCAAATCATCGTGGATGAGAGAAAAGGTATGAATCATCTCGAAGGCTGAAGCGACAGGCAAAACGGTTTCGAGTTTTCCTCCAACCGCTTCGGCGGCCGCAATGGCTAAAATCGGCCGAATTCTTTTGCCGCCCGCCTCCAAGCTATACAAAATCGCTTTTTTTAAAAGAGGAGAAGAATCCGAGCTATTTTGGAAATAATTCAGGAGAAACCGATCCACTTGCTCTTTTTTTTCCCTTAAATATCGAACGACTGTGTCTCCCACTTGCCTTCCTTTTTGATGAGTTGTTCGACTTTCCCCTTGGCCTCTTTGAGGATTTTTTCACAGCTTCTAGCAAGCCCAATCCCTTCCTCAAAGGCCTTTAAAGACTCTTCCAATGTTAAATCGCCATTTTCGAGTTTGCGCACAATCGACTCCAGTTTTTCAACGGCGGTTTCGAATTTCATTGGGGTTGCCATCGGAGGCTTCTTATCCTGAGGTTGCCTGTGGGTCAACCCTTCGATTTTACTCAGGGTGAATCAAAACCTGGGCTTCTTTAAGAAGACTGTCCACCTGTTTTACACTAGGCGCTTCTGCGTAGGTGCGCAAGAGGGGTTCCGTTCCAGAAGGTCTAATCAAAAGCCAACTGTCATCTTCGAGAGTAAAATGAAAACCATCGATGAGAGTCCTTTTTTTAAGCTTTTTGCCAGCCAACTGAGAAGGATTGAAACTGGCCAGTTTTAACTTAACTGCTTCAATTTTGTCTGAAGGAAGCGACAGGTCTTTGCGTTTATAAAAACAGGGCCCCACCTCCTTTTGCAAATCGGTCACTAACTCACTCAAAAGTTTCTTTTTTGTCGCCATCAGCTCTAAAAGAAGAAGGCCGCAAAACAAACCATCGCGTTCACAAATATGAAAGGGCATCCCAATACCGCCCGATTCTTCGCCCCCAATTAAAATACCCTCTTCTTTCATCGCAGGGCTTAAATATTTAAAACCGATGGGGGTAACCACTAAGGGGATTCCATATTTTTCACACAAGCGATCCAACATCACGGTTGTCGAAATCGATTTCAAAACTTTTCCCTTCATTAAGCGATTTTCAACAAGGTGTTTTAGCAACAACGCAAAAATTTCATGGGAAGTAACATGATTGCCTTTGTCGTCTACAGCGCCAATGCGATCGGCATCACCGTCGGTCACGATGCAGACAGAATATTTTCCAGAGCGCATTTTTTCCATCGCTTCATTGACATAAGGCTGGATCGGTTCAGGGTGAAGCCCACCAAAATTAGGGTCAGCATTGCCGTGCAATGTCTCAATTTTGGCTCCCAATAAATCATTCAAAAATCCGGCTCCGGCCCCGTAAAGGGGATCAAAAAGAATTTTGAAACCGGCCTTTTTGATTTTTTCCAAATCGACAAGGTTTTTGAGCACCTCGATATACTCTTCATGCGGATTGAAATAATGTAGTAAAGGATTATGCATTAAAACGGCTGTTTTAGGTTTGCGATCTTTCCGCTGATTCTCTGCAATTTGATTTTCAATCGGTGCCAAAAACTGGGCCGACGCCGCCCCGCCATAACTTTCCTTAAACTTAATGCCATTCCACGTTGGGGGATTGTGGCTAGCGGTTATCATCACTCCGGTTGCCGCATTTTTATTTTTTACCAGCCAAGAAACACAGGGTGTGGGGCAAAAATCTTGAGAGAGCCAAACTTGGATGTGATTGCCCAATAAAACACTGGTGATTAATTCTGCTGATTCTTTTGATTTGGCTCTTCGATCATAACCGATAATAACAGGGCGACCAAATTCTGGAAAGTTGACATAACAATCCGCAAAGGCCTGTGCCACCGCCGCCACATTTTCGTCAGTGAAATCTTTTCCAATCACCGCCCGCCAACCATCTGTCCCAAATCGTATCGTCACGGTTTAAACGAGTTAGCATGTCGCCTACGTTATTCAAAGTTAAAATTTTTTCCGACCTTTGCGAAAAACGTTTTTAGTTCAATATGTGGAGCTTCGGGGTCCTGTCCCTCCGGGATTGCACGCCCTCCCAACAGATCGGGCTGACAACCCTCCGGGCCACCCCTTCGCTCCAATCATTATGTTGATGCGTTTTTCGCAGCGGCGCTCCAAACTACGGCTGTAGTTCGTAGTGCTTGTGTGCCAATTGCGCGAGGGCAGGAGTGGGGGGTGTGAAAAACATTGTGCGGGAACGAGGGCGTATTGAGTCAAATAAAATAATATTCGTTTCTGCAGATAGAGCTGACGGCAGGTAAGATACTATCTGCATCTTTTGAAACGAAATTATTTTTTTGACGAAATAGCCCGAAGTGGAGCACAGTTTTGAACACTCCCACTCCTGCCCGGGAGCAATTGGCAGATAGGCCGGGGAAACGTTTAGCCCAGCTGACAAGCCAAACGAATGGCGGCTTTCAAATTTGTTGAGTCGGCCTTGCCGGTCCCCACAATATCCTCTGCGGTTCCATGATCTACGGAAACTCTCAAAAAGGGCAATCCAAGAGTGATTTGAACCGTATCTTTAAAAGCCAATGTTTTGATCGGAATCAAGCCTTGATCATGATACATCGCCACAATCGCATCCCATTTTCCGGAAGTCATCTTCCAAAAAAGGGTGTCGGGTGAAAAGGGACCTTCAACGTCAATTCCTTCTTTGGCGGCCTGCATAATAGCAGGTCGAATGATTTTTGTTTCTTCTTCGCCTAAGAGTCCTTGCTCTCCGGCATGCGGATTTAATCCAGCAACAGCTATTTTTGGCTCCAAAATACCAAAAAGTTTTTGCAAATTTTTATGTGTCATCCGAATTGTTTGCAAAATGTCTATTGCATTTAATTGTTGAGCGACTTGTGCCAATGGGATGTGTCTTGTGACAAGAGCCACCCTCCAGTTTCTGGCAACAAATATCGGACAAACTTTTGCGTGACAATGATTCGCAAAAAATTCGGTGTGACCAATAAAGGTTGGGTCGACCAAACGAAGTCTCGCCTTATTCACAGGCCCTGTCACAAGGGCCTGCACCCTTTTGCCAATCGCCTCTTCCACACCCTGCTCCAACGATCGCAAGGCAATCTCGGCTGCCTCCCTATCAGAAAGTTTTAGCTGACTCTGGATTGGCCCAAAGACTCTAAATTCTGCTAGAGATTTTATGTCTGGATCTTCAAGGGCCTCTTGAACAATCTCCGGCCCAACTCCTTTGGGGTCGCCAGTGGTAATACCAATGATCATAAACGAATATCGATGTAGGCCTTGCGTCGGAGCCGCATAACATAACTGCTCATCTCTTGTTCCATGCGGTTTTGATAAATAACTTCTTTAGGATTCAAAGAGGGAGCTGTTTTCTTTGATGGGGTCGTTGTGGGCTGAGTTTTTTCGATGACTTTTACAACATAGACCCCTTGCGGAGTCACAATCGGGTCACTAACCGAACCGACTGCCATCTTTTTGACAACCGAGGCGACATTCGCCGGCAAATCAAAAAGAGTTTTTTTGCCGACATCGATCCCTTCCAGTTTTGTGAAATCTTCCCCTTTTCTGGCTCTGTCGGTTAGTTTGCGCCCTTTGCGAACAAGATGCCTCACATCTTTGCTCGATGCATCGTTATCTAACGGAAGAAAAATCCAGGCGAGATGGGCCTCCATATTTTGTTGAGAAGAGGTCTGATCTGATTGATACCTTTCCACATCTTGATCGGTCACCTGAACGTGAGAGGCCAAGTTTTGTTGAATGAATTTCATTTGGCGAACCTGCTCTCTTACCTGCTCTCTATATGCTTCAAAGGGAATCCCTTTTGAAGCCAATTCAGCCCTAAGAATTTCAATATTGATCCCATTTGTTTTCAAAATATTTTCGATCGCTAAACTTAAATCTTGGTCGGTCACCTCAACATTTGATCTCGCGATCTCTTGCTGAAACAATTTTTGATTGATCAGATCCTCCAAGACCTGCCTGCGATCACCAGATTTCCCTGCCATTGTTCGATCCAAATCATATTGGGTAATGACATCACTGTTGACCACGGCCACAATCCGGTCAACAACCTTTGCCTGTAACAACAGTGGAAAGAAAAGAAAAACCAAAAGAGAGATATTTCGCTTCATAATTTTTCCTCTAGCAGTTCTGTGCGAACTTCAATTTTCGCTTTCGCCCTCAACCCTTCATACCAACTTTGAAAGAGTCCCCTTCCTTTTGTACCAACCATTCTCTCGCGTATCTCCTCCCTTACCTCATCAAACGCTGACTGTCCAGCCTCACGCATCTCCAAAACTTGGAAAATATGGAAACCGTAAGGAGTCTTAACCACAGGACTTAACTCATTTATTTTGAGATGGAAACAAATTTGCTCAAACTCTTGCGGCATAATCCCCTTTCCAAACCACCCCAAATCACCACCTTGTTTGCGATCAGGGCTTAAAGAATATTTTCTGGCAACCTCTTCAAAGGAAGCCCCACCAACCAACATGTTGTGTATCGAATCTGCCTTTTCTTTCGAATCGGTTACAATCTGGCGGGCGTGCACCTGTTGTGGATGTTGAAATTCTTGGGAGTGTGTGTCATAATAACTCTTGATTTCTTCGTCCGAAATAGAAGCTTGTTCCTTGCCTACAATATCCATCAATTTTTTGATCGTCAGTTCTCGCTTCCTGTGTTCCTCAAAATCTTTGAGGGTCAAACCCTTTGCCTCAAGCAATTTATTAAAATCTTCTTCTTTGGGGTATGCTTTTTTGAAATGATCGAGACTCTCTTTGACTTCGAACTCAGTAACTTTAACCCCTTTTGCCCTTGCTTCTTCAAGCAATATGCGATCCTTTAAAAGGGATTCCACCACTTTCGTTTTTAATTGTTTTAAACGCTCTCCCGTCAGTCCAATCTCACTCCCAAATTTCCACTCCTCCATCCCGAGGGCTTTTTGAAATTCTTGAAGAGTAATGGAATCTCCATTGACAGTTGCCAAAACCGGCGAACGGGATTTTGGAGAGCAAGACGCCACCAACAATAAAAGAATAAGAAGTTTAAGGTTCATGCTGTCTCTGCGAGCTAACATAGGTGAGAAAGCTGCTCAACACCATTTTTGCTGCTAAAAGAACCTCTTCAGGGTGCTTGAAGGGGGCTTGTTTAATGAAAAGAACTCCCGACTGCTTTAACTGATATTGAGACGGTTTGCTGGCTGCCAGTTCAATCAAAGCTTTGGGATTTACGGGGGTCGAAGGATCCCAGTTCAAAATAAAATTCCCTCCATCAAACTGAATCGAGCGCAAACGGAGTCTGATAGCCAACTGTTTTACTTCAATGATTCCTAAAAGATTCTTTACCTCTTCCGGAAAGGGTCCAAAACGATCAATAATTTCTTGCTCAAAATTCTTGATCTCTTCCACTGTGGAGAGATGAGACATCCTTTTATAAAGCCCCATTCGCAATGTTGTGTCGGCAACATAGCTTTCAGGAATAAAGGCAGCGATTTTGAGATTAATTTCGGGATCGATCTCTTCTTCAATTTTTTCTCCTTTTAATCTTCGAATCGTTTGGGCCAATAGTTTTGTATAGAGCTCATAACCTATCTCTTCAATAAAACCTGCCTGAGAAGTTCCCAAAAGATTCCCTCCTCCTCTGATTTCCAAATCATGAGAGGCGATTTGAAAGCCGGCTCCAAGCTCTGTATAACGGGTCAGGGCCGACAAGCGTTGTTTTGCATCTTTAGTGATTGTCTCTTCATCGGGAACCAAAAGATAACAATAGGCCTGCCTGTCGGATCGCCCTACCCGCCCCCGCAATTGATAAATTTGTGCCAATCCAAAGGCATCGGCTCGATTAATGATCATGGTGTTGGCAGTGGGGACATCGATCCCCGATTCGATAATCGTCGTGGTGAGCAGAATTTGAGTTTTTTGATGCAAAAAATCGATCATCACTTTTTCCAGATTGTCTTCTTTCATCTGACCGTGCGCTACAGAAATTTTCGTATCGGGAAAAAGATGTAACAATCTTTTGTGCATCGACTCAATCGTTGCCACCCGATTGTGAACAAAGAAAACCTGGCCCCCTCTTGCCAACTCTTGATGAACGGCATGACGCACCACCGCATCATCCCATTTGGCAATGAAGGTGCGAATGGCGATCCGATCGACAGGAGGTGTATGAATCATGCTGAGATCGCGTAACCCAATGAGTGACATATGCAACGTGCGAGGAATCGGTGTCGCCGAAAGAGTCAAGACATCGACCGTGGGTCTTAATTTTTTTATCTTTTCTTTGTGACGCACACCAAAGCGATGCTCTTCATCAATAATCAACAAACCTAATTGCCTGAATTTAGTATCTTCCATAAGCAAGCGGTGGGTACCGATAACAATGTCGAGTTTCCCCTCTGCTAGTTTTGCCAAAATTTCTTTCTGCTCTGCGCGGGAGCGAAATCGGGAGAGCATCTCCACAGAAATGGCCAATTTTGAGAATCTTTCTTGAAATGTTTCAAAATGCTGGAGAGCTAAAACAGTAGTCGGGACAAGAACTGCTACCTGTTTGCCACTATTGACTACTTTAAAGGCGGCCCGCATCGCCACCTCGGTTTTGCCGTATCCCACATCTCCGCAAATCAGACGATCCATCGGTTTTGGGTTCTGCATATCGCGCAAGACATCTTCAATGGCTTGGGCCTGATCGGGTGTTTCATCGAAGGGAAAGTGGGAGGCAAATTCTTCATCCAAAGTATCGAGAGCGGGATAACTAAAACCGGGATTCAATTCACGCTGGGCATGAATCTTCAAGAGCTCCTGGGCAATTTTATAAACTACCTGATGGGCTCGCTCTTTTATTTTTTTCCAACGAAGGCCTCCCAACTTATCGAGAAAGGGTACCTCGGTTGATCCGCCAACATAACGTTGCACGGCATTCAACCGATAAATTGGCAAATAAAGTTTGTCGTTTCCTAAAAATTCCAGTTGCAAAAAATCGCCGTTGATCCCCCGAATTTTGATGTGCTTCAGCCCTGCATAGCAGGCAATCCCATGTTCTTCATGAACGAGGTAATCACCCGTTTTCAGCTCCGAAAAAGAGGTGAAAGAGGCTGCCGCTTTTGTCGATTTCGTTTTACGAATTGTTTTGTGACCAAAAATTTCCTCTTCGGTCAAAACAATCAACCCTTCATCTGGCCAACCAAACCCATGAGAGAGTTTTCCAATTTCTATTTCAGAAAAAGAAACCTCTTGAGCCCTCAGCATATCTTGTAAGCGCTCTGCCTGAATGGGCGTGTGGCAAACCAACCTCGTTTGGAAACCTTGGGAACGCCATACCTTTAATTGTTCCGGTTTCCACTTCGCTTTCAACTGGGCCGAATTTTCAAGATGGACTTGATGAACTGAGATATCAGCTTGTTCCAATTTCAAAAGAGGATTGACCCAAATTTGGGGAAATGACTTCAACTTTGCCTCCAGATTAGAATAAGAATTAAGAAGTGTTGCGGGTGGAATCAAACGTTCTACATTTTTTGTTGTTTGGTGGAGATTTTCCAACTCCAGCTTCACTTTCTCAAAAATTTCTTTGAGTTCTTCTTGATCTGGCGAAAAAATAATTGCTTCTGGTTTGATGTAGTCCAATAAAGTTGCTGACTTTTCATAAAAAGCGGGCAAAAAAGTTTCAAAACCAACGAAACTCCTTTTCGATTCAATTTTTTCAAGGGCTTCTTTTCGAATGTTGGAAGGGGCATCGAGTTCATCAGAAAATTGTTTGATTTTTTTGAGTGCATTTTTACAAAGTTCGTCCATCAACAAAATTTCGGAGGCCGGAATCAAGGTTACCTGTCGTAAGTCCTTCGTCTTCTTCAAAGAAGTTTGCGTTGCCGCATCAAAATATCGAATCCCTATTAAACGATCCCCTTCAAACTCAAGCCGAACAGGGTTTTCTTCATGGGGCGGGTAAATATCGATCAAGGCCCCACGCACGGCAAAATCGCCGGCCGACTCCGCCAAAACCTCTTGACTGTAACCTGTCGCGACCAACCATGAGGTAAACTCTTCTCTTTTAATCTCCTCCCCCACATAAATTGTTCTTTGGTGATTTTTAAAAACCTCTGAAGGAATTACTTTTCTTAAAATGGCTTGCCAAGGGGCGATGAGGATAGAATAATCTTCATCGAAGAGTTTCTTCAGGGCAGACAACCTTTCTGCCATTGTATCGGTTCCCGCTACAAGCCCCGTGTAGGGAAGCGTGTCATGAGAAGGAAACCAAACAATTTTATTTTCTTCCGCTTCGCCTAGAAAGAACTCGAGATTTTGCTTTAAGGTCAGTCCTGATTTGAGATCAGGTGTTATCCGAATAAAGGCCTTTTTTGGTTGAGTACGAACGAGCTCCGTCAAAAGGTAGGCCTCAGAAGCTAAATCTAACCCAGTAATTGCTTGGGGATAAGGTGGCGCTAAAAGCTTAAGGCCCAATTTCGTGGAAACAAAAGACATGGCCCTTTCCCCTAAAAGTTTGGAGGAGATTTGTCAAAGTGCCAAATGCTGGATAGAAGGAGGTCAGACCAAGACATTGAGAAAACTTGCGGCGGGCAGAATCGCGATGGTTCTTTTTTTTCTTTCAAAAACCCGTGCTTCAGTTTCTTCCAGTGAAACCTGGTAGACAAGCCCTACATCGAGACTCTCAGCAAAATAGCTTAATGAAGCGTCCAGAGGCCCCTTTCCTTTTTTGCATTCCACCAACATGACGGGTTTTCTATCCTGGCAGACCAAAAAATCGCTCTCTCTCTTCTCTTTGTCGCGGACATAATGCAAAGACAACTCACCTAACCCCATATCATTGACATACCGAACGTATTTCAAAAGATGCACAGCAATAAGATTTTCGAAACGATTCCCTTCGTCCGTTATTTCCGACCAGTCCCACAGATACCACTTGGCCTCTTTGTTCAACATGCGGGAGTTTTTTTTCGACCAAGGGAGAACAAAAAAACCGTAAAAAACCCGTTCTAAAAGTTCCAGCCAGTGTTTCACTGTCTGGAAATGAACCTGTATGTCTTCGCGCAAACTGTTGATCGATAAGGGGCTTCCAACCCTCTCTGGCAAAAGATAAACGAGTTTTTCTACAAGAGACAAGTTGCGCAAATTTTCTGTCGCAGCCAGATCCTGGTTTATGAGCCTGTCGAGGCGGTTGGCACGCCAACGAGGGAGAAAGTCTTCCCCTTCTTGAAAAAGGGGTTCGGGGAAACCGCTAAAATGCATCAGTTGTAACAAGTGCTCTAAACTTTCCTTAGTTGGCGAAGTAAAACAATCCAAGGTCAGTTGGGAAGGAAGGGGAACTTTGTCACGTATACTATCACTGACCATTTCAGCTACAGAGAAAGGGAAGAGATGATACAAAAAATAGCGTCCTAGCATGGAGTCCTGCCCTTTGCGATGGACATTCAACATGGCACTACCGGTGATAATCCAGTGGGTATCGGGTTCATTCACATCGAACAAACCCTTTAGTGTATTTTTCCAGTGAGAATATTTGTGGATTTCATCGAAAACAAGCCTACTTTTCTGTGGTAAAATATCCCTAGAGCCGGAAAAAACTTTTGAGAGCAAGACCTTACGATGTTCAGGAAAATCCCAGTTAAAATAATTGATCCCTGGATCAGGATTGGTAAGCAAAGATTTGGCCAAGGTGGTTTTACCGACCTGGCGAGGACCAACAAGAAAAATCATCTGTCTTAACTTGTTAAGATGACTTTCCAGAGCAGAATATAAGTATCGATGAGTCACGAGAAATAGGTTAGCACCAAACTATAAAAAAGTCATGACTTTTTTATAGTTGAGTGAATAGCATTAAAACATCCCCTTTCCAACAAGCAACTTATTTGGGAAAGGAACGATAAGGGAGTAAGAGGGTTAATTTGAGTATTTTCATTCCCACAACCATCCCTGATATTTGGGCAGCGGCACAGGCCAATAACGCCGCTTTTCCCCTTTCCCCCTTTCAAGCTAGCTCATCAGATACCACAGGGTGCCTGGTACCTGGTGGTACCGTGGGGTACCTGGTACCTGGCGGTAAGGAAGCAACTTATTTGGGAAATTGCCGAAAACTAAACTGATATGGTTCTTAGACTTCCATTCTTAGCCCCCACCCTCCCTGCTTACCTAGAAAGGGCTGAGGGATCTATTATAGGAGGCGCCATTGGGGATGCCTTGGGTCACCCAACCGAATTCCTAAGCTTAAACGAAATCAGATCAAAATATGGTTCAGAAGGGGTGAGAGATTTTGTCCTAGTTCGTAATATTGTTGGTGAACCTGTTTTCCCCGCAGGGACCTACACAGACGACACCCAAATGACCATAGCTATTGCCAAAGCCTTATTAGACACAAAAGCAGGTTATAAGGGAAATTTGGCCGCAGCCCTTAACAAACGTTTTGTCGAATGGATGGAATCTCCTGATAACAATCGTGCCCCAGGCAATGCCTGTCTTCGTGGCTGTCAAAAGTTAAAGAGGGGCTTGCCTTGGTATTTAGCAGGAGAACAAAATTCAAAAGGTTGTGGTGCTGTAATGCGCATTGCTTCCATTGGAATTGTCTATCACGCAAAGCCGGAACAATTGGATGATGTTGCTCATTTTTCTGCCATACTAACTCATCGTCACCCAACTGCTTATGCCGCAGCCATTGTTGGTGCACGTATTGTTGCTGCCGCACTACAAGCTCAAAATCCAGAAACCTTTAAACAAACAATCATCAATTCTTCATTGCAAGATTTGCCAGCAAATGGCCGTGAGGTTGAAAGTGCTTTAAGAAAAATCCCAAAGGTTCTTCATTTGCCTCCTGACCAAGCCTTCAAAGAGTTAGGAGAAGGTTGGATTGCAGAAGAAGCACTTGCCGGCGCATTATACTGCGTTTTGTCCACATCAAATTTTGAAGAGGCAGTTTTAAGAGCCATCAATACCCAAGGTGATTCGGATAGTTTGGGAGCTATTGCAGGCAATATTGCGGGAGCTTTATATGGAGTTAAAGCTATTCCCCCAAAATGGGTTCAAAATGTTGAAAATAGCAAATACCTATTGGCTTTAGCTAGCGATGTCGCTAAACTTGCTCAAGAAGTATCTAAGACAAATACTGCTAATGGAGTTATCACAGTGCATGATCCAGATTTGATACAATTTCCAGAAATAAAGCGTGCAGCACAAGACCCTCAAGCTTCCGTCGATTTGTTTATTATGATGGTTGAAAGCCCGCCAAAGGGAGTAAAACCTTTTTTTCGAAACGAGGCGTATAAGAATTGGCACAGAGATTTGTTAAAAGATCCGCGACTGAATCTTTATGTGAAATTCATCTTGGGAATTATCACGGGTCCAATCATTGATTTTACGATCCAAGATGAATATGCTTCGGAACTGACAAAATGGGGGCTCCAAAATGGCATTGATGAAAAAGCGTCGATTCAAGGGGCATCCGAAGCAGCACTTCGTGATCTTGAAAAGAGACTTAAGAAAAAATATGTCGAATGGAGAAAGGGTCTCAAAACAGAAGAGTGGGCGATACCATACATGCAACAACACCAGCCAGGATGGGTAGAGGAATTAAAAAGTTTGAAGGGTTTGTCCAATGAATCAGTTCCCGAAGAATGGCATGCTGATTATGAAAAATTTATTCTGGGGTTTGTCGGATTAAACAAAAAATATATTGAAAAGTTGGGATGGACCTCCCCAATTGTAGAATGGTATTTTGTGGGACATGCATTCTTTCTCCAACAACATCTTGGAACGGGAAATTAGTTGGTCGGTCTAGGAACGTTAATCCAGCCTTTTGTATGGGTATCAAAAATTCTGACTCGCTGTATATCAGGAGCGGGTATCATGTTCGGAAATGAAATCTCTGCTTCGTGAAGCATATCAAGGATATTATTTTCGTAAGCGATTGTGTTGGCCCCTGTCGCCCCCTCTTCAACGACAACATATCTGTTAGAGTTGAAAATAAATTGGTTCATTGCGTTGTCAAGATTATCCCCTTGAGTTGTAGAAACCCAACCTCCAGGAGGGCGTACGCTGCTACCTCTTCCTCCCTTATTTCCTACAGAGGTCATCCTCATCTCACACTCGGGTGTATTGTTAATGTGATTCCATAGAGACCTTTGAAAAGAAGTGGGACCGCCACGGCCACCTATTAAATAAACGTCATTTGCGTATTGAACCGCTTCATCGAGCTCTTCAAAATTATTATCAATTCTGGCAAATTGAGTTCCAGAATTGACTCGAGTAAATGTGGCCGGAGTATCCACAATATCAGCTCCATCGGTCCAACTTTGAGGATAATTTTGAACATCGGTTGGGTGAGGATGCTGGGGCAACCGATTTCCTGCCTGCATTCGTTTCCACGCCAGTTCTATTTTGTTGTCTGGTCTTTGGGTCACCCCAAGTTCCACTGTTTCTACTTTGTAAGCTGCATGACCCTCCGTCGAACACATTGCAGCTTTCTTGACAGCCTCTTCTCCTTGAGATTGAGCTGCTTGTAGCTGGCGACCCAGTTCACTACCATCATTGGGAGACACAATCCTTCGCACCTCAGCTACATCATCTGAGCCAGATCTAAGAAGTTTTTGAATAAGCTCTGTTTTTGTAGGCTCACTTAAGACATTGTTAAACCGAATTTCATTGATCTCCAGCAAAATTTTCTTGGTTTCATCTGACGTTGCCCGTACGACAGCGAAAACTTCGTTACCCTGATTAACTAACTCTCCAGCCGCCACAGTTAACTGTTTTGTGGGAATAGTCGGGCTTTTAAATATCATTGGAATTTTAATTCTTTTGAGAAGAGCAGGAATATTACGAACAGCGTTCGCTCCGACTACAACAGCACCCTTCACAAATCCTATAAGATCCGGCAAAGCAACAGCGGTATAATATATCCCAACATTTGTAGCATCGTTAGGGTCATCCATATTGAGTGTCATGAGATGATCGATTTGGTCTGTGTTGATAAAAGGATCATGATTAGAGATGTTGGTTAAAAAATCACCCAGCGCATTACGACATTCCGGATTTGCTAAATTCACTGGAAGGCTCATCACACCACCAGGACATTTGAGCATAACCAAAGGTGAATTGATTCCAGCTATCAGCAAAGATTCACCCACCGATGCCGTTTGAACAACCCACATGGCCAGACCCTTCACCGCGGCACCCCCCGGGCCTTGCAAATGGTAGAGCTCCTGAACAAATGTATTCCAACTCGCATTGAAACTTTGTTGCTCAAAAGCAAGTTGGCTTTGGAATCCCAAACGAGCATCGTTGATCAAACGAGCCCAGGGAGAGCCTTGTTGTTCTAATTGTGCCAATCGTTCTTGCTCCGGCTTAGTAAATCCATCCAATAATGCAGCATAGGAGCGCGCTATGACACGAACACTTTGCTCCGGGATGTTACCGGCTTCATAGATTCCATTTGTTAAGTACTTATCTTCCAATCGATTAAAATATTCTGCCCGTGAAAAAGAACCGCATCCAGTTCCTGCAAGACATTTATTCGCATCTTTTCTCCACTGTGCCATTTTCGCCGCTTCATAGGTGGCCAGGGCAGAGGCAATGGCCTCAAATTTTGCCCTTTCATTTGGCCCGCAGACGGCTTGAAATTGTTCCCCAACCAGTTGCAAGGGGCATGATGCAAAGCGGAGCGGTGTTTTTGTGCCGAACAGTTGGGGGGCAGCCTGTTCCAGAAATGCCTTGGCCGGCCCAAATGCCAACAGGCCACTTCCCCTGCTCATATCAAGAAAAAATCCTTTGAGTCCTCTTGCAAGATTTGGGTTTGGAGTCGGAATGGCAATTCCCAAGGCAACAGCCGGTTTGGTATTTTTACAGGGGAATTGATCCCCTGTCAGCGCCAGTTCACACCCCTTGAGATTGTCCAATGTTAATACTTCCAGTCCCGGTTTTGCTCGTTCAATTACTTTTAAAATTTGTGCACCGCTCAAATAAGATTGGGCGATAATGTTGCCAGCAATGACCCACAGGATCTGCTGCCCCGGCATGGAGTAAAGTTCGCCGGGATTGATCGGTTTGAGACCTAGGAACCCCATCGGATAGCCTCCAAGAGGGGCGGGGTTCATTGAGAGAGTGCGTGAGAAAGTTGACGGGCCGGCACCACTCGAATTGGCCGGAGCGACACTTAAGATATTCGGTTCCGCCAATGTCGAAGCCCCCGCCAGAATTTTTACCGATTCTTGCGACCCTCCACTGACAGTAACGAATCCCTTGGAAGAGCCAGTGGGTATGGACAGCGATGAAGCGGGTGTTACGGTGACGGCGAAACTGGCCGGAGAATTTTCTTCCGGTGCTCTGGCAAGAGTAAAACCGATATTATTGGGACTCCATCTCGCCTGCGCCCATCCCGACAAAGGCCCCTTTTTGTCTCTCATAACCGGTTGCACGGCATAGTAGGGTTGGTCGGAGGTTCCTCTTAAATTATCTGAAAAGCCGGTTGTACTCATCACACCTTGGCCCACGATGCTGCCACCGTTCAGCGCTATTCCATCACCGCTGGGTCCCTCTCTGCGAAAAATAGTGTAACCGGTGACGTTATTGGCGCAGGCCAGATGTTCCGGAGGAAAAATCGTTACTATTCCGGGAACAAGGCGCGCAACAACAGGAGCGGCTTCAAACCCGACATCATCGATGGAGATATAAGCTGCGGGAGTAAAAGAGGAACATCTTTGTCTGCCCTGATTATCTGCTCCACAATTAAACGAAGCAGCCGTATTGAAAAAATTATTCCCCTCCAATGTCCAACGAAGTGTGATCTGCTTTCCCACCAGAGATGGCGGCAGGGATACAGAGTTCTCACCCACTTGAGCTGTTTTGTCATAAGAACAAACATTAAAAACAGGGATCTCATCGGCAGGATAAACCAATCCTGTTGAAGCTCCCGTTGCGGATATCATCGGAGTATATCGACCCACTTCCGGACAGGGGGCATTGAACAGTTTTGAGGCCATAACCGATTGCGTCCCATCCAAAACCTCCAGCCTTAATTGTGCCGACCTGGCATGCCCTCCCAATAAAGTTCGAAAGGCCTTATGAAGTTTAAAATTTAGTTTCCCCGGCTTGGCAACCACTGACATGTTCAAAACTGCTTTGGGACTAGGCGCAGCATCAGAACCGGTGATAAATAAAAGAGCATAATTGGGATCCGATCCTGAAGCCGGCTTTCTCCTGAAGTTTAGGTCGGACCGGGAAACAGTGTATTTTGCCGCAGGTCTGCCTGAGGATTTGAGAGCCGGTTCGGCAGCTGAACCGGCTATAATATCCGCACTGACATTAGGGGCGGTTCCAACATTCCCACGAGCTGACAAAATAAAATTTTGGCAATTGATTTGGGCCGATCCTAAAGTCCCGACCGAACAACGATCAAAATTATTAATCGGAATTGGACATTGAGTTGGAATTTGCCGGGCAAAAGCCTCCATCATGGCACCGGGTGTATTGCCTCCACTCCGCCCAAAAGTGTCAAAGCAAAGCAGAAACAAGGCTAGGGTCAGAAAGCGTTTCATACAAAGCTCCTTTTTTTACGGTGTGCCTCCCAGTCCAGGATTTACAGGTGATGGATCAAAAACCGGCATAAAAACAGTTGCCGGATTCATGACATTGCGTGATCTGCCGCCGCAATTGTCATTGATAGGGCCACAATCGGTGGCTCCAAGTCCAAAAACCCCACCAACAATGGCTCCGGTTCCGGAAATCAGTACACCGTTTTCACTAATGGGACTTGGTCTGGCTGCATAACCTTTGACCAGCATCCCTCGTTGCAACCTAATCCGAGGTCCAGTGGCATAACAATCCATCTCGGGACGACAATTTTTCTCCGGCGCTTCGGGTTCTGCTGGGGGAGGAGGTGGTGGCGGTGGTGGAGGGGGTGGTGGAGAAGTCGCTGGTTTTGATGGCGCCTCGGCAGTTATTGTTGCCGGCGGAAAATCATGAGCGCTTCCGGCGTCTTCGACGGAAACAACATTGTCATTCCCATCTGTTGTAACAACTGCGTAGCCGGTGCCTGTCTCACCATTCCCCAAAACGACCTCGTATTCATAGGTATACACTGCAATCTTATTTCCGCGATCATCGACATCATTATAAGCGCCGGTCGGATTACCCAAACCTGCCTGATGCACATAGTCTCCCCTGCTCATGCCACTCATCGCATAACCCTGTTTTGTTCCAATGGCATCCCTTGCCGACACGGAACTACCACCTCCCAAATTTGTGAGCCTGCTGCGGAGCTGACCCAAAGAAGCACGGGTGTTGACTGCAGCCGTCATACCATACCGATCAAAGGAGCTGGAGGGCCCAACGACAAAGCCTCTTAAGTTTTCCATATAACCCTGAAGCATCGTCATTGGATCTCTCAGTTCCATCAATCCAACTCGCCCCATCCCCAACTCCTTCATCCCCATTTCCTGTATCTGGCTTTTCGCTAATTCGAAACCTACCAATGGACCGACCATATCGCTGGCAATATAGATACCTCCCGGAACATTAATCAAATCTCTGATGTCTTTGATGAAACGACCATTAATAATGACAATCAATGTCCCTTTCGCAAAATCCATGGCCTTGGCATTAAAATTAGCGTCAAAAGATTTGAGATCCTTTTTTTGAAACACTTCCTCCACGACCAAAAAACGAAAGTTTCGATCCTGAACGACCTTGGCCAAATTGATTTCCCCGTGCATCATCGCGTTGAGTTGAATGTTCTTTGGTGATTTGAAGTGCTGTTGCTTATCTTCAGTAGGAGTGGCCTTTTTAGGAAAAATCTGTTTTGCCGGTGTTTTTTGCACCGCCTGCTTTTTCACCGGCTGTTTTATAACATCCCATTTCCCCTGCTTTCTCGCCAAAAGAAAGCCGGGCGCTGCCAAAACCAAAATCAATAAATTCAGAACAATAAACAAGCGACGCATAAAAACCTCCCTTGATGAACGGTTAATTATGCAATTGAGGTGCCAAAAATTTAGAAAATTTATAATTTGTAAATGATTGTTTTTATTGAGGATTTAATTGGTAAAAAATGCCCCATGCTCTCAAAAACCGTCAAATTCTCAATATGAGAACCAAAAAACGTCAAAAAAATGACGTGGATATCATGGGTGAGGCTAAATCTGTTTTTTCAGCTCCACCAACATATTGCAGAACAATGCTCCCTGCTCGATGGCATCATCCAACGCGCGGTGGGCAAGATGGGAAGGAGGCTTTGGGTCGAACCAGTGCTTGGGCATCTTCTGCTGGGTCGATTTTCGGTAATCGGTTTTGAGTAATGTCATGGCTAATGTTTTGATGTCGAGCGCGGAAAACGAAAACGGGCTCTCCCCGGTGAAACGGATCAGATACCAGTAGACAAACAAGAAATCGTAAGCGGCGGGGTAGCCGACAAAGACAGGAATCCCCGGCAGATTTTTTAACCAGGTGAGATAGTCTTTCATCGCTTTTTTGGGGGGTTGTAGACTTTCTCGGCAGGCTTGCCAGGCTTGCGGTTGTCTCTTCCACCATTTCATTGTCTTGGGATCTGCCACAGCACCAGCCAATGTTTCCAAATTGGCACTAAAAGTACTAGCCAAAGTTTTATCGGCAAAATAGGCTGCCGATCCGAAACTCAGCATAGAATTGATACCAGGAATTGGCCCATCGGCTTCCACATCCGTGCTGACATAGATTTCGGGCTTATGATTTTTGGAAATGCTCATCTAGACTCCTTAAGTAATTCGTTAGCATCTTCCACGCTTTATCAAATTCCACTTTTTCATCCAAAGCTTTGATGCTGGGCCACGCCCCATTCAGAATGGTTTTATCGAACTGACTGACCTGCTGAACAAATGATTCCGGGAAAGCAGTTCCACGATTTTCAAACGTTTTCTTGATTGCTGATACCAATGCTTCTTGATTTTGGTAACGTGAAGAAAGGTAAATCAGGTCATAAATATCTTTTGCCCGGGAATTAGCGGAACCGCGGTCAAAAAGCGTATGAATTTTTTCGGCGACGATGTATTCGAGAGGATATATTTTCCAAGTGACAGGTTCTTCATACTCCAAAACTGAAAGCATCCTTTGATTTTCTGGTATCAAAGGCAACCGGTCGTTGAAACCGATATCGACGTGAATTCTTGAAAACTTGTGGAGTTTCTTAAGATCTGGTTCGCCAATTTGGAAGGCACAATCGAAACGGTAAGCACCGTATTCTCCCTGTTCTGTCAATTCCTGTATCTGAAGATTACCGAACCAGAGACCATCATCCAAATCAACATCCAAAGCGGCACAGACCAGATTCTTCAATTTGTCTTTAGAAATGGCTATTGCCAGAACATCGGCATCTCTGGTGAAACGTAAGTTTTCATAGCTTTTTAGAAGAACGAAACCACCTTTGTATACCAGGTGCGAAGCTAAGTCTTTGCTTCGTGACAAACGGGCAATGATTCGCTCCAGGGCTACAATAATCCGAACCTCGTTGATGGTAAAACGAGGGTCCTTCTGCACCAATGCCTTCATGGCACGAGTGATCTGCTTTGCCTTCTCACGGTTCATGACGCCAATGCCTCGATATAAGGTCGAATCCGGTGTTCGACACCCATCTTCTTGGCCATATCGTACAAAATCCCTAGTTTCACTTTCTTTTGAGCTACAGCCTGTTTGATTGACTCAAGTGCTACCTGACTTCCTATCATTTGCTTATAGAGCAGGCAATCAATGAGGGTGCGTTCCAAGGTGGTCATCCAGTAGTGTTTCGTTTTTCGGATTCCAATATTCCATTGCGGATTACGGGAACGAATGAGCTTCAAATCTTTTGACAACACACGCTTGGGTTCCGGTACAAGTACCCAGATCTGTTTTGGAATCTGATCCGTGATGTGATAATGTTCCAGAGCTGACAAAAGACAGACGGCCGACGGCAGACCGCAACGAAGCCTAGCAACCCTGTAGAGATCTTCACTAATACCTTCGTTCAAACCACTGGTTTGGTAAACTCCTCGGCTCAACCGATCCAGCCGACCTGTTTTGACCATGCGTGTGAGATAAGATTTACTTAAGCCACAAGACAAGGCCTCCCTAGTTGAGAAAGGTTTCTTCAAAAGTTTTGATGGGATCGACTTTTTCATTGAAACTAATTTGACACAAAATTAATATTGCGTCAACTTGGTTTCGATAAGTTAGCCCAAAAAGCACATTTTCTGGTGATCCCTTGAAAATCCTTCATAAAGTGACCGGTAAACAAAGAGATAGATTATTTTCGTGTCACCGATATCTACAAATTTTGAACGAAGGAACAGAGCCTCAACTCTCAACATGAGAAGGAAAACTGTCAAACTTTTGACGGAGGTCTAGTTGTTTGGGGATAAAAATAAAGCGGGATTTCTGTCTCTTAGAATACGCAAAATTTCTTTGGCATAATCATCTTGTTTGGCTTCTTCTATAAAAAGGAGAATATGTTTTCTTTTGAAAAATTGTGGGTACTCTTTTGCAAAACGGATTAAAACTATTTCCGCAAAAACTCTCTTTTTAGAACATTCTCTATTCGACGCCTCACATATTTTTCGCTCTTCGTCGTTAATAGTCATTTGCATCCTAGCACAGTTTCTATGAATTTTTGCGGAGCAACTTCCAAATATTCTTAATTTTTTTTCGAAAACTTTCTCATATTGGGGGCCACTTCTCCTCTGCCGTTCAAAACCTTCGAGTCTGGCAATTTTCTCCCCTCGATCATCCTCGCGGCGTGTTCCATCGCCATGCAAAAAGAATCTGGGCTTGGGTCTTGTTTGGTAAGAATATCTACTAACTCTTTAAGCTTTGCTCGAGCAACATCCACACCTGCTCTCCCATCGATTGTTCTCTCTAAATAGCGACGAATCCCAGAGGCGCTGAAAGGCTCCAACAGCTGCCGGTCTTCCAGCGCCAAGACAACTGTTTGGACATCCTCAAGATTGGCGGGATTTGGATCAAAGTTTGAAGGCTGTAGGGCCTGAGCAAAAACCTGGCAATTTGTTATCCCTTTTAAGAACATGAGTTATATAAATAAATCCCTAGAATAGTTATCGAGTAAACTCAAAATAAGTTGCTTCCTTTTCAAGGGAAGGTTAGACTCCCCGCCCTCTTATGTCATTCCAGCATATAGTCGTCAAAGGGGCAAAGGCCCATAATCTTAAGAATATTGATGTCAAAATCCCGCGCGAAAAATTGGTGGTGATCACAGGGCTGTCGGGTTCTGGAAAATCGACGCTGGCCTTTGACACGATCTATGCCGAAGGGCAGCGTCGCTATGTCGAATCGCTTTCTGCTTATGCCAGACAATTTTTGGAACAGATGGCAAAGCCGGATGTGGAATCGATCGAAGGTTTGTCTCCTGCCATTTCTATTGAACAAAGAAGCTCCAGCAAAAATCCGCGCTCTACCGTTGGCACCGCAACAGAAATTTATGATTATTTAAGACTCCTTTTTGCACGTATTGGCAAACCCTACTGCTACAACTGCGGCAAGCCGATCGCCGCCCAAACCATTTCTCAAATGGTCGATCAAATTCTGGAATATCCCGAAGGAACTAAAATTCACATTTTGGCGCCTGTGATTCGTGGGCGCAAAGGGACTTATCAAAAAGAGCTCCAGCAGTTTCAAAAAGAAGGATTTGTGCGTGTCAAAATTGATGGCAAAACTTTTGAATTGGCAGACTCTTCCTTTATCCATCTCGACAAAAAGAAAAAACACGACATCGATTTGTTCATTGACCGCCTCGTCATCAAACCAGATGTCAAAACAAGATTAGCAGATTCGTTGCAAACAGCCCTTCGACACGGCGAAGGAATTGTAAGGATTGAGAGAATTGAAAAAGGTTTGGGTGAAAGAGAGCTTGGGCAGGACCCGAACCTTTTTCATAACGTTCAACTGTTTAGCGAAAAATCGGCTTGCATCGATTGCGGCATTAGCTATCCAGAAATTAATCCTCAACTTTTTTCATTCAATAATCCTCAAGGGGCTTGTCCAGAATGTTCCGGCATTGGCCACAAAATGTTTTTTGACTCGGAATTGATTGTCCCCAATCAAAATCTTTCACTGCGCGAAGGGGCCATCCACTGTTGGTCACCCAAAGCACAAACTTATTATATCGAGTTGTTAGAATTTCTGGCGAAACATTATCACTTCGATATCTACACCCCCTGGAAAAAACTCTCACCCAAGATACAACAAGCCCTCTTAAACGGCTCGGGCGACGAAAAAATAAATTTTAAACATTACTCCGCCCCATTCGAAGGGGTGATTCCCCAACTTTACCGACGTTGGCGCGAGACAGACTCCGATTGGGTCCGCGAAGATTTGGAACGCTTCATGAACATGCAAGCTTGCCCCTCTTGCGAAGGAGCACGGCTCAAAAAAGAGAGCCTCTTTATCAAGGTGACTGAAAAAAATGTTTCCGAACTGACGAAGCTCTCCATTGAACAGGCTTTGAGCTTCTTTCAAAATCTAAAACTCAAGCCAAAAGATAAAACAATTGCCGAGCGCATCTTAAAAGAGATCAATGATCGACTCCATTTCTTAAATGATGTGGGACTTGGCTATCTCACTCTGGATCGCACGGCGGGAAGTTTGTCTGGTGGTGAAGATCAGCGCATCCGACTGGCTACCCAAATTGGTTCTGCATTAACCGGTGTTCTCTATGTCTTGGATGAACCTTCCATTGGACTCCATCAGCGTGACAATGAGCGTCTCTTAAACACAATGAAAAGGCTGCGCGATCTGGGTAACACTGTTCTGGTTGTGGAACACGACCAAGATACGATTTTGGAAGCTGATTATGTCATCGATCTGGGCCCTGGTGCGGGAGTGCATGGTGGTTATGTCGTCGCAACCGGCAAACCAAAAGAAATTTTGAAAAATTCGAAATCGCTGACCGGCCAATATTTATCGGGACAAAAATCGATCCCTGTCCCCAAAAAACGCCGTCAACCAAACTCCGAATGGATCAACATTAAAAAAGCTCAAGAACATAATCTAAAATCAATTGATGTCTCGATCCCGCTTCATTTGTTTACTTGTATTACTGGCGTTTCGGGCTCTGGAAAGAGTACACTCATCAATGAAACACTCTATCGCGGTCTGATGCAAAGACTCTTTCATTCCAGGGAACCGGCTGGAAAAGTCGATGATATTGTGGGAACGCAATATATTGATAAAGTTATTAACATCGACCAATCTCCAATTGGGCGCACCCCTCGGTCCAACCCGGTGACCTACACCGGTGTTTTTACTTTCATTCGTGATCTTTTCACAGAACTACAAGAGTCGAAAGCTAGGGGCTACAAGGCAGGCCGATTTTCTTTCAATGTCAAAGGGGGGCGTTGTGAGGCTTGCGAAGGAGACGGCATCATTAAAATCGAAATGCATTTCCTCCCAGATATTTATGTAGAGTGCGAAGTTTGCCACGGAAAGCGATTTAACCGTGAGACCCTTGAGATTACATACAAAGGATCCAACATTGCTGATATATTAAAAATGACGGTCGAAAGAGCCAATGAATTTTTCCAAAACATCCCCTCCATTCGTCAAAAATTGCAAACATTGCTCGATGTCGGTTTGGGTTACGTCGAATTGGGCCAATCGGCCACGACCCTTTCCGGCGGAGAAGCCCAACGAATCAAGCTTTCTCGAGAACTCTCCCGCCGCTCAACAGGCCGCACCCTTTATATCTTGGATGAACCGACAACCGGTCTTCATTTTGCTGATGTTCAAAAGCTTCTTGATGTGTTAAACAGATTGGTGGAACAAAACAATACCGTTGTGGTGATCGAACACAATCTTGACGTTATTAAATACGCCGATTATTGTATCGATTTAGGCCCGGAGGGGGGCGACGAAGGGGGTTATGTGGTAGCAAGTGGAACTCCCGAAATGTTAGCGCAAGAAAAAAAATCATATACGGGGCAATATCTGAAAGCAGTTTTAAAACAAAGGGGAGCAAAATGAGTCGAATCGTGCTTTTTCTGCTGGTCCTTAGTCCTTTGTCTATAATTCATAGTCCCGCTCTTGCCCAAGAAAAGGTTCAGATGGTTTTTGAAGAATTCGTTGCACCCGATCTCAAAGCAAATTTAATGATTGTCGGGAATCCAACTTTAAAAAAAGAGGCGGGCGAGGCATTTCATAGGGCTACCTTACACGCACGCGAAATCCTAGATAGACTTGATCCATTAGACCCAGCAGGTGAATTGGCTGGACTCACCAATCAAAAAACAAATGGAACCTTTAATGTCAGCCACGATCTTGCAAAAATTTTGCAAACAACCCAGGATGTTGCCAACAAGCTGAGAGAACCGATGGCCAAAAAAATCAGTGTCGATTTGGAAAAAAATCAGGTCACTCTTAAGTCGCCGGAGGTCATCATTAATATTGAACCTGTTTTGAAAGGCTATCTTGCGGATGTTATTGTCGACGATATGGTCAAAGCAGGTTGGCAAGATACTTTTTTGGAGTTGCAAGGCATTTATGTCGCCAAAGGCCAAGACTTTAACGGCTATTGGAAAATTCCGGTTGTCGATAATACAACAGCAAACGCCCACCGTGCTTTTTTTTACAAAGCCTTCCACAATGTTGCCGCGGCAACAGTAGGCCAACAGGATAGAAGTTTAAGCCAAACTGATTCTGATTTGAAATCGGTCACGGTTTTTACTGAAGAGGGGGCGTGCAAGGCGCAAGGGCTGGCTGCTGCCGCCTATGCCGCAGGCGCAACCAATGCCAAAAAAATTCTCAAAGTGGCGGCCTCCCGTTCTGTTTTGGTCGATCAAGAGGGCAACTTTGTACAAATCCCGGAGGAGAAAAAATGAAATACAAAACTCTTTGGCTTTTTATTGCAATCATTTTTCCCCAATTGGCGTTTGCTCAATCAACTCAGTTTTATTTAGAAGACAGACTAAACGATAAATTAAAAGTACGAATCTATGTCGCGGGGGAAGTGAGTGCTAAAACTCAAGTGCAAGAAACGCTCTACAAAGCAGTAGATCACGCCAGAGAAACTCTGAACAAACTCGATGTCTCGAATCCGTCTAGCGAACTGGCGAAAATCAACCAGAAAAAAACCGCTGGCAATTTTACAGTTAGCCCGGAACTGGCAAAAGCTATTGAAGTAAGTTTGGATGTCTCCCGATGGACAAAAGGGGCTTTCGACATTACCTTTGATTCCAAAGAGGGCAATTTTAGAGAAATCAAAGTGAATTCTGATAGCAACGAACTTAAAATCAAAATTGATAACATGACAATCAATTTACGCCATGTAACAAAAGGAATTCTTGCAGATCTGATAGCCGATGATCTTGGAAATGCCGGCTTCAAAAATTGCCTCGTCAAAGTGGGAAGTGTTTTTGTAACCAGGGGTAATGATGTCAGCGGCCCGTGGAAAATTCCGGTGATCGCACCTAGCGACAAGCTTGCCAAAAAAGCCCTTCTCTACAAAGCAACCGATGTCTCTGCCGCAACCCTCACAACCAATGATGGATCTATTGATGTCGTTGACCCCAGAAACAAATCGCGGGCGACCTCTGATCTTAAATCGGTAACGGTATTCACACAGAGTGGAACCAAGGCCGAGGGCCTAGCAGCAGCCGTTTATGTGATGGGTTCTAATGATGGTAAAAAATTCTTGGAGAAAAATTCAAACCTCCGCGGCGTGCTGGGAGATAAAGAGGGCAACCTAACCCACATCCCCGAATGGAAACCAAATCCCTAAAGCCCAAAGAACAATAATTTCAAACCGCTTCAGATTGGCGAGTTGGAGCTTCGGGGTCCTGTCCCTCCGTGTTTTTGTGGGGGCCCCTAACTAAACCCCACAACAAACACTCCGGGCCACCCCTTCGCTCCAACTGTCTTTCTTAACTAAAAGGTAAACGCTACCTTATGGTTAAGTGTGTAAGGGCAGAAGTGGGGGTGGGAAAAAAGATGGAAATTGCGCGAGCGAGTGGGGTGAAAAAAGCGTCTCGGAGCCCCGCCGAACATTGTGGGGGTTATGATGCTTGGCGGGGCGAGAGTCGAGTAGCCATTTTGGGGCCCTCCCCAAAATGAGCTACGTCTTTTTGAACCCCACGAGCGGAAGCGATTTCCATCTGTCTGTTTTGAACACCCCCACTCTTGCCCAAAAGCGATTCGCATCAATAAACCACACCGCTTGACATCCTTTGACCCCCCTGTTAGTGCATCTGGCGATGCAAACACAACAAAATCAAGCGGTTAGCGTAAATAATCTCCTCAACGAGCGCTATCGGGAAATTTTAAGTCTGCTGGTCACCGACTATATCGCGACCTCGGACGCGGTGGGTTCCAGACAACTATCCAAGAAAATCCTGAGGCGCCTTTCGCCGGCCACCATTCGCAACGTGATGGCTGATTTAGAAGAGATGGGTTATCTCACCCACGCCCACACCTCTGCCGGGCGCGTCCCGACACAAAAAGGGCTCCGCTATTATGTCGATAGTTTGGTTGAAAAACGCCCCCTGACAGAGGATGAAAGAAAATCGATCCAGGATCATTATAAAGTTGGTGGAAAAGACATTCGAAGGGTGATGCAGCAAACAGGAAAAATTCTGGCGGCTTTCTCCCAATGTGTCGGCCTGGTCCTCACCCCCAACTGGAAAAAAACGATTTTTAAACACATCGAGTTTTTGCCTTTATCCCGTGGACGTTTGTTGGGAATTTTCGTCTCTCAAAACGGAATGGTGGAAAACAGAATTTTGGAGATAGGAGAGGAACTCAACTATCGCGAGCTCGAAAAGATCAACAATTATTGCAATGCCAGTTTTGTTGGACTGACTTTGGAAGAGGCCAGAGAGAAAGTGGTGAAGGAGTTTTCCAAAGCTCAAGGAGAGTATGACAAACTTCTTTCCAAGGCATTGCTTTTGTCTCAAAATCTGCTCATGGGAATCGAAACGAACGAATTGGTTGTCGAATTTTCAACCATCGAAAAAACTAAGGGCTTGATGCAATCGCTTGAGGAAAAACAGCAGCTCTTAAAAGTATTGGACTCCTGTCTGGATAGCGCCGGAGTGCGCATCTTCATTGGGGCGGAGAGCCGATTGGAACCGGTCAAAGACTTAAGCCTTGTTACCGCCACCTACACGGAGGGAAACCGTATTTTAGGAACATTGGGAGTCATTGGACCCACCAGCATGGATTACTCTCGTGTGATTCCAATGGTCGACTTTACGGCAAAACTGGTAACGGACTTTTTAGAAAACAAGGATATCTAGAAATTTATGTCGGGACACTCCAACAAAAAAGTTGAAGATTTAAAAAAAGTTCTTGAAGGAAAGAAAAAAATAGAAACCACCCCTCCTGTTCCGCGCGCCACGGAAACGGAAGAAACCCCGCCAGAACTTCAAGAATTACAAACAAGAATCCAATCGGCCGAAGAAGAGGCCAAACAACACTACGACAAACTCCTTCGCGTAATGGCAGAATTTGAAAACTATAAAAAGCGGATCGCCAGAGATCATGAAGACAGGGTCAAATACAGCCATGAAAGTCTTTTGAAAGAGTTGCTTCCCGTGATGGATGATTTCGACCGGGTCTTGGAACATCTACCAACAGAATCTTCTTCGGGCATTCAAAACCTTACAGAAGGAATTCAACTCATTCATCGCCATTTCTTGACGGCAATGAAGAAATTCGGGCTCGAAGAAATACCAACCAAAGACCAGGTGTTCGACCCTCATTTTCATGAAGCACTCGCCCAAGTTGAAAAAGAAGAGGCCCCTTCTGGACAAATTGTCGAGTCTCACCGCAAAGGTTATCGCATCCATGACAGGCTTCTTAGGCCAGCACTCGTAACAGTAGCCAAAGCAAAGGAAACAAATGACTTCTAAAATTTCTCTGCTTCTTGTTTCTTGTTTCTTGTTTCTTCTCATTGGCTGTGCGGGCATCGAACCCAGCCCCAGTCCTAAAACAACAGACCGTGCTCCTCCCTCTTCGCTACAAAAAATTTGGGAAGATCCGGAACAGTTATTCCAAGAGGCAAAGCGAAGCTACAAAGAATCAAATTATCCTGTAGCCCTTACCGCCCTAGAGCGCATCTTAACGACTTTTCCAAAAAGCGAGGTCTACGCCGATGCAAAAAAACTATCAGAAGAAATTCAAAACAGGTTGGGGTCCGCTGATTTTAAAATCGGTGTGATCTTGCCTCTTTCAGGTTCTTTTGCGCGCTTTGGGGAATCAGCGTTGGATGGTGTCGGTTGCGCCATCGGTCTTTTTGAACCGTGTGGTGGGGCCTTATCCAATATCCAAATCGTCGTGAAAGACACCAAAGGAAGTCCCGGGGCCTCTTCTCAAGCCGTGCGTGAGTTAGTCGAAAAAGAAGGGGTGGCCGCTATCATCGGGCCACTGACCTCCGCGGAAATCAACAGTGCCACACAGGAGGCGCAAAATTTAATGGTCCCAATGATTGTCTTGGCTCCCCAAGAGGGGGCCACCCAGGCGGGTAATTATATTTTTCAACATTCCCTCTCATCAGAAATGGAAATTTCTAATCTGGCGGAGAAAGCATTCAAGTTTGGTTTGAAAAAATTCGTTATTTTCTATCCACAAAATAAATATGGCCAACAGTATCGCGATTTGTTTGTTAATGAACTAGGAAAAAGAGGTGGGGGAAGAATTATTGCCCAAACAGGTTATACTCCCGAACTCCCCGATTTTTTAGGAATCTTAGAGCCTCTTAAAGAAAAACTTTCCACGGAACGGTTAGGAATTTTCATCCCTGATTCTTATAAACAGGTGGCTGCCATCGCACAAACACTCGACATGATGGCCATCCATGGGCCAAAACTGATTGGCACATCAAGAGCGCATCATCCGCATCTGTTGATCAATGCCGCGGCTGCTTTAGAGGGAGCGCTTGTTGATACCTCTTTCTTTCCGGAAGCCAATCGAGAAACAACACAGAGTTTTTCCAGTTCTTTCCAAAGGGCTTTTGGAAATTCTCCAGCCTGGTTGGAAGCTTTTGCCTATGATGCTACTCGTTTGGTTCTGCAAGCCTTCACGGCAAGGGGCGCCTCTCGCCCGCAAGCAATTCAAGAGGGGCTCGTGAACATTCAAAATTTTCCTTCCGTTTCTGGAACCCTTTCTTGGGATGACAAGCGCAGATCACAATGGCCTCTCGATTTCATCACCGTTCGCGACGGACAGTTTTCTCCCCTTAACTAACATGACAGAAGTGGAACTGATCGAACTCTTAACCCGAAACATCCCACGTCACAAAGGTGACTTAAAAATTGGAATTGGTGATGACTGCAGTGTCATTCGCGCTGGCAAAAAAGATATCTTAATTAGTTGTGACAGCCTCGTTGAAGATATTCATTTCAAGAGAAAATGGGCCTCTTGGGATGTCTGGGGCGCAAAAATCGCGGCGGCTGCCTTGAGTGATATTGCCGCCAAAGGGGGAAAGCCTTGCTATGCTTGGGTCAATCTTTCCATTCCAAAAAATGTTTCAGCAAAACAGACGCAAACTTTTTATAACGGTTTATTAAAAATCTTGAAAAAATTTAAAACGACAATCGCGGGTGGAAATATTACGAAATCACCAAAAGGTTTTTCAGCGATACTCACCGTCTGGGGAGAAATTGCTTCTGGCAAAGCAATGTTGAGAGATAAAGCAAAAGGTGGCGATACCGTTTACGTCTCTGGAGTCCTTGGCAAAAATGATTTCGTCAAATCGCCTCACATTAAGCTTGGTCAATGGTTGGTCAAAAAAGGTTGTCGCTGTGCTATTGATGTCAGCGATGGATTGCTGAAAGATTTGGGCCATATTGCGAAAGCCTCCAAAGTGAAAATTGTTCTTAACGCTGAGAAACTCCCCCATGAAGGTCCTCTGAAAAAAGCGTTAACCCGCGGCGAGGACTATGTTTTGGCCTTCACCGGCCGATTACCATATAGTAACAGGTACCATATGGTAGGGGAGGTCAAAAAGGGTTCTTCATGCGTCCAAGTTGTTGATTCTAAAGGAAATCTTCTATCATTCCCAAACTCAGGGTTTGATCATAGAATCACCGGTTGATGGCTACCTCCTCTTTCTTATTCTACGTCATCATCCTTATCTTGTTGCTCTTTTCTTCAGCCTTTCACTCTGCCTCCGAAACGACCCTTTTTTCGTTAAGCCGCGCTCAACTGGCCCAACTCAAAAAGTCGCGCCAACCCCTCAACAAACAATTGCTCCATTTTTTATCAAAACCGCGAGATGTTTTGGTGACGATTCTGTTTGGAAATGAATTCACGAACGTTGCTATTTCCATCATTATTGCCGATTTAGTTTACAAAATATTAAGCCCTTACGATCTTCATCAATCAACCATCACAATAATCGCTGTTGCCATCGGTACCACTTTGGTCCTTATTTTTGGTGAAATTCTCCCCAAAAATATCGCTATTCATTATGCCAACAGCATGGCCCCCTTTGTGGCACTCCTTTTGAGTCCTCTTTATTGGCTGATCAAACCGTTTCGTATCTTGATGGTTAAATTTTCAGAGTGGATCATCGCGAAATTCGGTGGAGAACCGCAAAAAGAAACTCCTCTCATTGTCGAAGAGGAATTTCGCTATCTCGTGGAACTGGGAGCCACCACAGGCCAACTCGCTGAGGGAGAAAAAGACCTGATCCACAAAGCCTTGGAATTTAGTGACAAGGTTGTCTCACAAATCATGACCCCCATGAATTTGGTCTTCGCCTTGCCGGCAGAAATGTCTTATCTTGAACTACTCAAACAAATTAAAGCAACCCAGTTTTCAAGAATTCCAATCTTTGAAAAGAATTCGGAAAACATTATCGGGCTACTTTATGTAAAAGATCTCTTTGAATTTAACAGACGCTGGCAACAAGATCACTCCTTAACGATCCATGAAATTGTAAGGCCACCACTCTTTGTTTCTCAGAAAAAGAGACTGGAAGAGCTCTTGCAACAATTGCGTGAGGCCAAAATTCATATGGCGGTTGTGGTGAGTGATCATAAAAAACCGCTTGGGGTTGTGACCATGCACGATGTTTTGGAAGAACTCTTTGGAGAAGTTGAATTATGAAGCTTTGGCAACTCATTTTGATCGTGACGACTTGCCTCCTTGCGGAAGGTTTCTTCACAGGAACAGAAATGTCTGTCGTCAACGCTGATAAGCTGGCTCTAAGAAGCCGTGCCAGAAAAGGCTCAAAAAGGGCAAAGATCGCATTAACTTTGTTTGCTAATCCCGCTCGATTTTTTTCCACAACGCTTTTGGGAACCAACCTTTCAGTGGTCACTTCCTCGGTCTGCACTACTTATTACATCGTCCAGAATTTTGGGGCATCCTATGAAGGATTTGCCCTGTTGCTCTCTCCCATTCTTTTAATCTTTGGAGAAATCATCCCAAAAAGTCTTTATCAACATTATGCCAATCCGTTGGTTTTAAAACTTATGTATCCTTTAAAATTCTTTGGATTTCTCTTCTCACCAATCGTTTACCCTTTATCCAAGCTGACAAATGCCCTTCTTGGAACCGTCACGAAAAAGGTAGGCTCAGAACTGCCTGTCACCAGAGACGAATTGGAACTTTTGCTACGTGAAGGAACCGAGACATCCGATTCAGGAGTAGGGGGAACAGGCAGAAAAACAATCATCTCAAGAATTTTTGATCTGGCAGACAAAAGAGTGACCAATATTATGATCCCGCTTGTTGATGTCGAAGCATTGTCGATTAGTGTCACACGAGAAGAGGCAGAAATGGCTTTTGCCGACAAAGGCTTTTCAAGACTTCCCATTTTTCAAGACAGAATTTTCAATATTGTCGGTATTCTCAACAATATCGATTTGCTTTTGGCTGACGACAAGGCAACACTGAAAGAATCGATGCGACCTGCTTATTATGTCCCGGAAGGAATGCCCCTTGACGAACTCCTGGTAACGATGAAACGCAAAGGGGAACCGATGGCTGTCGTGGTCGATGAATTTGGGGGTGCGAGTGGCATCGTAACGCTTGAGGATCTTATTGAACAAGTTGTTGGTGATATTCAAGATGAGTATGACTACCACCCCCCTCTTTATTATCGCATTGGAAAGAACCGCTTTTTAGTGAGCGGGCGATTAGAAATTGTGGAGGCCAACGACAAACTGGGTCTTGGCATCCCCCTAGGAGATTACGAAACGATTGCTGGGTTTTTGATCCATCAAATGGGAGAGATCCCGCAATCGAATGTAGAATATCATTTTGGAAAACTTCATTTTATCGTTCACAGAGCCACAGAGCGTGCCGTACAAGAAATCGAAATAAAACTGACTTAAAACCGATGCCAAAAAATTCTTCCATTATTCAAATTGAGGCCAACATCGACGACATGAATCCGCAGATTTTTGATTATGTCATGGAGCGCCTTTTCAAGGCCGGTTGTGTGGATGTGGCGTTGCAACCGATACAAATGAAGAAAAATCGTCCTGGGGTTTTGCTTAAAGTCCTTTGCCCAAAAAAGAAACAAGACAAGGCCATTGAAATTATTTTAAGAGAGACCACGACATTGGGTGTCCGCTATTTCCCAGTGAAAAGAAAAATTTTGACTCGCCAACTGAAAATAAAACGGACACGGTTTGGTTCTGTTCCAATCAAAATAGCTTTTGACAAAAAACTGGGGATTCAAAAATGGATTCCGGAATATGAAGCCTGTCGTAAAATTGCTCGCCGCAAAAAAATTCCCATTCGTCTAGTGTATGAGGAGGCCTTGGAAAAATCAAAAATCAAAGATCAAAAATCAAAATGGAAATAGATCGTATCGAGCCCCCCTGCCCTTATTTTGGTAAATGCGGAGGTTGCCAATGGCAACATATAAGCTACGAGACACAGCTCGAATGGAAACAAAAAACTCTGGAAGAAACATTGTGGCGCACAGCAAAAATAGAAAATCCCCATGTGCTCCCGACTATTCCTTCCCCAAAAACTTTTGGATGGCGCTCCCGCGTAACCCTCCATGGCGATCAAAAAGGAAATATCGGTTTTTTTGCCCCAAACACACACAAAGTAGTGGATATTGAGCGTTGTTTGATTGTGGAAGATTCGGTTAATGAACAGCTGGCACAGCTACGACAAAATAAAAATTATCTAAAAAAAGATTACGAAGTCCGTTCAACAAATGAGAAGGGTTTTACCCAAGTCAATCCACTCCAAAATGAAAATTTAAAAGGCTTGTTGAAGGAATGGGCGTTAAAACTTCCCCATGATACGATCGTTGAATTATTTTGCGGAAGTGGAAACTTCACAGAGGTTTTGATACCCATGGCTAAAAAAATTGTCGCCATCGATTGCGATCGCGAGAGCATCGAACAAGCCCAAAAATCTTTTCCCGCTGTAGAATTTATTTGTACGGATGGGGTCCGCTACTTCGCAAAATTTAAGCCCGAAGAACCTCTGGACCTACTCGTTTTAGACCCCCCAAGAGATGGTGCAGGGGGTGTCGTCGAAGGAGTCATTAAAACCAAACCTAAAAATATCCTCTATATCTCCTGCAACCCTGACACCCTGGCCAGGGACCTCAAATATTTAAAAGACTTCGCCGGCTACACCCTTGTTCAAACCCAGCCCATCGACATGTTCCCCATGAGCCATCACATTGAATCACTGAGTCTCGTGTCGGGTGATAAGTGAAATAAAGCTCTTTCAAAAACTTTCGGATCCAAGGAGATTTTAAAAAACAGAGACCAAAATTGAAGTGTTTGTGGAAACCAAAGGCCACGTTTCGGATTTTTAACTACCTTTTTCATTTCCTCTTCACCATAAAACTGATGAATCCAACGCACTGCAGCCCAAGTGCCCCGATTCAGAACTTGCGTGATAACAATTTCTTTTTGGTCCTCCCAATCAAGCTCTTCCGGATTGGCAAACCAAACGCAAGCCAAAACACTTTCGGGAATTTTATCCGGTTTTCTTTTCATAACCATTTTCTGGTCAACCGTGTTGCTTCTTGTTCAAAAAACTTTTTTATTTTTGTCCAGGGCACAGCCTCTTTCAGTTCCATTCCCCGACCCGACTTGTCTTCATCAGCATCCTTGAAATAAGTCAGGGCCTTAAGACAAACATACGGATCAAACTGGGAAAATTTTTTTTTGGTCCATTCCAAAATGGTATCGACACCGCTTTCTTGTGCAACGACATAGAGATCTAGAAAATCTCGTCGAAGCCCCCTTTGTGAAAGGGCAATGATTTTCATAGCAGCAATATCTGAAACCGACGAAACGCGGATAGATTCCGTTTCCACGGCTGGTTCCAAAAGCGGGTAATCATAGTAGAAAAAACTCAAATCGACCACACCCACTTGGCCGATCAACGTTCCAAAACCTCGCTGTGTTACCGTGAACCCCTTTAATTGTTGGATAGTTTCCTGTTCAAACTGGGTTTCCCCAAACTTTTCGGGTGTGTAAAAATCGAAATCAACAGAAGTCCTGTGTCCTAAATGAAGAGCGAGCGCAGTCCCCCCCGCCAGATAAAATCCATATCTTTTTGCAAATCCAAGCTGAGGCAAAATCTTTTTCCGCGGCTTGTCCAGTATCTCCCAATGCATAGAATGTGCATAGTAGCATATTACAATGGGAAATGAAATGAACAAATCATTGAACTGGTTGGCTTAGAAAGATTTTTTGAAGCAGGTCCTTTAATTACAAAATGTGCTTCTTCATAATCATATGGTCCTGGCACCATATGGTATTTAACAAGACAAACAGCGACTAACGAGTAATAATGGCATTAGCTATTTTACTTGTACACTCTTCAAGTTTAATCTTGGTGGGACCCACGCCATCTTGAGTAAAATAAAAGGGGGCAAATTCATTGGCACTCACAGAAAACGTGCGTATCTGTACATTTCTATTAAAGCGGTCATCAGCATTATCTTGAACGCTATTAACGGGCTTTGTCTCACCAATGGAGTTAAACACCAAACGCCCGTCGGAAATCCCCTTCTTTTTAACATAATTTTTGACAGCATTGGCACGTTTTATGCCGAGATTTTTGTTACGCCCTTTATCCCCAACGCTGTCAGCGCTACCGGTAATGACAAGACCAATATCGGGATAAGATTTTAATGTAGAGGCCAGTAAATCAAGATAGGATTGCGCATTATCGTTAAGAACCGGGCTATCGTGATCAAACAAAATGAGGCCCGCAATCAAAAGACTCCACCCACAATCACGATAACGCCAACTACCTGTTTTCTCAAGAATGTAAGGCATGATTTCTCCCCATTCTTTTTGCGGAACCACCTGGTCCTCTTTTTTAATAACAATGTTTTGAACAACACGTGTGCCGGACAAGAGAGTGATAACATCAAATGTTACTAAAACTGGTACAAGTGTTGGAGCTTCATCGCTCCCCCCTACAGGAGCCACCATTTCGACTTTTGCTCCCAAAATATCTTTGGGAAGAGCCTCGGCATCTGGTGCTGTCTGCGGAATTTGCAGCCCAGTCGGGGCCTTTTTTGCTGTTGCATAATGCAAAAGTACGGTCCCCATATTTTCTAAAGCCGCAAAACGATCTGCATCTTTCCATGGTTTTTTTGCAATATACATGGTTGGCAGAAAACTCAAAAGATCTTCAACATCTGAAAAACGATTACATTGTTGCTTCATTGGTAAATTCAAATTGCTGCGCAATAGATTAAAGGCCGGACACAAAATAAACTTTAAAGTATGCTTTGGGTCAGTCCTTAATGTATTCAAAATATAATCTTTGAAAAACGAATCAGAATAGGAACTATTCTCACCACATTGAAACACGTCAACACCCGTAACACCAGAGGGTGATTTTTTACAGTGTTCGGCCAAAGCGGCAAAATCCTCTTCTGTCAGAACCCCCTTTTGCCCCTCTTCTAATTTTAAATCGGCAAAGGCATTGGCCAGAATCTGATATTCTCCAGGCAACCTTGCAACCTCAACCTTGAATTTTGCAGCACACATAAATTACCCTCTTATAAGAGTATCGTCATTTCACTAAAAAAGTTGCGTCCCTCGATTATGTTGACATCCGGTCATTTTACGCGGGTAAATGCCCACATTAAGATGTATCTAACCGTAACCAACAATATAACAGATTGCTATTGACATTTTTCAATCAATTCCATTAGGTTACGCCACTTTAAGGAAGGTGGGTCTTCATGCCAGGCATTCTTCTCAAAGATGGTGAAAGTTTTGAATCGGCACTTCGCCGTTTTAAGAAACAGTGTGAAAAGTCTGGTATTTTGACCGAGCTTCGAAAAAGAGAGTACTACGAAAAGCCTTCGCTCAAACGAAAACGAAAATCACAACAGGCCAGAAAACGAGCGCTAAGAAAAACAAGACCCTATACTCCGTATTGATCATTAAGATCCATGCCGCTTAAAAATAAAATTGAAGAGGATTTTAAGCAGGCGGTGCGCGGTAAAGAAACGTTGAAAGTTTCGTGCCTGCGCCTGATCAAAGCGGCCATTCAGAATAAAGAAATTGATGTGCGCGGAAAACTCGACGACTCCCAAATTTTGTCAATCTTGTCGACCTTGGCGAAACAACGCAAAGAATCGATCGAGCAATTCAAAAAAGGTGGGCGCAACGATTTGGTAAAAAATGAAGAGGCAGAGTTAAAACTGATTGAAACCTATTTGCCAAAAGCGTTGGATGAAGCGGCACTAGCAAAGATTATCGAACAAACCATCGCTGAAGTGGGGGGCCAAGGTGCCAAAGATGTCGGCAAAGTGATGAAAGCCGTCATGCCCAAAATAGCCGGACAAGCAGATGGTAGGGTTGTCAATCAACTGGTGTTAAAGAAGCTTGGGACCTCATAACTTTTAATTTTTGATTTTTAATTTTTGATTTTTCAATATGGCCTCCAAAGAAATTCTGGAAGAAATCAGAAGGCGTCTTTCCATCGTTTCGTTGATTGGAGAGCGCATCCCCCTCAAAAAAAGCGGCCGCAATTTCAAGGGAATCTGTCCTTTTCATCAAGAAAAAACCCCTTCTTTCATGGTGAGTGATGAAAAACAGATTTTCCACTGTTTCGGTTGCTCCACGGGGGGGGATATTTTTACATTCTTGATGAAGCTAGATGGTTTGAATTTCGCCGAAGCCCTCGAAGAATTGGCGAGAAAAGCCGGTGTCAAACTTCCGCCCAGACAAAAATCAGATACTCCAGATGCCGATGCCGACTGGATGCGACAAAAAAAGTGGGCTTTAAGGTTAAACGAAATCGCCAAAGATTTTTTTTTCAAAAATCTCCATGATGAGACAAAAGGAACACCAGCCAGACAATATCTCAAATCTCGTGGAATTAGTCTGGAACTGGCCAAACAATTGCAACTGGGTTTTTCTGACAAAAGTTGGGAGGCTCTCGTCAGCGTTTTAAGTGAAGCAAAAGCCCCATTGAAATTGGCGGCTGACTTAGGCCTCGTCAAAAAAAGAGAAAAAGAGGAAGGCTACTTTGATTTCTTCAGGGCCAGACTCATTTTTCCCATTTTTGATGTGAAAGGCGAAATAGTTGGATTCGGAGGAAGGGTTTTGGAAAAGAGCGATGACTCAGCAAAGTATCTTAATTCATCGGATTCTATTCTCTATAACAAATCACGAACGGTCTATGGGCTTAACTGGGCAAAAGAGGCCATCCGCAAACAAGAGGAAGCCATCTTGGTAGAAGGCTATATGGATTTAATCAGCCTCAAACAGGCAGGCATTGAAAATGTCGTTGCCCCTTTGGGAACTGCCCTCACTCTTGATCATCTGCAACTTTTAAAACGCTACACAACCAACTTTGTCGTCGCTTTTGACGGAGATGACGCTGGGACTCAAGCCGCCTTTCGTGCCCTTCCACTCTTTCTGGGGCTGGAGCTTGTGCCAAAGGCGTTGACTCTTCCAACTGGCATGGATCCAGACAATTTCATTCGGCAAGAAGGCAAAGAGGCTTGGGAAAAATTAAAGGATCGTTCGCAAACCCTTTTTGAGTATTTTGTCGATTGGGTTATCAAAGAAACCGGGAAGGGAACCGCAGCGAAAGTGGAGGCCTGGGAAAAAATCAGACCCCTTTTGGCAAAGGTAAAAAATTCGGTCGAAGCGGGAATTTATCGCAAAAAGGTGGCGAACAAATTGGGGGTCGATGAAGAGTGGCTGCAAACGAGACACGAGACTCGAATCCCGAACCTCGAATCCCGAACCTCGAACCTTGAACCATCCTATCCCGAAGAAGAACGCCTTTTAATTGCCGCCATGATTTTAAAGCCCAAAGTGGCGAAAATGCTTGAAAACATTGAGGATATTTTTACGGACCCCACCTTGAAAAATCTCGCCAAGCAACTATTTCAAGAGTATGCCGAAGAGAAGAATGTCGGGTTGACGAACATCCAAGATAAGTTGGATGAAAGACTGGCCGGTTGGATTCGAGAAATGGCCCTCGTTGAAGAAGACGACACTGTTTGGGAAAAAGCAGCCATGGATTGTTTGACAAAAATTGAGTCAAAAAGTTTAGGGATCCGGCTCACGAAATTAAATCATGAGATCGCAATAGCGGAAGACAAAGGAGATGAACCATTGGTCTTGTCGCTGTTAACTCAAAAAAACGAACTGATGCAAAGCTACAAAAAAAGGACACACTTATGACTATGGCAAAACCGGAAGTAGAAATGAAGGAAGTTAAAAGGCTGATCGACCGCGGCAAAGAAAAGGGATTTTTGACCTATGAAGAGGTCAACGATGCCTTGCCGGCCGATCTCGTCTCACCAGACCAGCTCGACAACATGCTCTCGATGTTTGACGACCTCGATATCGAAATTGTCGATAACGAAGAAGAAGGAAAACAAATCAAACAAAAGGCACAGGCCCAAGGACAAAAAGAAGAAGAGGAAAAAGAGGCAGAGGCTCAAGTCGAAGAAGCGGCGGTCGGTGCCAGAACAACCGATCCTGTCCGAATGTATTTAAGAAAAATGGGGCAAGTCTCATTGCTCACCCGCGAAGGGGAAGTTGAAATCGCCAAAAAAATCGAAGAAGGGGAAAACAAAGGTTTGCGAATTATGTTGGCCTCTCCAATTGGTGTCGGAGTGCTCCTGGAGATGGGGGAAAAAATTTCGAAAAACAAAATGCGCGTTGGGGAAATTGTAAAGGATGTGGATGATTTTGAAGTGGATGGAGAAGGCTTTGATGAATCGGGCTGTCGCCTCAGAGTTTTAAAACTGATGGCTAAGATCAAATCTCTCGACAAAAAATCGCAAAGTTTCTTGTCGCAGATCAACAATGCCAGACTCAAAGAAACCAGCAAAGAAAGAGCAAGGGCAAAACTCAAAGAAGTCTATGACCAGATGTTGCTGACATTGCGCGAAATGAATTTGAACCAAAAAGCTCTTATAGGAATTAACGTTCATTTGCAGCAGACCATTCAAACCATTTCTGAAAACGAAAAAATAATCAGAGATTGCAGACGGCGTTTGAGAGTTCCTGACGCGGAACTTAAGGATACGATTCACAAATACCGTCGCAACGACTACCAGCAACGCAAAATTTTGAAAGACTCTGGGCTCGACAGAGAGGATGCCGACAAAGTTGTCGAAGACTACCTCAAGGCAGAAAAAGAAATCCAAAGACTGCAAAGAGAATCAGGTCAAACCATTCAGGAGCTCAGGCAAACTTTTAGCGAAATCAAAACAGCCCAAATTTTTGCCGAAAGGGCTAAAAATGAATTGGTGGAGGCCAATTTGAGACTCGTTGTCTCGATTGCCAAAAAATATACCAACCGCGGGTTACAATTTTTGGATCTCATTCAGGAAGGGAACATTGGTCTGATGAAAGCGGTTGATAAATTTGAATACCGCCGCGGCTATAAATTTTCCACTTATGCCACCTGGTGGATTCGCCAGGCAATCACCCGCGCCATTGCTGATCAAGCCAGAACAATCCGTATCCCTGTTCACATGATTGAAACAATCAATAAATTGGTAAGAACGTCGCGCTATTTGGTGCAAGAGCTGGGGCGTGAACCGCTGCCAGAAGAAATTGCAATCAAAATGGAACTCCCCCTTGAGAAAGTCCGAAAAGTTTTGAGAATCGCCAAAGAACCGATTTCGCTGGAAACACCGATTGGAGAAGAGGAAGATTCACATTTGGGGGATTTCATCGAAGACAAAACAATCACACCCCCTGATGACGCCGTCACCAATTCTAGTTTGGCCGACCAAACCCGCCGTGTTCTGGCGACCTTGACCCCTCGTGAAGAAAAAGTCTTGAGAATGCGCTTTGGAATTGGAGAACGCTCGGATCATACCCTGGAAGAAGTGGGAAAAGATTTTTCCGTGACCAGGGAACGTATTCGCCAAATCGAGGCCAAGGCTTTAAGGAAACTGCGCCACCCCACCCGCGCCAAAAAGCTCAAAAGTTTTGTGGATTGGTAAAAAAAGCCATTCTTTCCAACCTCTTAGCATTATGCTAGCCTTGGAATATGGCTGGCCTGAGAAATCTAAAACGGGGGCAAAAGATAGCCAAATACCGTCTTTTAAACCGCCTGGGGGAAGGGACGTTTGGAGAGGTCTGGAAAGCCAAAGATTTGGTGGAAGGAATTTATGTCGCGGTCAAAATTCCCCAGCCCGATTGGAATACGAAAGAGCATCAAAAAATCTTTCAAGACGAAGTCAAGTTAGTCGCCCCACTCGATCATCATAACATTTTAAAAATCAAAAATGCCGATGTGATTGGCAAACGTTTCATCATCGTTTCGGAATGTGGCAAAGAAGCCCTGGCCGACAGAATGCGTCGACCTAAATCGTCTGAGTTTGTCATCTCTGTGTTGGGTCAAATTTTGAGTGCGCTGGCCTATGCCCACAAACATAAAATCATCCATCGCGACATCAAACCGGAAAACGTCATTTTGTTTGAAGATGGAACAGCAAGACTCACCGATTTTGGAATTGCTAAGATCGTGGAAAAAACTCTCATCCGTGGTGAGGGAACCGGAACCATTGGCTATATGGCCCCGGAACAAGCCTACGGACAGACCACGTATGCCTCCGATATTTTTTCGGTTGGCATTCTCTTTTATGAACTCCTCACAGGAAAGTTGCCGCCTTGGCCTTTTGAGTGGCCCTATCCCAACCATAAATATCTTTTACAAAAAATTCCCCCTGCCATGATCCATTTCATCAAGAAGGCAACCGCCTTCAAACCAGTCCGACGCTACCCCAACGCCATGATTATGGAACAAGCATGGGAAAAAGCGGTCAAGCAGTGGAAGATGTTTCAGATTCGCAAAATGAGGAAACCTCGAAAACTAAAGGCATTGCACTGGCACGACTACAAAGTGCAAACTTTTGTAAAACAGCACCATGCCAAACTAAGACTCGATTACCTTTGCCGCAAATGCGAACAGCCAATGTCCGAATTCATGCATGTTTGCCCCTGGTGTGGCGACAGGGAAAACAGTTTCAGAAAAATCACAACGTTTCCCCGTTATTGTGACCGGTGCGAACATGGCATCCACCCCGACTGGCGTTTTTGCCCTTGGTGCTACCGAGAGCGTTTCAAAAAAGTCTCTCCAAAACCATCGCGCGATAAAAGATACACCGAGCATTGCACCAACCCCTTTTGTCACAAACCGATGATGCCCTTCATGCATTATTGTCCCTATTGTCATAAAAAAGTTGCCAGACCCAACCATCACCCTTCCCTACCCGAGCGCTGCCCTTCCTGCCATGGGGGAGTTGCAAAGGATCACTGGGATTTTTGTGCTTGGTGCGGCGAAGAATTATGATAATAAATGGAATCATGAAGCGCTGGCTCCTTTGGGTCATCATCATCTTCAGCATGATTGGAATGGCGGGTTCTTTTATAGCCACCCAGCAATACTTTCGAATCCAACAAACGGGGTTTGAACAAAAAAGCTTCTGCGACATTAATGAATTTATCAATTGCGATATCGCCTATGCCTCCAGCCACGCCCAAACTTTTGGGATCCCTACATCCTGGCTTGGGTTAATCTTTTATCTCTGGATGGGCATTTTAGCCTTCTGGATTCTTCGCAAGCCCCAGGAAGAAGAATCCATTGGAAGTTTTGCGTGGCTTTTGTCACTGGGCGGTTTCGGAATGACAATTTACAAAGCCTACACCGCCTTTTTCATTTTAAAAGTCCTCTGCCTCATTTGTTTGACAATGTATTTAGTGAACATAGCATTGCTGCTGGTTTGTCTGCGGTGGGCTAGCTTCAAATTCAATCCAAAATGGCTTTCACTTGCCGGCTATACGGCTTTCATTTTTGGAATTGGGTGGATCGGCATTGCAAGTTATCAAAGCAAAGCCGGAAAAAGGCAAGAGCTTCCGGTTCCCATCGACGAGATTGTTTCGTTTCATTTCAGACAATCTCAATATCAATTCGAAGTGGACGCAGAAGCACCTGTTTGGGGAAATCCCAACGCAAAAGTAACGGTTGTTGAATTTAGCGACTTTCAGTGCCCCTATTGTAAACATGCCGCCTTTCATTTGAAACCATCTTTGGCGGAATTTAAAAATAAAGTTAAATTTTATTTTTATCACTACCCGCTAGATCAAGCTTGCAACGACCACATTACTCAACCCATGCATGACAAAGCCTGTCTTGCCGCTCAGGCTGCAGTTTGTGCTGGCAAGATGAATGATTTTTGGAGTTACCATGATGACATTTTTCGCAATCAAAAGAATTTAAGTTCAGAGATCCTAATAAACCTGGCCAAACAACGAGGTTGGGATGAAAAGCAATTTAATGAATGTATCTCATCTCCAGAGACAATCTCTTTAGTCAAAGAAAATGTCGCAGCGGCGAACAAAATCTATGTTACTGGAACGCCCACTGTGCTGGTCAACAACCGCCTGGTCAAATATTGGTCAACCCCAGATGTCCTAAAAGCGATCATCAAAGAAGAAATCAAAAAAAGTGGGAACCAGTAGGCGTCGTCAACTGGAGCCTCACTAAAGATTTTTAATTTTTCATAATCAATCTTTTGTGACCCCTTGAAAAGGGGCTACCTGTCGCTGAGGAACCTGAAGGTACGCGATATTTTTTGGGTCACCCAAAAAATTCGCTCGGCTCTCGACCATTTTGGTATTAGATCCCGGCTGATAAAATGGTCTCCGAGACGACCTTCAGGCTCCTCATCGACACGCCCCTTTTCAAAAACCCAGTTCTAAGAGAGATGTACGCGCACCAGGAAAGCACCTTCCCTAATTATCTAAGTTTGTTTCCTTTCCGCGTGGCGATGAGGGGATGTAAGGGCTTCTCGCAGCCACGCCACACATTACGGGGGTATTAAAATGGCGGGGCGAGAGAGAGCGCAAAATGGGGGTGGAATCCCCATTTTGATAGCGTCCCTTACATCCCCTCGGAGCCAGGTAGCGGAGAGGAAACAAACGGAATCAAAATCAAGGTGCTTTCCTCAGCTGTCACATACGCCCAAGAAGATTGATTATGTGAAGGAGATTGGAGGCAATTGATGACATACACTAACTAGAGTGTGTAATTCCGAACTTTTTCTCGACGGCTTCGTAATGATCGATGATTTTGTAAACGTAGTCTCTCTTTTGAGTGTAGGGGTGAGAAAAGAAACTTCTTTTGAAACCATAGAGAATAATATTTTTGAGCTGGGCAGGGGTGATATGAAACGCTTCGATGGCCCTTTCTATCTCGTCACACATTGTAGTGTGAGAAACCAAGCGATTGTCGGTGCATAAGCTAACAGAGAGTTTATGATCCAACATTTTGCCAAGGGGATGATTTTTAAAATCTTTGATGGTGGGAATCGTTTGCAAATTGCTGGTGAGGCAAACCTCAATGGTAATTCTTTGATCGGCAATGTATTGCGCTAGTTGTTCGGTATAAAACCTCTTCGCCTTGGGAGACATATCGTCAATCAAGTCATGGGCAAAAAGATGGGTTCCGTGGCCGATCCGCTCCGCGCGACAATCGGTGATCGCCTGAAAAATCGAGGGGGGCCCATAGGCCTCGCCGGCGTGAACCGTCTTTTTCAAAAAATGTTTGTGGGCAAAGTGAAAGGCCTCCACATGATCACCCGCCGGATAGCCCTTTTCTTCTCCCGCGATATCAAAACCGACAACGGGAAGACCATGATCATCACGCAATGAAACCAGCGCATGGGCCACTTCCAAAGAAGCGATCGGATACAATTCTTTGGGTGGGGTGTGGGTGTGGATCGAAATAAAATCTTTGTAGTAATCCGAAAAGCGCTCATCAAATTTTCGCATCGCACAACCGATGATGCCATATTCAAACGGGGGTTCCGCTCCACTTTTGACCGCGGGTTGCTGCGCAATCTCTTTTTTCGCACGGGCCAAACCTTTGTCAACACTTTGGATCACTTCCAAAATCGATAAGTCCCGATGAGCATTCAGTTGTGGCGCAAAACGAGGTTCAATATAGCGCACCCCTTCATTGAAATTGTCGATCGCTAATTCATAAGAAACTTTTTCGAGCGATTCTTTGTCACGCAACACCGCGCAGGTATATTTAAAGCCGTGAAGATATTCGCCCAAATCTGCGTACGATTCTTTGAAAACTAATTCCTTCATCCCCTCTTCCGTGTAAGAAGGAAGCTTGATTTTTTGCTTTTGTGCGAGTTCAATCAGAGTACCGAGGCGAAGTGACCCATCCAAATGGACATGCAGATCCGATTTTGGAATGGCCCGGATGAATTCTTTGGAAAATCCCTGCTTATTATTTTTCATTGACAGGTTGATAGCTTATTTGCAAGAAAAGTCAAATGAAGTGCCTATTGCACGCGTCGGCCGCTATATTGCTCCTCACCGTACTTAGCCAAACTTCTGCGCAAGCTTGCGGGCATGAGGGTTTTTATGCCGGCACGGGCTACATGCAACTTCTGCAATTTTCTCCGGACAATCAACTCATTGGCGGAGGCTTGATTCCATCGGGCAAAGTCCAGTGGCAAACCAGGTGGGGTGCTTATGCAAAAGTCGGTTACGATTTTTGTAGTTCTCGCTGGGGCATTGAACTCCCCTTTAGTTACAATCGGCAAAAATTAAATCGCTCCGAGACGGTCCATATGATTGGGATTGATGCGAATGCAGTGTTTCACATCGTCGAGACTCAAAAGGGAGCCGACTTCTACTGGATTGCTGGCACCGGTGTGAATTTGGTGACAGAAGGAAGCATCAACAATAATACCGGCAATGCAGGAATCAATTTAAATTTCGGCCCTGGGTTTCAATATTTTATAAACAAAAGCCCAAAAGTGGCTTTGGGAGTCTCACTCCCTTTCAAATATACCCTTTATTTGGGCGATCACCTCTCTCGCAATAATACACAGGTTTTCGGATTTCCCGTTCAAGTCGGATTCACAATTGGATTTTAATTAATCTGCGAAAATGTAAACCGATTCGGGGTAAAAGCGCATCCGGTTATTCTCGTAACACCATCTCAAATGATCCTGTAAAAGACGGTTTTTTGTTTTGCCGTCAATATTGGCCCTCAAAAGGGCTAAATCAACATCAACACGCAATGGCCTTTCTGGAATGAGATGGCGAGTGCTTTTAGGGGGAAATGTTTTTTTGTGCAAGGTTCTTTGAATCACCTCTTCTTTGGTAAACTGGGGTCTGAAAATCACAATTTGAGCATTGGAAGAGGCAAAATCATCCAAAGTCAGGGAATTATCCACATAAACCACCTTAATCTCTTTTGCACTCAACATTCTATCCAAACGGTCGTTGACCAGACATAGCTCATCGACAAAATCCTTTTTTTTGAGCCCCGACTTTTCCAAAACAAAAACGTTCCCTCTCCTACTTCCAACCGCCAAAAGGGCCTCCCTCTTTAAAACTCTTGATTTTGCCTCTTTTAAATTGCTGGCGCGGACAAAAGAATACCCTTTAAAAAGAGGTTTCAAATCGATTTTTTCAAAAACAAAAGCGTCCCAGCCTTCCAAAAGAATTTTGGGTGAAAAATAATCAATCACACAGGCCAAAATGTTACGGATTCCCAATTTTTTAAGGGCCGCAAAACGGTGCATTCCGTCCAAGACAACATAATATTTGCCTTGGCGGGTCACAATCACCGGATTTTTCATGATCCCCTGGTCTTTGATGTTGGAGGCAATCTGGTCGGCCCACTTTTGGATAATCCCTTCATGAGCCAGACAGTTGGCTATGGGAATAATTTGGATGCGGCTGAAAATATCATCCATGCCTTGCAAACTCAATGATGATGCGTGCCGTTTCGTGACCAGCTCTTGATTGACCTTCATGGGTCATTGCCCCGATATGCGGAATACTGATCACTTGGTTCATCTGTAACAAGGGATTGTTTTGCGGAGGCTCCACTTCAAAAACATCGATCGCAGCACCGGCAACTTGTCCTTCTTGCAATGCTTCCAAAAGGGCTTGCTCATCCACAATGCCACCCCTCGAGGGATTGATCAAACGGATACCCTTCTTCATTTTTTTGAAAAGGGCTTTGTTAAAAAGATGGTGTGTCTCATCGGTAAGCGGCAAGTGAATGGTGATCATGTCGGCTTGAGAAACCACTTCTTGCAGCGACAAATGTTCAATCTCTAGCGCTTCGGCCACCTCGGGATCGACGGCAGTATCATGGCTAATGACCGTCATCCCAAAGGCCTTGGCTCTTTTTGCAACTTCTTGTCCAATGCGACCCAGCCCTACAATACCCAATGTTTTTCCCTTCAATTCAATTCCCTGATAGGTTTTGCGATCCCACTCCCCTTTTCTTAAAGAAGTGTAGGCCTGAGGGATGTTTCTGGCGAGTGCCAACATCAACGCAAACGTTAATTCAGCAACGCTTACCGTAGTGGCATGAGGGGTATTCTCAATGCGAATATTGTGTTTTCTTGCTGCCTCCACATCAACATTATCCAATCCCACGCCGGCACGAACAATCATTTTCAAATGTCTGGCTGCCTCAATGACTTGTGCGGTGACTTTTGTACCGCTGCGCACCGCTAGGATATGATAAGGAGCAATGATTTCGGCCAATTCTTGAGGTTTCAAACCAGTTTTCACTGTGACATCAAGCCCTGCATTTCTCATTTCCTGAATGGCTTGTTCAGCGAGTGGATCTGATACGAGTATCTTCACGATTGGGGGTCCTTCCAAAGGATTTCTTCAGCAGCCGCTACTCCGGTCCCAAGTTTGAGAGAAAATCCTTGTCGTTTGAGGGCTACTTCCAGTGCTGCAATCGCTGTCGTCACATCAAAACGATCTTGATAACCCAAATGGGCAATGCGAAGGACTTTGCCTTTCATTTTTTCACCCTGCCCACCAGCAATGGTGACTCCCAAATCATCGCGCATAATTTGAACCAGTTTTTCACCATCCACACCGGCTGGCACTTTGACCGCGGTCAAAATATTTCCGGGTCTTTGTGCAAAAAGTTCCAAGTTTAATGCCTTGATGGCGGCACGCGTGCCTTCAGCAAGCCAGCCGTGTCTGGCCCAGACCCCTTCAATGGTTTCCTTGCGAATGATATTGAGTGCTTCACGCAGTTGAAACACAAGGCTGATTGCCGGTGTATAAGGTGAATCTTCTTGCGCCAGTGCTTTTTTATAGGCTCTTAAGTCAAAATAGTAACGTGGAGACTTGGCCTTTTCTATCGAGTCCCAAGCTTTTTGGCTGACAGAAATAAATCCTAAGCCCGGAGGCAACATCACACCCTTTTGAGATCCGGTGAGCAAACAATCAACCCCCCATTTATCCGGATAACAAGGCTCTGCCCCCACACCACTGATCCCATCCACGACGAATAGAGCATTCGTTTTGGAAACGACTTTGCCAATGGCTTCGATATCAAAGACACAGCCAGTGGATGTTTCGGACAGTTGGGTGAAGACTCCTTTGGCTTGAGGATTTTTTTGCAGGATTTCTTCAATTTGGACAGGACTGGCTACTTGCCCATACTCCACTTTCAGAGGAACGACATTCAATCCATACGCCTTTCCAATTTCACTCCACCGCTCTCCAAACTTGCCCCCCTCGACGACTATCATTGTCTCTCCGGGAGACATCAGGTTGGCAACGGCCGCTTCCATCACTCCTGTCCCAGAGCAAGCAGTGAAATAGACAGGATTTTGAGTGACAAAAAGATATTTTAGACCCTCTGCAACCTCTTTGATAATGGCGCGAAATTGAGGAGTGCGATGATGGATCATTGGCCAGGCACCTGCGGCAGAAACCTCCGGAGGAACGGGTGTTGGGCCAGGCGCTAAAATGTAATTTTTCTTGATTTTTGGCATCGCGGGCGTTGACATTATGTAGCAAAGACTTAATGTCAAGGATATAAGCCACGAGTCAGCATCGCTGTTGAAATTTTCCGGATGGCAGTCATGAGGGCGGCCGTGCGCATATCGACTTTTTCACGCTGGGCCGTTGCATAAACTTTTTCAAAGGCATCGGACATCATCTCCCAAAGGCGATGGTTGATCTCCTTTTCTTTCCAAAAGAGGTTTTGCAAATCCTGAACCCATTCAAAATAAGAGACAACAACTCCACCGGCATTCGCCAAAATATCGGGGATCACAAAAATATCACCCCGTTCTTTGATGATCGCGTCGGCTTCATTGGTGGTTGGGCCGTTGGCCCCTTCTGCCAAAATTTTGCATTTCAATTTCTTGGCGTTATCTTTGTGGATTACACGTTCAATCGCAGAGGGAATCAACACATCGCAATCTATCTCTAGTAGCTGTTCATTTGTAACAAAATCGCCTTCGGGATAACCCTTCAAAAATTTGTTTTGCGAAAGATAATTCATGAGAGAATCATAACGAAGGCCGTTGGAATTATAAACTCCCCCAGACAAGTCACTGACAGCGACAATTTTGCAACCAATCTTTTCCATCTTGCGAGCCGCAGCACCACCCACTTGCCCAAAGCCTTGCACCGCCACGCGTGTTTTGGAATCGAGCTTGAGTTTAATTTTCTCGGCGGCGCTGATGATGGTGTAGACCACCCCGCGACCCGGCGCTTCTTTGCGCCCCAAAGAACCACCGATATCAATCGGCTTTCCCGTCACCACACCTGGAACCGAATGCCCTTTTTGTTGGCTGTAGGTATCCATGAGCCACGCCATGACTTGCTCATTGGTTCCCATATCGGGTGCCGGAATGTCCGTTTCGGGACCGATGAAATTGAGAATTTCGATTGTATAGCGGCGGGTAAGGCGTTGGAGTTCTTGACGGCTGAGAGGAATTGGATCGATAGCAACCCCGCCCTTTGCACCACCGAGGGGCAAACCGATGATGGCACTCTTCCAAGTCATCATCATGGCAAGGGCCGCGACCTCACCTAAATTAACATGGGGATTGTAGCGAATGCCACCTTTGTAAGGGCCCAATGTATCATTGTGTTGAACGCGGTAGCCGGTCACCAACTCAACATGACCATCATCCATTCTGAAGGGAACACTAACAATTAACGCCTTCTCGGGAACACGAAGTCTCAAAAAAATATTTTCATCGAGTTGCATCGCTTTGCCAACACGTTCGAAATTGGCCTGTGTTTCCTTGAAAAAGGTATTTTCCCACTCCGTGTTTGTTCGTTTCATAAATATTCGGGCGACCTATCACATCTCATCAATGAGAGCAAAAACATTTTGCGTTATCCGACTGCAAAAAAGAAAACCCTTATCTGTCAGAGCCATCCGATTGTCCAGATCAATTATCCATCCTTCCTTTTCCCATTGCAACAGCATAGGTTTCCATTTCTCCTTTTCCTGCTTTGTCATTAAAACACCCTCAGCAAGCCTTAAACTCATCATCCAGCGCTCTTTTTGTGCTGTTTTTTCGTTAATTGTTTCCTCATCTTCATAAAACCAGTCTCTTTTTAAATATTCACTAAGTTTTCGAGTCGTTCGCCACCTCTTCCCATTCATAAAGGAAACGGCTCCAGAACCAATCCCCAAATAGTCTTTATAACGCCAATATTGAAGATTGTGACGACATTCAAAACCTTTTTTCGCATAGTTTGAAATTTCATAACGATGCCATCCATGATTTTCAAATTTGGCGGCCACCTGGTGGTGCATCTGCGCCAAAACTTCCTCTTGCGGCAGATGGAATTTGCCTGATTGGACCCAACTGGCAAGGGGTGTCCCCGATTCTACTGTCAATTGATAGGCAGAGATGTGGGGAATCTCAAAAGACATTGTCGTTTCCAGATCATTTTCCAAATCTTTGAAACTTTGACCTTCAATCCCAAAAATAAGATCGCAACTGACATTGGTAAAACCGGCGTCAAGCGCTTCTTGAATTGCCTCTTTGGCTTGTGCGCTGGAATGATTTCTTCCCAATTTTTTCAACAAAATATCATTAAAAGACTGCGCTCCAAAAGAGACACGATTAATCCCTAAGCTTTGCCATTGCTTGAAGTTTTCAAACGTCGCTGTGGCGGGGTTGGTTTCAACTGTGATTTCCAAGTCTGCGTCAGAATTAAAATGACCCATCACTTCATTAATAACAGCATCAAAAAATTTAGGACTCATTAAGGAAGGGGTACCGCCGCCGAAAAAAATGGAAATGAGCGATCGATCTCTCAAATCTAACCTCTCCACTTCGTGAATGAGCTGAGCGATCAACAAAGAGGCATATTCTTCTTCTGGAATTTCTTTTTTCTGAGTCGCAATCGAATGAAAATCACAATAAGGACACTTTTCCAAACAATAGGGAATGTGAATATATAGCGCCAAAGGATTGTTTTTCATTTTTATCATTGCAGATCAATTCCCAAGCTGTATAGCCTCTCCCGCATGAAGAAGAAAGATCTCTTATTTTTTTTTCTCCTTGGTGCGACCGTTGGAAGCCTACTGGATGGCATTCATACCCACTCCGGCACAACTTTTTATCCCACACCCTTAATTTGGAAAATGGCGTGGTGGGTTCCCCTTCTATTTGGATCGGCCGCTGCCTTTATCGGCTTTACACATTTTCACCTCCATCGATTTTTTAAAACGCCCAGTGTAGCCAAACGCCCCTACCGCAGAATTGGGAGTCTCGCCATTTTCATCCTTGTTTATTTCATCAGCGGCTATTTGCCTTATTCTTACCCCATCCGCAGTCTGATCATGCTCGCATTATATGGTGTCACGTGGATCGCATGGGAGCGTTCTTGGCAGAGTATTATACTCGCTTTCGGAACAGCGTTTGTCGGCTGTTTTGTGGAAAGCAAAATGAGTACCCTGGGACTATTTGGTTATACCCGTTCCAATTTTTTTGGTATCCCACAGTGGCTGCCTATTTTGTATCTTCATGCATCGGCGGCGGTGGGGCAACTGTGTCGGCAAAAGGAAAAATGATAAGAATTATAAAAAAGAGGCGGGTGGCCCGGAGTGTTTGTTGTGGGGTTTTGTTAGGGGCCCCCACAAAAACACGGAGGGACAGGCCCTGCCTCTTTTTTTCTACCTTTCTAATACTTCTCGCAACAATATTTTTTCCAATATTTATAAAACCTGCCGCTGCCCAAGAACTTCCAAAAATGTTTACCGACTTGCGCGAGGCTCAAAAGTCGAGAGTTCAAATATCTCCCTTTGCGGGGCTCTATGTCGGTGATACGGTTTCTACCTCCTACATTCTCGGCTCTCAACTTTCTTACAATTGGAGTCGGCATTTCGCGACTGCTGTCGACTTTGGTTTTAGTCCATTGGAGGTCGACCCCCAAAGCGCTTATGGACAAACAGTCACCAATAAAAAAATGGTTCATGTCAATGGAGCCATCAAAGGTGTGACGCCTGCTGCCATCAAAGTAGGCCATGGCAAAGTGTTAGAAATGGATATTTATGGATTTGTGGGAGGGGGTTGGCTCAAAATTAATAATGCAGATCTAGCCAATGGCTTTTTTGGATTAGGAACCCTTCTCTATTTAAAACCACCCCATTTTGCCCTCCAGGTTGAAGTCAGGAGTTATTTATATAAGCTCCCCATTACCAGAGGGGGGTTTAGCGTTGATGCTGCGGTGATTGTCGGTCCAACCTTCCTGCTGGCTCCAGCCGTTCTGTAATACCCGTCAAAACAATGACGCGTGGGTGTCAAAAATCCTGGGGAACGTCCCCTCTATTTTAAAAAGTATAATAAAAACAATAACTTACAAAAATTTGCTTTAAAATAAGGCTGGCATGGACCTTGCACTGTAGAAAGGTGGTATGCAGACATTTCTTAAGAAACTGATGGAAATGGTTAAATTGGCCCCCAATTTACCGCCAAACGAGGTGCATGTTTTTAATGTCCACGCTTCTTATGGGCACTATCAAATTATTATCGGCCCTGCAGAAAAGGTTCTTAAAAGAAACCGACTCCAGAGATCGCTTGAAATCAACGGGGCCCTGCACCACCTTTTCATCACCAAAAATCATGTGATGCCACACCCAACACACAACCAGATTCATAATAATCTCAGAGGGTGTATCATTATGCGAGACTTAACACTCCATCTCAAAGATCCAACGGGAGCTGGCAGAAAATTGGAGACAGGAAATCAAAAAAATGCTGTCTTAGCCCGCGAAAAAATAAATCTTGCCGGCAATGATGGTGAAAAACTTCTTAAACGAATTGAGGTCACGGGTAAACTCGCCAAAGATACCTACAAAATTGTGCAAGAAGATATTCTTACCGCACTGGCCAATAAACAATACACCACGACATAAAATTCTAAATTCTAATATCTAAATCCTAAATTCCAATGGCCAAAATTCTAAACAAGATTGTTTGGGACATTTGGATTTGGGTCATTAGAATTTGTTTAGAATTTAGTGCTTAGGATTTAGGATTTAATTTGTATATGGAGTTCTTTGAGCTGTGCTTCATCGACTTCAGAGGGAGCTTCTGTCATCAAGCAAGTTGCAGAGGTTGTTTTGGGAAAGGCAATCACATCTCGAATAGAACTACAATTGGCAAGCAACATCACTAAACGATCAAATCCTAATGCAATGCCACCATGAGGTGGGGCTCCATATTCCAAGGCTGAAAGTAAAAAGCCAAAACGGCGGGTCGCTTCTTCAGCCGATATTTTCAACGTCTCAAAGACTTTCTGTTGTAGATCACGATCATGAATACGAATAGATCCCCCACCAATTTCATAGCCATTCATCACTAAATCATAGCCAAGGGAGCGAACTTTGCTTAAATCGCTACCATTCATCAGTGAGAGATCCTCTAGATGTGGAGAGGTAAAGGGATGATGGACAGAAACATAGCGATTGTCGGCCGCCGACCATTCAAATAAAGGAAAATCCAAGACCCAACAAAGATCCGTTGTCTTTTCATCGAACACTTTCAATTTTTTGCCCAACGATAGTCGCAAAGCACCAAGGACTTGGCAGGCAACAGCCCATTCATCGGCAACAAATAAAACGGCGTCATTCGCTTTGAGTTTTAATTTCTTTAAAAGACCCTCTTTATCCTGATCCGAAAAATTCTTTGCAATGGGGGACTGCCAGCCTTCACTTGTTAATTTGGCCCACCCTAGACCTTTTGCCCCCAAACCTTTGACCTCCGACTCTAAGGATTCAAAATCTTTCCTTGCGAGATCCTGCGCTGGAGTCACTTTCAGCGCTTTGATTACTTTTCCTTGTTCAGCAGCTTGGGAAAAAATTTTGAACGGAGAGTTTTTAAAAATCTCCGAGACATCTTCAATCTTCCACGGAACACGCCGATCGGGTTTGTCAGAGCCATACCAATTCATGGCATCTTTATAGTTGAGGCGGTCAAAAGATTTTTTGATATTTTTAACGGAGACTTCCTTGAAAACTGTTTGAATCAGGCCCTCTACCATCTCCAAAATATCGTCGCGGCTCACAAAAGAGGCTTCGATATCGACTTGAGTAAACTCTGGTTGACGGTCAGCCCGCAAATCCTCGTCTCGAAAGCATTTAACGATCTGAAAGTATTTATCGAAACCAGAGACCATCAAAAGTTGCTTGAAAAGCTGGGGCGATTGAGGCAGCGCGAAAAACTTTCCCGGTTGAACACGCGAAGGAACCAGATAATCCCTTGCCCCTTCTGGAGTGGAACGAGTCAAAACGGGTGTCTCAACTTCAAGAAAATTTTGTTTTGATAAATAATTGCGTACTGCCTGTGCTGTTTTATGCCTCAAAATGAGATAGTTTTGCATGGAAGGACGTCGGAGGTCTAAAAAACGATATTTGAGCCTCACTTCTTCTGCTACATCGGCTTGATCGGATATTTCAAAAGGGGGTGTGGGACAACGATTCAAAATTTTCAAGCACTGTACAACAACTTCAATTTCACCGGTGGGGAGCTTTTTATTTTCCATCCCCTGGGGCCGCTTTCTTACTTTTCCTTCGACTTCCAAAACAAACTCGGACCGGATTTCTTTGGCTAGCCCCTGTGCTGCTTGCGCAACGGAAGGGTCAAAAACAATCTGTGTTTTTCCCCACCGATCCCGCAGATCGATGAAAATAAGGCCTCCATGGTCGCGACGGACATCACACCAACCCATCAGAATAACTTTCTTGCCAACCTGTTTCTTATTTAACTCACCGCAGGTATGTGTCCGTTTCATCATTAGCTCAATTCTTCCACTAATCTCCCCAACAAAACCTCTTTTTGGTTTCCGGTCTCCATTTCTTTGACTATAGCAATTCCCTTTACCACCTCGTTTTCACCGAGGATGACCACATGAGAGGCATTAAGTTTATCCGCACGCCTCATTTGAGATTTTAAAGAACCTCCATAGGCACATCCCACCGATTGACCTTTTGCTCTCAGCTCTTGAATAACCGACATCGCCTTTTGCTGGGCCTCGCTCCCAAGAAGGGCAAAATAAATTAAAGGTTTTGGGTTCGGGGTTCGGGGTTCGGGGTTCGTCGAAACTAACATCATCAAACGCTCCATTCCAATTGCAAACCCCACACCGGGCACATCCGGCCCACCCAAATCTTTGACCAATCCATCATAACGCCCGCCGGCGGCAACCGCATTTTGTGCTCCCAAACGATCCGACAACACTTCAAAAGTTGTGCGGCAATAATAATCGAGCCCTCTTACAATTCGGGGGTTCTCTTTAAATTTCACATGTCCGGCTAACAACAGCCCCCTGACTTCTCTAAAATGCTGATGACATTCCACGCACCAAAAATCACTCACCAACGGAATATCTTCGGTCAGCTTGCGACAGCCCTCTTTTTTGCAATCTAAAATTCGCAAAGGATTTTTTTGACTTCTCTTTTGGCAATCGTCACAAAATTTATTTAGTTTGCCCTTGAGAAATTTCTGAATCGCTTTGATGTAATCAGGGCGACAATTTTTACAACCCAACGAATTGATTTCCAAGTTGGTGTCAGTAACGCCTACTTTCAAAAAAAGTTGTTCCAAGAGCATTAAAACTTCGGCATCGGCCAGCGGTGTTTCGGCACCCAAAAGTTCCACACCGATTTGATAAAACTCCCGTTTGCGCCCTTTTTGAGGCTGTTCATAGCGATACATTGGCCCAAAATAGTAAAGTTTCGCGATGGGGTCTTTGGAAGAAAGGCTCGCTTGAATGTATGCCCGCACTACAGAAGCAGTTCCCTCAGGTCTTAAGGTTAATGATAAACCTTTGCGATCTTTAAAGGTATACATCTCCTTTTGAACGACATCGGTTGTTTCTCCCACGCTGCGAACAAACAATTCGGTTGGCTCAACAATGGGGGTACGAATTTCCTGAAAGTCGTACGTTCTAAAAACTTCCCGAGCCAGTTGCTCAACCGTTTGCCAATTTTCAGACTCAGGCGGCAGAACATCGGACATCCCTTTGATTGCTTCAATTTTCATAGTTGTTTCACCAATCCTAAATCTTCCGACACAGAGGTTACAACTTCAACACCCAGAGGCATTGAAGCACGGCGCACGTATCCCTCAAATAAAGAATTATCGCACAAAACATTAATGAGACGCGGAATTCCTTTTGAATATTGGTGAATCGCCTGAAGGGCATCTCCAGAAAAAATGGGTTGCGTTGCCCCTGCTTGTGAAAGACGAAATTCAATATAATGATTAACCGCTTCTCCTGAAAGAGGTTTTAAATTAAAGCGCACTGCGATTCTTTGAGCCAATGCAGCATCCGTATTCAAACACTGATCGAGTTCGGGGAGTCCAAATAAAACAAGCGAAATAAGTTTTTGCGTTTCTAATTCCAAATTGAGCAACCCCCGAATTTCTTCCATCAGTTGTTTGCTCCTCAGCATGTGTGCTTCATCAATTAACACGATCGTTTTTTTTCCTTGTTCTGCTATTTCATTGAGCCTCTTTAAAAGTTTCGTCAAGATTTCCACCTTTTGGTCCGGCACATTTTCAACACCCACCTGTGCTGCAATCCTTTTTAACAACCATGTGGAATCGACATCCTCATGCAAGACTACAAGTAAAGAAACTTCATATTCCGATTCCGGCAAGGTTTCCAACAGACGTCTGGCCAATAATGTTTTACCCAATCCAATGTCACCCACCAAAACGGCTAGCCCCTTCATGCCGGAGACTGCGTAGTGCAATCTCTCCAAAGCCCGATCATGCTGCTCACTGTGGAAATAAAACTGGGTGAGCGGCATGATCGAGAACGGTTCTTGAGTTAGATGATAATATTGAAGGTGGTCCATTGCTATTTATACAAAAGATATTTTCTTTTTTCCTTTGGGGGGCTCTGGCTTATTTTTTGGAGGGGCTGGCGCCTGCACCGGCACACCACCCAAATCCTTCAATAATTGCAAAGCCTCCGCGTGTTGACTATCAATGGTGAGAATTTTTTTCAAACAATCTCTTGCCTGAGAAAGTTCTTGTTTTGCCTCACTCTCCAAGCCGGTTGTTTCATACGCTTTGGACAGCTGAAGAGCCGATTTAGCCTTTTTCAAAAGGGTGTTAACATCCCCCTTTTCGGTTGGAGGTTGTTTCACAGGAAAAGGAGGTGTTGCTGATGCCTGCTGAGGAGCTAACTTAGGTTTCTGTTTTTCTAAATCTCGTGCCTTTTCTTTAGCCTCTTTTTCCTTTTCCTGCTCTTCTTCTTTGAGCTTTTGTTCTTCTTGTTTACTTTGACGCTTCTCCTGAGATTTTTTTTGCAACACTTCCATAGCGCCGGCCTGTATCCCCTCCACAATGGGGCGCAGTGTTTCCATCTCTTCGGGCAAAAGGGTTAAAATTTCGCCATAAGCGTTCAATGCCTTTTGATTTTCTCCCTGTTGCATATAAAGTTCCGCCAACTCTTGATATTTTCCGCGAGCTGTATCCAATTGGTTCAACACCGCATACATCTCTGCTTGTAATCCCAAAAGATGGGTATCTGCAGAGGTGACTTGTTTAAACTGTTCCAGCCATTTCAATGCCGCCTTATAATCTTTCTTTTGATAATAAAGATCGACCAGATGAGTGAGCATCTCTTTATTTTGCGGGCGAGAGGGAAGTATTCTTTCATAGAGCTCTATGAGCCGATGTGGTTCCTTTTTTTGTTCCTTATATTGTTTGGCCAAAAGTTCATATTGCTCAATGGCCTCCTCTTTTTTCTCGTCTCTTTGATAAGCCTCTGCAAGTCTTGTGCGATGGGTCCCCTCGCTTGGTGCCAGTTCTACTAATTTTTGTCGGACTTTGAGCGCCTCATCAAACCGATTTTTTTGTTCAAAGGCCTGTGCCAAAATTTCATATTGATGGACAGCATCTTGATTGAGACCCATTTTTTCATAAAGGGCAGCCAGTGCTTGATTGACATCTAACAAAGAAGGGTTCAGGCGCAAAATATTTTTATAGACGGTGACCGCTTTTAAATAAAACCCATCGTGGGCGTAGGATTCAGCAACTTCACGATAGGCCTTGATCGCCTCCGGAATTTGTCTGATTTTGGCAAAGAGCTCGGCAATGCGGAGTTTGATCCGCATATCTTTGGGGTCCGCTTGTAAGAGTTTTTCATATTCACGAACGGCCTTGTCGAATTTGCCTTCCGTAATGAAATCTTTGGCGGCATCTAAAATTTTATCTTTGTTCAGAACGGTCATAAAAATATTTTAGCCAAGTAAGCCCCAGCAGATAGCCATCGGCCCCGAATCCTACTATAGTGATTTGCGCCACATCTGCAATGAATGAGAATTGTCGAAATTTTTCGCGCTTGCTTAATTTTGACAAATGAACTTCCACAACAGGCACACGAAGCGAAGCAACACAATCGCGTAAAGCTATACTGGTGTGGGCATAGGCACCCGGGTTGAAGACAACGCCGTCAACCTTGGAATCAATCTCTTGAAGAGTGTCAATGAGAGTTCCTTCAGAATTGGATTGAAAATAAGTTAAATTGGCATCTTGTGAGGGTGCCCATTTTTGCAAACGATTCCAAATTGCACCCCACGATTCTAAACCATAAATGGCCCTCTCCCTTTTTCCAAGCCAGTTCAGGTTGCTTCCATTGAGCACCGCAAATTGAAAACCCATTAACCCTCACTTTCGAGGCTGGCTAACCCCTGAATGGCTTCGGAATTGGCTGGCTCTCTTTGCAAAATGGCTTGATAGACCTCTCTTGCTTTATGAAGGTGGCCTTGGCTGGCATAAATTTTGGCCATCGTCACGGTTTCCCAACCGATCGGTTGTTTGGTTTTTGGTGTGGGAGAGAGTTCTTTATCAACCTGAGCCATTAACTCCAGAGCCTTTTCTTGATCCGGCATCAAAATTAAAACACGCCTCAACTCTTCTCTGGCTTTCTCAAAATCCATTTTGCGAACATAAGCTTTGGCCAGCGCCAAACGTCCACTTACCAAATCTGGATGATTCTTTAAACCCTCCAGACAAACTTTGATCGCTTCATCAAGCATCCCATAGATCTGCAGATATTCCGCAATTGGGGCAAAAACGATTGAAGTAGGGTCTTCTTGCCACTGATTGTAATAGCGCAAAAAAATAGAGTTATTCAGCAGTTCGGGATGCATATTCTTTGATGATCTGCATAGCAATTTTCTGAGGAGAGTCAAAGGTATTTACAACCCTCAAATGACAATGCCTGTAGAAAGATTTTCTTGCTTGGAAAAAAGAATTCAACTTTTCCACAGAAAACGGTTTGGGCAATAGTGGACGACGATTTTTATTACCAAACCTTTTCAAAATAAGACTCAATGGGGTATCCAACCAAACACAAAAGCCCTGAGACAAAATGAGTCGGCGGTTTTCACGGTCCAACATGGCTCCCCCACCGGTGGCTAAAACCACTGGAGAGCCCTTAAGAACCCTTTTTAAAACAGACTTCTCGATTTTTCGAAAAGGTTTGACCCCAAAACGGCGGATATAGGCGGGAACTTGCAACCCCGTTTCCTTGAAAACTTCATCGTCGCAATCGACAAATTCAAGCTTTAGCTCGGGACCTAAAAGGCTGCCAATCGTTGTTTTCCCTGCAGCCATGAAGCCTGTAAGGATAAGATGTTTCATACCAGTCTTGGATATTACAAAGAGGAAAAAGTTGTGGGTGACCCGGAGTGTTTGCTGTGGGGTTTAGTTAGGGGCCCCCACAGAAACACGTAGGGGCAGGACCCACAACTTTTTCGTCCATTTCATCATTTTCAACCATTAGAATTATGGAAATAGTTTGTTTTTATCGGAGATAGTAAGACCCAAGGCAAGGAGAATTTTTCTTTTGGTATCCATGCGACACTCCATACCATGCTCCACACGATCAATGGTGAGTGCGGAAAGCCCTGCTTTTCTGGCTAGCTCTGCTTTGCTGATCAAAAGCGATTCTCTGATCTTCTTGAGATTGTTTGCTTTCATAACACGTCGGGGACATCCCCCAACTATGGGGAACGTCCCCGCTTTCAGTGTCTTAAAAAAGCAAACAAGTGTCAAGGATTTTTAAAATTTGTGTAAAATTTATTATTATATGACACCTAATTATGTTTAATTATATACAATTAAATATAAATTAACTATCCATGAAATAAAGATAAGTACCAGGAAAGCATAGGAAACCCAAAGAAAAGCTGCAAAGTGGCGGCTACCGCTAAGAAAGGGCCGAAAGGCAGGGCATACTGCCAATCTTTTTTAAATGCGACGACAATGAGGCCAATCAAAGATCCTAAAACGGAGGAAACAAGTAAAATCATTAAAATTTGTTGCCAACCAAAAAAAGCACCCAACATAGCAGCGAGCTTCACATCCCCTCCTCCCAACCCCTCTTTCTTTTTTATTTTTTCATAGAGAAAAGCGACCAAAAATAAAAAACCGCCGCCGACCAACATACCAACCAATGATTCCAGAAGGGCCTCTTTTCCCCACATGGGTGGGGCATCCAAAAAATGGACTAAAAAACCGGCACCGATGCCTGGCAAAGAAATCGAATCGGGGATAATGCGATGTTTAAGATCGATAAAAATGACAGCAAGAAGTGGTGCCAGTAGCAAGCAAAAATAAGCGAGGTAAAGAAGCAGCTCTTGAAAGTAGGCAAATGCTGCCAATGAGAGAAATAGGCCGCAAAGCTCGACCAAAAAATATTGAAAAGCAATCGTCTGTTTACAATAGCGGCATTTTCCCCGAAGCAAAATATAACTCAGCAAAGGAATATTATCATACCAGGCAATCTTTGTTTTACAGTTAGGGCAATGGGAACGTGGTGTAACGACCGATTGATCCAAAGGAAGCCTATAGATTACGACATTTATAAAGCTCCCCACGCAGAGCCCAAAAAAGCCTGCCAAAACCCACCCTAAAGGTATTTGCGTTAAAAACATCTGTGTAATCTAACATATATTACCACCTTGATCAAAAAATATTCTTCGACCTTTGCGAAAAATGCCTTCATAAATAGAGTGGAGCTTCGGGGTTTAAATCTAATGAGTTGAAAATGACGGGTCCTGTCCCTCCGTGTTTTCGTGGGGGCCCCTAACTAAACCCCACAGCAAACACTCCGGGCCACCCCTCATTTTCAAATCTTTTTTAAAATAACCAACCCCTTCGCTCCGACCACACTACACTGAAGCATTTTTCGCAGGGGTGCTCCAAACTATTGCAGTAGTTCGTAGCGCTTGTATGCCAATGGCGCAGGGTGGAAAGGGGTGAGAAAAACATCGCGCGGGAACGAGGGCGTATTGAGTCAAATAAAATAATATTCGTTTCTGCAGATAGAGCTGACGGCAGGTAAGATACTATCTGCATCTTTTGAAACGAAATTATTTTTTTGACGAGATAGCCCGAAGTGGAGCACCGTTTTGAACACCCCTTTCCACCCTGCGCCATTAACAGATTGGCAAGAGTAGAAAAAAGGTCTGACCGTGCAAACTTGTCAACTCAGATTCACTGTGTTAAGGCATTTTTCGCTATGCAAAAACCCCACGAGGCTGAAGAAGAATATTTTGCAAAACTTGAAGTCGAAAAAAAGTGCAAAGTTTTCGAAAAAAAGCGTTCCGAAATGAAAACCAAAGAGGTGGAAAACTTAAAAGAAACCCACCACATGCACTGTGCCGAATGTGGTTTTGAATTAGAGACAATTGTTTTCAAGGGCTTATCCGTCAATAAATGCTTTCATTGTGGCGGGGCTTACTTAAGCAAAGAGGCCTTTCAAAAACTATGCGGACAAGACAACAAATTTTTGACCCAGTTTTTAGAAATCTTCCAATTTAAAAAATGAAAGAGTCCATCAAAAAAGTGGCGCACTTAGCGAGGCTTAAGCCTACACCCTCTGCTGGAGAAAAACTTGTTCAAAAGGCGAAAAGTATCATCGACTTTGTGGAACAACTCAAAAATCTCGACACCTCTAAAATTGAGGCGACCTCTCACGCAATTGATATTACGAATGCCTTTCGTGAAGATACGGTCCAGAAATTTGAGGGAACCAAGAAAATTCTAGAAAATGCCCCCAATCATTATGAAAACCTCTTTGAAGTCCCGAAAGTGATCGATGAAAATTAAGGAATTAGAAAAAAAACTCTCAAGTAAAAAAATTTCTTCGGCTGAACTAACACAGAATTATCTCAAAAAAATTAAAGAGCTTAATCCGAAGCTCAATTGCTATATCAGCCTTTGCGAAGAGATCGCCCTTGCACAAGCAAAAGCTTCCGACGAAAGAAGGACAAAAGGAAAAAGTGTCGGACCCCTAGATGGGATACCCATTGCGCTCAAAGATATTTTTATTACCGAAGGAATCAAAACAACGTGCGGTTCCAAAATCTTGCACAACTATATTCCCCCCTATGACGGCACGACATCGATTGCCTTCAAAAAAGCAGGGGCCGTTTTGCTTGGTAAACTCAATATGGATGAATTTGCCATGGGTTCTTCCAACGAATTTTCAGCATTTGGCCCGGTCCGCAATCCTTGGAATTTGGAATATATTCCGGGCGGATCGAGTGGTGGCTCTGCTGCTGCGGTGGCCGCTGATCTTTGTGTGGCAACGATGGGAACAGATACCGGCGGTTCGATTCGCCAACCGGCTAGTCACTGCGGTATTGTCGGATTGAAACCAACTTATGGGAGAGTCACTCGTTACGGTATTACTGCTTTCGCCTCTTCCTTGGATCAAGCAGGCCCGATGACCAAAAATGTTGAAGATTGTGCTTTGTTGATGAACGTTGTTGCCGGTTATGATCCTAAAGATTCAACCTCCCTGAATGTCCCTGTCCCTGATTACACAGCGAGCCTTGGCAAACCAGTCAAAGGCTTGAAGCTGGGCCTACCGAAAGAATATTTTGTGGAAGGAATTGATAATGAGGTGGCTCAAAGTGTTCGCGATGCCGCAAAAAAATTCGAAGAATTAGGTGCCGTTATTCAAGAAATCAGTTTGCCACACGCTCGATATGCCGTTCCAACTTACTATATCATCGCTCCTGCTGAAGCCTCTGCAAACCTTGCTCGTTACGATGGGGTTCGTTTTGGACATCGTTCGAAAAATCCGAAAGACCTTTTGGAACTCTATGAAAGCTCACGCACAGAAGGTTTTGGACCCGAAGTCAGTTTGCGCATCATCATTGGAACCTTCGTTTTGTCGACTGGTTATTATGATGCCTATTATTTAAAAGCGCAGAAAGTTAGAACACTCATCAAAAAAGATTTTCTGGACGCATTCAAAAAAGTAGATGCCATTTTAGCCCCCACAGCCCCAACACCTGCTTTTAAACTCGGCGAAAAAACTGATGATCCTTTGCAGATGTATCTCTCTGATATTTACACAATTCCAGTTAACCTTGCGGGGCTTCCTGGCTTGACGCTGCCTTGTGGGTTTTCCAAAAAGGGACTCCCAATTGGGATGCAGCTCATTGGAAAACATCTGGATGAGGAAAGACTCTTTCAGTTGGGATTCGCTTATGAACAAGCCACAGAGTGGCATTTGAAAAAACCATCATTATGAAATATGAAGCTGTGATAGGACTCGAAGTCCATGCGCAACTCTTGACCAAATCGAAGCTCTTTTGTGCCTGTTCCACCAAATTTGGCGCCCAACCTAACACTAACATTTGCCCTGTCTGTACCGGCCAAGCAGGCGCCCTGCCGGTTTTAAACAAAACCGCTGTTGAAATGGCTATCAAAGCGGGTCTCGCCCTAAATTGCACAATCCGGGAAAAAAGTATTTTTGCCCGCAAAAATTATTTCTACCCCGATTTGCCGAAGGGTTATCAAATCTCCCAATATGAATTCCCAATTTGTTTGAATGGTTACTTGGATATCCAACTGAATGGAGAGCCCAAAAAAATTCACATTCAAAGAATTCATATGGAAGAGGATGCCGGCAAACTACTTCATGACACAGGTTCTCCGGATGTCAGCCATGTTGATCTAAACAGATGCAGCACACCCCTGATCGAAATTGTCAGTGGGCCCGATTTATCCAGCCCTGAAGAAGCGGGTGATTACTTGCGCAAACTAAGAAACATTTTGGTCTATCTGGAAGTTTGTGACGGCAATATGCAAGAGGGAAGCCTGCGTTGTGATGCGAATGTTTCGATCAGGCCCAAAGGCTCTAAAGAATTTGGAACACGGGCCGAAATCAAAAATGTTAACTCGTTCAAATTTTTAGAAAGTGCGATTACTTATGAAATAGAACGTCAGGCAAAAGTTTTGGATGGTGGCGGGAAGATTGTCCAAGAAACAAGGCTCTGGAATCAAGCCAAAGGAGAAACTTTTTCGATGCGCAGCAAAGAAGAGGCCCACGATTACCGCTATTTTCCCGATCCCGATTTGCTACCTTTGGTTGTCGATCAAGTCTGGATTGAAAAAATTAAAGGAACACTCCCAGAACTGGGAGAAACAAAAGCCAAACGTTTTGTCTCACAATTTGGAATTCCAGAATATGATGCCAAAGTGCTGACTGCAGAAAAACCACTGGCACAATATTTTGAAGAGTGTGTGAAAAATTACAATGCACCCAAAAAATTGAGCAATTGGATCATGGCAGAGTTGCTCCGCGAATTAAAACTGAGAAACCAAGACATCACTGAAATCAAACTCAAACCGAAACAACTGGCCAGAATGGTGCAGCTAATCGATGAAGGAACAATCAGTGGTGCCATTGCAAAAACAATTTTTATGGAAATGCTCAATACGGGAGAGGCGGCGGACAAAATTATCGAAGCAAAAGGATTAAAACAAGTCAGTGATACAGGGGCTATTGAGGCCTGCGTTGATAAAATCCTTGCGAAAGAAATAGAAAATGTGCAACGCTACAAGTCAGGCAAAACAAATGTCTTTGGGTTTTTCGTCGGCGCGGTGATGAAAGAGATGCAAGGAAAAGCGAACCCAAAGATAGTTAATGAGATATTAAAGAAAAAACTTGAAATAGTACGATAGTACGACAGTACGATGGTACTCTGGTGTTGGTTTAAAACGAAACTAGAGTACTAGAGTACCAAAGTACTAGGGTACCTAAGAGGTAACCGCGAGATGAAATCATGTTCACTGTAAAGACAATAGAGTGGAAGGATGATAAGGTTATCATGCTCGACCAGCGGCTCTTGCCGGAGGAAGAGGTCTACAACACCTATGATGACTACCTCTCTGTAGCCAAAGCGATTGAAAACATGACGATCCGTGGAGCGCCTGCAATTGGCGTTGCGGCCGCGATGGGTGTGGCATTGGGGGCATTGGGAATTTCCTCCAAAACTTTCGAAGATTTTTATAAAAAAATTGAAGCGGTTTGTGAACGCCTTGCTAAAACAAGGCCGACTGCCGTGAATTTATTTTGGGCACTCGATCGAATGAAAAAAGTGACTCTAGAAAATAAAAATCTCCCGATCCCTAAATTGCAACAACGTCTAAAAGAAGAGGCGATCAAAATTTATCATGAAGATATTGAAGCGAATCGAATGATGGGGCGCAATGGGGCCAAACTTTTGAAAGATGGCATGACGGTCCTGACTCATTGTAATGCTGGCGCCCTATGCGCAGCAGGTTTTGGAACAGCATTGGGGGTTATTTATACCGCAGGGGAAGAGGGAAAAAGAATTCACGTCGTGGTGGATGAGACGAGACCGGTCTTGCAAGGTTCCAGGTTGACTGCTTGGGAACTCCAAAAACATGGGATTGAAGTCACCCTCATTTGCGACAATATGGCAGGAACCTTGATGCAGCAGAAAAAGGTCGATTGTGTGATTGTTGGTGCTGACCGAATTGCAGCAAATGGCGACGTCGTCAACAAAATTGGGACGTATCCTTTGGCGGTTTTGGCCAAACACCATAATATCCCCTTTTACGTCGCCGCCCCGTTATCAACAATTGATATTAATGTAGTCAACGCCATCGAAATTCCCATTGAGGAGCGAAACCCCAAAGAGGTAACGCATATCAAAGATCAAGCAATCGCTCCGTCACACATTAAAGTTTTCAACCCCGCCTTCGACCGCACCCCCAATGCACTTGTCAGTACCATCATCACCGAAAAAGGCCTCGCCCAATCCCCTTTTGAAAATACATTGAAAAGTTGGAAAACCGTCTAGGCTGCTTTGTATAAGACCTTGTAATTCTTCTGAATCTCTTCCCAGATAATACTGTCTTTTCCTCTCTCAGTGATTTCTTGAGGCGTGTACCCCAACGCTTCAATACTTGCCTGCACTGGCCAAGCGGCACGAGAAAGTAACGTAAGTCTTTCCAAAGAAGGAATTTTTTCAAAATCTTTTGAAATAACCACCAAATCAATATCACTCCACTCATCTGCTATTCCGCTGGCATGTGAACCATATAACAGGATGCGCTCCGGTTGAATCCCCTTTTTTCCCAATTCAACAACAAATCGATTAACAATATCTTTCAAATCAACCAATTTTTTTTGATCCATCAGAATAACTCCTTTATCTTTTTGGCTTGGTCACGTACGAATTCTATTGAATATTGTTTATAAAATTTTTCAAGATCTTCAGGATATTTTGTACTTAAATAATGTGGGGCTAGGTCAACCAGTATCTCTAATTTTTCTGAGGGTAACTCTTTCTTTGTGAGCTGCAGAAGTTTCTCTAGATTATGTGTGCGAGGCGGTATTTTACCTGTCTCATGTTGGACAACACCTTTTAGTAGTTTTTCAATCGCCTGATGACAAAAGTGCATTGCATAATAGGGTCTTTGTTGATTTTGGACGATCTGTTCAGCAAACTCCAGGTCGTTCTCCGCAATTTCCAACCATGTTTGAGTCTTTTTATCCATGAAAACTAGTATAATGGCTCCCCGCCGATTTCGCAACCGTCTTGTAAATTGCCAAAATGACCTAGAACTAGGCCACAGAAAAATTTTGGCACGGTCGTGGGTTGGTCAAAAAGAGCCAGATACGAGACAGGCCAACGAGAAAAACCGCAGCATACCTATGATGGTATGTGAGGATTTTCTCGAGGAGGCCAACGAAGTAGATGGCCTTTTTCACCAACCCACAAAAAAAGGGCGGCATCCACCCAAAAACGCCGCCCTAGATAAGGAGAGGAAGGGAGCTTTAAGTTCTAGTTAAGTGCTTCTTTCGCCAAGACTTGATGCAGGAGATTAGTGATAGCGCGCCTACCGATATAAATCTTGATCGGTTCTTGTTTGTTCGCCAGATTCAAAACATGATAAACGACCCGAGGGGGGAGGGCGGTTTTGGGTCGTGGAAGGTACATCCCGCCACAACTCAAGACCGCAGGGTTTTTATGATCCATAAACCCTTGTCCCTCTTCGGAGGTCCGTTGCAAAATGAGTTTGGTTATCGATGAAATCTCTTTTGACATTGTCTCTCTCCAAGCACACTTAACTGCAATTGATATGCCAATAGGAACATGCCAAAATAAATTTATAACTTATTGTAAAATAAGGGGATTTTATATAGAAACCTTACCCGTTTTTAAAGGGGGGGGTGTTTTTGAACACAATTTTTAAGAAAGTGTCAGTTTTTTGGCGCGTAGTTGGCGGTGGTAGGTAATGCCAAAGCGGTGGGCTTCATCCCGAATGCGCATTAAGTAAAGTAGCTCTGGAGCATTTGAACGAAAAGAGACGGGATTCATCCTGTTAGGAATGTAAATTTTATCGCTCTTCTCACCTTTTTTTGCCTTGGCAATCGCAACAACCGCCTGGTTATGCAAACCCAAATCGGCAAGGGCCTTCAGCGCTATTTGAAGCTGTCCCTTGCCACCATCAACGAGCAACAAATCAGGGGGTGGCCACTCTTCTGAACGACGAAATCGCCTCAACAAGACCTCATACATCATGGCGTAATCGTTGGGACCTTCAGTGAGACGAATCTTGAATTTGCGATAACGATTTTTTGAAGGTTTTCCCTCTTCAAAGCAGACTAAAGAACCGACGGCATCACTACCTTGTAAATTAGAAATATCAACACACTCAATGATTCTTGGCGACTGGGACAAATTCAGGATTGTCTGCAAATTTTTTAGAAGCGTCTCAAAGGAATCGATTTTGGTTTTGCAAAAATTGGTCGCATTTTGAATAGCCAATTTGACTATCTTGGCTCTCTCCCCTTTCTTAGGGACTAGTAAATCTACTGCATGGCCTGATCGCTCTCTCAAAATTTCTGCCAAAGTTTCGGCTTCTTCAATTTTTTGGGGCATCAAAATTTCAAAAGGAATCTCCAAAAGTCTTCCGTAATATTGAAGAACAAAGTGGGACAGAAATTCAGCATGAGTTTGAAAGGGCTTGGGAAAAACAAAACGCTGGCGATCCAACAAGACCCCTTCTCGAACCATCAAGACATAAAAAACGATCTGTGTAGGGCTCAACGCAAACCCGATTGCATCATAATCTTTGCCTTGATGATGAACCACTTTTTGTTTTTCGAGTGTCTCTTCAACCTGGCCAATCAAATCGCGAAGGCGTGCGGCTTCTTCATATTGCAGATTCCCAGAGGCCTCCTTCATTTTGGTTTTAAGTCGCTGAATCAGCTCTTTTTTTTGCCCACCTAAAAAGAGCCTCGCCTCTTCCAGTTGTTTGGCGTAATTGTCTTGTGAGACCTTTCCCACACAAGGAGCCGTGCAACGACCAATGTGATACTCCAAACAAGGTCGGGAACGATTCGCAAACTCATGGTCTGAGCAAGTCCTTAACCGAAAATGTTTGGTTACCAAATCAACCGTCTGACGCAGGGCGGAAGCCGACGCATAGGGACCAAAATAAAGTGAACCATCTTTGACAATATGCCTCGTTACGAAAACGCCGGGGAAGGCGTGCTGACTGTTGATTTTCAAACTGGCATACGACTTGTCATCTTTTAAAAAAACGTTGTATCGAGGCTTATTTTTCTTGATGAGTGTGTTTTCTAAGAGCAGTGCTTCTTTTTCATTGTCCGTGATGAGATATTCAATATCCGCCGTCTTGCGCATCAAGAAATCAATCTGAAATCTAGTTTTGGATTCTTTACGGAAATAAGCTTGAACTCGATTTCGAAGATTTTTGGCTTTGCCGACGTAGAGAATTTGGCCTGCGGCGTCTTTCATCATATAGACGCCGCATGCCTTGGGAAATGATTGAATCTTTGCTAAAAGCTCATCCAACTTTTATTATAAGAAGGTGCTAAACATGGCTCGCACACGGTGATAGGTAGCGTTGTTTAGACCAGCCACATCGTCATAATCAAGCACGTTGGTATAATCGAGCTGAAATTTGACGTTGTTCTTGTGAATATACCAGTTGATACCCCCACCAAATTCATTTCCATTGTTGTCTGGCCCTTCTCTAAAAATTTGGGAGGCCAACAATGAGAGCTCCAACTTGTGAGGGATCACATAATAACCGGCACTGGCATAGTAGCCAATGTCTTTCAATTTTCTATCTGCGTTTGTATCTTCAACTGTTGAGGCGGAAAGCTTCAAGATACGATAATAGGCTTCACTGTTTAGAGAAAACCCTCTCCAACGAAAAGCCAAGTCACCACTGGAACTCCATGACCATCGGCGGGTAACTGCTGGAGTATTTTCATCGGCCGCATCATGATCTTCCCAGCCGGTACCGGCGCCGATGGAAAGTCTTGGTTTTTCTGACCAATCAAAATCGGTTTCTTTGAAGGGTACTGCGTCTCCCAAAACATTGAATTGCAAACGTCCGCCATAGCTCAACTCATTATTGGCATTGAGATTTCTAAAGGAACCTCCATTGCTTGCTCCCAACGCATAAGAAAAATATTTACCAACATCGCCATCAATACGAAGACCCAAATCGAGCGGGAGACCGAAAGAGTCTCTGGCGATCGTCAAATCTTTAACACCGTCGGACTGTGTTGCAGTCAAACCAGGCTCTATTGTCAACAACCAAGCCGATGAATTTTCACCCATTCGATCCATGGGGAGTTGAATCACGCCTGTGGTAATCATGAAAGAAGGTGCAACGTTGTAAGTTGCCCAACCCCAGAAATCAATTCTTGGGTCCGCTGTCGTCGAACGGGTTGTCGCTGTCAAAATTGTAACCCAATCGACTTTTCCAAAAAGAGTCCCCATGGTTTGGATACGACCTCTGCGAAGACTAAAGGAATCGGAAAAAGTATCAGCAGGCAATGTCGCTCTTCCACCTGCCGGTTTTTGTAATCCACTGATTTTTTGAGTCTCAAATTTTGTTTGAACACGACCATTGATTTTCATCTTGAATTGATCGTCTTTGGATTTGATATAAAAACCGTTGTCCCAGCCTGCCAGTGGTTTTTCTTCTTCTGGCTCTGCTTGCGCATCCTGGCCATTGGCTGACGCTGGTATTCCCACCAACATCAAGCTGACTACCAAAACCCACGAGAATAATAGGTGTCTCTTCATAATTATCTCCTTTTTCGCGCTTCATACAGAAAAACGACACACCGCGCAACCATAAACTTTATGCGACCTGGAGCATTTTTTGCTCTAGGCGTCTGATCCGATTTCTCAGTTCTGCTGCTTTTTCAAACTCCAACTTTTTGGCGTGGGTAAGCATTTGTTTTTTCAATTGTTCTATCATTTTAGGAATGCGCTCTGGTTCGGGGAGTTCCTCATCTAGAGAGACCGGGAGGCCGGCATAGTCTTGCTCATAGATAGACGATAAAACATCGGATATCTTTTTTTGGATGGTGGTGGGGGTAATCCCATGTTTTTTGTTGTAGATCTCCTGCCTCTTGCGGCGGCGGTTGGTTTCATCAATAGCCCGCTTCATTGAAGAAGTCTCCTTATCGGCATAAAGAATGGCCAACCCGTTAATGTTTCGGGAAGCTCTTCCGAAAGTCTGGATCAAGGAACGCTCCGAGCGCAAAAAACCCTCCTTGTCGGCATCCAGTATGGCTACCAGCGAGACTTCGGGTAAATCAAGTCCCTCGCGAAGAAGGTTGATACCAATCAGAACATCAAAAGTGCCTAGCCTTAAATCACGCAAAATCTCGACACGCTCCAGAGTCTCGATGTCTGAGTGCAGATATCGAACTTTCAAACCCTTTTCTCTGTAAAACTCTGCTAACTGTTCCGACATTCGCTTGGTCAGTGTGGTTACGAGTACTCTTTCCTTTGCTTGAATCCTTTTCAAAATTTCTTGATGGAGATCGTTCACTTGATTGTTGGTAGGCCTCACTTCAATTTTGGGATCCATGAGGCCGGTGGGGCGCACTACTTGTTCCACTATTTCTCCTTTCGCTTTTTTGAGTTCGAATTCCGCTGGAGTGGCTGAAACATAAACAACTTGATGAACCCAATCTTCAAATTCGTCAAAACGGAGCGGACGATTGTCTAGCGCAGAAGGAAGTCTGAAACCATAATCGACCAAAGTCATCTTTCTGGAGCGATCCCCTTGATACATCCCTCCGATTTGAGGAACGGTAATGTGACTTTCATCGATGAAGAGCAAAAAATCCCTCGGAAAATACTCCAGAAGCGTTGGTGGGGGCTCTCCTGGTTTACGCCCCGTAAAATATCTGGAATAATTTTCAATTCCCTTGCAGCGGCCCATTTCCTCCATCATTTCCAAATCAAAACGGGTTCGCTGTTCGATACGCTGCCCTTCTAGCAATTTATTATTTTCTTTGAAATGTTGAAGTCTCTCTTCCAATTCTTTTTTAATTTCTTTGACGGCCCGTTTTAAATGTTCTTCTGGAGTCACATAGTGACTCGCAGGATAAATACAGATTTCATCTAATTTTCCTAACAATTGGCCCGTGAGGGGATCGATCTCGATTACTTTTTCCAACTCATCTCCAAAAAATTCAAGACGCACGGCCTTGCAGTCTTCATAAGCTGGAAAAATTTCGATCGAATCGCCCCGCACGCGAAAGGTGCCACGGTGAAAATCATAATCGTTTCGTTCATATTGAATTTCAATCAACTTTGAGAGGAGTGTTTTGCGTTCAAAAGTTTTGCCGGCTTCTGTTCTGAGCAACATTCCATTGTAGGCCTCCGGTGAACCCAAACCGTAGATACAAGAGACACTGGCGACGATGATGACATCTTTTCTGGTGAGAAGGGCATGGGTTGCCGAATGACGCAGGCGATCGATCTGTTCATTAATAGAGGAATCCTTTTCAATATAGAGATCTTTTGCGGGGACATAAGCTTCAGGCTGATAGTAATCATAATAGCTGACAAAATATTCGACGGCATTGTTTGGAAAAAGTTCTTTAAATTCCGCAAAGAGTTGTGCAGCGAGTGTTTTGTTGGGGGCAATCACCAGTGTCGGTTTGTTCACGTTGGCGATGGCATGAGCCATTGTGAAAGTTTTTCCCGATCCCGTGACTCCCAGCAAAACTTGTTGTTTCTTATTCTTGAGGATCCCTTCGGTCAGTTTTTCAATCGCCTGCGGTTGATCCCCTTTGGGTGTGAAATCGGTAACGAGTTGGAATCTTTCGGACATGCCTCATAAATAGGACTTCTTATATCGTTTCGCAAGGAGGTTTAACGCATGATCTTTTGTCCAAAGAAAACAGTCATGCAAAAGACAGGAGTAAATTAATTGGGCATCAATGAATGATAAACCTCTTCCAAACAACTTTTCATTTTCTACAAAATCAGAGAGCTCGCTAATATCATGAATTGGAAGCTGATGAAGAGATGTTAGGTCATCAAGAATAACTTCTCTTTGAATGCCCAAATCACCCATCATTAATTCGCCAAAAATCCACGGATGGATACAAACCCGTTTTTCACTCAACAGTTCTGGCAAAATGACAGCTTTTCTCTCATCCCGAAAAAAATCAATCCAAATACTCGTATCGACCAATATCATTTGATCCTGCGACGTCTCGGTGCCTTGGCCTGCGGAATCGCCCCATGGAGTTTTGCCAGACGTTTATAAGCGGCGTCTTGAATAAGTGCCTTAAGCCCCATATGAATCAACTGAGTTTTCTCCGTTACACCAGTCGCTTTGGCGGCTTCTTCGTATAGTTTGTCATCCATATTTAATGTTGTTCTCATGCATATGAGTATGCATTATTCATATGCATCTGTCAATCGATAGGATCACTTGTGCCCGCCACTCTGATAAATTCAACGATCTCTCTGATTTTCCTTGGCTCTTTCTTCAACTGCCTTCTATACAGCGTAGGCTGAGCATGTATAACTTGAGATAACATCGTTCCAAGGACATCGACAAACACCCCATCCACGTGATCTGCCAATAAGAATAGCTCGTGCAATGCCTCTGATCTTCCAGCAATGGCACAATTTTTCAGAAGCTCTACATCAGCCTCCCACTGTTGTGAATTGTCCCAAGAGAGAGTTTTTCGATAACGCCCGGCCCTTTCTAGCAAAGCTTCCCAAGCTTTTGCATCCAATTTTTCACAACGATAATCACTACATTTCCCAGGCAAATCAAGATGCCCTTTTTTGCAACTCTCGTCCGCCGTAGCGGAAAAACTAAAGAAACAAACAAAACAAAATAAAAGTGTTTTAATGATTTTCATATTCTGCAATGTTCACCGTGCCTTCTGTATCACCCACTGTTTTTAATTCATTTATCCTCTTGACCAACAATTGAATATCTCCGTCCAACATTCTAACACAACCCTTTGTAGAGCTAAATTTTCCATTCCCAAAAATGGGATTCGTACCCCCACCATGAATTCCTATCCCCGCTCTTCCATTTGCCTCTGCAACCAAGGCATCCCCGCCGGTTGGATCCAATTTAATGAAATGAGGCCCATAGGTAGAATCATTAGGATGGGTAATAATTTCAACCCCATAAGTTCCCGTAGGTGTATCGCCAAACTTTTTAACAGGATCCCTACCCTTATTTGGATTATAGACGGTCTTTTTAATCTCCTTATCCCACCACTTATTACTAGAGCGTCCAAGCACTTGAAAAGGCCCAACAGCCAAGTCTCCTTTCTCATCAAATAATGTCAATTGGCCAAGATTGCGACGATTGTCCTTTCCCGCAATATACTGTGGAAGTGTGACCATGATTTTATAAAGTCCCAACGGATCGAAAAAGTTGACGGGATCGCCGCCGGCGTAGGCGTAGAGATTCATTTCTGGAGTTGGGGCAGGTGCCGATTCTTTTTCATAAAACAAATCGATATCTAAAAGAGAAATTTCGCCATCTTGTTCGACATAATTGGGATACGTCGTTCTGGAAGCACCCCCTTGGCCTTGATGATAAGAAAAATTTCTGGGAGTGAAAACGGTGGAAGCAGCGTAAAAATCGTTTTTGTAGCCCAAAGGGTCTGCGGTCAAAAATTCTCTGAGGGCTGGTGAGTAGTAGCGGTGTCGCAAATTGACTAAACCGGTTAGCATTTCATGGGGTCTTCCAATAAAACCCAATTCATTTCCGATTTGAGATTCACCCATTCTTTCTCCAAAAGGACTATATTCATACGACTCTGCAACAGCTCCGCTCTTGTCTGTTAAAAACCGAACGGAACCGAGCCGATCGGTGTGATAATAATAATAAGTCGTCAGTTGTCGGTCGTCAGCTGCCAGTAAAGCAATCGGTTGATCCAAACTCTCACCAAAAATGATGCTTTGAGATAGCGCATTATTTTCATAAGTCTCAATGGCGTGCCAATCATCATAAATATAATCGACTTTTCTTTTTTGCGTCGGCAATTCTTTTCTGACGAGACGGTTGAATGGATCATAGGAATAGCGTGCCAAAAGTTCATGGGTTAAGGAGCGCACAGCAACCAAACGCCCAAAAGGATCATATTCATATTGAAAACGGTCATCCTGAGTTAAATTTCCAGCAACATCTCGCTGAATATCGCCAGCTTGCAAACCCTGAGGAGTCATCAACCCTCCATCCGTTGTATATTCAAACCCTGCCAGTTTTCCATCTTCCCTATAGGCATATTGCCAAATGGTTGGAGATTCTTTTGTGGGGAAGTTAAATGATTGTTCGGTCAAGCGTTGCCTATCATCATATCTTTGTTCCAACTTAACCGCATTGCCCCATTCCATTTGCTTTGCCTTTCCTTGTTCATCATACTGGAAACGTGCCAGGGCAAAACCATCCGCGAAAATTTCGGCAAGATTGTTTTTGGAATCAAAATTGCGAACAATCGAAAACCCAGAAGGATATCGCACCTGTACCTTACGATCTTTTTCATCATAATTTTTGGAAACGAGACGACCATTGATTGACTCGGCAATCAATCTTGAGAGAGAATCATAAGCCAATTTGATTGTCACATCATCGCCGGAATCTTTTGGGTCATTGAGGTCTCTAGCCTCCACCAAGCGCCCCAGACCGTCATAGACAAAACGCTGTTCATAAGCATTTACTTTTCTGAAAATTAAATGCCCCTCTTTGTCGTAGGTAAACTGATGAAGATTTTGACTGCGATCCTTCATGCTGATTAAACGACCGACGGTATCATATTCATAAGCAATCTCAGAGTTGTTTGGATAATGTTCCAAAGTGAGATGGTTTAACCCATCATAAGAATAGATCGTTTTGAGACCCTCTTTGTCTGTTAAAGAAGTTAATCTTCCATTGTCATCCCACTCTAGTTGCACATCTTGAATAGAAAGCGGTCTGCCGATCGTGTCATAGTTTGTCATTGCGAGGAGCCGAAGCCGCGAGCGAAGCGTGGCGGGCTGCGACGAAGCAATCTCCCGTGGATCGCTTCGCGGAGCCTGTCCTGAGACTTGTCGAAGGGCTCGCGATGACTCCTCACTTTTAATCCAGCTCCCTTTTTTTGGATTGTCACGGAAAAGAAGACGGCTTGTGGGCGTTGCGGCTGCTAATAAGTTTCCTTCGACATCAAAATATTTTTTAGAAACAATTTCGTTTTTGGAGTCCCATTCGTATTTCTCCCGATTGCCCAGCGGTGAAATCACATCGATTAAATTTCCATTTTCATCATATTGAAATTGAGTTTTTTCGCCCACACTGTTGCTAACAGCAATTAAATGCCCTTCATTATCGTATTCATAAACCTCCTCACCTTTTTTAACGAGGTTTTCCTCATCATCATATTCAAAACGCATCTCATTTCCCATTGGATAAACAACACGAGTTAGTTGATCTCGTGGATTGTATTCAAAACGGGTTGTGATGACATGTGTTGGGCTTAAATATTCTTTTTTGACTCTCATGCGATCGAGCATGTCATACTCAAACTCAACCACCAACTTTTTGGAGGGGACTTCAATTTTGATAATATTATCATTGGCGTCATAAAAATACCTACGTTCCTCACCATTATTAATTTCTTTCGTGATGAGATTCGAGGCATCGACTTCAAACTTGCGGATATTTCCTTGAGGATCGGTAATCGAAATAACGTTCCCCCACAGATCGTATTCATACATTTTGCCGTTATCGAAAAATTTGGGTGATGGCTTTGGGATAATCCCCTCCGAGCGTAAGCGAGTGGGGGGATGGGCCCCAAAGCCAGCAGGACCCAAATTTTTCAAAACCCCATCTTGCTTCAAAATACTGTGTTGCAACAGATGCCCTTCTTCATCGTGCTCATAAAGATGCATGACGTTGAGGCGATCCTTCACCCATGTGTTGAGTCCATCATAACGAGCTTCGATTTTTATCTCCTCACTGCCATAATTTTGAGCCAAAACTTTTCCATCAACTCCATAAAAATTCTGGAGATAAACCTGTCCCTTGGGGTCCATCACCAAAGTCATTTTGTGGCTCCCCGGAGAGTGGTTTTGATAACGATAGCCGGTCGTTTTTCCCTTTGGAAAACTGGGCGTGCCGGGCGAGCTAGCTGCAATCAACTCGGCCTCATCATTATAATCAAAACGCCAAGCCCTGCCGCTAAAATCTTCGAAGCGCTCCAACAAACCATTTTTCTTGTAAAAAAAGTGGTTGGTCCTACCTAAAGTGTCTTCAATTTTTATGAGTTGTCCTTGCTCATTGTAAAAACAACTGATTTTATTCCCTTCTTTGTTTTGAATACTCTGTAAAATTCCTGTTCGATTGAAAAAATGTTTTTCATCATTTTCAAACAACATTTCAAAACCATCTCCCTGTTCCATTAACTGAACAAACAAATCTTTTGGCGAAACAAAACCTCCCTTTTCATCTTTTTTGAAAAAATATTTCTTCCCTTCAGGACTGATGTAGGTAAACCCTCCACCTTCTGGCGAGTCCCACCAAAGAAGCTTTTCGGCGAAATTGTGTGTCCAGTTGTGACCTAAAACGCCCAAGAAATTGGAGGCGGAGCGATAAATGCGAGTGAATTGAAATGGGAGGTCTCCTGAGCTTGTCGAAGGACCGGGAATCGTGACATCCGTTGCCGTATAATAAAACTCGCCGTTGTGCAAAAAGACAGGATCAAAGTCGGAATCTTGAGAGGGATTTTGAGCCGGTACTTTTTCCACATCCAAAACTTCAGCGAGCGGCCCTGTAATGTTGAGCACATCTGCTGTCCAAGTGGCGGCTTCTGCCAAAGCGCCGGCAATCTTTTTGTTTGTTTGTCCTAAATCTTTTTCAAGACCGGAGTCTTTATAAAACTTCTTTAGCAAATCGAGTGGTGTTTGGTTTCCCCATTCACCAAAGATATTGTCCAGCTTAGGCAATTCAGAAAAAATGTCAGAGCACCCTTCCGCAACAATACAATTGTAGGGTTGAATTTTAAATGGTGAGAGCAATCCTTCTGAAAATTTTTTAAGTTCTCCTTCAATTTCGCCGATGGCTTTATCAAACCCTTCCAAAACCTTTCCGGTTGTTTGATCATAAAGGTCATCGACTTTTTTGAGTTGCTTTTCGAACCAGTCCAATTTTTCCAAAACTTGATTGGCAGGGTTCCATTTTGCAACTTGTTTTAAAGGAGCCCAGTTAAAAGAACCCAGTTGATCGCCCAACATTCTGACCATCCCCAAAAAATCGCCCAGGTTTAAGGAAACTGCTTCTTTGTTGCGTAGTTGCCAAACCATTGTTTCGATGACCTCTTTGGCGCGTTTGAGTTCATAAAAATTAACCTTCATTCCGGCAAATGCTTTAGCCAAATGCATGGCAGCAGAAGAGGCCAAAATACCTCCATAAACTTGGTTGGGAAGGTCGACGATGTGAATTCCCATCACTTTATCTTTCAGTTTTGCAAACTGGGCGGCTGGTAAATATTGTTTATATTTTTCGGCATATTCTTGAAATTTTTCCGGACCCATTTTTAAATATTTCAACGCTTCGTCTGGCAATTCCCCACCTAGGACTTTTAAAATGTTGTTCTGAATCCCCTTCACAGTGGACGAACCAATCGCATCGCCAATTTGATTCGCCAAAAGGTTACTGATCCTTAATGGCTCGATAGAACCTTTGAAAATTTGGGGCAATGCCTCGAGCGGAATTGTTGCCGCAGGACCTAATTTATCTTTAACATCCTCTATCATTCGATCATACCAACCACCCATCCAATGCTCTGCCTGTTCATTGAAGGTTGTGTTGAGGGCTTTAACCACTTCTTCTTCGATTTCCTTGAATTCCGCCAAATTTTCATCCCCCACCATCTCTTTTTGGAGTAATCCTTCGTAGATCGCTTTTTTTGCCATCTTGGGGAGCCAATCTTGAAGTTTGTTTTGAATTTCTTGTTTTAACTTTTTTGAAAGTTGCGGATCTTTTGCAAAAGCTTCCTTCATGTTCACGGTCTTTGGTCCTTGGTCCATAGTCTTTGGTCCAATCAGTGTGTGCAACCCTTCCGCTGCCCACTCTGCTATTTTGTTACCAACCTCTTTGACCAACGTTTGTTTTGCCTGATCGCCAATGAATTTACCCAACCCCGGCATTTGAAAGGCCTCGGCGATTTGTTTGGCATTTTCTGAGGTCACCAAGTTAACATTGGAAGAGGCAAAAGCAGGACTATGGACCCCGAAGGGGCCCCTTTGGGGCAATGACCATGGACTAAGGACTAAAAAGAAAAGCAAAACAAATAATCGCACGCAACCTGCTAATGCAGGATTGATGCCGGCTCATTATCAATTTAATAAGATTTGAGAAGAAAAGGTGATCAAATTCCGTCAGAAACTGCTTCCAATCCGTCACCTTGCAAATAAAGCCAGATACTTTTTGATTCGCGAACTAACTGCTTTATTTTACTCGCACCATGTATTGCACAGGTATAATTTCATTCATCTCTAAAATTTCACGGCTTGTAAATATCATGATTTGCGGCACATCGCCGGAAATTAAGACTCGGTAGAGAAAAGTGTCTTCATTGTGGTCTTTAAGAAAACCTAGTTCGTTCCTTGAGAGATAAAAGGGAGATTTGAGAGCTGTTGTTGTACTTTTCACTTCAATATATTTTTCCCTTCCATCTTCAAAAAATGACAAGACATCATATCCTAAACCATCTCCGTATTCGGCAGAAACATGGCGGACTTTATCTGCCAAATCCTTTCTACCAATAGATTCAAAAAACTCTTGCTCTAATGCAACTGCGATCTCCTCGCCCTGCAATCCGGTCATTTTTCTTTTTCTATTTATTTCTTCCCAATTATCAATTTTCCGTGCTGTTCTATAAAGTCTTTCGGGAGCGATTGTCTCTTGCCGCTTTTGCTCTTGTGGCTCGAAAACATTTTTAACGAAACGGTGGTCCCTAGGATCTAACACAAGGCTCGGAGGGGGAATGGGTGTTGTGTTAGATTCTGTATATGGTTTGCGAGCAGAAACCAGCTCTTCATTTTCCTTTGAGTTTTGAAAACCGTGATCTGCTTTTCTTTTTACTAAATATTTTATGTGCCCCTCTAGAGGAATATGAGTTTTTGTTACAAAACTAGAATTTATAGCCGATATTTCTTTAATCATGGATGCAAATTCCGAAAGTGACTCTTCAAATTGCTGGTTCCCTGACCTCTTCTGATAAAGATTGGTTACGAAGAATTGATTAAGTTCGGCTTGATAGTGATGAGAGGTGGCTTCTTCAAAAGGCTTTAATTTATTATATGCATTTGTTTTTAATTCCTCAGTTGCCTTGATCTGCTCTTGTATTTGATCGGATGTCTTTTTAAGTTTATTGAGTTTTCCAAAACTGACCAGATTAATTATAAAATCACTAGCATAGGCGACAAAAAACATGCTTCCATACAAGGAAAGAACAGCCCCAATAGTACCAAGCTCTGAGTTTAATTTGGAAAGAATTTGTTCGGAAATCACAAAAACTGAAAAGTAGGAAACTCCAAAAAAAAGAATAATATGGGCAAGAATAGAAACAAAAGACGATCCTAGCGACTTTTCCTGTTGCTTTAATGAGTACTCTTCTTCTTTTAGATTACTAAGTTTTCCCCCATAATTTTTATATGCAGAGACATTGGCCTTGTATGCTTTTAGTGTTGGGTCTTGAGATTTTTGTGGCATATTTTGTTTCAGCGGAGTTTATATAACTCCTTGGTGCTTTAGATATGCAAATGAAAACCCATTGCTAAAAATCATCAGGTTGTTTGCGGCTACTTTAAGTCGTTCCATCTTCTCGTGTTCGGCGTCTATGTCAAAATTTATGGAAGTCCGCATTATTTCACTTCTAATATCATCTGCCACAAGAAAGCGAGTCTCAGCAAAAGTTTGACCAACCACAAGGTCCCCTTTCTCTTGTTTAATAGTGTGTAGCGCTTGAGCATATGCTTTCAGCTGATAATGAAAAACCACATCATTACGGATATCTATAAGAAACGCATATAGCGAATTTTTATCATCAGATTCTTTTTTGAGCGATTCAAATGCTTTTTTGCTACCAGCATCCATTTTTTTAAAAAGTTGAGAGGCAATTTTGTCTTCCAGTAAACGCCTAAAGGCTTTCATGCCTTCTCGTAAGAATCCTAGTTCAAGAAAGAAGATAAAAGCCTTTTCTCCTCCTCTCACCCTTTCCAAAATACCACTTTCACTTTGATTCTCGTAACGCAACCATAGCCGCCGTAAAAACGTAACATCATTCGAGGCCGCTAAAAGTGATATAACCTTTGCGGAAAGATCTTTCTCCGCCGGGAATGCTGTGCGCAGATCAAAGGTGACTCTGATGGTTCGATCAAAGAGATCGTCAAGGGTGCATTGGAAGTAAACTACCAGTTTTTCCATAACTTCCTTGGAAGGATTGTAATTTGAGTCTGAATTCATTTTGTAGAGCGCAGAACGAGAGAGCCCTGTTGCTTCGGAAAGGTCATCCATCGTTAGGTTACGGTGTTCCTGATTTGATTTCATTTCCAGTAAATATTGGATTCGCATTTTCAACATGCCAATTTTTCTATCACTGCCGGAAATATCTTGTCAATAGATTTATTATCCTAATAAAAGATTTTAAGTGTGGGGGGGTCTTAAAAGCAAAAAACCTCCCTGTCAGCAGGCGGGGATGCTTTTTTTGAATGGCTTACAAAGGCTCTGTGATTAAGTGGCCCACTTTATAGTCAACCGTCACTCGAAATTTGCGAAAAAAATCCAGACCAATCAAGGCTTTAATACCCCAGGATTTTTCAAAATGGGAAACATAGACCTCCAAGTCACTGATGGGATGAGCACATATCTCAACTTGAGGAAGGACAATCCTGTCATACTTTTGAGTTTGAAGTCCGGGCTTTAATTTAACATTCTCTTTTGCCTCTTTCAAGAGACCAACATACTTGAGTGCTTCATCCGAAAACTCTGTTGCGGGTGCACCGGTATCAAGAAGCGCATCAAACTCGTGTGGCTTACCATCTTTTGTTGTAACAAAAACGGGGAAAAGAATATACCGTTGCCGTGGATCAAAAATGGTTATGTTCAGCATGAGCCCTCAATCCACCAGGAAATTGGCACTCCCCTGTATATTTAAAAGCACAACTTTTGTTTAGAGATGGAAGTCGAAAGACCTCTTGATCATCTTTTGAATGTCTTGCGACAACCCCCGAAATAAGATGGCCTGACGCATCATGTTCGCAATCCACAATGAGAAGCCATTCGTCGGGATAAGTTTTTTTCATTTCCTCCCAAGTCATTTTATTTTGCATAGTCACCTCCTCTTTCGAAGCCGATCATACCCTTTCTGATGGAAGAGAACTAGAAAAATTTCAATGCACAAAATGTGCCAGATTAAATGCGTTTTAATGTGTTTATAAAAGCAAAACTGACCGAAATGATGCAGGAGGTGCTTTATTTCCGGCAGGTCATCTGGGCGGAAGTACCAAAATCGGCCTGGCAAATAACTTGTGAACCACTGGCAATTTGAATTGTTTTTTCGACCCATTGGTTGGTTGGAGGATAGTGAACACGTACCACATAAGAACCATCTTTAAGACTAAGAGAGCTGACCGGAGTCTCCTTCCCCTCTAAAACACCGGGCACATAGACCTGCCCCCAAGGTCTTGCGGATACTTTAAGCTGGCCTGGCTTCGGTGTTTCAAAATAGAAGGTTTTAACCCAGGTTGGATTTTTAGGCCCCAAGACAAACTTTTCAGAAATGATTTTTCCTTCGGCCGTTGTGAGTTGAATTAAACCCTGTTTTTCTTCATCGACATTGAGATTTGCCAAATGAAAAGGAGTTTTAAAATTTTTTTGCAAACCATCAAACTCTAAAACTCCAGAAACAGTGCTAGGCCTGGCATCGATCGTAACGGATCCCTTAAAAGGAATACCCTTTAATAAAGAAGGCTGAATCGTATCGACAAAAGAGGCAATCGCTGATGTTTTTTGGGGTGGCTTGATCAGTACAATGACTGTCAAAACCAAGCCCAGCAAAGCGGCAGATCTCCAAACATAACGAATTGGTTTTACGTTTCTGATTTTTTCCGATTGCGTGCGGTTTACTGAATGCTCATCAGACATCCCTTCTTCGACAAGCTCCCCCTCAAAAACCTCTTTTAGAGTGAGGCTCAGCTCTAACGCATTGGTCAACAAATTGCTCTGTGTTGTAAAACGAAGGAGATCTTTTAAAAACTCGCCTGCTGTTTGGTAACGATCATTCGCTTTTCGTTGTAATGCCTTTAATACGATGGCTCGCAAGGCCCCCGGCCATTGTTGTAGACAATCGCTCGGCAGTCTCGATTCCCTAACCTGCTCCAGAGTCGCCAAATCATTCACACCATCAAAGAGCCTTCTTTTTTCTAACAACTCGTACAAAAGAATGCCCACCGCATAGATATCGGCTCTGGCATCCACCATTTCGCCACGCGCTTGTTCCGGCGACATATAGGCATATTTCCCTTTAACTTGAGCTTGCGTTGTTTCATGCGAGCGATGGTGGCCTTTGGCAATTCCAAAGTCGGCTACTTTCACCTCCCCTTCCAATGACAACAAAATGTTTTGTGGCGAAATATCTCGATGAACAATATGCAAGAGATTGCCGTTAGGGTTTTTCTTATGATGAGCAAAATCGAGGGCTTTTAGAATCTCACCAACAATAAAAAGAGTATATTTCAAAGGGATTTCAATATTTTCCTGGGTGGCTTTTAAAAACAGTCGCCTCAAATCAACTCCTTCGACCCATTCCATCGAAATAAAAAAGGTTTTTTGGTCTTTCCCGAGCTCAAAAACCTGAACAATATTGGGATGGGATAAATGAACGAGTGCTTTCGCCTCATCAACTAACATATTCGTAAAATCAGGATTATCAGACCAGATTGGGAGCAACCTTTTGATGACAACCTCTTTGGAAAAGCCGCTTTCGCCTTGATATTTGGCTTTAAAAATCTCGGCCATCCCTCCTTGTGCGATTTTTTTGGTGAGAATGTAGCGGCCAAAAGAATAAGGGAGTTGCATACCCCTTTGACTAAGCAAATTGCGTGCCAAAACTTTTAAAAATGTTGGGTGATGGGTCCTGTAAGGTGACAGGGCCTGCTCGGCTCGCTGCACGCCCTCCCTACAGATCGGGCTGACAGCTTCGCCGACCACCCGTCACCTTACAAACCCGTTACTTAAAAATCAAAAAATGTTCCAAGATTGCACAAAGTGTATACAATTGAGACAAAACATGATGGACAGATTTTTTAGTGTGATGTATTGAGAACCCATGGCTGAAGTTTTTGAATTGGGACGAGACAAACATTTTACATTGGCATCTGCAAAATCCCTTCTACCGGTTGTCAGAAGAATCACCAAAGAAGCGGTTGAGCAAGTGGAAGCTCTCAAAACAAGAGTCGAAGAACTTGACCCTGAACCCGCGCATCGCCCCTACTATGAACAAGAGTTATCTAAAATTGTGGAGCGTTGGTCACAAAAGATTTTGAAACTAGGCTGCGAACCTAAAGGTCTTTGGCTTGTCGATTTTGACAGCGGTCATGGTTATTATTGTTGGCATCACCCTGAAGAAGATGTTGAATTCTTCCACTCCTACGAAACCGGCTTTTCCGGCAGAACACCTATTCTTTAATTACAAAACGATATCAATTTTTTGAGATTCATCTGATCGTACTTCTTGGGATTGTCGTGTTTTGGTGTCTCCAAAACCATTGGCGTTTTTTCAAAGCGTTTGTCTTGCATTAAAAAGTGAAAGGCCTCCTCGCCCAGTTTTCCTTTTCCAATATGTTCATGTCTGTCAACGTGTGAATTGAAATCAGTCTTGGAGTCATTCAGATGGATTGCCCTTAATTTTTCTAAACCAATTGTTTGATTAAACTCTCTCCACATCTTGTCATGCCCTTCTTTCGTGCGAATATCATAACCGGCTGCAAAAATGTGGCAAGTATCGAGACAAACTCCGATCCTTTTCTTGTCTACAATTTTCTCAAAAATTTCTGCTAGTTGCTCAAAGCGATGTCCAATCGAAGTCCCCTGCCCTGCTGTGGTCTCCAAAAGCAAAATCGTTTTTGATTTTTTTATCTGACTAAAGACTTTGTTGATGCTGTCAACGATTTTTTGAATGGCCTTTTCCTCGCCGCTGCCAACGTGTGCCCCAGGGTGCAAGACTACAAAATCAAGGGCTAACTCTTGAGCCCTTTCTAACTCCTGTTGAAAAGATTTTATGGAAAGAGAATGGTTTTTTGGATCGGGGGAGGCAAGGTTAATCAAGTAACCAGCGTGTGAAAAGGCAATTTTGACACCGCACCCTTTTTTATTTTTCTGATAAGTAGCGACTTCTTCATTAGACAAGGGCTGTTTGGCCAACCATTGATTATTATTTTTGGCAAAAAGCTGAATCGTATTGCAGCCTATTTCTTTGGCACGCAGTGGAGCTTGCGAAACCCCACCCTCCGTTGAAACATGAGTCCCCAGGTAGCGCATTTAGTTCACAGGAACAAAGCTAGTCGGAGCCGTGGAAGGAAAAGTTGCTTCTGTTTCCACACCTTCCAGAGATGGGGCAGCTAGACTTATGTTATTGGTTACCGTTGCCGAGCAGGCCGAATTTCTGCCAATTAAGTCACCATTAATAATTCCACATACACCCGCTGACAAACCTGAAAAAACGGAAGAGACTGTGCTATGAAAAGCAGAACAGATAGGAGCACTCAATCCAGAGGAAGAACCAAACATAACTTGGTTTGTTCCAGACACACTCACTCCATTGTTTTGTGCGGTGATTAAAAGGCCGTTCATCAGAAAGCAGGAACTAGTTGATTCTGCTAAATCCATCCTAGAAATAACTTTTGTCTCTCTCCAATCCCCAGGTAATAAGTACATAGCTCCGCTAAACTTTCCTAAATTCTCGGAAAAGAATTTTAGTCCATACTTTTTACAAGTTACATAAGGACAAAATGAGTCAAAAGCAAAAGAGGTCATTTCACCCAGTGTTGCCTTCATTACAAATTGTGACTCAATTTTTTGTTCGCCAGTTATCATATTGGCCAAGGATTTCAAATCAACCCAAACGGTCCCTGCTACCGTATGATTTCTCGTTAAGCAAGCTGAGGCAACGCGTTCTAGATTAGTTGGGCTCCTCCCAATAAAAAAAGTCAAAGACAAAGGATCAGAAATAGTTGGCCAATGAAAGGATCCAGAAGAGAAACAACCAGTAAAGCTATCAAAATCGATAGCGGCATAATAATTACTCCCATTAAATCCAAATAAAGCGGGTGCAAGTACTGGACCAATTGTAAATTGCCCAACTCGAACATTTCTAAAAATCCCACCACCCCTAAAAAACTTATCTTTCGTCCGTTGCCCCATCAATCGGCTAACTGTTTTAAATTTCTCTAAAACATATAAATAAAGATTGCTGGAGGCACTCCCACCCGTTGTAACCATTTTAGGGACAAAAACAGTTTCAGCCCCGGCGGCATTACCTTGTGTGGGCTGATCGGCAGGAGGAGTTTGGTTTGTTATGTTGTTGTTGGGTGAACCGGAAGTATCTCCTGGCTCGTTACCCCCCCCACCACAGCCGTGGGACCAAAGAACTATGATGACAAGACAACAACAAAGGAACTTCTTCATCATTATCCGGCCTATCACAGCAACTTTTATTGATCAACAAATTCTTCTCCGGCCTTTGTGAAAAACGCTTTTTTTATATCGATTGGAGCTTCGGGGTCCTGTCCCTCCGTGTTTTTGTGGGGGCCCCTAACTAAACCCCACAACAAACACTCCGGGCCACCCCTTCGCTCCAATCATTTGTTCAAGCACTTTTCGCAGGGGCACTACGAACTATTGCCTTAGATTTTTGTTTCTTATATGAAGGCAGGGCACTTTGAACTTTGCTAAATTGAATGCCTTTGCTCCCATCGTCTAACGGTTAGGACACGGCCCTCTCAAGGCCGCGATACGGGTTCGATTCCCGTTGGGAGCACCAATCAACCCTTAACGACTTTGAAATCTAAACTCATCAAACGCCATGCGAAAATGCTCTTTGACTTTGAACGAACGCTGCCTCTGCTCAAAGCCATCAAAAAAATTGTCAAAAAAGGAGATGTGGTTGTTGATGTGGGGTGTGGGCTTGGGATTTTAACTTTTGCCGCCTGCTATTCTGGCGCCAAGCGAGTCTATGCAATCGATGTTGACACCGAAAGTCTGGAATTCGCAAAAAGACATGCCAAAAAATTTAAACTTGATAAAAAAATAATTTGGTTGGCCGACCATTCCTATAATGTGGATTTAATTGAAAAAGCAGATGTTTTAATTCAAGAGACCGTCGGTGCCTCGGCCTTTGACGAAAACTTTTTGCCGACTTTAGTTGATGCAAGAAATCGATTTTTAAAACGCGGGGGTAAAATCATTCCTGAGGAAGTCAGCCTCTATGGAGCCCCATGTGGAAATAAGGGAAAACTCTTAGCACCACCCAAAAGATTGGCTCACATTCTGACTCAATCAATCACAAAAAAAGAATTAAAAATAAATGCAACGTGGCGACTCAAAGAAAAGGCAAAAATAAAAGGAATTCTTCTTTGGCCACATGTAGTTTGGACCAAAGGGTGCATCACTGATTGCTCTCCCTCAAGTAAACCAACTCACTGGGGCCAAACCCTCTTACCGCTTGGTACCAGGTACCAGGCGGTACCACACGGTACCAGGTACCACACGGTAACAACGGTTAAATTCTCTTTAAAAATCACCCCCCATCCCAAAAACCCTCTTTACAACAGCCAAATAGAATGGCAGATAGCCTCCCCCTATGAAGGCAAATGATCTTAGACCAGGACACATTGTCATTTTTGAGGGAGACCAATATCGTGTAGCCGAAGCGTCTCACCGAAGCCCCGGCAACAAACGGGCTTTTATTCAGGTTCGCCTTATGCGCCTCAAAGATGGCATCCAAAGAGAATATAAATTTTCTTCGACCGAAGAGGTTGAAAAGGTCGTATTGGAAACCCATGAGATGCAATTCTTATACCAAGAGCAGGGCCACTATCACTTCATGGATGTCGAAAATTATGAACAAATGAGTATTGATGGGACACAACTTGGCAATGGAGCTCACTATCTCTTGCCCAACGCTGTTGTCCAAATGACTTTTTTTGAGAACAAACCGACTGGAATCGATCTCCCCTCTTCTCTCGATTTTCTCGTGATTGATGCAGAACCGGGAATCCGCACAGCCACGGCATCTGCTTCGTATAAAAATGCCAAGATTGAAACGGGCCACACGATCAAAGTCCCCCAATTTGTTGAAGTGGGTGACAGAATCAAAGTCAATCCCAACACCGACGAATACCTGGAGAGATCAAAAGGGAAATAATGCCTCAGGTTCATCTTTTTATTTCTGGAAGAGTTCAGGGCGTTTTCTTTAGAATGCATACGCACAAAAAGGCTTTAGAGCTCAAACTGACCGGGCGGGTGTATAATCTCGATGACGGCAGAGTAGAGGTTTTTGCAGAAGGGCCAGAAGAAAAATTAGAACTATTTATTGAATGGTGCCATAAAGGTCCGCCAGCCGCCAGAGTCGAAAACGTAGAAATAAATTGGCAAGAAGGCGAGCGGCAGTTTCAAGACTTTCGTATTACAGACTAGACTTCTTTTACAAAAAGGATTAAACATCGTCGCGATGCAAAAATCAAAGATCAAAAATCAAAATTACAAATTAAAAGTTAAAAAGTCATTATTTTTTATCTGTGTTTTTGGTTTTTTGTTTTTAACTTTTAATCTCTTCCAGGGTTGCGATGGAAGTTCGATGTCTTCTGGAAAAACGTTGGTCGACATCAACGGTAAAAAGATTACAGAAGGTGATCTGGAATTTCTCTCAACTCTAAACCCCAATATCGCGGCGCAACTTTCAACCCCTTTCGGAAAAAAACAGATTTTGGATAATCTGGTGGAACAAGAGCTTCTCTATCAAGCTTCCAGAAAAGAAGGCCTAGAACACGACCCCAAAGTCCAGGCAAAAGTCGATCTTTATAAAAAGGTGATCTTGGCTCAAGCTTTTGTAGAAGCAAACTCCATCAAGGAAGCTAAAAAATACTACGAAGAACATAAAAACGAATTTGAACAATTAAAAATGTCTCATATCATGATTCGATATGCCACTCCTCAAGAAATCAAGGCAGCTAAAAAAGCGAAGAATCCTGCCATGGCCAAACACACGGAACAAGAAGCGCTAAAAATCGCCAATGAAATTCTTGATAAACTTAACAAAGGTGGAGAATTCATAAAAGTTGTAAAAGAAGTTTCGGAGGATTTAACAACCAAGGAACAGGGTGGAGATTTAGGATTTGCATCGAAAGAAGACCCTGTATTGACGAGGAGGGGTTTCAGCCCTCTCATTGAAAAGGCCTTTACCATGAAAGTGGGCGAAATTGCGGGCCCCATCAAAACAGCGAGTGGCTATCATTTGGTTACACTGACCTCGCCGGCACAACTTGCCCCTTTTGAAGAGGTGAAAAATCAAGTTCTGTTTAAAACAAGAGGAGATGTGCGCGGAAAAATTTTGACCGAGTTAAAAGGAAGCAACAAAGTCGTTTTTGCAAAAGAGTTGGAAGTAGCACCAGCGCCTATGGGGGGCCAAGGCGGTACTCCACCCGATCGCCCACGTTAATTTTGAAGGCTTCAGCAGATCCTGCTTTTACCTCAAGGGCATAACGGTATTTTTGCCGCGGCACCAAAAGCAATTCCGAATTGGGTATTGTATTCGCGATGATCTCGACCACTTTGTAGTTTGAATCAACGAACAGAATATCTAGAGAGATGGGAGTATCCTTCATCCAAAAAGGCTCTTGCCCATCTTCTGGAAAAATAAACCACATCCCATGTTTCTCACCCAAATTCTCGCGACCTTGCAACCCTTGGCGACGTTCTTCGATGCTTTGCGCCACCTCCACGGTTAAAACAATTTTGTCTCCCTCTTTGGGATATAAAACAACATTGGCAACACTGAGACTAGGCGTTTCAACAGGTTGGTCGCTCTTGACATTTTGATCGGGACTGACTTCTTGTCCAAGAGGGGCTGGGCCTGAAAGGGTATCTTGAGTCTCTTTGGCCCTCTCGCAAGCAATATTTACAAACAGGAAAGACAATAAAATAGCGATAACAATTTTCATAAAACCTCCATTCGCTCACACCGGCAAAGCCGGATGTTCGCTAAAGTCAGGTGGTGAAATCCTCTCTCCCCCTGACCACCCCCATCGGTTAAGGTACTTTTAAACCATCTTTTCTAAATCAACTTTGAAATAGTTGCGGCTATTGTAGCAGGACTCTTGCTCACCACCACACCACATTTTTCGAGTTTTGCAATCTTTTCTTTGGCAGTTCCTTTTCCACCTGAAATAATGGCGCCGGCGTGACCCATTCTTTTTCCCTCCGGAGCCGTCATGCCCGCAATAAACGCTGCCACTTTCTTTTTCATGTTGGATTGGATGAATTCGGCTGCTTCTTCTTCTTGTGTCCCGCCAATTTCTCCAATCATGACAATAGCTTGCGTCTCTGGATCTTTTTCAAAAGCTTCCAAGCAATCGATAAATGAAGTCCCGTTAACAGGATCACCGCCAATGCCGATACAAGTCGTCTGCCCCAAACCCTTTTTGGTTAATTGATCCACCGCTTCATAGGTCAGTGTACCAGAACGAGAAACCACACCGATTTTTCCTTTTTTATGAATAGGACCGGGCATGATTCCAATTTTGCAAGCCTCTGGTGTAATAATTCCTGGACAATTGGGACCGATCAAACGGACATTGGAACCTTTCAACGCTTCTTTGACCTGAATCATATCCAATGTGGGAATTCCTTCGGTGATACAAACGATCAATTGGATGCCAGCTTCTGCTGCCTCCAAAATTGCATCGGCAGCAAAAGGGGCAGGAACAAAAATCACAGAGGCATTGGCTTTTGTTTGTTTGACGGCATCCTGAACCGTATTAAAAATTGGGATTGAATCAGAATTCTGACCACCTTTTCCTGGTGTCACACCACCAACCACTTGTGTGCCATATTCTTTACAGGCCTTGGCATGAAAAGAACCAGCCTGACCGGTGACCCCTTGGACAATGACTTTCGTATTTTTATCAATCCAGATGCTCACCTTGCTACCTCCACCACTTTTTTGGCAGCCATTGCAAAATCATCTTCACTAATAATGTTTAAGCCCGATTTCTTTAAAATTTCTTTTCCCAGCTCCACATTGGTTCCCAACAAACGCACCACCAACGGAACTTTCACACCCAATTCTTTCGCCGCCGCCACAATTCCATTGGCTAAAATATCGCATCTCAAAATCCCCCCAAAAATATTGACGAAAATGGCTTTGACTTTTGTGTTGCGTAAAATAATTTTAAAAGCTTCTGTCACTGATTCTTGAGAGGCCCCACCACCGACATCCAAAAAGTTGCAAGGCTCGCCACCGGCCAGTTTGATGATATCCATCGTCGCCATGGCGAGCCCCGCACCATTCACCAAGCAACCGATATTGCCATTCAAACTGATGTAGTTAAGCCCATGTTCCTTGGCCTCCAATTCGTTTGGATCTTCTTCGTCTGGGTCTAAAAGTTTTGCCAAATCAGGGTGGCGAAACAAAGCATTGTCGTCTAAATTGACTTTGCAATCGAGGGCCAAAAGATCCCCATCTTGTGTAAGAACCATTGGATTGATTTCTACCAGCGAAGCATCCGATCCAACGCAAAATCGATACAGAGCCAAAGCAAGATTACCGAATTTTTTGATTGCATCCCCTTGCAGACCCAATTGAAAGGCGAGTTGTCTGGTTTGAAAGCCTTGCAAGCCAACTGTTGGATCAACCCATGTTTTGAAAATCTTTTCCGGAGATCTTGCTGCAACCTCTTCAATTTCAACCCCACCTTCAGATGAGGCCATCATAACAAATCGGGATTTCGCCCGATCCACAACAACTCCTAAATAAAATTCTTTTTTAATTTGTGTCGCTTTCTCGATCAGAACTTTTTTGACTTTTTTTCCCTCAGGGCCTGTTTGGGGCGTAACAAGATTCATTCCCAAAATTGTTTTGGAAATCGATTCTACCTCGGAGCTGGTCTTGGCAACTTTGATTCCTCCACCCTTGCCTCTTCCACCCGCATGAATTTGTGCCTTAACAACAACAGGAAGTCCGATTTCTTCTGCAGTCGATTTCGCCTCGGAGACTGTCGACGCTACGCGACCTGCAGGAAGAGCCACCCCAAACTTTTTTAACAACTCTTTAGCCTGATATTCATGGATTTTCATAAAACGCCTGCGTCTCTAACACCAGAAGGCATCCTTGACAAGTCTCTAAAAAAATAACAGAAAAGCGCAGGCTGTATACAATTTTATGTCTTTGGGTGAGACACAACGAAAAGATCTTTGGTGGTTGCAACCGCTGTTGGTTGTTCTGGGGTTTGGCAGTTTTGTCGTCTATTCAACATGGGCCGCTTTTGAGGGAAATAACTACCAATGGGGCCCCTATCTTTCCCCTTTTTACTCACCCCTTTTCCTTTTTGATTGGTGGCATTGGTCACCCGCTTTTTTGATTTTGTGGGCGCCCCTTGGCTTTCGCGCAACCTGCTATTATTACCGCAAGGCTTACTATCGATCCTTCTTTTTGGATCCCCCCGCTTGTGCCGTCGGTGAAATAGCCGAGCATCGCTATTCCGGCGAAACAAAATTTCCCTTCATCTTGCAAAATCTGCACCGCTTTTTTATGTATGTAGCCGTCGCGATTATTTTGGTGCTCTGGTACGATGTCTATGAGGCCTTTTGGTTTGATGAAAAGTTTGGCATCGGTGTTGGAACACTGGTTTTATTTTTAAATACTTTTTTCCTAAGCCTCTATACTTTTTCCTGTCATTCACTGCGGCACATTGTGGGTGGCGGTCTGGATTGTTTTTCCTCGTGTGCATTGGCTCATTTGAGACACAAGGCCTGGAGTGGCGTGAGCCTGCTCAACGAACGTCATATGCTATGGGCTTGGATTAGCCTCTTTACGGTGGGACTTGCCGATTTGTATGTGCGGCTCTGTGCAATGGGCGTTATCAACGATATAAGACTGATTTAAGATTATGAAAATACTAAATTCTAATTTCGAAATCCTAAACAAATTCAAAATTCTAATGACCGAAATTCCAAACAAAATCATTTGGGACATTTGAATTTGGGATTTGGGATTTGTTTAGAATTTAGTGCTTAAGATTTAGAATTTGCTGTATGAAATACGAAACATACGAACATGATGTGATTGTGATTGGTGCCGGAGGTGCAGGGCTCCGAGCGGCTATAGAAGCTTCCCTCCAAGGAGCCTCCGTTGGACTCATTTGCAAATCGCTTTTGGGCAAAGCCCACACGGTGATGGCCGAAGGGGGAGTTGCCGCAGCCCTTTCCAATGTCGATCCCAGAGACAACTGGCAAGTCCATTTTCGAGACACAATGCGAGGCGGGAAAATGGTCAACAATTGGCGGATGGCTCAAATTCATGCGCAAGAAGCTCCAGCTCGCGTGAATGAATTGGAAGCCTGGGGTGCCGTGTTTGATCGAACCAAAGATGGCAAAATTTTGCAGAGGAATTTTGGGGGGCATCGTTATCCGAGGCTTGCCCATGTGGGGGATCGAACCGGTTTGGAAATGATTCGCACACTTCAAGATTATGCCGTTCATCAAAAAAATATTAAAGTCTACATGGAATGTACCACGACGCATCTTTTGAAAGATGGCGATAAAATCTCCGGAGTTTTTGGATACTGGAGAGCCACCGGTGAGTTTGTCTGCTTCAAGACAAAGGCAGTTGTTTTGGCAACCGGTGGGATTGGAAAATCGTATCGTATCACCAGCAATTCCTGGGAATACACCGGGGATGGTCAATCCTTGGCCTATCAGACAGGCGCTGACTTGATCGATATGGAGTTTGTTCAGTTTCATCCAACCGGCATGGTCTGGCCATTGAGTGTTAAAGGGACTTTGGTGACGGAAGGGGTTCGTGGCGAGGGGGGTATCCTAAAAAATTCCAAGGGTGAACGTTTTATGTTTCGCTACATCCCCGACATGTTTAAGGGAGAATTCGCAGAAGATGAAAAGGAATGCAAACGCTGGCTTGCCGGGGATAAAAATTCCAGACGCCCACCCGATTTGCTGACAAGAGATGTGGTGGCAAGGGCCATCACTGCGGAAGTGAAAGCGGGTCGCGGTTCGCCCCATGGTGGCGTTTTCCTGGATATCGCCTCCCAAATAGATGCTGAAACGATCAAGAAAAAACTCCCCAGCATGTATCATCAATTTAAAGAACTGGCCAATGTCGACATCACAAAAGAGCCGATGGAAGTAGGGCCGACTGCTCATTATATTATGGGTGGAATCCGAGTCGATGCCGAAACAACAGCTGCGACCGTCCCTGGACTTTTTGCCGCCGGCGAAGTCGCGGCGGGATTGCATGGGGCAAATCGTCTCGGCGGCAATTCTCTTTCGGATCTCATTGTATTTGGAAGAAGAGCCGGTTTGGCCGCGGCGCAATATGCGAAACAGAAATCTCAAGTTTCAAGTCTCGAGTCTCAGGTCTCCTCTTGCATGCACGAACTCTTAAAACCTTTTGAACAACACGGCGGTGAAAATCCTTTTCAAGTGATGGAAGATTTGCAAAAGACAATGGAAAAATTAGTTGGCATTGTCAGGGAAGAAAAGGAACTGAAGCAAGCCTTGGAAGAAATTGAAGAATTAAAAACAAGGGCCAAGCATGTCAAGGCGACTGGGGAACGAATCTATAACGCGGGTTGGCACTATTGTATCGATTTGAAAAATTTATTGACCGTTTCGGAAGCGATTACCCGCGCGGCACTCGAGAGAAAAGAAAGCCGTGGCGGCCACACGAGACTGGATTACCCTGAATCCGAAAAAGAATTTGGCAAGATCAATTTCTGCATCCGTAAAAAAGGGGAAACGATGCAAATTGCCAAAGAAAATTTACCACAAATGCCGGCGGAACTGATGGCCCTCATCAATGAAGGACTCAAATAATGCAAAAGAAGGCTCAACTAAAAGTTTTTCGCGGCGATTCCAAAGGGGGTGCATTCAAAGAATATGAAGTCCCTTTGCATGAAGGGATGGTCGTGTTGGATGCCATTCATCATATTCAGGCAAAAGAAGACACCACACTTTCTGTCCGATGGAATTGCAAAGCCGGTAAGTGTGGCTCTTGCGGGGGCGAGGTGAATGGCAAACCAAAGCTCATGTGCATGACAAGAATGGATCAGCTCCCCCTCGACAAACCAATAACAGTAGAACCGATGAAAGCCTTTCCCATCATCAAAGATTTGGTTTGTGATGTTTCTTGGAATTATGAAATCAATAAACAGATCCCCAAATTCAAACCAAAGGAAGCGCTACCCGACGGAACTTGGCGGATGCAGCAAAAAGATATTGACCGCGTCCAGGAATTTCGAAAATGCATTGAATGTTTCTTGTGCCAAGATGTTTGCCACGTGATCAGAAATCACAAAAAGAATAACTTTTTGGGACCCAGATTTTTAGTAAGGGTCGCTTCTTTGGAAATGCATCCCCTTGACACAGAAGACCGTCTGCCACTCCTCAAAGAAAAATTTGAAATGGGTTTATGCAACATCACCAAGTGTTGCACGGAAGTTTGTCCGGAACATATCACGATCACCGACAATGCTATCATTCCTCTCAAAGAGCGCGTTGTCACCCGCTACTACGACCCTGTGGCGAAATTTTGGCAAAAAGTTTTTAAGAGGTAGGATTTTCCACCGGCTTTAACAAGAGGGGCTCCATTGCAGAAAGTACCACGCCTGCAGCCTCGCCATACCGTTTGTCTTTCTCTTGAAATTTCTTTGACAATTCTGCAACAACTCTCAAACGATCCTCATAGTTTAAGAGAATAACGATCCCAAGTAGCGTTTTTTGAATTGAATGAAAATAATTATCATAGGTACCCTTTATAACGCTCACAAGCGTCAGGGCCCTTGGCAAGAGATCTTTCGTGGCCAAGTGGGGAATCATCTCTTTTAATGCTTCTACAGCAATATATATATCGCTAGCATTTTTGATTAATTCTTCGACCGCTAAGACCCATGGCAAACGTTCTTCTAAGGGAAAATTGGAAAAGATGTGAACGAGTGCAGTAACAGCGGCTTTTCGGATGCTATGCTCCTTATCTTTTAGAAGGGCTTCAAAGAGCCTTGCCATACGCAGACGCTCCTCCGGTGGCAAATCAGGGAAAATAGTAATAATCACAGAAATAGCAGTCTGCCTGTCACCATTTTGCGTGTCCTTTAGGAGAGTTTCCAAAAACTCCACAATATGCAAACGCTCCTTTATTTCCAATCGACGAGCGACATGGGCCAAAAGTTTTATCTTTTCAGTACGAGCTGGTACATCAACCTTGACAATATCCTGTTCCAATTTTTTCAATAACTCCAAACAATCTTCTCTTTGTAAGGCGTCAACCATTTGGCAAAGGACTTTAAATGCATTACTCAAAAAGTGTTCCACTTCAAATCTTGCAAGCAAAGCCATGACAAAAGGCAAGCACTCCCTTGGGTTCAACTTCGGAAAGAGACGCGCTAGAATTAGCACAACCCCTTCGCGAACCTGATGTTCTTTATCTGCCAGCATTGACCGAAATTCCTCTGCAAACTTGAGTCGATCTTCTGGAGAGAGTAAATCGGCAATATTGGCAATCGATTCAATAGCCTCTTGGTTAGGAGTAGAAGCATTCCACCTGAAAGGGGTCGCCATTAAAAATTTGGCAAGCCTCTTCCAAGCCTCCTCTAATGCAATTTGATTACCATTTCCTTCACTAGAGCCAGCCATTTGAACGCTCGTGGAGGAACTTTGTTTTTTAAAAGAAATTGTTCTCGATTCAACAAATTCTCTTGCTGGCTCGCCAATGCTCGAGAAGAAAGATGGAGTTGGTGAAAATTGGCGTCGGCTTTGCGGAACAAACCAACTCCCTTCAACACGCGCCATAGTCTTTATCCAAGGGCCAGGATGTTGTTTAACCGATCCTTCAATAATGCGTTTTAGTTCTCTCTTGGCTGATGTATTCGCAGGCTGTAGGGGATTCAAATAAGCATCAACAAGAATCCGCATTGGATCCGTTGCAGGCACACCGGCACATTCAAGGCCGGCTGCAAAAACAGCGTAATCCATTCCGCTAGCTAACACAGGCTGGTTAAATAAAAGGGTCGCCATCTGAACCTATCATCGGCTAGGATAGAAGAAAGTTGCTTGTTTTCCAAACTTTAAAATATATTTGAAATTCCATAATAATTCTGCAATGTAACGCAACCTATGGTCTATCAAAATCTGGCCCAAGTTGAGTTGATTCAACACGCACTCCAACGCAACGAAGGAGTCCTTGCATCCAATGGAGCATTAGTTGTTAAAACGGGAAAAAGGACTGGCCGTTCCCCTAATGACCGGTTTTTTGTTGACACTCAAGACACCAAGAAAAATATCGAATGGGGCAAGGTCAATAAACCTTTTTCTAGAGATCGTTTTGATAAATTGCTGGCGAAAGTACAGGATTATTTAAAAACGAAAGAAACTTTCGTGCGCGATGCTTATGCTTGTGCTGATTCCAAACACCGCTTCGATATAAAGGTCGTTACAGAGCTTGCTTGGCACAATCTTTTTGCCCATCATCTTTTTTTGAGACCCGCCAAGGGAGAAAAAATCCAAGGAAATGCCGACATGACGATTATTGCAGCTCCCTATTTTCTGGCAAACCCAAAAGAAGACGGAACTGATTCAGAAACCTTCATCATTCTCGATTTTGAAAAACGAATCGTTTTGATCGGCGGCACACAATATGCGGGTGAAATCAAAAAGTCGATTTTCACTACACTCAATTACCTTTTGCCAGAAAAAGGAATTTTGCCAATGCACTGTTCAGCCAATGTGGGTAATGCGGAAGATGTTGCATTGTTTTTTGGGCTATCCGGCACCGGTAAAACAACTCTTTCTGCTGATCCCAAGCGCCGCCTTATTGGTGATGATGAACACGGTTGGTCTGACACCGGTGTTTTCAATTTGGAGGGGGGTTGCTATGCAAAATGTATCCGCCTCTCGCAGGAATTCGAACCACAAATTTGGAAAGCGATTCGACAGGGAACAGTTCTGGAAAATGTTGTCATCGAGCCAAACACAAAAGAGGTTGATTATAATGATGACTCCATTACAGAAAACACACGCGCTGCCTACCCCATCGATTACATTGATAACGCTGTCGTTCCCAGTGTCGGTAGCCACCCCAAAGCCATTTTCTTTTTGACAGCAGATGCTTTTGGCGTGTTACCACCGGTTGCAAAACTAACTCCCGAAGAAGCGATGTATCATTTTCTCTCCGGGTATACTGCCAAACTCGCCGGCACCGAAACAGGTGTCAAAGATCCTCAAGCAACCTTTAGCAATTGTTTTGGTGCTCCCTTTTTGCCCAGACCAGCAACGCATTATGCCAAGATGTTTGGTGAAAAACTGAAAAAATATTCAACACCTGTTTACCTGATCAACACCGGTTGGCAAGGGGGTCCCGTTGGAGTTGGAAAAAGAATTTCTCTCCCCTACACGCGAGCCATTATTGAAGCCTGTATCAATGGTAGTCTGGAAACAATCGCCTTCAAACCTAATGCCCAGTTTCATCTCAGCATTCCCGAACAATGCGCTGGAGTTCCAAAAGAAATTTTGGAGCCATCCCAGAGCTGGAAAGACAAACAAGCCTACACTGCGCAGGCACAAAAACTCGCTAATCTTTTCTCCCAAAACTACAAGCGTTTTAAATAAAGTCAAGGCAGGCAAACAACGTCCAGTGGACGTTGGCAAACTGCCGCGACAGTTAAGGAATTAGCGGAAGCCTATAGAATTCAAGGCCGTTGTCTTCCAGCGACAAAACAATATTGCGGTGGTCTTCCTCATCATAGGCCATATCCATGAGCCTCTGAAAACGACCACTTAAGAGGCGTTGAAACTGATTAGACGCATCAATTTTTAGCAATTCCAAACGGGATGTCCCCAGTTTTCCCACAATATTTAGTAAAACATTGTTGTTACCCAGCTGCAAAATCGACGCAACATCGTTATCTAAAATATCGAGTTGCAGGGAATAGCCCAATTCATGAGCAACATCCAAGGCCAAAGGTCCCGGTGGATTTTGTGTATTGGGTTCATCCAAATCAGCCCTCTGAATAAGATCTGACCAGGGGAAGCGGTAAAACCTGGCGAAAGAGGAGGAGCCTTTATCGGCTAGCACCAAAGAGTCACTCTCTCCTTTAGCCACAATGATATTTTTCATCGCTTCGTCGAAAACCAAAAAGCTGCGGCCCAAAAATTCTTCCTCACTGATTGGGTTACCTGCGGGGTCGTGTTTAACTCCGTATTTGACCATCACTAAAGCTGGTATCTTGACCAAAAAGTAGAGATCACCGCTTGACTCTCTTCTTAAAGGACCGGCAAAGCCGCCTCCCCCCACTACTGTAGATACCTCGCCTAAATCAAGGGAGTCGTTGATTGACCAACCCATACTACTCTTTGAAAAACTGTTCATGATGGCGTGAGTCGTAGGTGGAGGTAGATTATTGGGACACCCCGTCCCAGTAAAGGTCGATTTTACATAAGACAGATAAAAATAGCTGGTTTTGGTAGTTCTTGGAGGACCGATGCTAGTGACACCCTTTAATCCCCGTTGTATCTTCATGGTACAAGATGGTGCGTAGGGAAGTTCCAAAAGGGCTGGAAGGGCTGGAGCAATGACATCCTGTGGCTGCGCAAGTACTTCTTGTCCTTGTGGATCAATTATTTTAGTAACATAGACGTCGTCAATAGGATCTGTGTTCTGCTTGTTGTCAAGGTAAGCGACGGTTGTGCTTCCCGAAATAGGATCCCATGAGCTAATCTTATAGGGGAAAGATTCAAATGGACTACCAAGGTCTGTTGCTTGCGCACCATTCCATTTTGCTATCCACTTATGAGCATAGTCGACCCAGTCGATTGATGTAAAAATATCGCTCTTTTTTCTTCCAACAATGTTGCGTGGCAGTCCCCTGCTTTTGTGTTCACTTTTTACAACAGGGTTAGCAGAGACTAAAACATTTTCCAAGGCACGGTTGATCGTAAACCCTCTCAAGCGAAGCACAGCTGTTTGTCCATTATTGGAGAGATAGTCAATTTTATAAGTTTGCCTGGCCGATTGTATAAATGACACAAAGTCACTAAAAGTTCCCGGGAGGTCTTCATAATGGAGTAATGATTGAGCAAAGTTATTCGACCCTTGTGGTGTCAAATGCAGAACAACCCTCGAACTGGCTAGATAAATATCCCCACTCTTGTTGACACCCTGCACATCCCAAAGCCCCTTCTGAAAAGGCTCTCCCGTGTTTTGTGTGTCTTGGAGAAGATAAATGGTGCTGGGTGTGGCCAAATTATTATTGTTAAAGACAACAAGGCCAGCAGGTTTGGCATGGTATCGTGAAAGAGAAGAAAATGCAGGAGATCGCCCTAGGAGGGTTTCCGCGATACGATTGAGTTCTTGAGGAAGATTCGGCATAGACAACCATAACAGCGGCATCGATTTGGAACAAAGTTGATCCGGTCTTCCACAGAGAGACATTAAATACGAAGAAACGCCACTGAGCAATTCCTGATTCTCGCTCTCCGTAAACAAGCGACCAGCCACAACATAAATCTTGTCTTGATTGACAAAAAAGTCGTTGATTTGAGCACGCACGTGAGTGGCCCCACTCATGCTATCCGTACGCAGCGTTTTTCTTTCACCCTTGCTTAAATCAATGCTGTCTAAACGTAAGTGGGTGGGATCTGTCAGGACATACATCAAGCGCAATGTTTCTTTCATAAAGCCTTCTGCAAAACCACCGAAAATATCGGCAACCAAATTTGGCAAAGCCGCCATATTTTCAAGATTCACGACAGAAGAATCAACACCCTTTTCAGAAAGAACATATAGCTTGTCTTTGGCCACTTGTATTTTTTGAATAGTTCTTTCAAGAAATTCCTCTTTGCTGACAACGCGATCGATACAACCACCACGCTCGGCAGAAGACATAGCCAGCCTGAAAACATCCCCCTCTGCATCAGCCACATAGAGCTCCTGGTTTGCCGCATCATAAAAAAGAGAGATGATGGATGAGGGAAAAGGGATCTGACCTTTTGTATTGGTAATGTCACCCGCTTGGCTTTCAAAAAAGTTGAGACTCAAATGGGTGGCCGCAACAAGCCATGTTTTGTTCTGATAAGGAAATGCAATGACTTGCTGGATAGCCGCATCCAAAAGAGTTTCGTCCAGGACCGGACTGTTATCTATCTGGCTCTGACTGGCGGTCATGTCGTAGGATTTAGTAACAAGCGTTTTGCCATACCCCGTTAGTAAATAAAATTGGTTTGCTTCTCGATAGACTTGAAAATCGGCGATCTTTCCTCCTGCATTTCTTGGCTGGATATGAGGCTGAAAATCATTCAGACGTTGCGAATCCAAGGGTCCAACATACTTTTCTACCCCCTGTTTGTAGGGATTGATAACCGTGTAAGTTCCATCGGTTGGACAGTTCAGCACCTCGGGGGGGGTTGGGGGTGGCGGTTCTGGTATATCGCCCGAGGCGGTCGGAGTCGGCGGTCCAAAACCCCCTGATGGTTGGCCAGCGGTTATTTGAGCCCTTTTATGGGTACAAGAGGCCAATAAAACAATGCAAAATCCCAGTAATAACCATTTTTTCATTTTGACCACCTTTGCGTCAAAAATTTGACAACCAGGCACATTTATAAACCCCCTCTGGTGTAAAACCTTACGCAAGGGTTTGTTGTGCAATCCTTATGCCAGATATAAAGGTGGTGAGAAAGTGACGGGTCCTGCCCCTCCGTGTTACTGTGGGGACCCCTAACTAAACCCCACAGCAACACTGCGGGTCACCCATCACTTTCTCACTGCTTCCAAAAAGTAGTGGCTACTCTATGGTGAGGTGTAGGTCGGCGGCGGGGGCGGAGTGGGTCAAAGCCCCGCTAGAGATGAAATCAACACCGGTTGCGGCATATTGGGCGACATTATCAAGGTTAATTCCACCGGAGACTTCAAATTTCACTTTTCCCTTGGCGGTTGTGATGGCTTCTTTGACCTGTTTGGGCGTGAAATTGTCTAAGAGAATAATATCTAATGGATAGTTGAGTGCTTCTTTGAGTTCTTCAAAATTACGGACCTCTACTTCCAACAAAGTGTCTGATTTTTTCTTCTTTAAAATTTTTTCGATAGCCTTTGAAACAGAACCGGCAATTTGAATGTGGTTATTTTTAATCAAGTAGCGATCAAATAAACCTAAGCGATGGTTGTTGCCACCGCCCATGCGCACGGCATATTTTTCCAACGCCCTCCATAGTGGCAAAGTCTTCCGCGTATCCAAAATTTTGGCTTTGGTCCCTTGGACGGCATCCACAAACTGCCTTGTCAATGTTGCAATCCCCGACAGATGCTGCAAAAAATTGAGGGCGACCCGCTCCCCTTTCAAAAGGGATGCGGATTTCCCCTTTATTTTAGCAAGAATCTCATTATTTAAAACTTCATCCCCATCTTTTTTTGCGGCGACCCATTCACAATTGGGGTCGAGATGTAAAAAAACCTTGTGGGCAACATCGAGCCCAGCTACCACAAGATTTTGCTTGGCGATAATTTTTGCCGTTGTTTGCACATTTGGATCGACAATGCATTCGGTAGTGATATCGCCACCGTTAATATCTTCCTCAAGGGCTTGCTCTATAATAGTTTTGAGATCCATATTATTTCAATTGCTCCAAGGCGCTTTGCAATTTATTTAAACGTTCCTGATGTTCCTTAAACCGAAGTTTTTCTTTCTCTACAACTTCTTTTGGTGCACGTTCAACAAAGTTTTTGTTGGCGAGCTTTCCTTCAAAAGCAGAGAGTTCTTGCCTTGCTTTTGCAATCTCTTTTTCCATCCTGGCTCTCTCTTGAGTGATATCAAACAGCTGTTGAAATGGAACGAAGACTTCAAGATCATCAACAACAGCAACCGCACATTGGGAAGGAGCCTGCGATGTCTCTAAGAACTTTAATTGCGAAATCTGGGAGAGATTCTTCAGATAATTTTCATTTTTCGTCAAGACTTGGCGTGTCATCTTTGATTTGGTCTTGAGAGAAACTTCAATTTTCTGTTTGGGATTGACATGATGCTCCCCTCTCAAATTGCGCACTGCACTGACAACATTCTGAATGATTTCCATTTCCTTGGCTTCTTTACCAAAAGGAATTTTTTTGGGCGGCTTGGGATACTCGGAGATCACAATCGATGTCCCTAGTCCATAGTCCCTAGTCCATAGTCCATTCATATGTTGCCAAAGTTCTTCTGTAACAAAGGGCAAGAAAGGATGGGCTAGCCTTAAAACAGTCTCTAGTGTGCGATGCAAATTCCACTGTGTGGCATGGTTGCTCGTAACAGTCGGTTTGATCAGCTCCAAATACCAATCACAAAATTCATTCCAGATAAAACGATAGAGAGTTTGGGCGGCATCATAATAATGATAGGCTTCGAGATCTTTGTTGATCCGCTGAATAGTGGTTTGAAGACGATTCCAAATCCAACGATCGGCGAAAGAGAGATTTTTTTCTGAGTCTTCCTTGCCATCATAGTTTTGGAGATTCATCAAAGCAAACCGAGTGGCATTCCAAAGTTTGTTGCAAAAATGTTTTCCGGTTTCAAATTTAGATTCTACCAGTTTTAGATCTTGGCCTTCCGTTGCCAATAAAACTAAGGAATAACGAAGGGCGTCGGCCCCATATTTTTGGATGATATCCATCGGATCGATACAGGTCTCTGGAATGCTCTTCGACATTTTGCGCCCAAACTCATCTAAAATAGTTCCATGAATGTAGACATGATGAAAAGGCTCTTTCTTCATCAACTCCAAACCCATCATCACCATACGTGCGACCCAAAAAAAGATGATGCCACGATCGGTCACTAAAGTGCTGGTTGGATAAAATTTTTGCAGAGATTTTGTTTTTTTAGGCCAACCCAGTGTTGAAAAGGGCCAGAGGGCAGAGCTGAACCAGGTATCGAGGACATCGGGATCCTGTTCCAGTTGCGTGCTACCACACTTTGGACAACGCTGTGGTGTTTCACGAGATACGATTGGTGGGCATTTTTTCGTACAATACCAGACCGGTATCCTGTGACCCCACCAAATTTGGCGCGAAATGCACCAGTCCCGTACTTCGTTAAGCCATGAGAGATAAAATTTCTCCCAACGCCCTGGGAAAAATCTGACTTTTTTCTTTTTCGTGGCCTCAATCGCTTTTTTGGCCAGCGGTTTCATCTTCACAAACCACTGTTCGGAAAGCCAGGGTTCAATGACGGTATTACAGCGATAACAATGGCCAACGGAGTGTGTATGCTCTTCAATCTTTTCAATCAACCCTTGTGCTTGAAGATTTTCTACCAAATGCTTGCGGCAAATTTCACGCTTCATCCCACGGTATTTTTGCGGCGTATTGTCATTCATCGTCGCATCGGCATTCATGACATTGATTTGAGGCAATTTGTGACGAAGTCCCATTTGAAAATCGTTAGGATCATGGGCCGGCGTTACTTTCACACAACCGGTCCCAAATTTTGGATCGACAAAATTGTCGGCAATGATGGAAAGTTCGCGTCCTACTTCAGGAAGGATCAATGTTTTTCCAATCCAATCTTTGTAGCGTTTGTCTTTTGGATTTACCGCAACTGCCGTATCACCCAGCATCGTCTCTGGTCTTGTCGTCGCCACCACCAAGTGCTCACCCAATTTTTGATTTTTGATTTTTGATTTTTGATTTTTGAATGGGTACCGAATATACCACAAATGACCTTTATGTTCTTCGTGTTCTACCTCATCATCGGCCAAAGCGGTACGGCATCGCGGGCACCAATTGACAATATAATTTCCACGATAGATGAGTTTCTTCTTATAAAGCTGAACAAAACATTCTCGCACCGCATCACTTAAACCCTCATCCAATGTAAAGCGAGTACGCGACCAATCACAGGTAGCACCGAGCGCCTCCAGTTGTTTTAAGATCCGATCGCCATATTGCTCTTTCCAGACCCAAATCTTTTTGATCAATTCATCACGCCCCACATCATGTCGGCTTTTTCCCTCTTTCGCCAAAATTTCTCTTTCCACAACATTTTGTGTGGCGATTCCTGCATGATCGGTCCCCGGCTGCCAAAGAGTTTCAAAACCTTGCATCCGCCGCCAGCGAATCAAAATGTCTTGAAGTGTGTTATTGAGGGCATGCCCCATATGGAGGGCACCGGTCACATTGGGAGGGGGAATCACAATACAGTAGGGCTTTTTCTTTGAAGAATCCTGAGCTTTAAAAAGGTTTTTCTCCAACCAAAAAGAATACCACTTCTGCTCTACCTCTTTGGGATCGTAGGCCTTTGCCAGCTCTTGCGACATGGTGAGCCAATCTAAATGAAGGAATTTAGGGTGTCAATGAAGTGAAACAGTATCCAGTTTTTAATTTCCATTGCTTTTGAGCATCTTTTGGGACTATACGCTCGACCCTCATTAGCGAGGAAAAATGAAAGAATTAGCCACCAATAAAAACTTAAGAAATGTGGCCATTATTGCCCACGTGGACCATGGCAAAACGACGCTGGTCGACTTCATGCTGCGCCAAAGTGGGACTTTCCGTGAAAACCAGGCGGTCAACGAGCGGGTCATGGATAGCATGGATTTGGAGCGGGAGCGGGGTATCACAATTGCCTCGAAGAACTGCTCTATTTATTGGAACGATGTGAAGATCAATATCATCGACACCCCCGGGCACGCCGACTTTGGGGGTGAAGTGGAACGAGGCCTCAAAATGGTTGATGGGGCGATTTTGCTGGTGGATGCTTCGGAAGGTCCTCTTCCACAAACTCGTTTCGTCCTTAAAAAAGCACTCGAGGCCCATTTAAAAATCGTTGTTGTCATCAACAAGATCGACAGAAAAGATGCGCGCCCCCAAGAAGTTTTGAATGAAGTCTATAGCCTTTTTATCGATCTCGATGCCGACGACAAACAGATTGAATTTCCTGTTTTGTATGCAATCGGTCGGGAAGGGATTGTACAGAAAACGCTTGAGGGACGCGGAAAAAACTTAAGCGTTCTTTTTGAAACCATCATCGACGAAGTTCCTCCACCCCGATTTGATCCCAAAGAACCTTTTCAAATGTTAGTTACCAATCTCTCTTATTCCGATTATTTGGGGCGTCTCGCTATCGGAAGGGTTTTCAATGGAATGGCAAAGCAAAATGATAACTTGGTTTGTATCGCAAAGGATACGATCCCCAGACCCTTAAAAGTCTCGAAGTTGCAGGTCTATGACGGCATTCGGTTTGGTGAAGTCGATTCGGTGGAACCAGGAGAGATCGTAATCCTGTCTGGCATAGAAAATGTGGAGATCGGCGATACGATCTGCACTGTCGACACACCCAAGGCCCTCAAGAGAATTACGGTGGATGAACCGACTGTCTCCATGAAATTCATGATCAATACCTCCCCTTTTTCCGGACGCGATGGAAAATTTGTCCAATCTCGAAAAATTCTAGAGCGGCTTCAAAAAGAAACCCTCCATAATGTAGCCCTTCGGGTCGAAGAAGATAAAACTGCTGATAGCTTTATCGTTAAAGGACGTGGTGAATTTCAAATGGCCATTTTGATTGAGACCATGCGTCGAGAAGGATTTGAAGTGAGTGTAGGACGCCCGCAAGTTATTTTGAAGGAAGAAAACGGCGTTCAAGTGGAGCCGATTGAACATCTCTATATCGACATTCAAGAAGATTTTACAGGGATTGTCACCGAAAAGCTCTCACGCCGCTTAGGCAGAATGATCAATATGGTCAATCATGGAACAGGCCGTGTCCGTCTTGAATTTTCAATCCCCTCACGAGGTTTGATTGGGTATCGGAACGAATTTTTGACCGACACAAAAGGAACCGGGCTGATGAATTCTTATCTTCAAGGCTATGAACCCTACCGTGGTGATATCAAGTCTAGAGTGAATGGGTCTTTAGTCTCTGACCGGAGTGGTGAAACGGTTGCTTATGGTCTTTTTCATTTGGAGCCGCGGGGTGTTTTGTTTGTGGAGCCGGGCGTTCCTGTCTACGAAGGGATGATCGTTGGAGAAAACAACCGAGAAAACGATTTGAACATCAATCCGTGCAGGACGAAAAAGCTTTCCAACATGCGTGCAGCCGGAAAAGATGAAAATATCATTCTTTCACCTGTCGTGCCGATGACACTTGAAAGGGCCATTGAATTTATCCGTGATGACGAGCAAGTCGAGGTGACTCCCAAAAACATTCGGCTTCGCAAAAACATTCTTTCCGCTTCATCTCGGAAGTAGTCCCTTCAAAATCCTCTCCAAGGCCCAGTCTATTTCTTCTTTTTTTATGACCAACGGTGGGGCAAAACGGATGACTTGGTCGTGAGTCTCTTTGGCTAAGATTCCAAGTTCCATCAGTTTTTCACAATAAGGCCGGGCCAAACCAAATTCTTTTTTGATTTCGATCCCAATGAGCAGACCTTTCCCACGGACCTCTTTGATGGCTGGATTTTTAATTTTGCAAAGTTCACCCATAAAATATTCACCCATTTCGTTCGCCCTTTGAGCCAAACGCTCTTCGACAATCACATCGAGGGCTGCCAGACCGGCTGCACATCCCAAAGGGTTGCCACCAAAAGTGGAACCGTGGTTTCCTGGAACAAAGGCACTCATCACCTCTTCATCTGCCAAAATTCCGGAGACAGGATACATTCCACCAGCCAGAGCTTTTCCTACAATCAAGACATCAGGCCTTACATTTTCGTACTCACACGCAAAAAGTTTTCCGGTTCGCCCCAAACCGGTTTGAATTTCATCGGCCATCAACAAAACATTATTTTTCTTCGTAATTTCTCTGGCCTTCTTCAAATATCCAGCGGGAGGAATCATAATCCCTGCCTCTCCCTGAATCGGCTCTACCAAAAAAGCAACTGTGTTGGGTGTGATCGCCTTTTCCAAAGCCGATGCATCTCCATAAGGAATGATTTTAAAACCAGGCGTGAAAGGCCCAAAGCCATTTTGATAAAGTGGCTCAGTTGAAAATCCAACGATTGTTGTCGTGCGCCCGTGAAAATTATTTTCACAAGCAATGATCTCCGCTTTATCTTTAGCAACTTTTTTCTTGGTATAACCCCAACGTCTGGCTGCCTTGATCGCCGTTTCCACCGCCTCCGCCCCAGAATTCATCAGCAAACATTTTTCAAATCCGCTCAATTCACACAAGCGCTTCATGAATGGCCCCATCTGGTCGTTGTGAAACGCCCTCGAAGTCAATGTCAGCTTGGCAACCTGTTTTTGAACCGCGGCTACAATTTTGGGATGACAATGTCCCTGGTTGAGTGCGGAATAAGAAGAGAGCATGTCGAGATATTTTTTTCCCTCTACATCCCAGACCCAAACCCCCTCCCCTTTGCACAACACGACAGGTAAAGGATGATAATTCTTAGCCGAATATTTGTTAGCTTCCTCTAAATAGGTTTTTGATGACGAACCAGACATTTTCCCTCCGTTCCCGTAAACGCCTCATGAAATATGGAAACCACGCCTTGCCATATGGCACATAAATGCGAACATTCCAACCTTCCTTGACCAACTGTCTTGCTAAATCAGCCCTAATACCCAAAAGCATCTGAAATTCAAAAGAATCTTTTTTTAGTCCCATTTTGCCCACAAACGTCTCGGCTTCATTGATAATTTTTTCATCGTGGGTCGCAATGGCATGATAAATGCCGGAGGTGAGTAAGCGTTTCATGATGGTTACATATTGTGCATCCACATCGCGCTTGTCTTGAAATGCAATGGAGATGGGTTCTTTATAAGCCCCTTTCACCAAACGAATGCGAACCCCCTTTTTAATAAGTAAAAGGACATCTTGAGCTGTTCTTCGAAGCATCGTTTGTAAAACAGCCCCGATGCATGGAATTTCTTGATGGGCTTGCGAAACCAATCGAAGGGACGCCTCGGTGTAGGCAGAGCCTTCCATATCCACCCTCACAAAACCATTCATCGTCTTGGCTGTTTTGACAATCTCAATCAAATTTTGTTTGGCAAATCCTTCGTCAATATCGAGACCGATCTGTGTCAACTTGATGGAGATATTTTTGTCGAGCCCGAGTGGGTTCAATTCTCTTAAATTGCGGATATATTCTTGAGTTGCTTCTAATGCTTGATCACGGTTTGTGACACTCTCCCCCAAATAATCGAGCGTGGTTTTAAAACCTTCCTTTTTTAAATTTTGAAGGGTCGCCAGAGCCTCTTTGAGACTCTCACCACCGATGAACCGTTTGACGAAAGGTTTTAGAAATTGCATCCAATTTTTTTTGCTATATGATGCGCTCATCTATGTCAAAGCCAAAGACCAAATTGATTTATGACTGCCCCGATAGAAACGCTGATCTTTATTATGCCAGCCATTTTCTAGCGCCGGATGATGTTTTATATGTGGAGCACAATAGCAAAAAATACCTGCTACTTTCCGATTTGGAATATGAGCGGGGCAAAAAAGAGGCGAACGTCGATCGCGTTCTCTCCCTTTCCGCCATTCGCGAAAAGGCTGCAAAAAAAGGGACTGCCAATACAGTGGGGCTCATCGATACTTTTCTTAAAGAACTCAAAGCCAAAACGATTTTTACCCCACGGTCTACAAGTTTCACACTCGTCGATGCTTTAAGAAAACTGGGCTATAAAATTTTTCCAGGGGAACACCCGTTTTATCCAGAACGAACGATCAAAACCCTCAAAGAAAAAAAATGGATGAAGGATGCGCAACGAGTTGTCTTTAGAGCCATTGGTTTGGCAGAAAAAATCTTAAGAGAGTCTCAAATCAAAAAGGGTCAACTCTACTGGAAAGGAAAAATTTTAAGTTCGGAGCGATTGCGATTTGAATTGGATCGCTTTTTGTTGGAACTTGGGTTTCGTACCACCGACATCATTGTTGCAGGAGGTTTGCAAGCAACCGACCCCCACTGCGTTGGCTCTGGGCCTTTGAGACCCAATCAAGCCATCATCGTCGATATTTTTCCCCGCTCCGATAAAACGAGATTTTATGGCGATGCGACCAGAACTTTTTGCAAAGGGAGGGCTACCCCTCAGTTAAAAAAACAATATGCGGCCGTGAAGTTTGCGCAAGAAATGGCAATTTCAAAAATTAAGGCGGGCATCAATGGCAAAACAATCCATCAAGCGATCCAAAAATATTTTCAAGCCCAAGGTTATCCCACAAAAGAGATCAACGGAGTGAAACAAGGTTTCATTCACGGCACGGGCCATGGGATTGGGCTAGAAATTCATGAAGAGCCCGTGCGAATGACTGCGAGAGATTTTTATCTTGAAGAGGGTCAAATCGTCACTGTGGAACCTGGTCTTTACTACCGAAAAACCGGTGGCGTGCGCATTGAAGATATTGTTACTGTCACCAAAAAAGGCTGCGAATTATTTCCGACCTACCCTAAACGCCTCGAGATATTATAAAGAAAGGCGACAATCGAGCGGGCTGTCCCTATAACATTTTCTATGGCTACACTCTCGTTGGGACCGTGCGCATTGGAAAGAGGATCTTCTGTTCCAATCGGTAACACGGTTGCCTCTGGAAAATGTTTTCCAATAATACTTAAAAAACCGATCCCCCCACCCGAACCACCCAAGACCGCTTCTCTTCCATAACCCATGTCTAAAGCACTGAGTAAAGCATTGGCAGCAGGGCCATCAATTTTTGTCTCCCAAGGATCAACGATTTCCCCCGCCACAACAATATCAACACGTACCCCCTTGGGTGCTTTTTCTTGTAAAGTTTTAATTAAAATTAGTGCCGCTTGGACTGAATCAACACGGGGAGGAATTCGCAATTGAATTAACGTTTTAACTTTAGGAACAATCATACCAGCCGCGTTTTCGATATCTTGAGCTCCTTGCACTGCTAAAATCTTCATCGCGTAACCACGCCAGGTATGACCCAAAACATCTTGGACAGTCGGTTCTTCTCGGGGGACTAAAAAATTGGCATCATGCGACATGTGAGCTGCATCACGCAATTCATCCAATGTAATAAGTTCTGCAAGCTTATCTAAACTTTTTCGAAAACTTATTGGAATTTCGGGGGCACAATCGGTCAATCCCCAAACATAAAGTTCTCCGTAAGAGCCTATCATATTATAGATCAATGCTGAGAAGGCTTGATAAGCATCCATGGCATAACTATTGCGACCAGCGTGGGAACCTTGAGCTACCGACTGGACGGTCACCATCAGATCGGCAATCCCACGAGTGCTTGCTATTACAGTGGGGAGTCCAACCTTCATATTCATGGAATCGCAAGTCACCACAACATTGGGTTGAAAATCTTGAACCCTGGTTTTTAACACTTCAAGAATTTTATCTAAATGTGGAGAGCCGATTTCTTCTTCCCCTTCAAACAGTACAGCGACGTTAACAGGGAGTTTTAAACCGGCATCTTGATACGCCTGCACAGCAGACAAAATAGCCATAATACCTGCTTTGTCATCGGCTGCCCCTCTTCCAAATAATCTACCATTGTGCACTTCTGCTTTAAAAGGATCTACCTGTTTCCACTCCCCTCCAGGGGGTTTCACATCATGATGGGCATAGAAAAGAACAGTTGGTGCTTTGGGATCGACGACAATTTGGCCAAAAACACTGGGATTACTGTTCTCCGCCTCGAGCAGGATGATATCCTTAAAACCTAAATCGGTCATGCGATCCTTGATCCACTCTGCCGAGTCATACGTTGCCTCAGTCTTACTTCCTGGTCGGCTGACACTCTCCGCAGCAACAAGTTCGGCCAGTTCATGAATGACAACACCTGCAGTTGCATCTACATAAGCCATCGTCGTCTCAATTTTCACGGGGGAACGATCTTTTAAAAATTGTTCTGAAGGTTTCCAGCCGGTTTTGGCCAAAACGGCGTTCAATTCGTCTTCCCCCAGTTCGTCAATGATGCCTGATAAAGAACTTTGAAGGCGTTGAAATTTTTCAGGAGTTCCACCTCTTTGTAATAGCTCTTGTAGACGTCGAGCAGACTCCGCCCAATCAGTAAAATAATTTGGAGCAGCATGTTCAATGGCTTGGCCAAAACCCTCAACTACCGAACCCAGTTCCACTGTTGGGGGCAACCCCGACAAAATGTTAGGCACACCAAGATTGGCAACCATGCCTGGATTTAGAAATAAACTCGTTAAAGGTGCATTCATGGAAATAAGACCTTTCTGATGGGTTCTTCGGCGGGGCGCCAAAAAAGTTGCTTCTGAACAAAAAAACACGGAGGGGCAGGACCCGCTATTTTTTTCGCCTACAGCTGATTCAAGATTTCCTGGCGCTTTTGTTGGTATTCTTCCTTACTAATAAGCCCCTGTTTTTTGAGTTGATCTAGTTGTTTCAACCGATCGGCAGCAGAACCACTAACCGGCTCAGAAACTGTCGTCCTTTTCTCAACCTTGGCCGTTTTCTTCTCTTCTTTGGCCTTTTCTTCTTTTGGTTTTTCAAGAGCACTCGCCACAGCAGAAGCAGAAGGAATGGTCAACAAAACCTCATCGGTGCTTCTGCCATACTGCTGACCCGGTGTTAATTCCAAAGCAACGCGCAAGCCTTGCGCCCGATTCATCGCCTGATTCACATCGCCCAACTTGTCGTAGTTCGTCACATCAACCTTGGCCATCAGCTTGCGAAATTCCATATGAAGCTGATTCCCTTCCACCCACGAACGCACAATCGTTAGCTGGTCGTCTCTCACAACAAACTTTGATCGATGAGTGATAAAAGCAAAAACAATTTCTTCGTTGGGTTGCGATTCTTTAAAAGCCTGAACAAGGTGTGGCACTAAAAAATCCAAATTTGCCTGGTTGAAAACAGCATCTTCTTGAACCTCTTTTTTGAAAACAAGCTGTCTGCTAAATTTAACACCTGCCAACATATCTCTGAGCTGCAAATCGGTGAAGGTGTAAGGATGGTTCACTTGACGTTCTTTGAGTTCCTCTTTGTCCATCTCAACACGCTTCACGAAATGAAAGCGTCTGTCGGTGTAGACATAGGTTGTCTTGGCAGCCTCTGCCAGAACGGGTGACAGGGTCAAAGCTAATAAAAAAGCCCAATGCCAAAATTTGCGTTTCATGAATCCTCCTTATTATTCGCTCGCCATAGCTTGTCTTTTGAATTAATGCAAGTTCTATGCATAGACTTCTCCGACCTTTGCGAAAACACCTTAATAATATTGAGTGGAGTGAACGGGTCCTGCCCCTCCGTGTTTCTGTGGGGGCCCCTAACTAAACCCCACAGCAAACACTCCGGGCCACCCATTCACTCCAATCATTAAGATAGGGTGTTTTCGCATAGGTGCTCCGAAAAATGTGAAGTTGAAAATGACGGGTGGTCGGCGCAGCTGTCAGCCCGATCTGTCGGGAGGGCGTGCAGCAAGCCGACCCGGAGCCCGTCATTTTCAACAAAACGGAGGTAAATAAATGCGTGTGATTGCAGGTGAAGCCAAAGGGAGGCGACTTGCCAGCCCTAAATCCAATCTCATCAGGCCCGTACTCGATCAGGTCAAAGAGGCGGTTTTCAATATCCTTTTTGATGTCACCGATTGGACTGTTTTGGATCTTTTTGCAGGGACCGGTTCTATGGGGATTGAGGCTTTAAGCCGAGGGGCTAAAGAAGCTGTTTTTGCGGATGATTCCAAAGAGTCTTTAAAATTGATCGGCAAAAATATTGATCTATGTGGCTTTGCCGATAGAGCCAATGTCTTTTACCTGTCGGCGGCAAAGACAATCGCTATTCTTTCTAAAAAACAAAAAAAATTCGATCTTATCTTTGTCGACCCCCCTTATGAAAAACGTTTCGTCAAAAAAACATTAAACAAACTGGCAAATAGCTTTCTTCTGCACGATGAAACAATTATTATAGTAGAGCACCATCCCAAGGAACCAATTGGAGCAATAGAGGGCTTGCGCTTGACGGACGAAAGAAAATATGGACAAACCTTGGTCAGTTTTTTGAAGAGAGGATAATCATGGATAAAATTGCAATTTGTGCCGGGTCATTTGATCCTCCCACGATGGGACATCTCAATATCATTGAGCGGGGTTTGAAAATTTTTGACAAACTCGTTGTTGCTGTTGCAACCAATACCTCCAAAAAACCAATCCTAAATGTTAAAGAACGTGTGGACTTATTGGCAAAACTTCTTAAAGCTTATAAAGATAAAATTGAAGTTGTTTCTTTTAACGGTTTGTTGGTCGATTTTGCAAAACAAAGAAAAGTTCGCACACTACTGAGAGGTATTCGCAACATGAGTGACTATGAATATGAATCGCAAATGGCATTGGTCAACAAAGCCCTCTACCCTTCACTGGAAACCATTTTTATGATGACAGAGGGAAAATATTCCCATCTGAGCTCAACATTTATACGAGAGATTTTAACGTTTGGAGGCTCTTGCAAAGGGATGATCCACCCACAAGTGGAAAAACTTCTAAAATCGAAATTAAAATAATCACTATGCCCTTAAAAGGCGTCCGACGCCTTTTTAATAAGTATGCGATTTTCAAAGCGAATTTTAAACATCAAACCTTCTTCGACTTTGGCGGCGGCGGCCAAGGCCAGGGAGCTAAAAGCCAAGGGAATCAAGGTGATTGATTTCACCACCGGGGAGCCCGATTTCCCAACGCCTGAAAAAATTAAAGAGGCCTGCAAAAAAGCGCTCGATGAAAATTGGACAAAATATGCCCCGGTGCCTGGAATTCCAGAACTGCGCCAAGCCATCGCGCAAAAACTCAAAAAAGATCACGGGCTCGATTATTCACCAGACGAAATCATTGTCGGCTGTGGAGCGAAACAATCTATTTATATTGTTCTTCAGGTTTTGATTGATAATGAAGATGAAGTGATTATCCCTGCTCCTTATTGGGTCTCTTATCTCGATCAGGTTTTGTTGGCGGGTGGCAAACCGGTTATCATTCAAACCGATGACAAGGCCGGTTTTAAAATGACACCGCAACAACTCGAGAAAGCGATTATCCCTAAAACAAAAATGCTCATCCTTAATTCTCCCTCCAACCCAACAGGAGCTTGTTATACAAAAGAAGAGCTAAAAGAATTTGGCGACATCTGTACCAAGAAAAAAATCTGGGTTTTGTCGGACGAAATTTATTCAAAACTAACTTACGATGGTTTCAAACAAGCCTCTTTCGTAGAGGCGGCACCTGCCATGCGCAATCAAACGATCTTGATCAATGGTGCTTCCAAAGCTTATTCAATGACCGGTTGGCGGATGGGATTTGCCGCCGGCCCAAAAGAACTGATCGACAAAATGAAGATTTTACAGAGCCAAGAAATTACTTCGATTGCCACTTTTGTTCAGAGGGCCTCTGTGACGGCGTTCAACGATTGTGATGGTGAAATAGAAAAAATGCGTAAGGAATTTGAAAAAAGACGCAACCTGATGTTCGAGCTGGTGACAAAAATTCCAGGTGTCACCTGCTTCAAACCCCAAGGGGCTTTTTATTTATTCCCCAATATCACAGCCTTTAAAAAACCTTCGCAACAAATTGCCGACACCCTTTTAGAAGAAGCCCACGTTGCTGTGGTTGCCGGCGAAGGCTTTGGCGCCCCAGGCTATTTGCGACTTTCTTACGCCTGTGACACCGAATCCATCAAAGAAGGTATCCAAAGAATCAAAGAAGCCCTCAAGAAGTCATTATAATGTATTGTTGAAAATGAAAATGGGTTGAAACTTTAAGCATATTCGCTATAATGAGTGTCATGAAACCTCAGGATAAAGAAAATTTGGGGAGGGCCTTCCGAGAATTAGCAAAAAAAAATTCCTTTTTGGAACTTGTTTATTTGCATGGTTCCTACGCAACAGGCAACTCCACGCCCCTTAGTGATGTCGATATTGCTTTGGTTATTAATACAAAACACTTTGGAAAGAATCGATGGGATTTTGAAATTGAGATCGAAGACCTTTTGGAAGGTTCCTTTCCAACGTTTGAGTTTGATGTTCGAATTATCAATGATGCCCCTCTTGATTTTCAAGGAAAAGTAATCACAGACGGCAAATTACTCTACGCAATTTCGGATACTATACGAGCAAATTATGAAGAGCGAACACGCAAACATTATTTTGATTTCAAATTTTTTATCGATAACTATTGCTCGGAACGTTTGCGAACGATTCGCGAACAAGGGTTGACGCATGGTTGATATAAAAAAAGTAACAATGCTCGTAGATCGGCTTCGTCAATATGTTTTAAAGTTGAAAGAACTCGGCGCATTTTCTGAGGCTGATTTCCTAAAAGATGCGATGAAAAAAGACAGCGCTCGCCTCAATCTCCAATATGCTTTAGAGACATGTCTTGATTTGACAAACCATCTCATCTCCAGATTTGGCTTTAGAGCGCCAAAGGACTATGCCGACAGCTTTAAAGTACTCGTGGAAAATGGAGTGGTCACCGAGGGCTTTCTCACAAAATTGCGAAAAATGGCAAAAATGAGAAACCGCTTGGTGCATCTTTATTGGGAAACGGATGACAAAGAAATTTATAGCGTTCTTAAGCAACATCTAAGCGACTTCGAACTCTTTGCCAAATCTGTGTTGGACTACCTCGCCAAAAGGGAAAAGGCCTAAGCAGGGGGCATGCGGCCTTCTTTACGCAAAGATTCTTCGACAGCTTTTATAGCATCCGATCTGGAGTTTTTCATCGTGCGTGGATCAAGACCTTTATCGTCGTAGGGCAGATTTACGGTTATTCCTGTAGCTGGATTTACAAAGAGAACTCCATGCTCTGCCTCCCTTCCCCGTTTAAAACCATATTTATCCACAAAAGCATAGAGGTCGGATGTTATTGGATTCGAAGAAGGAAGCTCCAAATCATCCCTCGTTTGAAATTCAAAAATCTTGGGTTTCAACACTTCATTAAAGTAATTGATTCTGTTTTGCATGATGGTCCGAATCTTATTGAGCTCTTTAAAGAAATCGGCCCCCAGGTATTTTCCCAAATCTGCAGCACGCCCTCGAAGTGTTTCAATCAATTCCTTTTGTCTTGCCAAATCGGGCGGGATGTCGCTTGAAGCCTTCACACTGTCTAACCGATTAAGGAGGTTGCGATAACCGTTTAGTTCAACCATCAAAATCTGATGAAGCAAAAGATGAAACTCATGCAGATGTTGGGGAATCTTTACGATTTTTGCGATTCCCTCTTCTTCTGTGTCACTAAGATCAAACAGTGCTTCTTGGATTCCTAATGTCGAAGTTTCGATTAAATCTCTCCATTTGAGCAAGTCTATTCCCGGAAAAACGGGCTCTCCAATTTGAATTCCCGTTGCCAAGGCACTCATTGGCATTAAATGAGCTTCAAAGGTTCCATTTAACTGATCGGCAAACTCCATCAAATCAATAAATGCATCTCCTTTTTTCAAAACACGTTCATCATTCACAATTTCGCTCAAAGGTCCCCAAATTTGTTGTGCAGTAACCTCATGATCAGCAAAGATTTTTGCAAAATCCGCGTCAATGTGTTCCCAACGCTTCTTTGCTGGTGCACCCTCTGGAGAAGGTTTGGGCTTCACAACACCGAGAATTCTTTTTGCAAGCAAAAGTGGACTGACGACCTGACGGCTTTCTTTTCGTTCCAGTTTTTCAATTTTAATTTCTTCTTCTTCACGAGCAAAGGAGATCACCTCATAAATTTCTTCTCCCAGCGATTCGGCCAAAGGGCCCTCTTTATTCTTTTTGAAGATATAATGATCGGCCTGTTGATCATTGGTTATTTTGAGAACCCAGACTTCTGCATCGGATCCAAAGGTTGTCCAAAGTGAGTCTCTACCTTGCTCGGTAATTCCATCTTCTCCAACCAACATTAAAAGCAAGCCACTCACATTCCCTTCTAAAATCGCATCTTCTACCCTTTCGAAATTGGGAGCTAAAGCTCCGGCAATCCCTTCAGCCTGTTTCATTGTCCCGCCCAATGGGAATGGGACATGAAAAGGTTCCCCCTTAGTAGAACCGATCAAGATGACCTTTCCATCCAAAGTCAGGGCCCATCCACCATAAAGGGTTTCTGGTTTTAAAGTGATATCGGTGATGTTTAAACCCCGTTGTCTTACTAGTCTTTCTAGTTGAGCAAGGCGGTTGAGAAGTGTTGTAAAGTGGGCGAGATTTTTTGTACTCACTTCCAACAATTGATCGACTATTTTGACAATGACTTCTCCATTGAACTTGGTTTTTAAAACCAAGAGGTGATGGATCAATTCATCGACATTTTCAGAAGAGATTCCTTTTATTGTCAGCAACTGAGTTAATTTTTCTACACCCACAAGGGCTGCCAATTCGACAGCTTTAGGAGGTATTGTGGAGTCAAAGCGATGTTCTATTTCAATGACAACTGCATCCAGCTCCTCTTTCAATTCAACAATTTGTCTCTTACTAAGACGAGATTGACCAAACTTCTTAGCCACTTCGATGACTTTATCTGCATCGGGGTGATTGGGATTGAGAAAACCGACGGCGTTAATGGCCGCATCCCGAACAACTTTCAAACGAATCGCTTCTTTGGATTCTCCCATCGCCCTTAAATCTTCAATTGCTCGCGTGGTTGGTTTTTCTATCAGGCGTTCCGTGTGGGGATTGCGATCATTGGCTGTAACAAAATGAACTTCTACTTCTCCTTCGAATGTTTCAATAGAATTAAGTTTTTCAGAAATTTTATTCCCTTCTCTATCAAAACGGGTTTCCTGCAGCATAATTTCATCGTCATATTTTTCTAAAGACCACCGACTAAAAGTGTTTCCATACCATTCAATCAAAGTGCCTTGAGGGTGCTGGCTAAAAAAGTATTTTCGGGCACGCGGTGTCATGCCATTTTCGTTAAAAACGAGGAGCAAGAGAGAGGTTCGCGCGCCACTTTCAATGGCCCCTTGAGCCCTTGCCAATTCACCTAAAAGACCACCGATCCCTTTCTGGAGCTGCCCGTGATCTATTCCGATATCAATGGCATCCCCTTTAAAAGGTCCTCTAATCAATACGGAACGCCCACTCGGCATGACGGCTATTTCTTCGTATAATCCTTCTGCAAGAGTGATTGCAGGCCGAACCACAGCTACAGGAGGGTAAGATTTAAAGTCAATATCTAGATATCGCCCCCCCTTTTTGCCCAACTGAATGGGGTCTGGAATAATCTGATCCAAAACCAGACTGGTCGGTTTTGCAGCGGCAACAGATAGGAGAAGTCTCACCCTCCCAAAATTTTCCTTAGAGGCCAGAAGCTCTACAACTCTTTTTTTACCTCTCTCTGTTATTCTTCCAAGTTCTAAAGCCCTTGCATATTCTGTCAGAATCTTTCTTTTTCGCTCCTCACTCTCCCAACTGTTTTGTTCAATATTATCCAGAGCTTTCAAAACAGCTTCTGGTGAAGTTACCGCGCACATATCTTGCAATACTTTTTTCTCAACTTCACCCAGGGACCATTTAGTAATATAGGGGGCTAGAATCGCTGGAAATGTTTCTACCTCTACTTCATCTACAATTAATATTTCTTCTTCGATCGCTGGAATTGTCGCTGTTTCAACAGGTGGTGGCACTTCGACTACGGCAACTCCTGAAGATACAACTACCTCTGCTGGGGGTGGAACAAACTCTGATACTATTGCAGCTGCTTCGATAAAGGGGTTAGCTTCGGCAGGAGGAGCATCGGGTGAAACGAGTGCGGCACCGGCAAAGACGGCTTCATCAACCCTTGTTGCAGCTGGTCTCGATACTTCAACCGATGGTGGTACTGAAACTGGAGCTGGTGTTGGCGCTAGCGCTGCAGTAGGCGCCTCTTCCACAGGTCGTTCCATGGGAGGGCCGCCACTTGTAGGTATTGCTTGCTTTTCAGGTACCTTTAACTGAGTCTTACCAGACAAAATTGCTGTTTCCACCAAATCGGCCATATCCTTATTTTCACCCAGCAATCTAAGAAGATCCCCAAACAATTTTTCATAGTCTTTTCTATATCTTTCTTGATATTTTTCCTGCTTCACGGCCAATGTATAGGCCGACTCGAAACTACTGCTACCGGATGTGCGAACTTGTTCACGGTATTTTCGGTAAATCTTTTCTAAGGTTGTCAAATAAATCCCAAAAAAGATCCCAGGTCTATTTTTGCCACCGCCTACTCGGATGACTCCTCCATCCAGAACAACTTTTCCAAAAACGCGCCCATAGGGAGTGTATTTATTTGGATCAACATCCAAAAATGGGGTATTTTCTAAATCAAGCTCTGGTCCAGCCGCTTCTTGAGCCTTAGGTTTGGCCCCTAACACTTCTTGTAAGAAAGCCTCGTTAAAAGTTCCATCTGTTAGCCCAACAAAATAGGATAGTAACCTGCGGGCCATAGCAGTTGAAAGTTTCAACTCAGGGTGTGCTTGAACAAAATTTCCACTCGCTTCTTCAAGTGGGTTTTGGGATCCTCCTCGAGCATGAACGATGTAGCGAGAGACTATTTCGGCAAGACCATTTTCACCGAACAACGGTTGATAAGCTTTTGGATCTTTATTATAGGCATCACCCCACTCTTGAAGAAGATCGAGCTGGTTGTGGGCAGCCTTCATCATGTCAAAGGCTTTAGCCCTGTCTTCAAAACTGATCGGTAGGCTGGGATCTTTACCCAATGCCAAAGCTTCTATTCCGGATACCCCCACCATCTGGCGATAAGATAACATCAGTTGAAATGCCAATCCCAACAGCTCTGGTGCACGTGGTGCTAAAGCCTCTTCGACTTTCAATAATTTAAAAAGATGCTCTAATTGATTGGAGAGTTCTCCTTCCATACTTCCCCATTTTGATTTTTCATAAACCAAAAAATCCAAACTTTTTTGTACCCACTCTGCTTGCGACATGGGTTCTAACGGGATGGGTGAAGGCTGTGGTACTGTTTCTTTCTTTAAGAACATTTCCGGGCGTTTGGCTTCCGGAATTTTCAACGCAATTTCATCAAGCGCTTTTTCTATTTCCTCATGATCTGTTTCTCTTCCCGATAACAAAGCTATTTCGAAACGACGCAGGATCGAAACCAAATCACCTCTAATCTCATCTTGATTTTCTAAGCCAGTGCTTGCCTTCCAGAGGAGGGCTGCTTTGTTGGCAATGACAGTTTCACCGACATCGTGGACAGCAATAATGGCAGAACCAAAATCATTGGATATATCTCGTGGCCAATCTTGCGAAATTCCTTCGGGGTAACGACCCACTGCCATCGCAGAAGGACCTAACAGGCGACGAATATCTTCGACACTGATGGAGGCTAACTCGTTGATTCTTCTTAAACCACGGGTGATATTTCCACGTACCCTTGCTGCATCTCCATTTGGCAACTCACCTGCCAAAAGATAAAGGGAGCGACACCATCTGACAAAATCATAGGGCCAGGAAATATTTGCATCTTGAATGCGCTGGTGAACATTCGCGAGACGATATTCAAACTCAGCATCCAACCTCTCTTCACTGTTTGGATGATAGTCAAAAGGGGTAAGAGTTGTCGTGATAGGAGCAGCAACAGTTGGAGCAGGAGGTTGTGGTGCGGCTACAACAGGTGGCAAGACCGTTAAAGGAGCTGAAACAGCTACAGACGTTGTGGAAGAAGTTGGCAATGCAATGCCGGCACCCAAAATAAGCTTTTGAATGGCAGGGTCTGCAATCTGCGAGATTACTTGATCTACCATTCCTGCAATCTCTGTTTCACTTTGCGCGTCCATTTTCCCCAAAAAGAGGGAAAGACCACCCACGATAGCCCTTAAAAATGCTTTGTCTTCATTCTCTGGAGTTTTAGCAACGAAACGAGAACCGGCAACTTTTTTCAAGGCCCCGTGCATGTCGTGAAGGAAAATGCCGGGCGAAATTTTCCTTGGTTCTTCTTTTGTGTAACGTTGCGCAGCTAACAAAGCAGGGTTTTCATAAGAAGACGAAGAATCTGGTTGAAAAAGTGCGGCATTGTCAGCTGTTAGTCGGGCAAGACCTTCTGCCATCTGAGACTGAAGTGCTGCTAAACCCCTTGAGATAACAATACTCATTTATCCCTCGGTATAAAATCCCCCATGGCTTGTAATTCTGCCTTTGAATAATAATCACGCATCATGGCCAACAAAGCTCTCGCAAAAGTTAAATCTAGTTTTGTTGGGTGTTTCGCCATTGCAAAACGAATGATCACATCGGTTTTAAATGGAAGTCCCCGGGCCGGCAAAGCACCAAAATGAAAATGGGCAATCCAGCGCCTGACCATCCATTGGAGTTGCGGCTCCCAACCAGCGCCATTGCGAGGAGGCTGCCAATTTGTTGCACGCAAAATTCCATCGCCAATATATTTGCGTTGTCTCTCTAAAAGTTTTTCATTGTTACCATTTCTGCTGGCTATCCCTTGTAACCAAGGCTCAAAAACTTCGCGACGGGTTTTGCCTGGATGCCAGTTCACCGCTTCCAAACTGACTTTGCCTTGCACAACGCGAATGAGCGCTTTGTCTTCCGACACTTCTTTTGCTTTCTCTTCGGAGGCCAACAACTGCATCGCACCATAGCGTCTCAAGGCATACAAAAAAGAGAGATCCCACGGGGCATCGGAGAGTGGAACGCCCAACGACCAACCCTGTGATTCAAAAATAGATTGGATCAGAAGTTCTTGAACTAATCTTCCATAAAGCGGCTCTAATTGATGGGCTTTGATAATAATCGATCTTGCATCCCGTGTTGGAAACTGGCCCAATGCTTTGGGAACGAATAACGCTTTTTCGATACGTCTGCGCATCTCAGAACTGATGCTATAAAAATCTTCTGTATCAGCCGTGAATTCCCCATGACCTGCCATTCCGGCAACGTAACTGACAACATAAGCCAATCGTCTGCCCGCTGTATTCACCTCTTCACTTGGGGGGAGCGGTGCAGGATACCTTCTAGATCCAAACTTCTCCCATTCAATGACTGGTGGTGGTCCAACAGAAACTCTTTGAACTGGTCTTGCAGTAATGGAAGAGGTAAATCGCCCGCCGCCTGGTCCTTCTATTTTTTTTAACGCTTGAGCAGCTTGTCTTGCTTGCAATGCCTCTTCAATAGCTTGACCACTTTGGAGTGCTGCTTGAAGATCAGTGAGTTCACGATATAATGAAGATTGTAACCATTGAGTTCTTTTATAATCACCATTTTGCAACGCGGTTGCTACTTTTTTTAAACGCTGTCCAAGTTCAGCATTACCAAGACGATCTACTTGAGGAAATAAATCGTTTAAGACCTCTGCAATGTCTGATTCTTGACCGGCAACACTTAGGGTCTCCAGATTACCAAGTAGGCCGGTAACATATCCTGCAGGAGTGACAACACTTACACTCATTGCACAATCCTCCAGGCGTTACCATAGACCGTTTTCATGTCGGCAAGATCGGAGTGATAGATTGCCATGATTTGGTGGATTGTTGCATCATCGGCACGCCAATTTTTTAAAAAGGCACGTAATCTGGATTCCTTGGGAAAACGAATGGCCCGCAATAAATCATCAACTTCTTCAACCCCAACACCGGCATCGAAGGCCAAAATTTCGGGATCATAATCTTTCCCATAACGTCCTTTTAAAAAATGAACCAATGCCTCCACGGTTCTAGCCCCAACCAACACTAAATGGACTTTTTTATCACCTCCCAAATCAAGTTGAACAGGATCGGGAGTACGCCACTCAAAATCCCCTTCTTTGGTAGGGCGAATCTTAATGATATTGAGCTCAGGATCTACTTCGGTACCAAAAACTCGGGCTAAATCTTTTCTGGCCACATCGAGATGGTGGGCTTCCAAATTGGGTGTCAGTGTAATATAAATAGATTCTGGTTTTTGACTATGATCTTTAGGATTTTTGGGGTCGGGTGGTCGCATGATACGGCCTGCCCTTTGCACCACTTCTCTTCTCGATGAACTAGGGGCATTATCAACAATTAAGCTTGCCATCGGTTCGTCGAAACCTCTGTCCAACATCCCAATGCTCCAGAGCATGTCGATCACCCCAGCATTGAAGCCCTTCATCGTTAGTTCCCGATCACCAAATTTGTTGAGATATTGAGTGCGACGAGCCTCACGAGGAATTTTTTTGCCTTCACGATCCATGTCCATACTTTGCCAGACAGCCGTGGCCACCAAAGGTCTTCCTTTGATTCTGCGAACATCAACATTCAAAATAGAATAGAGAGTAGTGAACAATTCCGAAATACCTTCTTTTCTCCCATTTTTTAAAGAACTGACCGCCTTTCTGTAAAGGGATTCCACCGTTTTCCATTCTCTAGCATAGAGAAACCGTTTTAAAGTTTGACCAAACGCATCTAGTTTCTCCAGACCACCAAGATGAGCGAGGATTGTATCAACATGCATTGGTTTTGATGCAGCCAAGCCTTGATAAATTTGGAAAATAACCTCTACCAACCCAAATAATTCTTGCTGCCAGCGCATGTGTTTTTCCAAGGCAGTGGTGTCCATGGCATAACCGATCCCACGCCGCACTGCTTCACCCTTTGTCGTTCCAGCACCAATCTTCATCTTCATATGATCGATCACAGCTCGAACCGATGTTTTAACAGCATGATCACTGCCGCAGGCAGACATCACTTTTGTTTTATCAACCACAATCTTACCATCCACAATCTTCGTAAAATCCCTGAAGAGATGTTTTTCTTTTTCTGGAACATCCATTTCTAAGACATGACCAACCACGGGCACAAGAGTGCCGCGCCGAACCCCCTCTGCCATCGGTGTATGATAGAAAACATTTCCAGGACCCCAAACAGTTGAGAGAGAAATTTCATCAGGGCGATCAAGGGTTGCAGAGGCCCCCAACAGTCGATGCCGTGTTCTGGCAAGATAATGCCCATGTTGTGTAAAGACTCCAAAGTCGATCAAGAGACGAATCCAAGTAGCCATTCGATGTTCATCTTCTGCAATACCTTTGAAAACAACCATGTCCGCTTCATCCAAGACAAAAAGAATTCTTTTTTGACCAGCCCATTCTTTCAAAACGTCAATACTCGATTTTTGTGCTAGTTGTTGATAGGTCCCCACCACAAAAGTAACTCTTTTAAAATCTTCTGCTTCAATACCTCCCTCTAAAAACATGATTTTTTCATCACGAAACATATGTTTCATCGTCTCTGCCAATTTGCGAGCGGGTTCTGCTTGATGGCAACCCATGACAACAAGTGCCTCTTGGTATTCATCGGGAAGTTCTTTGCGAAGTTCTTGAATGATGAATCCGTATGTTGGTGTTTTACCCTCACCTGTATCGAGGCGAAAAAAACCTCTGTGTTCTTCTCTAAAATGGCTCACTGCTTTCCGTGCGATGTAGGCTTGGTTAGGGCGCGGGGAAAAAGTTTTAGACTGACCTACTTGAATAAGATAAGGATTGGGGCTTCCATGAACACCGTGCCCTGTGTGCGCACTGCTGGCTTTTGATTCCTTTGTGCCTGAACTTGCCCGGTATTTATCCCCGGCATCGTTGATAGTCCTGATAACTTGATTCAGTTCTGCTTCAGTGACAGCTCTTCTACCACTCGTCAGCCTTTCCACCAAGGGGGATAGATTGCCATCAGCAAAGGTATCCAGGGGATGGATCGCCCTCCCCAATTTTTCCAATGCGGCATCTAATTCAGCCCTATTAGAAGCCGCTTGGGCTGCCTGGGCTGCAGTGATGGCTGCTTCAATAAAGCCAAAATTAATAGTGGTCATTAATGCCTCCCACCAGCAAAATGCTGTAAAATAGCAATGCGATCGGCTTCTCCTAAAGAATAACCGAGAATCTCAACTATTTTGGAACCATTGGGATCATCGGTGATTTTAAAATAGACTCTCGCATTGCTAGCAGACATGAAACGTCCTTCCCAAACACCGGCGAAATCCTTGTTCCGCATGACATTAGCAATTTTTGCAATAGGAACTCCGAAATTTAATTTATTAACGAGTGTTGCAACAAACTCCTCCATTTTTCCTTTAACCAACGGTGTGAGCTTTTCAAAACAATCTTCTGCAAATCGTGTTTTCTTGATGGTGTGCAAGACCTTCTCTGAATGCGATGCTCCATTAGGGCCACCATTTTTGGGTCTGGCTTCGACCCTTTTTGGTTTGGGGGTGGGGGGTGGCGGTGCAGGCTCCACTTCCATTTTTGGAGGAGGCGGTTCAACAGGTGGCGAGGGAGAAGTAGCCGTTCGAGTTTCAACAACTGTTGGTCTGACAAGTTGAGGTGACTCCGGAACTGGCTGGATGGCTCTTCTAAAATATTTTGCAAAATAAGGCCCCAGTTTTTCGCCGGCTTTTTTCCCAACGAAAAAAGTGGCCGCTGCAACCAGAGCTGAAAAACCTCCATCAATCAAACGGTCAACAACAGGTTTCGGTTCTCCAAATGGGTCTGCCGCAACTTCCACAAAAGTGGCTCCCACAAAGATGGTTGCAGCCTTGAGTGGCGGAAATAGGAAAGCGGCACTTTTGATAATATCAAACGGTGCGTGATAGCCAAAAGATTTCAAAGCATTTTGCCATGTATAGTCATCTTGTGAAATAGCTTTGGCAGTTTCTTCGGAGGCGAGGGAAGATAAACCGAATGCCAGTGTCGCACCAACAGCTGCCACAGGGCCAGCAACGATTCCCACTGCAACACCGGCCCCGATAAATAACACATTGTGAACAACTTCCGTTGCAACAACAGCCCTTTCCCAAAATTTAACGTTATCCTGAGCTCGTTGGCTAATCGTCTCGTACAAATCAGGGAGAGATACTTCAAAAGTGTCCATGCGGGGGTAGAGGTCTTTCCAGTTCTTTTCTTCAAAAAGTTCACGAATTTTTGCAATGTCTGCTCCAATTTTTTCTTTTTCATCAACAGAAAGCCATTCTGCCAGGGCCGGTTCTTTCAAGATGCGCTCGTAGATAGGAATTTTTTTGAGGACTCCTACTTCGACGATAGGTTCCAGGGTCGTTTTTAGGTCACGAAGAGCCACTTCTGCGAGATCCGCATGGGTCTGATTGCTGAAATATTTGGGGTAAAACGCATAATATTTATTGTTGGGGGCATATAAATACTGATTATAAAGAAATTCAGAGGCTTCAATGAGTTTAAACGAATCCCCTTTTCCAAATTTGTCGAGAAATGCTTTTTGGGGCAAAGAAATACCCAATTCCTTTTGGAAAACCTTTAGGTCACAGGTGTCTAGCTCCCCAGGATTTCCACCTAACTTGCTGATATCATAAAGAAAACTACCGAGCAGTATGGAGGGTGACACTGATAATTTACTAATTAATTGACACTTCTCAGCCATTAAAAAACCTCTCCTAATTGTTTTCGGCAAATCCTCAAAAAAGTTGCTTCAAAAGCATACAAAAAATGGGCCAGAAATTTTATTGGTAACTCATTGAAAAATAAATAGAATTTATTCAAAACCAGTTCGGAATGTCTAAGTTTTAAAGCATTATGTTCCAAATCCGATGTATTTTAAAATTTCATGGCTTTTCATAAGTTATTGTGATTTGCCCTCTTTGAAATGAATTCGCTAAAAAACAAAACCGTTGTTTTGGGGGTTGGGGGTGGAATTGCGGCTTATAAGAGCTGTGAGTTGGTGCGCCTGCTGGTTCAAGAAGAGGCTGATGTCCATGTGGTTTTGACAGGTGCCGCCAAAGAATTTGTAACCCCTTTAACCCTTCAAACTCTCTCTCACAATCCGGTCCACACTGATTTGTTTGACCTTACCCAAGAGCAAAAAATTGGACACATTGCGCTGGCTGATAAAGCAAACATTGTTGTCATTGCACCAACCACGGCTGATCTTATTGCCAAAGCAGCTCACGGTTTGGCCAATGATTTGCTCACCAACATTTTGCTCGCCACACGCGCACCCGTTTTGTTTTGCCCTTCGATGAATGTTCATATGTGGGAACACAAGGCAACGCAGTGGAACATTGGGCGTCTTAAAGAATTGGGCTACAAAGTTTTGGAGCCAGACAGCGGTGAGCTGGCTTGTGGCTATGAAGGAAAAGGCCGTCTGTGTGAACCCTCAACGATAGTTAGCGAAATCGTAAAGATTTGGTAGGCTCACTGTTGAATCAAACAGGCCGCGATGGAGTTTTTGTTTTACTGATTCGAGAAATTGAGTGATTTCTTTGTTACGCCTCTTTTCTTTTGTGAAGTCTTTTAGTTGTTTTCTCGTCTCCGCGGCATAAAGTAATTTTCTCTGTCCTGCCGGATCAGCTTTTAAACATTTTGCTTGTTGGGGGTGGCGCAAAAAATCTTTAATCGTCTCTAAAGTCAATTCTTTATAGTGTCTCCTATCTCTTTCTGGCAATTCCCACCGGGAGGCTTTTGCATAAACTTTAAGCCCAAAACGAAGTTGCTTCATTTTTTGCAGAATTAAAATGCTATTAAAAATCTTTTTGTTGGTGCGAAAAGAAAAAATTGTTTTCTTCAAAACGCGCTCTAAGAGATGATCAAAAGGTCTGTAGTCCTGGCGGATGACATGTTTAAACTCTTTCCAACAATGATCTGGAATATGAAGGTCATAACGCATCTCCCAATAAACATGAGAAAGAGACCGTGTCGAAAAACTGCGAATGATTTTAAAGGGTACAAAATAATTATGGGCCACCGTGTCGGCGGCAAGGTGTGTGAGATAACCCCACGCCGCGGCCCGTTCCATGTCGGTTTGAGCCTCTTCCAAAATGAGTTTGCCAATCGACCAGTTGTGACAGTGATAAATGGCCCCCGCATACTTTTTTCCAACGATGATGTCGGGGCTGACAGCCCCGTAGATAAAGTCGTCACGATAAGTTTCAATGAGGGCACGAACAGTCGGCAACGCCCAAAAAGAATGTTGCAAAACAGTCAGAGCAATATCAAGATGCGTTCCTGGGCCCCAGGCGTGCGCAACAATGGGATCCAGAAACAGACCGAGAATTATAATTGTAAGATAGACAAGAAACATTTCATTCGTTATTGACTGTTGCCGGCGTGGCGTGGCGATGAGGGGGACGAAAGTCGTCTCGCAGCCCCGCCACACCTTATCGGGATAAAAGACTGGCGGGGCGAGAGTCGAGCGAATTTTTTGGGCCGACCCAAAAAATATCACGTACTTTCGGCGCCCTCATCGCCAGGTAGCCAAGCCGGCAACATCAATACATATGTCAGATATCACAAAGTTAGTGCAAGATTTAAAACAAAGCCTCCTTTATCAAAAGCAGCTAGGCCTGGAATGGGTGCCTAAAGGGGAATCAAAAAAAGGTGGCTCAGAAAAACCAAAAACCCTTGAAGAAATTCGTGCCGAGATTGGTGATTGCAAGCGCTGCCGGCTTTGCGAGGGGCGCAAAAACATCGTCTTTGGTGTGGGAAGTCCCAAGGCTCAATTGATGTTTATTGGCGAAGGCCCCGGGCGTGATGAAGATATTCAAGGAGAGCCTTTTGTCGGCCGTGCCGGTCAATTGCTCACCAAAATCATTGAGGCAATGGGCCTCAAAAGAAGCACTGTCTATATTGCGAATATAGCCAAATGCCGCCCTCCTGAAAACAGAGCGCCACTGCCGGATGAAGCGGCAACCTGTATTCCATTTTTGCATCAGCAAATCGAAACGATCAAACCAAAGGTTATTGTTTGTTTAGGTTCGGTTGCCTTTCAATATCTCTTGGAAACTGACCAAAAAATCTCTGCGATGAGAGGTCAGTGGCAGGAGTTTAGAGGAATCAAAGTCATGCCTACCTACCACCCTGCCTTTTTACTCCGAAACCCCGATGCAAAAAGGCCTGTTTGGGAAGATATGAAGAAAGTGCGGGATCTCTTGCAAAAAACTTAATGCACTAACCTTGGTTTGATGTTGGAATCTTGTTTTTCTTCGGAGGGGGGATTTAAAGATTCTGGGGGTTTACCGCCCGTGTAGGTCAACACCCGGTTGCGGCCTTTGTCTTTGGCGTTATAAAGAGCGATATCGGCATGGTCAATCAAGTCATCCATCTCGGTCACATCATCGGGATACGTTGCCACTCCCACACTAATCGTGATCGCTTCGATTTTTTCTTGAACAAGATGTCTTAATTTTTCAGCCACCGCTTGAGCGCCACGCTTATCGGTATCGGGCAGGAGCACAATAAATTCTTCCCCACCAAAGCGGGCGACGGTATCAACCTCACGCAAATTGGCAATCAGTATCTTTCCAATTTCTTTTAAGGCCTCGTCTCCTTTCAAATGCCCATAGGTATCATTGTAGCGTTTGAAATAGTCGACATCGATCATAAGCAAAGAAAGTTCTCGTTTAAAACGGACTGCCCTTTTCCACTCCAATTGTAAAACTTGCGCAAAGTGTCTGCGATTGAAAACACCGGTCAGTTCGTCGGTCACGGAAAGTTCTCTGGTTTGCGTGTAGAGTCTGGCATTCGCCATCGCGAGGGCAACCTGATTGGCAACCAAGGTCAGCATTTTCACATCATGATTGGTGAAAGAATAGGTCTTGTCTCTGCCAAAATTAATAACACCCAGTGTCTCACCCTTATAGGTTAACGGCACGGACAATATGGAGCCCAATAACTCAAGACCCCTTTCAACAAGGCGCGTTTCCTTTTTTACATCGCCAACATAAATCGTTTTTCCCGTTTTCAAAACTTCTCCGGCAATTCCCTCTCCTGCTTGGAATGTCATCTGTTTTACTTTGGAGTCTTTTTCAAAACCGAAGACCGTTTTGACGGTTAAAACTTGATGTTTGTCGTTCCAAACCATCAAAGAAAAATTTTTCAACCTTAAATTGCGTTTCAAAACATCTCCAATGACTTGATAGAGTTGTTCTAGATCGATTGTTTGGTTAATACTCTGCCCAATTTCGTAAAGAAGGGATAAATCTTTGACAAGATTTTCGAGAGTGTGATTTGCCCTTTCAATAAGTTTTGTCTTCTCCTCTAAACTCTTTTTGTACTTCAACTCTTCTTGAACAATGATCAAATCGTGATCGGTCTGGATTTTGTTGGCGGAGAGATCGGTGACTCTTGCTAGCATCTTATTAAAATTGTCTGCCAACATGCCGATTTCGTCCGAGCGATTGTTGGGAGCACGGATTAAGAAATCTCCCTCTCCGGCCTTGTTCATGATCTCGGTCAACTTGTTCAAGGGACGATCCAGTAAAAAATAGGAGGTAATGGTGGCCACTAAAACGACGAAGAAAATTTCTCCGATCAGAAACCAATGTTCAATTTTTATTCCCAGCCAGAGGTCCTGAGTGTCGAGAGAGTAAACCAAAGTGGCCCAGGTGGTCGCGAAAAGAATGGCAACATAACCAAAGCCTGCGGCCAAAAGGACCTTGACCGGTATGGAGAGTCGTAACATTTTGGAATGATTCCTCTTTTGCATCGAATTTTAAGGGTGCCGACACAGAGTGTCAATTCTAATTAGAGTCTCAGTGGTCGTCGGCCACACTATACTTATCGGCAAATCCCCAAAAATGTTGCTTCCTTGGCTTGGTGAGTAGGGCCTGTCCCTCCGTGTTTTTGTGGGGGCCCCTAACTAAACCCCACAACAAACACTCCGGGCCACCCACTCACCAAGCAGCAAGAATAAATTCTTTGTCAATTCAAGTAGTTATGTTAGAGAACCGACATGCAAAGATTGAAGAGTCTGATTTTGTGTTCTCTGCTTGTTATCCCTTCCGTTCGGGTTGCTATTTTCAAGGACCTTCCAAAATTGACTGTTGAGGGTGAAAATTTGTGGCTATTAGGGAATGAACCGCGTCCCATTAGTCATTTTATCGACAGCCCTGCCCTGGTTACCTCCACGGAAAATGGGTTCAAAGTTGGAAGCCAAACTTTTTCCTATCCTGTGATCAAAATCGGCAGCCGAACGGAAGCGGTCGAAATTCAAGGGAAACAATTTAAAGGTTGGTTAGAAATCAAAAAAGATTCGAATAATCAATTGCTCGTCCTCAATGAGTTGCCTCTGGAGGACTATTTGGTAGGGCTCGTGCATGGTGAAATTTTTTCTAGCTGGCCTGAGGAAGCGATTAAGGCTCAAGTGGTGGCAGCCAGAACTTATGCCCTTTTTAGACAAAAGCAACGCCGTCAAAGCGGGAGTTATGATTTGGAATCTGATACCGCCGATCAAGTCTACAAAGGATCATTGGGAACAACTCAAGATAATATTGTCAAAGAGGCGGTGGATGCCACAAGAGGTGAAGTCCTCTGGTATCTTGGAATGTTTCCTGCCTATTTTCACAGCACTTGTGGTGGACAAACAGAGGTAGCACCCAGAGTGTGGGGCAAAAAGGAAATATCCAGCAGCATTATTGATCATTATTGCAAAGATTCGCCGCATCAAGATTGGGAATTAACCCTTTCTCACCACCAACTTCTTAACGCACTGAAAAACAGGGGGTTGACCGGTTCAAAAATTGTTTCAATCCAGTTGGAGCGCTTTGATGACTCCCCCCGAAATGCCATGATCATTATCGAAACAGACGAAAACAACCTTTATTTGAAAGCAACCGACTTGCGAAATACTTTGGGTTTTAAAAATTTAAAAAGTACTTGGTTTGATGTGGAATTGAACAACCGTCATGTCGTTTTCAAAGGAACCGGTTATGGCCATGGCGTAGGGCTTTGCCAGTGGGGGGCAAAAGGCATGGCCGACCAAGGAGCCGATTACAAAACTATTTTGGAACACTACTATCCCAAAGCCACTTTGCGAAAATTATATTAGGAAGGTGAGAAAGTGACGGGTCCTGTCCATCACTTTCTCACCACACGCGTTAATTATGGATTTGAAACTTTTTTCTTACAACTACCCCAAAGAGCTCATTGCCCAACAACCGCTTACGGAGCGGGATGCGAGCAAGATGATGGTTTTGAACCGCGTGCCAAAAAAATGGGCACATCATTCTATTAAAGAACTTCCTGATTTTTTGAGCAAGGGAGATGTTTTGGTTTTTAACAACACAAAAGTTTTCCCTGCAAGAATCCTGGCTCAAGGGACAAATATCGAATTGCTGCTTTTGGAAAAATTGGGAGAAAATGTTTGGCGGTGTCTTGGAAAACCACTCAAAAAAGTAAAAGAGGGTTTAAGACTCCAATTCGGAGATGATTTTTTTGGAAAAATTTTAGAGAAAACTGCTGAAGATTGCACGGTAGAATTCGAAGGGGAAAATAGTGAGCAACAAATTGAAAAATGGGGATTACCCCCTCTTCCGCCCTACATCCAGCGAAAAACAAAACAAGATTACACAGATATTGATCGTGAACGTTATCAATCGATTTTTGCCAAAATCTCTGGGTCTGCCGCCGCCCCTACCGCCAGTTTTCATTTTAGCCAAGAACTTTTGCAAAAAATCATTGATTGTGGTGTGCAAACAACTTCTGTGACCCTTCATGTTTCTACCGACACTTTTTTGCCAATTCGTTCATCAGACATCACACAACATAGAATGCATGGAGAAAAATTTTCGGTACCGAAAGAGACTGCCGATATCATCCACCAAGCTAAAAAAGAAGGAAGACGTGTCATTGCTGTGGGAACAACAGTTGTTCGAGCACTAGAAAGTGATTGGAATAAATCCCTAACCGATCTTTTTATTTATCCTGAATATCCATTCAAAATAGTGGATGGAATCTTGACTAACTTTCATCAACCAGAATCGACGCTGATTGTTTTGGTCTCTGCTTTTGCGAACAGAGAATTTATCTTGCAGGCTTACCAAGAAGCCATTACGAAGCAGTATCGCTTGTTCAGTTATGGAGATTGCATGCTAATTTTATGAAAATCAAAGATCAAAAATTAAAAATCAAAAACATAAATCAAAAATATAAAAATTTATGGATTTTCAACTATTAAAAACTGCATCAAAGACTAAAGCAAGGCTCGGCATCATTACGACTCCCCGTGGTGAAATTCATACTCCAGTGTTTATGCCGGTGGGAACCATCGCCACTGTCAAGGCGATGACTCCGGACGAATTGGTGCAAATGGGGGCTGAGATTATTTTAGGGAATACGTATCATCTCTTTTTAAGGCCTGGACATAAAACCATTGAAAAACTGGGCGGCCTTCATCAATTTATGAATTGGAAGAAACCGATCTTAACCGACAGTGGTGGTTATCAGATTTTTAGTCTCTCGCAGAGTTGCAAAATTAGCGAAGAGGGGGCCCTCTTTCAATCTCCCATTGATGGCGGCGCTTCGCATCTGCTGACACCCGAACTGGCAATTGAAATTCAGGAATGTTTAGGCTCTGATATTATGATGGTGCTCGATGAATGCCTTCCTTACCCGGCAACACCCCTTGTGGCACAAGAATCGATGGAGTTGTCGCTTCGCTGGGCCGAGCGTTCTCTCAACGCCCGCCGCACAAAAGCAGCCCTCTTCGGCATTGTTCAGGGAGGGATGTATAAAGAACTGCGCAAGGAATATATCGACCGCCTTTTGGAACTATCGTACCATCGCACTCTCGCACCATCGCACTCTTTTGAGGGCTTCGCCCTCGGCGGCCTCTCGGTGGGAGAGCCGATTCCGGAGATGTATGACCTGACCGACTTCTGCACAAACATTCTTCCCCAAGATAAACCCCGTTATCTGATGGGAGTGGGCAAACCACACGATTTGATCGAGTGCATTGATCGCGGCATTGATATGTTTGATTGCATTCTTCCAACTCGCGCCGCAAGGCATGGAACCATTTATACCACCCGCGGTGTTGTGACGGTCTGCAATGCAGAATACAGGGAAGACCCAAGGCCATTGGATGAAAATTGTGACTGTTACACCTGTCAAAACTATAGCAGGGCCTACCTCCGCCATCTGACCAACGCACATGAAATTCTCTCAGCCCGCCTCTGCACACTTCATAATTTACATTACTACATGAGTTTGGTAAGGGAGGCGAGGTTTGCAATTGAGCAAGATCGATATCCGGAATTCAAAAAAGAATTCTATAACAAACAGGAGAACATATGATTCACGCAATGATGGCCATGGCAGGAAGTCCCCAAGGACAAGGAGGAGCACAAGGACCGATGAACCTCCTTTCAACCTTCGCACCCCTCATCATCATCTTTGTCATCTTTTATTTTCTGCTGATTAGACCCCAGCAAAAACAACAAAAGAAAACGAAAGAAATGCTAACTAGTATGCGCAAGGGCGATTCGGTCATCACTCGCGCCGGCATTTATGGGAAAATCACTGGTATTGCGGATAACATCCTCACGGTTGAAATCGCTCAAAATGTTCATGTTAAAATGACAAGAGATGCCATCGCACAAGTGACCCCATCTCAAGAATAACTATGACTTCTTCATGGAAGTGGAAAATTGGGGGAATGTTAGGTTCCGTTGTGTTGGCCATCTATGCACTGGTTCCCACTTTCTTCAAATTCCCACAAATCCGACAGGAACTCGAATCACAACAAAAGCCGATTCCCTGGTATTTTGATTTCTTCCCGGAAAAAGGTTTAAACCTAGGTTTGGATTTGCGCGGCGGGATTTATATCGAAATGGATGTGATGGTGGAAGAAGGGATTGCCACAAAGGTAGATCTGTTAGCGCAAGACCTTTTGAGAGATCTTAAAAAACGAAACATCGAACCTGCCGATTGGAAACGCGATCCGGCAAGTCATCAACTCCAGTTTACTTTTAAATCCGATAGTGATTTGCAAACCACACTCGAGCTGGTTGCTAAAGATTATAAAACTGCCCTTGTAAAAAAGGGTTCCACCTTGCAACCGCAACCGATGGCAAATTTCAGCCTCGATCCAGAATATGAAAGTCTTGTTAGAAAAGATGTGGTCTCGCAGGCGGTCCAAGCGGTGCGCAATCGTATCGATCGCTATGGTCTTTCAGAACCAACAGTCCAACAGCAAGGGGATACAAGACTTATTGTGGAACTTCCGGGTGTAAAAGACCCTGAAAGAGCGATCAAAGTCATCCAGCAAGCAGGCAAGTTGGAATTCAAGCTGGTGAGTGGAAAGTTGGAGAGCAAGACATTGGGTGATTTGATTGGAAACGCCAGAAAAGAAAATAATTTGCCAATCGCTTATAGTGCAGATGATGTGAAAAAACTAAACGAAATTTTGAACGACAAGTTGCCGGAAGGAACAGAAATTGCTTTTGAACTGACTCGCGACAGTGCAACAGGACAGGTGACTCAAGCACTCCCTTACCTTCTAGAGCAAACGTCCTACATCACCGGTGACATGCTCAAAAATGCTCAAGTCCAAATTGACCCACAGACCTCTCAACCCTATGTCAGCCTGACTTTCAGCCCTGAGGGGGCCAAAAATTTTGGCGAATTGACCAAAGCGCATGTGAAGGAATTATTGGCCATCATGCTGGATGGCAATGTCATGTCGGCCCCACAAATTAGAGAACCGATTTTAAATGGTCAGTGCAAAATCGACCTGGGCGGCAATTTGGATCGACAATCACAACTCAAAGAGGCAAAAGATTTGACATTGGTTTTGCAAGAAGGGGCTCTACCCGCCAGACTCCAAGAGGCAACCAAAACGGTGATTGGCCCGACACTGGGTGCCGATTCGATTCAAAAAAGCTTGAAGGCGATGTTGATAGGAACTCTTCTCGTCGTTATTTTTATGGTGGTTTATTACAATCTTTCCGGATTGTTGGCCGACGCGGCGGTCCTCATCAACACACTTTTTATTTTCGCCTTGCTCGCAATGTTTCAAGCAACCCTCACACTCCCTGGCATGGCGGGAATTGCTTTGACAATCGGTATGGCGGTCGATGCCAATGTCCTTATTTTTGAGCGCATTCGAGATGAACTGAAAGCTGGCCAACAACCAAGAGCCGCCGTAGAAGCGGGTTACAGCAATGCCGTGCGAGCCATCATGGATTCCAATTTAACAACAATCATCGCAGGGATTATTTTGTATCAGTTCGGAACAGGACCAATTCGCGGTTTCGCGGTCACCTTGATGATAGGCCTTATGTGTAACCTCCTTACCGCTGTCACGATGACAAAAACAGTTTATGAATTCTTTTTATCAAGGCGCAAAATTGCGAGGATTAGTATTTAACCATGCGTATTTTTAAAGAAACGCCGAATTTCCCTTTTGTAAAAAATCGTTTTCTCTTTTTGATTTTGTCTTCTTTGATTGTCGGAGCTAGCCTTTTTCTTCTTTTCACGCGCGGGCTTAACTACGGAACTGACTTTATGGGTGGCGTGAAACTTCAATATCAATTTCCAAAAGAGGTTTCCGAGACAGAAGTACGAAATCTGCTTGCCAATTTGGGGCTGGGCGATGCCTCCGTTGTTCGCTACGGTAACCCCCAAGAAAGAAGACTGGTGATCAAAGTTGCTAAACCTTCTGAAGAATCCGCCTCCCTCTCAACCACCGTCACTCCAGAATTGGCAAAGGCGTTTGGAGAAGAGGGATTAATTTTAGAACAAGAAGAGATCGTTGGCCCCAAAGTGGGCCAGGAACTGCGTCGCAAAGGAACACTGGCTGTTTTATTTTCTCTGTTTTGCATGCTTGTTTATGTCGGTTTTCGCTTCGACTTTTATTTTTCACCAGGGGCCATTGTTGCTCTCTTTCACGATGTGATGGTGACGTTGGGACTTTTTGCCCTTTTGCAATTGGAATTCAATCTCACGATCTTGGCTGCTTGCTTAACAATTGTCGGTTACTCTATTAATGATACCATTATTGTCTTTGATCGCATTCGTGAACATACAAGATTGATTGCCCCCGACACGGTAGAAGAAATTGTTAATACCAGCATCAACGAAACCTTATCGCGAACACTCATCACCTCTTTGAGCACCCTTTTTGTTTGTATTGTTCTTTACTTCTTGGGTGGGGCGACCATCAAAGATTTTGCGCTAGCGTTGATTGTCGGAGTCGTCACGGGAACCTATTCCACTTTTTCGATTGCCTGTCCCATTTATCTCGCAATGTACAAAGCAGCGCCTCGTTTTCAATTTTTGGTTGGCAAAAAAGCGTAGTGTTAATTTATGCCCCTGCAAAAAACCTGGAGGATTTCGTCCCCTAACCCATCACTCCAGAAGCGTTTAGCTGAAGCGCTGGGAATCTCTTGGGTTACTGCGCAAATCCTTATTAATCGTGGCATTGACGAACCAGAAAAGGTACAAGCTTTTTTGAAGCCTTCTTTAAAAGATTTGCCCAACCCCTTTCTTTTTCCAGATATGGAAAAAGCTGTCCGGCGTTTGATTCAAGCCATCCAAAATCGAGAATCGATTGCTGTTTATGGAGACTATGATGTCGATGGACTTACTTCTTCCGCACTTCTTCAAACATTTTTTACTGAGTTGAGCTTGCCCCTCACTGTTTATATCCCTGACCGAATTCAAGAAGGTTATGGAATCAATATCAAAGCCTTGGAGGAGCTGAAAGCCAAAAAGATTTCGCTCATTATTACAGCCGACTGCGGCACAAAGTCGCAGGATGCACTTCAATGGGCTAAAAAAAATGGGTTGGATGTGATTGTTACCGATCATCACGAATTGGATTCGAGGAAATCTCCTGCTTTTGCTTTCATCAATCCGCAGATGTTGAAAGAAGGAACACCTGGCAGAGAGCTTGCCGGTGTCGGTGTTGTTTTTATGTTGCTCATAGCCCTACGTCAAAAAATGCGGGAGGAGGGTCTCTTCAAAAATGGGGAGCCAAACTTAAGGCAACATTTAGATCTTGTGGCACTGGGAACCGTCGGTGATTTAGCGCCCTTGACCGGCATCAACCGGATTTTGGTGACTTATGGGCTCAAAGAGTTAGCAGTCACAAAAAAAATGGGCATCATCGCGCTGAAAGAAGTCTGTAAGTTAGATGGCGGTAAAACCATGGAGCCATCCGATATTGGATTTCGATTAGCACCCCGCATCAATGCCGGTGGTCGGATCGCCAAAGCCTCTCTGGGCTTGGATCTGCTTTGTGCTGCCGATTTAGAAAGGGCTAGTAAGCTTGCTAAGATTTTAGACCAATGCAATCAAGAAAGACAGGCGATGCAGGAAAAACATGTGAGAGAAGCTTTTAGACAGGCGGAAGATAAATTAGCAAAAAACGGTTTTGTTGTTTCTTCAAAAGATTGGCATCCGGGCATCGTCGGATTGGTCGCTTCCAAACTCGCAGAAAATTATTACCGCCCCTCTATTGCTTTGGCGATCGAAAAAGATTTTGCGAGAGGTTCGGCAAGAAGCATTCCCGGAGTACACATTGTTGAAATTTTAGAGGCCTGTTCCGATTTGCTAGAGCAATTTGGTGGGCACAAACAAGCGGCCGGCCTTACGGTTTCGCTAACAAATTTAAGCCAATTTGAAGAACGTTTCGAAAAGGCACTCCAACAAAAAGTCTTGGAAGAACCATTTAAGCCTTTCTTGAATATCGATTGCGAATTAAAATTAAATGACATTCAAGCAAAGTTTCTTGAAGAATTGGGGTCTCTCAAACCTTTTGGAATCAAAAATCCAGAACCGGTTTTTGCCTGCAACGATCTAAAATTTAATGACTTGCGTGTCGTGGGCGAAAAACATTTGAAATTCAAAGTGACCGATTTGGAAACCACATTGGAAGCAATCGGGTTTAATATGAGCAACAACCATCCGTTGACACTTAAGGGGGGCAATGTCGCCTTTGTCCCCCAATGGAACACCTACCAAAATCAAAAAACAATCCAATTAAAGATAAAAGACCTCAAAAGAATTTAAAGGTACTTGCTTGTTTGAAAATCTTGACGGGATGAAATGCCGACTTCTACAGTTTGAGTCATTTCCGTGATAAGATTCGCGGCCCATCCGTAGACATTGTGCTCTATGACCTGTGCTTTCATCCGGCTCATCCGTTTTTTTTGCTCTTCCATCGGCATCTCAATGGCCACCCTGATGACCTCGGCAAAGTCGGCACGGGCATAGGGATTGATCTGCAACGCGTCTTGAAACTCCCGAGCGGCCCCGGTAAATTCCGAAAGGATCAACACTCCATCTCCCTTTTCTCGCGCCGCGACAAATTCCTTGGCGACAAGATTCATGCCGTCTGAAAGAGAGCTAATGATGCAAACATCGGCCATCCGCAGAAAGGTATAAACTGTTTCGGGGTCATGATGCGATTTGAGAAAAAGAATCGGTTTCCAGTCTTCTGTCCCATGTCTCCAATTGATTTGTTCCACAAGCCCCTCCACCTCTGTCACAAATTCTCTGTAACGGGGGATGTGAACCCGGCTGGGGGCCGCAAGTTGAACAAAGACAACTTTTCCCCGATGGGCTGGATACTTTTCCAAAAACCGATCAATGGCACCAATCCTCTCTGGAATCCCCTTGGTGTAATCGAGCCGATCAACGCTCACGATCAGACGCTTGGCATTTAACTCCAACTCCTTCCGCCACATATTTGCTTTTTCCCGAAATCTCTCATCTGAAGCGACTCCTCGCTCCGACCACAACTGGACGCCAATGGGAAACGGTTTGACCGTTGTTAAGCCTTCATTGTGAAGGATGCCAGGTCGATCCCAATCAATTCGCACAGGGAGAAGGCTGTTTACAGTGTCCAGGAAGTTGTTGCAGTACGATTGCAGATGAAAACCTACAAAATTTGCTCCCAGCATCCCTTCCAATATCTCTCGTTTCCAGGGACAGATTTGAAACGATTCAGGCGTAGGCCAGGGAATGTGCCAGAAAAGGCCAACCACGGCATCCGGCCGCCTCTCGCGAATCAACTTTGGGAGCAGGGTAAAATGATAATCCTGAACTAGGACAAACGGTTGGTCTTTGCCACATTCTTGGAGGACAGCGTCGGCAAATTTCTCATTCACCTTTATGTAAGACTGCCAGTCCTTCTCCTCAAAATGTGGACGGTGATGGGTGAGATGGCAGAGGGGCCAGACTGCCTCGTTGGAGAAGCCATAATAGTATCGCTCTTCTTCTTCTCGCGTGAGCCAGATCCGGCGAAGCGTATAAAGCGGAGACTCTGGCGGTACCAGAATCTTGTCCTCACTATTCACAAAGTCGCGGTCCTCTTCTCCTGACCCGTGGGCAATCCAGATACCGCTCGTCGCCCGAAGGACGGGATCGAGGGCTGTTACAAGACCGCTGGCAGGGATGATGACTCGCTGTTTTCCCTCCTTCTTGACATGCATGTATGGTTCCCGGTTGGAAACAACGATCAGCGATTTATTTCCGATAGAAAACGTAGCGTGACCCTTGAGTCGTGCCCCAGTCCAAAGATTACTCACACGATTTGCCTCCGAAACCTCTTTGGCTGTCTCTTTGGCCGCCCGTAGCCGCGCGGTCAGCTTTTCAACCTCCCTGGAGACAGGTCTCAAAAGAGATTCGGTGGGTGGAGGGAGGTCTTCCGCACTCTTCGATGATTTCATCCAGTCGAGGAGCTGAGTGACCGACCTTTGGAATGAGCGACGAGAGGCAAGATAGGTTCCAAGAGCAATGACAATCGCCAAAATGGCGAGGCTGAGGGTCATCCAGGTGACTGCGGACGTGACCCGTTTGGTAATGTATGAGGAATCGTGAACGATGGTAAGGGTGCCAAGAAGAGAACCGGTGCGATCTTTCAATGGCAAAATCAGGCGGTGGAGCGACTGACCCCCTATTTCATCCAGTAAAATAGATTCCTTTCCGCTTTCCAACGTGGCCATGACCTCATCGTTGCAGGTTACTGTGTCAGTCAGTGTCGACGACAATGCGATCGGTTTTCCCTCAAGGTTGCAAATCATGAGTCCGATAGTACGACCCTGCCCCTCCAACCGCTCCGCAACGTCTTCTTCGTCAATGGCGGGGGGATTCTTCAAGATACGGATTGCAGGCGGCGCGAGGCTTTTTGAGATCACACGGGCGCGTCGGTTGAGGTCATCGCGAAGAGCGGTCTGCTCTCGCTGAAAATGGATAAAAGAGATGCCGACAACAACAACCAGCAAAGAACCGATGACTAAAATCCCAAAACGGGAAAACTTCATAGGGTTAAAATCCTCTCTCTCAACTGATCTCGAACTCTGCGGATTCGTCCTTTCACCGCTTCGGCATCGCCGGGATCGCATGCTGGATCAGGAAAGGGCCAAAGCAATTTGTGGTCGGTTTTTAACATCTCGACCGCCCTCCATGCCGCTTCTGCCAGGACAATTACTTGATCAAAACGCCTGTCCAATACTTCTGCAAGCAACTTGGACCTCTGGGTTGAGATGTCGATCCCGATCTCCTTCATTACTTCAATGGTGACCCAATTCAACTCACCAGGATAAATACCGGCACTCGTTATTGAAAAATTTTCCGGAAGGAGCGCACGGGCCAGCCCCTCAGCTATCTGACTCCGACAAGCGTTGTATTCGCAAACGAATAGAATTTTCACACAGCACAAGTCTATTTTGGCCTCAAATACTGTCAAGTTATAATTAACTATTCGATCTCAGGCGATTGCGTTGACACTACGTGTCTATTCAGGATCTGGTGCACTGTACCACTAGGTATCTGGCGGTAAACACTAAGTAGCGGCAACATCGCCTTTGTCCCTCAATGGAACACCTACCTCAACATCAAAACCATTCAGCTAAAGATTAAAGATTTGAAGTGATGTTGATCGTCAGATAAAATTGGAAAGCGTCAAAATTTTGATGACACTTTGAGCAATAGAAATGTTGCCCCCAAAATAAAAAAGTTTCCAGCAGAAAAATGGTACATTTTCACCCATTCCGAGATGCTCTGAGCATGTGTAAAAATTCAATGAAACTAAAAACCATAATAAAATCATAACTAATTCTTATGCTGAGGCTGGCCCGAAAAGTGCGTACGTTTTGGCACGCAATTTGCTGTAATTTGATGTTGGTACAACAAAGGAGGACGTTATGACTATCCCCATTTTTAGCTATGTCGCATCAAAAGGAGACACATTAGCTGACGTTCTACTACAGCAAGGGGTGGTAACCGATCCTGCAAAGGCGGGAAAACTTGTAGAACAAATAGCTAAGGACAACGGTCTGCCTATTTATGATTTGGCGGGGTGGGCAAAATATACAGGAATATCTGCAAAGGCCATCCACAACTCAATCGTTAATCGTTTTGGAACAGTGCCACCTAAAATTAAATTTGTAGATATTGATCCGGGAACTGAAATTCTCTCTGATGGAAATAAAATAACCATTATACCTAGAATCACATCCTCCGAAAACAAGTTTGGAGAAAAGTTCATAGTAGGTTCTAAAGTAAATCACAGAGACTTAATGAAAAATCCAGAAAAAGACAAAATTATACCCGGTGGCAACACTGCTACTGTTTTAGCACTTACTAAACAGCTGAGCGGAGTGGTGCTTGCACGTCTCTCAGATGGTAGCAACGTCAATATAGACTGGCTGAAGCCTAAGTGAACTTATCAGGAAATTTAAAGTACCACCAAAAATACCACCAGGTACCAGGTACCTGGTGGTAAAAATCCGTCGGCACCTGTTCATATTTCGTCAGTTGCAGCACCCCCAAAAAATCTAACCTATTGAAAACTAAAGCCTTTCATTTTGGCACGCCTTTCGCATTACCACTCGGTACCAGGTACCCCACGGTACCGCCTGGTACCAGGTACCACACGGTAAGTGGGAAAGGAGTTTTGCCATGCCTAGAGCGCCACGAATCAAAGGTGATGACATTCATTATCACACCATTTTGCGATGTAATAACAAAGAGCATTTGCTTCAGACAGAAGAAGACTTCAAAATATTCTTGGAAATGTTAGCTGCGGTTAAAGAGAAGTTTGCATTCAGGCTTTATAATTATGAACTGCTTCATTCGCATATCCATCTCCTCCTCTCCACCCATACGGGATATTTTATCGACCAAATCATGCAGGAACTTTGTTTAAAATATGCTAAAGATTTTAATCAGCGGCATAACAGAATCGGGCACTTTTGGGCCCATCGATATCGAAGCAATATCATTCCTAATGATCGCTATGCGTTAGCTTGTTTACGTTATCAGCATAGAAACTCCCTATCTGCTGGACTTGTAATCAGACCAGAAGATTGGTTATGGAGTGGTTATACCTACTATGCATTTGGCACACCAAACGAATTATTAGAATTTCATCCTTCTTACCTTGGCCTAGTGAACGATGATGAAAAACGTAAAAGAGTTTACAGAGAACTTGTTATGACGCCGCTGCCTTCCGATAAAACTCATAACCTCTTGGAAGAATCTAAGGCGACAACATCACGCCGGGTTTCGGCGATGGTGAACCAAGTAAATGGGCTTGCAAATCGAATAAAAGTGGTTCTCTAATACCGCCAGGTACCTGGTACCGTGCGGTATGCTGAAAGCTGATTTAAATCAGGTTGACGGGGCAAAAAAATAAGCTAAAAACAGGAATTGACACGGTGCGTAATAACGTATAGGATTACTATATAAAACAAGGAGATAACTATGAAAAAAAGAACCAAAGCGAGGGCAGGGAAAGGAAATCACAGCCTGTTTCCGCTCAGTTTGAGAACTTTTGACCATGCCCTGAACACGCTCGAAAAACAGGCTCAGTGGGCCTACAAGCAGTTCAAACACACCCTTCCACCAAAGTGGGAAAGGAAATTAACAGGGCTAACTCATCGCGACATCATCCACTTAGCCCTCAAAAAGAGAAACCAGATTACCAAAGAAGTAAAATATTTTGCGGATGGAATCGTAAACACGATAAGCCGTGCCGATATCCTTCCTGATAGAAACCGCCTGGTCAAAGAAGCCAAAAAAAGTCTTGCAACCTGCCTTAGCAAAATCGAAAAAAGCAATGTGGCCAAACAAGCCAAAAAGCTGGCGATGAACAAAGGCTCTGAGTTGGTCTCCATGCTCAACTTTCCGACCCGAAAAGATGTAGCAAGGCTGAATGTAAGACTTGGCGATTTAGAAAAAAGGCTCAGAGGCTTAGGCAAAAGACCTTCTGCACGATAAATGGATCGCGCTGTTACTCTACTTTCTGGTGGATTAGATTCCTACCTTTCGACGGCCGTTGCAAAGCAATATCATGAAGTGGTCTTGGCACTTACCTTCAACTACGGCCAGCGAGCAGCCAACCAAGAAACCAAAGCGGCACAAAAAATCGCAAAGCTTTGGCGGATTAAACATCAGGTTGTGGAACTCCCTTGGCTTAAAAGTTTAGGTGAAAATGCCCTGACCCATACGACGACTTTGCTCCCCCGTTTTAGCGATTTGGAAAAACTCAAAGACAAAAAGGCAACCGAAAAATCAGCGGAGGCTGTTTGGGTCCCCAACCGCAATGGCGTTTTTTTAAACATCGCGGCTTCTTTTGCGGAAAGTTTAGGCGCAACAACGATTATCACCGGCTTTAACCGCGAAGAGGCCGCCACTTTTCCCGATAATAGTTCTGATTATGTCCATCGCCTAAACCGCGCCCTGGAACTCTCCACCCTTCTTTATCCTCCAAAAGTTAAAAGCTACGTTCAAGAAATAAATAAAAAAGAGATGGTTGCAAAACTCATTGAACTCGATCTTCCTCTCGATAATTTTTGGAGTTGCTACGAAGGAAAAGAAAAGATGTGTGGAGTTTGCGAGTCCTGTGCCAGAACGCTAGCTGCTTTTAAAGCTAACGATCTTTCCGAAAAAATCAGCCACCGCTTTTAAATCTAAAGGCCTGCAAAAGTAGCGCGCATTCGTAAATGCTCTGCTTCGCGCTCCCCTTCTTGTATAAATCTTCTAATTTTTTTTAAATCCTCTTCCGATTCTGCTCTTTGGTAAGCTTCTTTTGCAAGCCTCAGTTTTTGTACATATTGATTCGCCAAACAATAGGCCCGGAACTCAGAATCCTCACCCTGTATAATTCCTGACTCCCTTGATAATTCTTCAGCCCACCTCAAACAAATATCTCCCTCTTTGCAATAGGCCTCTCTCGCTTTATCTACCTGATCAGAGCGAATCCAAATATCTCCCAAATCTCGATGCATCAATGCAGCACTTTCCATTTCGCCGCCCCAAATAAAAAAAGCAGTAATCACAGGAGCAACTAAAACATAAAAAGGATTTGGGGGGCCTGTAATGACGGCCATTTTTTCCAAAACATCTTTTGTCGTGGCAAACCGAAGAGCGCCTCCAAAAAAAACAGCATTGGCTGCCGCCATGTATGGATGATGAGGAATGGCTTGAAATGAAGTGGCTATTTTTTTAAGGTTTGCGGCGTTTTCTCTGTCACCAATTTCGAAGGAAGGCGGCACGTCTAACAAATCAACATGTTGCGCAAGAAGAGCTTTTCGTAAAGGGTGTAAGACACCCTGAATCTCTTCTAAATCATTTTGAGCAGGATCAAAACCGGTTTGCAAAGCGGCATGCAACCCACTAGGAGCAAGCAAAACAGCCTGCCCCCAAAACCCAACTTCTCCGGCTAAAGAGGCGCTCACCTGTATTGAAGACAACATAATGAGTCTATTATAGGGGCTCGCGTCGCCCCCTCCACCCCGCCAAGGCGGGGATGGAGCCTCCCCCTCTCGCCGCCTTTGGCGGCTGGGTAGATTCCCTAAAACTCGAGACCCAGAATACCACGGGCTTGCCCGCGGGAATCTATCGGCACCTTTTCAAAAAAGTTGCTTCCTTACATAGACTGAGATAATGACCTTTTTGGCTTATGGCAACGATGAAAAGTCGCTTTATCGACACCCCCATTCTCTATGATGGAATCCAGCTTCGATCCAACTGGATTCGCGATTTTACACACATTAAAGGGGATGTGATCGCCTCCTTCATAGGACCAGCCAATGTCCCTATCGAAAAAATGGTAGACCTTGAAGATGTGGCTCGTAATGCACCGATCTTTAGCGAAGATATGCTTCATTTCATTGTGGAACACTTTGACAAAGATTTAGAAAGAATGGTGTTGAGGCAACGGTTGTTAATTGCCATTCTCCATGATTTACTTCACAAAAATCCTTCATGCAGAAACGTTCAAAGAAAAGGAAATGATTTGTATGATGACAACGCAAAACTCTCAGTCTCTGTGGCAACCTCTTCGCCTGTTTCCTGTTTGATCCATACAGGCATTAACATCTCCAGTGCCAACACACCTGTTTTGACAAAAGGACTGAAAGATTATGACATCGACCCATTGAATTTTTCCAAAGAAGTTTTGAAATCCTACGTTAAAGAAATGGAGGGGGTAAACCATGCCGGAACAAAAGTCCGCCCCGTTGCATAACCGTGAAGCCTATGAAGAGAGGGAAAAAGATCTGTTGGCGCCGTATGCCCAACTTTCTTCAAAAAGTCTCGGTCGCCAACATACAGAAGACGAATGTATTTTCAGAACCCGTTTTCAAAGAGATCTCGATCGGATTGTTCATTCCACCGCTTTTCGACGCCTTGAATACAAGACTCAAGTTTTTATCAATCATGAAGGGGATTACTATCGCACTCGGCTAACACACAGTTTGGAAGTGAGCCAAATTTCGCGTGGCATCGCAAGAATGCTGAGACTGAATGAAGATTTAGCACAAACGATTGCCCTGGCACATGACTTGGGCCATACACCATTTGGTCATGCGGGTGAAGCGGCAATGAATGTCTTGATGGAAGACGCCGGTGGGTTTGAACATAACAAGCAAAGCTATCGTGTGGTCACACAATTGGAAGAACGTTATCCCGATTTTTTAGGACTGAACCTTTCGTTTGAAGTGCTCGAAGGCATTTTGAAACACTCCTCAGAATACGACAAACCAGAGGATGATGAGGAACTAAAAAAAGTCGGCTATCCCACTTTGGAAGCCCAAATAGTCAATTTTGCCGATGAGATCGCCTATATGAATCACGATTTAGATGATGGTTTGCAATATGGAATGTTGACCTTTGAAATGTTGGAAGAGGTTGCATTGTGGCGAGAAATTTTTTCTGAAATCACCAAAAAATTCCCTCAAGCACCTGACAAGGTCAAGCGTTTTCGAACGGTTAGCAAATTAATTCATAGACTGGTGGATGATCTGCAAACCGAAACAAGAAAAAGGTTTACCGAAAAAAAGATCGCAACACTGGAAGAGGTGCGCGCCAAAGGAAAAAATGTCGTCGGTTTAAGTGCGGAAACGCAAAAAAAGACGGCAGAGCTCAAAAAATTTCTTTTCGAAAATATGTATTGCCATTGGCGGGTTGAAAGAATGGCTGAAAAGGCCAAAAGAACGATCACAGATCTATTCAACGCCTATTTAGGCAATCCCAAAATCTTGCCGGATGAATTTTATAGCCGCATTAAGAAAAACAACGACCTCAAACGCCACATTTGCGATTATATCGCCGGTATGACCGACCGCTTCGCCCTACAAGAGTACAAAAAGTTATTTGACCCTGAAGAGCGCGTTTGATAGACAGGGTGCGTGACCAGAAATTTTCATATTGGCATCATGGGGAATCTCTTTTCGGGAAAAACAACCCTCATGAATGCCCTCTCGAAAGATCCTTACAAAAAAGATTTGGAATTACTTCTCGATAATGGCGAGCTACACACTTTTTCGGAAAGAATTGAAAAAGATTCTTTAGCCGATCAATGCCTTGCTTTATTTTATCAAGATCGACTCGCTAACATTTTTCCAACAGAGATCGCTTTTCTCTATATGCGTACCCAACAACAAAGAGAGATCCGTCATTTGATGACTAGAGAAAATTCCCATGGCGTTTTGGTTGTTGAGGATAGACCTTTTTTGGATGGCCCAGAAGTTTTTGTCAAAAGAATGATTCAGTCGGGTGAGATGCCCGAGGCCCATGCCAATCTCTACAAAACAATGCTAAGACAAGTTCTGGAAAAAGAGCACATTCGGCTGCCTGATTTGATGGTCTATTTGCGCTCCGAACCGGAGCTTTTGGAAAAAAGAAGGGAAAAAAGAGCCAAAGATGGAGATGGTTATGCTGCCTCCATCCAGCCCGGTTACTTAAAAGAAATTCATGAATGCTACGAACACTTAGTTACCAATTGGAAAAAGGTGACCGCACGCTATCAAGAAATTGCTATCGTCCCACCTGATATCGATTTGATTGTTTTGCCAGCTGAAATCGATATGGTTGATCACCCCGACTATGTCCATGTGGCAGCAGCAACAATCCGCGAAAAAGTAAGAAGGATAATCGCCGCGAGGAGAAACAATGCTTGACCTCATTGCGGATGAAAATATACCCCGCCATCAGATTCCAAATCGTCTCACCTCTGTGGAGCGAAGGCTCCACCAATTTTTTTCTCAAAATCAGATTTTGATTACGTGTGTCGGCAATATTGGCACAGGAAAAAGTTCTCTCGTAAAATTTTTGGCGTTCAACACGGGGATGAATGCCCTTTTTGAACTCCCGGATGAGGGTTTTGAAGATCATATCCCTCACAATTATATGATCTATCCGCTTCTCAACACAGCCAAAGACTCAGCAAAAAGAACTCTTGGGGGTTACTACGCAGCCATCAACAACTTTTTAGAAGACCCATCGGATTTTCACAAAAAAGATTTGGAAAAGGCGGCCCTCGATATCCAGCACGCTTACTTGGACCTTCGCAAAATGCAGCTTCAAACGGTGGCCCACTTGAAAGGTTCCACCTGCATTGACGGCTCCCCTTTTGCCGATCGTTATGCTTTCTGCGAAGTGTTGCACAATGACATGGAGATTCCGTTTTTAAATGCTCAAGGCCTACAAAATATCGAAGAGCGTTTAAGAAGAGATTTTGATTCTCTTCCTAGGCCACACTTGATGATTTTATTGAAAGGTTCTTCTGAAATGTTGTTAACCAACATTCGTGAACGAGAAAGAAAAGAAGAATTGGTTCCCGATAAGAAAGAGGACTTGCCGCAAGGGCTGGTGCGTTTAGTAAAAGCGCTCAATAACCGCTACGATCAATTTGCTGATGTTTTACAAAAGACCGGTTGGTACCAAGGCCCTGTTTTGACAATCGATGTCTCCAAAATCGACTTTGTCTCAAATGTCCGCCATCTTATTGCCGTTTTTGAAGGAATTGAAAAACTACTCCTCAAATGATATTTTGCCGTGGCGGATATCTTTCCCTTTCACCATAAAGATGATTTCTTCGGCAATATTCGTTGCATGATCGGCAATCCGCTCCAAATGTTTTGCAATAGAAATGAGTCTTGTGCTTCTTGAAATGGACTCTGGGTCTTTTTTCATAATGGCAACCAATTCACCAAAAATGCGGTCATTGAGATCGTCAACTTCATCATCAACCTTGCACACCCTTTCTGCCTGTAGGATGTCCCTTTTGACAAAGGCATCGAGTGAATCTTTGACCATGGTTTGGGATTTGGAAGCCATCTTGGGAAGATCGATATAGGGTTTTAAAGCAGGTTCCTTATTAATCTCCAAGGCATTTTCCACGATATTGACCGAGAGATCACCAATACGCTCCAAATCTTTGCTAATTTTCAGCCCAATGGTAATGAACCGAAGGTCGGAGGCTGCAGGCTGATGTAGGGCTAGCAGTTCCAAACAGCGATCATCAATGGCGATCTCCAGATCATTGACTTCCGGATCTCTCTGAATCACTTCCTGAACAAGGTTGGAATTGCGATCGACCAGAGACTTCATCGCAAGGGCGATCATTTCCTCCACAACCTCACCCATTTTGAGAATCAGTTCTTTAAGGCTTTGCAGCCCCTCTTCATATCGTTTGTCTGTATGTAAGTTCATTCGTTCTTCCTCCTATCCAAATCTTCCTGTAATATAGTCTTCTGTTCGTTTCTCTTTTGGATTCGTGAAGAGAGTTTTTGTATCTCCATACTCGATTAGTTCCCCCAAGTAAAGAAACGCCGTTTTGTCGGCAACTCGTGCCGCCTGTTGCATGTTGTGTGTTACAATAATGATGGCGACTCGCTCTTTTAGTTGCGTAAACAATTCTTCAATCTTGGCGGTGGCGATGGGATCGAGTGCAGAGGTTGGTTCGTCAAACAGAAGGATTTCCGGGTTGGTTGCCAAAGCCCTAGCAATGCACAAACGCTGCTGCTGACCTCCAGAGAGGTTGAAAGCATGGTCATTCAAACGATCCTTAGCTTCATCCCACAAGGCCGCTTCCTTGAGCGCCTTTTCCACTTTTTCACTCACCCCTTTTAGTCCGCGGATTTTGAGCCCATAGGCCACATTTTCGTAAATCGATTTTGGAAACGGGTTTGGTTTTTGAAAGACCATCCCAATACGCATTCTCACTTCAATAGGATCCAAGTTTAGATCAACGATGTTAACCCCATCGGGGTGTAAAATGATTTTCCCCTCATAACGGTTGCCTGCATAAAGATCATGCATCCGGTTGAAACATCTTAGGTAGGTTGTCTTGCCACAACCAGAAGGGCCAATAAATGCAGTCACTTTTTTTTCAGGAATGGTCAGACTAATATTTTTGAGGGCTTGTTTAGTGCCATAATAAAAATTGAGATTTTTGACTTCTGCTTTTATTCCATTGTGTTTTACCATTTTATTTTCTTTCTAAAGCGAAAACGGATGTAAAAGGCAAGGCCGTTCATCGCTAAGGTCATCGCCATCAAAACAAGACCCGCGGCTGCTGCATTGAAATGAAACGCTTCTTGAGGTCTGGATACCCAGTTAAACATCTGAATCGGCATCACGGTAAAAGGGTCCATTAAGGATTTGGGAAGAAAAGCGATGAACGTCAACGCTCCAATGGTGATGAGAGGGGCAGTTTCGCCGATCGCTCTCGAAAGCCCTATGATCACTCCTGTTAAAATCCCGCCGGTAGAATAGGGGAGAACATGATCTTTGACCACTTCCCATTTGTTGCTCCCCACTGCATAGGCGGCCTCTCGCATTGCCGTTGGGACGGAGCGAATCGCTTCGCGAGTTGCCATGATGACCATTGGCAAAATCAACAGTGCCAAAGTAAGCCCTGCCGTCAAAATGCTTTGCCCTAAATGCAATTGATAGACAAAAAGCCCCAAGGCCATCAAACCATAAATAATGGAGGGGACTCCAGCCAAATTAGCGATGTTGATTTCAATGAAGTCGGTCAGCCAGTTTTTTCTTGAATATTCTTCAAGATAAATACCTGCCGCAATGCCCAATGGAACGGCACTGAGTGCCGTCACTAACATCACAAGCGATGTTCCAACCCATGCAGACAAAATCCCCGCCTCCTCAGGAAAGCGGGATGGAAAAGAGGTAAAAAAATTCAAAGAAAGGCGGGGCACTCCATCAATAGCTAAATCGATGATCAATGCAGATAACGTAATCAACCCCACCAGCATGGAAGAAAGGCCAACGAGAATGAAGAGCTTGTCCCATCTTTTCCCTGCAGCAATCATTTTTGCGTAAGAGGCCATATTTAATAAATTTCCCGAAAACGTTTGCGGAGTATGTGTCCAATCAGGTTAAAGACAAGTGTCATCAAAAAAAGAGTGAGACCGGCCGCAAAGATGGTTTGGTAGCCAATACTTCCGTGTGGCAGATCTCCCAGGCTTACTTGAACAATGTAAGCGGTGATGGTTGCCGCAGGTTCCATGGGATTGAGAGTCAAATTAGGTTGCATGCCGGCAGCGATAGCAACAACCATTGTTTCACCAATAGCCCGTGAAATTCCAAGAATGTAAGCAGCGGCTATGCCAGAAAAAGCGGAGGGAACTACAACCTTCCAAGCCGTCTGCAATCTCGTAGCTCCCAAGGCGTAGGAACTTTCCCGCAGATTCATCGGCACAGCACGCATGGCATCTTCACTGACCGAACTGACATAGGGGATAATCATGATTCCTATCACCAAGCCGGCACTTAACATATTAAAACCAGATAGGTCTGGAAAGATTTGTTGGAGAAGCGGAGTGACAAACAAAAGGGCAAAATAGCCATAAACGACGGTTGGGACAGCGCTCAGCAATTCCAAAAAGGGCTTCACCGTTTCGCGCACCCTCAAGTGGGCATATTCACTTAAATAAACGGCAGTGATCGTGCCAATAGGCAAGGCAACCAGCATCGCAACCGTTGTTGTCACTAAAGTTCCCGTCACTAAAGGAAGAATTCCATAATGAGCGTCATCAAAGAGTGGAGTCCATTGGGAATCGGTCAAAAAAGAAATAATGGAGACATTCTTAAAAAAACTCAGCGATTCATAGGCGAGTATCCCCACAATCCCCGCGGTAATGGCTATCGAGGAGAGAGCGGCTAGAAAGAGTAGCGCTGCTATGATGCGATCAGTATTTCGCTTCGCGCTGTAAAAGGGTTTCAATTTTGAGCCCCACTTCAGATTTACCACCAAAGACGGTCCCGATTTTACCTTTTTGAAAATTTCCCAAGACCATTTCATAAGCTTTGGCTGGCAATGGGATATATTTAACTTCTTGCACGAGCTTCGCCGCATTCTTCAGATAAAATTCAACAAACTCTTTTACCTCTTTTCTATCCAACGATTTATTGTTGATGTAGATAAAGATTGGCCTGGAAAGTGGTTCATAGGTACCATCTTCAACGGTTTTTTGCGAAGGCAAAATACCTCCTTTGCCTCCATCAACGGCTACTGCTTTTAACTTATTTTGATTTTCAACATAATAGGCAAATCCAAAGTAGCCCAGAGAATTTTTGTCATTGGCAATGCCTTGAACCAAAACATTGTCATCTTCACTCGCGGTATAGTCTCCCCGGCTCGACTTTGCTTTGCCAACAATGGCCTCTGTAAAGTAATCAAACGTGCCAGAGTCAGCCCCGGCTCCATAAAGTTTGATCGGTTGATCGGGCCAGTTGGGCCGAACTTGATTCCATTTTGTTATTTTTTCTTGCGCAGTGGGCTCCCAGATTTTTTTAAGGTCCTGAACGGTCATTTTTGTTGCCCATGTGTTGGAAGGATGAATCATCACGGTTAAGGCATCATAAGCTACCGGAAGCTCAATATACTTGATCCCGCCTGAATTACAGTCATCCATTTCTTTTTTGAGAATCGGTCTGGAGGCATCTGAAATATCTGTTTCTCCCCTGCAAAACTTTTTAAAACCTCCTCCGGTTCCGGAGATGCCGACTGTCACTTTGACCGCACCTTCCTTGGCCTTTTGAAATTCCTCGGCGACCGCTTCGGTGACTGGAAAGACGGTGCTGGAACCGTCGATCTTTATCATAGCACCGGACGGAGAGGTTTTTAAAGGTTGGCTGCAGGCAAGAAAACTTAAAACGATAACCCAAAGCAGATTTTTCATAATGTTTCTCCTTTTGATAAGCATTGACATTGACTGGCAATTTTGGCTTAAAGAAAGGAGGCGGGTAGGAAACACAAGCCGCCTCTAACAAGTACCCAAAAACGTGTCAAACACTCATTCATGAAAAAGTGTTTCGGGCAGCTTGCCGTTGTAGACCAAATGGTAGAGCCAATAGGCGGCCAGGACCTTTTTGACGTATTTTTGGGTCTCGTCGAAGGGGATCTCTTCAATAAAAATTTCAACCGATTCGTCTTCTCTCGAAGAGAGCCAGCGGCTTACCGCTTCTTCGCCCGCGTTATAGGCGGCCAAAACATAGGGGATCTGATTGGAAAACAACTGCTTTAGAAATTTTAGATAAAAGGAGCCGAGTTTGATATTGGTCGAGGGTTCCAAAATATCGGCTAAGTGAAAATGTTTTATCTTGGAAGCCTTTGCCAATTGCAAAGCAGTCTGAGGCATCAATTGCATCAACCCGATAGCCCCAACAGGACTGATGACCCAATCCCGAAATCTTGATTCCTGCCAAACAAGAGCAAAGACTAAATAGGGTTCGAGCCCTCTCACTTTTGCCTCACGCTTAATCTCCCCTTGAAACTCAAGAGGGAATTTTTGTTCCAAACCGTTTGGTTTTGGAATTTCTGGAGATTTTTTCTTGCCGTCTGGATACAGTTTATGGAGCGCCAGGATCCCATAAAATGAAAGGGGATATTTGGTCACCAGTTCTTGCAAAAGTGGTTTTGCCTGCGTTGTTTTCCCTAATTCTTCCAAAATAAAAGATTTCCAAAACAAAGCCTGGGTGTAGAATTCTTTGTGTCGTTTGGGTGTAAAGAGACTCCATTGTTTTAATGCTTCTTGTGAACGTCCTAAACGAAAGAGACACCACCCTCTCCACCAACTCGTTTCGGCAGGGCCCATTCCCTTCAAAAGTTGTAAGGCCTTTTGATAATTTCTTGCTTCTAACGCTACCTTGAATGCTCGCGCAGATAATTTTCTCTGCATTTTTGCAACTGGAATATTTTTGATGAGATTTTCATAAATTTGAGTCGCTTCATTGTAACGCTTGAGACGTGTCAATATATAAGCCTTCCTTAAGATACAGTCTCTTCTTATCTCAGGATTTTGCACATCGCGAATTAAAGAATCAAAGAGTTGAAGGGCTTCATCATATTTTTTTAAGCCTGCAAGGGTTTTTGCTTTCAAAAATAAAACTTTTTCTTCTTTGGGGTATTGTTTAAGAGCTTCCCACGCGACATCATACCAGCGAAAATCAACAAGCTCTTCAATGTCTTCTAAATTGGAGGGTTCTCTTTCAAGCACCTGCAAAATAGGCGGCAACTCCCTAGCGAAGCTCCAAGTACCAAGCACCAAATTCCAAATAAATACCAAAATCCAAATTCCAATTTTTAGATGTCTGGAAATTAGAGAATTTTTTTGGAACTTGGAACTTGGAACTTGGAACTTATTCAAAAAGAGCTTCCCCATTGCAAGATAAACATTCCGTTTCTGACGAGATTATTCAAAAAGGGATCTCTCAAATTTCCCAAACGATCTCGGTTGACCATAATACGCGCATAACCGACTCTGCCGGTTAAGGGAAGTCCGTGACCGATTACAAAATCACCCCTCAATTCTGCTCCAACTCCCAAAAAGAAATCGTCAAAGAAATCTCTCAACCCATTTTTAGTGGGATCGGTCGCCCTCCCCCACGCATCTCCATAGTCGGCAAAAAATCCTAGATGAAGATTGTTTAGAAAAATGGGCCAGGTCCCTAAACCTCTTTGCGGAGAAACCAACGGAAGTCGATATTCTGTCGATAACAGCATGACCTTGTCTCGCACCAATGTGGAAAGAGGAAGTCCCCGCAAACTGAAACTGCGAGAGGAAGTCCCTCCCGTTAAAGCCCCTTCGCCCAGGGAACCACCCAAACTAAATGTCCCTGGAAGAATGGCATCACCAAAGGCAATGCCGCCGGCGGCACGCATCGCAATCACATGATTTTTTCCAAGAGGAATATATTCACGATAGTCCCCTGAAAAAATCTTTTGTTCATTTTGTTCATTTGCACCCAATCGTCCATCAGTAATTGTCCCATTAAGCCTCAAAGTCCGCCCTTTTTCTGTTGGGCTTATAGAAGCTGGATAGGCTGTACGATCACCATAGACATAGTTTATGTTGATACCGGAAAAAATTCCTAAATTGAGTGCCGCCGCTTCGTTAGCTAAAATTCCAGTGATCGGCATGCGATCTTCATAAAAATAACTCGCCCCAACGGCTTGTCTTGTTCCCAAGGGGACAGAAAAGAAGGCATAAGCCTGTCTTCTTTCTTCATAAAAATGATAGGTGTTTCCGGTGGAAAAACTAAGCGTTCCAAAATCGACAGCAGAGTCATCGATTCCTATTCCAAAAGTGGGTTGATAACGGCTAAAAGTATAACGCCCAAAATAGCCGAGATGCTTGGCATCGGTGCGATAAGTGGCACCCCCAATCCAGTTGTGATAGTGTAAAGGATCGTTCCCGCCCGTTGCCCCAGAGACCAACAATCCATTGTCCAGAACAATAAATCCTGGCAACACGTATCGCGGTAAAAAAAGCGACCCCCGAAAAGGATTATATTTATGAGGCTCGTAATCTGTGACTTGTGGTTCGCTTTGTTGCGATCGCGCAAGCGAAGTGGGTTGTACATCGGTCGCATTAGCCTTTAACCCTTCTTCACTCTTTTCATTTTTTATTTTCTTATCTTTAGTCCTTGGTCCAGAGTCCACGGTCATTAGTCCATCCAATGGAACTTTCCTGATATCATACCCATCTCCATTGTAATATCTTGCCAACAAAGTGTTTCCATCGGGCGACAAGGCTGGTTGAAAAACACCGGTGAGGACTTGTGTTAAACGTTGTTTCTTTTCTGTCGTCAAATCATAGGCATAAAAATTATTGACCCCATCTTCATCGGAACTAAACAAAACAAAGCGACCATCGGGACTCCAGGTCGGTCTCGATTCGACAGAAAGACCGTTTTTGGTAAGCTGTTTGATAAAAGATCCATCCGCTCTGTAGAGACACAATTCCCAACCCACACGATTCTGGAAGCGCACCACCGCAAATTGCGAGCCATCGGGAGAAAAACGAGGATTTGCAAACTGCGTGAAAGGAGAAGCTTCAACTAACGATGTTATTTCCCGTGTCTCGACATCAAAAACTTTTAAAGAATCGGTTCCACCTTCACCGGCTGCAAACAATATCTTTGAACCATCAGGACTGAAGTCGGGATCTCTGGCCCTTTTTCCATGCGTGAGTCTTTTAGACTTTTTTGTTTTGAGGTCGACTTGAAAGAGATCGTAATAGCGATAAAAACGTTTATGCGTTGCCATCGAAGAAAAAACAAGAGAGCCTCCATCGGGTGAAAAACTGATTTGGCTTGGCGTTCTCTCCCCTAATTTTTCTGGTTTTCCACCTTTTAGATCTTTTAGCCAAAGTGTGCTGGCTTTTCTTGGACTCAATGTCACATAGGCAAGCTTTTCTCCATCTCTCGAAAAGGTTGGGAGATAAAAAGATTCTTTTCCGCTTAAAAAACGTTCTACTTCTGTCAAACCTTTTTGTCTGACATTGGATTCCCACCCCTCATATTTTTCTTCGAGCTCTTTCTTCCAATCTTTCCAAAGTTCATAAAAACTTTTTCCAAAAAGAGTCCTAGCATGAGAGTTGATGGCTCCGATGAAAAAATTGCGCTGTGTTTTTTTATGAAAAGCCTGAAATTTTTCTTCGCCAAAACGCTCTTTTAAATACTGCATGAATTTCACACCAAAAATATAAGGGGTTTGAAAGCCGGGCCATTTCCAATGGACACCAGCTGCACGATCAATGGTTGGAAATTGTTTGTTGAGAATGGCGGTGCGAAGGAGCATCTCACTATAGGCGGCTCTTCCCCTTCCACCTTCTGTTTCCTCGGTCTCTTCAAGAGTAGCCGTTCCCTCTTTGACCCAGTTGGGGGTTAAGCCTGCTGGAGCGACCAATTTTCCAAGAATCCAGTGAACCGGTTTCCAAAAACCGCCGTAGGCATCGAGGTGAAGGATGTGTGTGTATTCATGTGTGATCAACGTTTTGAGCCAGTCATCATACATCGCCAAAGAACTTTCGGGTTCCGGCGGTACGACCCTCAACAAAATCCAATTGTATGGCAAAACACTGGCCAAACCATTTGAGTCGTCAAAATTATCGGTCAGAACAATCTGAGTCCTTCCCCATGGTTTCCATTGATATTGAGGAGAGAGTTTTTCGTGGGCCTCTTCAAGATAGCCTGCCGCCCTTTGAGCGACCTCTTCAATGGATTGATGATAGTGAATTGAAAAATGCTGGATATCGATCGTTCGCCAACCTTTAAAGGGGTGAAAAAGGCCTGCCTCAACTGTTTGAAAACTAAAAAATGTGAAGAAAAGAAAAACAACCCCAAAGACCCGTCGCATGCGAGCCAAAATAGCTTAAATTTCAGAGTGCAGCAAGGAAGGACTATTGCTTTGTCTGAACAAAGGGTTTTAACTTGGAATATCCCTCTCGCACCCACTTGGCTTCAAAGGGAAAACCGTCTTGATCGGTGTCACCGTCGACATCGATAAAAATGGGGTTGGTGAAGGCCCAGGCAGCACCACCCACTTTTTTCTTATCTTTGTGAAATTCCTCTAACTGGGTCGGATCAAAATCCTTTGGGGGATCCTTGGGATCCTTCAAAACAACAGGGACGATTGGAAACAACGATCGATAGCCTTCTGTGCTGGGTGTCCCTCTCGCCGCTACCACAACCCAAGTATCTTCTTTTATATTGATGGTCAGTTCCACTTTTGCCGTAATTTTACCATCTTTCTCAGACCAATTTTTTAATGTCCCGTCAGAAAGTTTGTACCGCTTAACCGAATCATAAATATAATGAGGGATATGATAGGGCTTTGCAAATTGCGCAGGATCACTTGCCTCATCTCTCAAGGCAAAACGACCTGAGTCTTCTGCAGGCAATGGCTCTGTATTGGCGTAAATTTCAATCGTATCAAACCAGGCCCAACTGGGAGCTTGTACTTCGATATCAAAACGGATTGAATTACCCTTAATTATTTCTCCCACACCCGCTACACCTCCATCGGCATTGAAAGCAGTCATTGAAATATAAGGCCCTGCGGAGACAACGACTTTTCGATCATTAATATTATGTGCGTAAACTTCTTCATTAATTGCAGCAAAGCTATCTTTCAAACCGTCTCTGGGGTCGACATCCATCGCCACAAAATTTCTGGGAATGCCCAATGGTACTTTGATTTCATGATGGCTATCGGAATTAGCGGTCGCGGTGGGAGCCAAACCTAAATTCAGAAGATTAAACCAGGTGGGGAGAGCCACCTCCCAGAGGGCATTTCCATTCATTTCAGGGCCGATGGTCAGTTCCATCGCCGTGAAGGTGTCCAAAATGAGATCGGAAGCACCCATGCCATAAGGAGGAGCTGGCGCTCTGTCTGTTGGAGCGGCCAAGCGTCTCTCGATGGGATCAGCGTAAGAAACAAAGGCAGGGATTTTAAATTTATTTTCATAAATGGGTGTGGTGAGCCAACCGGTCGCCACCGGAATACTTAAAGAACTATCGGCAATGTGATTAATTTGAATGACCTCTTCACCAGGATCTTGAAGCGCTTTGGCTACAATTTCTTTTGGCGAGAGAACATAATCGGGTGCGGGAGACATTTCATCCCAACTATGCGAGGACCAATCAATGGCCCCATGATCAACATCATCAAAATTGGGAGTCAGTGGAAAGGCGTGAATGTGACCAAAATGATTGGGAGTAATTTCATCACCCACCAGTGTTTGAATACTGTCTGGTTTTAAAATTCCCTCTTTGATAAGTTTTGCCACCACCGGCGCATAATCTGTTAAAAAATCGTGATCGGAACTTTGCAAAACATCGAGCCCATCCGCTGCTGCCGCCAAGGCCCTTCTTTCAATGCTGAAAGCACTGTCGGCACTGGGCAACGCATGAATATGAAAATCAGATGAGACAAACCCTTTTGAATCAACTACTTTTTTTAAAATAATTTGTTCTAACGTCACTGCACCACCAGCATTAACGTTGACATCCCTTTCCACCACCGAATATTCTGTCCCATGAGAAAAAACAAAACGATAAAAACCTGGCTCTAGCTCCATATAATCGTTCGACGTGAGACCAAATGTCCCTTTGGCATTTACAAATTCCACATCAACAACTCCAAAAGGTTTAGAAAAAATATCAGTGTCGGAAAAAGTTCCAGAACCGGCTGTCTCTGGACTAGGGTCTTGACCAATAATGGTAAGTCTCGCAGGTATATTGGAGCCTGTTGCGGCGTCTGTCACACCACCCGCTAGTTTCACAAAACCTGTTTCTCCAAGTTTACAAACGATTTGTGCACCACTGAGTTTCGTCAAATCAATTTGAGAAGGGGCACAATTCCCAGCGCGAACGGTTTCATTTTCATGATAACCCTTTTTGTCCACCCACAGTTCATATTTGCCATCGCCAAAAAGTTTTCCAACTTTTCCCTCACCCGTCGGGAGCAATCCTGAAAAACGACCTTCGGCATCGCTAGTGTAGGTAACGATTGTTCCCCCTCCCAATTTTTTTACCGCCACGGTAGCTCCCTCAATGGAGGCTCCATTTGGCGTGACAACTTGTCCAGATAAGCTAGCGGTTGGTACTTTCAAAACTTTAAGCCCCTCATCCAAAACAGACCCGGCAGAGCCATCCCCCACCACAAAATAACGAGTGATTGTTCGTTCACTTTTTGGAAGAATCGTAAAATGAACCTCGGGGGAAGCGTGACTTCCCAAAGGTAAAATCTTTAAAAATTCTTCCCCGAGCAAAACACCGGTGAGCCCCGCGTAGCTCACAGAAGTGGTAGTATAAAATTGCTCTTCTTCATCTTCCTCAACCTTTGGTTGGAGAAAAGAAGAAGGGTCATAAAAATAGCCGTAAGAGACATCGACACCTGGAAAACCGGCATAAATAATCGCCGGCGTGTTTTGCCCCAACTGCATTGTGGGAGCAGGAGAAAAACCGATTCCTGGAATCAAGAGTTGCAACTCACCACCCCCGACCAAAAAATCACCAATGGGCATGGAGATGGGGTGGTCCGAAGGATTCGTGAAGGTTGTTTCGATTTTCACATGATTGGCACTTGGATCTAAACGATATTCAGTAATTACCCCTGCATAAAGATCTTTGAGATTGGGATCGATATTGAAGGGATCTCTTCTGTCATCAAAGCGATCGGCAAAAGTGATTTGTTGGTTGAGCACTGCAGAAGCGGCATCAGCAATGAAATCCAAATCGAGATAATCATAAACATCAATGATCCCTTGAGCGCGCAAAATTTGTGCTCCCCCATCGGAGCCATCCGCCAAAACACCGTAGGTAAAATAATTAACGGTCCACTCCACATTCACGAGAGGAAAAAGCTCTTGCCAACGATCAGCCCCTTCCCCACCAAATCGAACCCGATCGGCATCAATGATCGTGCCACCGAAAGATCCAATCCCTGCCGACTTATTTGGCTTTTGAATAATGACTTTGATTTTTGAATTGGAAAGCAAAACATCGCCGAGGCGTCCTTGAGCGTTGGGACCACCAATAAGTTGCGAAGAATCTTTGATGGTAAGAACGGTCTCAGGAGTGCCAACCAAATTGGGAGAGGTTCCGCCACTGACACCCAGTTTGTTGTCGGGACAAGCTGTCAAAGTGAGGGTCGTCAATCCAAGAATCAGCAAAAAATGGAGGTGTTTTAACATCACTATCCTTATCGACAGAAAGTAAGGAATGTTGCTAGGTGGCCCGCATTAAATTGCTGCAGCGCATCATCAAAAGGTAGACGCTACCTTTTGGTAAAATTTACAGAAAGGTAGTGACTACCTTTTGAGTTTAAGATACAAGCCACTCGCTATGATTATCGGAATTCCTAAGGAAATTAAGACCAAAGAGACCAGAGTTTCGGTGACCCCTCAGGGAGTGGCAAAACTCGTCCAAGAGGGCCACAGAGTCCTTGTTCAACAAAATGTGGGACTTTCCAGCGGGTTTAAGGATGATGACTATAAGGGGGCCGGCGCTACTCTTTTGGGAGATGGTACTGCCGTCTGGGAGCAAGCCGAACTGATCGTCAAAGTCAAAGAGCCCGTTGAAAGTGAATATCGATATTTAAAACCGGGGCTCTCCCTTTTTACTTATCTTCATTTGGCCAGCGTCCCTCCCTTGATGGAGGCCCTCTGCCAAAACAAAGTGACGGGTATTGGCTATGAAACAGTGGAACTCTCTGATGGAGAACTACCTCTTCTAACTCCCATGAGCGAAGTCGCCGGTCGTATTGCCACTCAAATTGGAACTTATCTTTTGCACTCCAATCATGGTGGCAAAGGTTTATTGTTGGGTGGTGTTACCGGAACGCGAAAAGGTTTGGTAACAGTGATTGGTGCAGGGCATGTGGGACTCAACGCGGCAGAAGTAGCCCTCGGATTGAGAAGCGAAGTGGTGGTCTTGGATATCAAAGAAGCAAAACTAAAATTGATTGAACAAAAATTTGGCGGAAAAGTTAAGGCGATTGCATCAACGCCTCAATCAGTCTCCCAATGGGCACAGAAATCGGATTTAGTTGTCGGTGCTGTTTTGGTCTCCGGCGACAAAGCCCCGATTGTAATCACCAAAGAAATGGTTGGAGCGATGGATGAAGGGTCTGTCATTGTTGATGTAGCCATTGATCAGGGAGGATGTGTTGCGACATCCAGACCAACGACTCACGCAGAACCAACATATAAAGAACGCGGTGTGATTCATTACTGTGTAACAAATATGCCCGCTTTAACGCCGCGCACTTCTACAGAGGCCTTAACCACGGCAACACTCCCTTACCTTTTGAAATTAGCGAATCAAGGAATTGAAAAGGCGCTCGCCTCAGACCCTGCACTTAAACTGGGGCTCCAAACAAGAAATGGCAAAGCTATTCATTCCGCTATTCAAAAATTATTTCCGAATTGGGTTTAAGAATTTTTCTTCCAAATAAAATAGAGGCCTTCGAGAGTTAAGAATCGTTCGACCTTTTCGATCTTTTTGGATTCTTTGGCGATGAGGGAAGCGAGTCCTCCTGTTGCCACCACCTTCATTGGCACACCTTCTTCCTTAATACTCAATTCAATCAAGTGATCCACAAGGCCAACATAGCCATAATAAAGTCCTGCCTGAATACATTCTACCGTGTTGCGGCCCACAACTCGTTTGGGTTTATCGATTTCCACACGAGGAAGTTTCGCCGCGGCTTTGGTGAGAGCTAGATTAGCAATCCCAATGCCAGGCGCGATGGCTCCCCCACCATATTCTCCTTTGGCTGTGACAATATCCAAAGTGGTTGCCGTTCCAAAATCGACAACAATCGTTGCCTGTTTGAATTTTTCCCAGGCGGCCACCGCATTGCACAAACGATCAGCACCAACCTCTTCGGGATGATCAACACGCAAAGGAATTTTTGCGGTTTTGGGGGTCACCCATAATGGCTCGCGGTCAAAATATCTCTGGCATGTGGTGAGTAAAATATGTTGCAGCTGTGGAACAACATTTGAAATTGCAATCCCTTTGATGATGCGAAAATCAACTTTAACCAAATCAAAGAGCTGCTTGAACAAAATCCCAAATTCATCGGCCGTTCGCGCACGCGCAGTTTCCATGCGCCAATGGTGTTTGAGATTGGCATCTTCGAAAAGCCCTAATGTAATGTTGGTATTTCCAACGTCGACCGCTAGCAACATAATTATTCCACGGGGAGTCCTTCCTCTTTCCAACCTTTGATCGTCTCGCCTGTTTCGGAATCGACACCTCCTCCAAAACCGCCGGCGATATTGAAAACTTCATAGCCTAGTGGTTGCAACACCTGGCAAGCCATCCCTGACCTCCCACCCGAATGACAACCAATCACCAACTTGGTCCCTTTTGGGAATTTTTCCTGAACAACGGTCAAAAAATTGGGATTTTGCTCACGCCCAGCCGGTGTTTTTAAAATGATAGGAACGTTCACAGCTCCCTTGGCGTGCCCTGCCTGAAATTCCTCAACGGTGCGGACATCCAGATAGGTATATCCCTCTTTTGTCCTCTGATAAGCTTCTTTTGGTTTGATGTTGGTGTAAGCCATAAAAACCCCCTTTTCTTGAGGTTTGGATCTCCTTAAACACCATTTTAGTCAACTAAAAAAGTCCCTTGATTTTTATGCCCGATTCCATAATAGTCCCGCCCACTTTGAATTGGAGGATTTATGTCGTTAGCACACAAGTTTACTTGGGGTCAGTTTTTAAAAAAGAACCCAGAGTTTAAAAAGAAAAAGCTTAAAAGAACTTCGTCCGAGGGTGAAAAAGCTTTCAAAGCTGCTTTCAAAGAGTTTGCCAAAAGTTTTCTCAAAGAGCGTGAGGCCAAACTGAAAAAAGAAAAAGAGCGCACAACAAAAGCTAAAAGTGAATTGGTTACCAAACTAAAAGCAGTCGATGGCAAAAAATGGCATTTGAAAGCCAGAACACTCAACCAGAAAATTGGCAGGTTAGATTCTTATTTGTCTCGGCTGGAAACAATACAGAAGAAAACTACACAATTAGCAAAGAGCGTTTGAAAGAGGATTATTTCTTTGTCTCCTTCAAAAGTCTTTCTAAATCTTGAAGTAACTCGGGCATCTCGAGAACTTTTGCAAACTCCTTAACCCACTTGCGAATACGTCTCAGATCCACCCTGGGATTTACCAACAAAAGTGTTTCAACATCTGCCAAATCCTGGGGGCGATGGGCAACCGCTTTCATGATAATCAAGTCTTCCGTTGTCGGAAATCGAATAGATAAATTTCCCTCATAAAATTTTTTACTTCGTTGAAAACTTTCTTCTTCAAACGAAAGCGCTCCTAAAGAAATGTCTATTGGTAGTTTTGTTCTTGTATGTTTCAAAAGTAGCACCCGATTTTTCTTTGCAAAAGCAATAGGGTCCGAGATACGCGGAACAAAGCTATAATGTCGCCCTGATTTCAAAAAACTTTCCACATCATCCAAATTCACCATCACCAACGCGTCAATATCCTTCGTCAAACGGGGACGCCCCAAAAAAGCCAACGCTACCCCTCCAATAACTAATCCACGAACTTTGGAAGAATGAAACCAAGTAAATAGATCTTTTAAGGCAATTTGAAATGGTTTTGAAAGGCTTTGCACCTTAGCCATGTTGAACTCGTCTTCTCAACCGTGCCCAGTTATTTGAAATATTGCCGCGTTTTACGCCCTTTTCATAGGAGGAAAAGAAAGACCAATTGTCGAGTAAAAATAGAAATTCTTTAAACCTTTCTGCCAACGATGGCCTCTGCCATTCTTTGGCCAAAATAGAACGCACCTCTCTCCATCTTTTCAAATAAGCTTTGCCCTCTTTCTTAGTCATCTTTTTCACACCATCAGCATAATCCATCCATTGGACAAACGCAATCAGTTCCTCAAAGGCAAATCGGCCAGTTGGATTCTTATTTGTCTCGGTTGGAAACGCTTCAGAAAAAAACTACCGGCCTCGCAAAAACTGTTTAATTTCTTATCTGCGAAGTGGTTTTATTTCAGGCTGCTCGAAAAACTTGCCCCACCGGTTTGAACTGTTCCTTTTTATTCTTCAGCTCTTTTTTAAGCTTTTGAAGATAGTCAATGGTTCCTTGTGGAAAATAACGTTCATGACAGTTGACGCAAACTTCTGCTTCCACCTCAGCTAAAATATGATCATTGCCCGCTTTAACTTCCTCTTCCACCATCTTCTTAACCAAAGATCCTTTACAAAAAACACATTTCATCAAATCCTCCTTCGAAACTTGATCCATTTGGTCGGATCAGGTTCATAAACAGTTATAATAACTAATGTAGTCTCCTCAACAATCGGAGCGCAAACAACATGCAACGGTCTCTTCTGGCTTGTCTCTCCATAGACTAAAAAACTTGGATAAGGTTGATCCTCCATATAACTCTCAATCACTTCCCCTTGAACTAACGCTTCTCGAATATCAGATTCGGTAATTTCGCCTAACTCTTCCTTTAACATCCCATTTTTGGCGTGGCTCGTGAATTTTAAATTGCCGAGGCAGTTCCGAATCTTATCTATGGCCACGGATTGATCATAACAGAGATATTTGAATTCTTAAAGTTCTATTTTTTATTAAGAATTGAATAATTTGGAAACTTTACAAAAGAAAACCGCCGGCCTCGCAAAAACAATTTAGTACTATTTCTTTTTCATCAATTCGACCTTCCAATGATCGGAAAAGATGCGATTGACTAAAGCACGTATAGTAACATGCGGTTTGCCTGCTAAAACCATTAACGAATTGGCACAATCCCTTGCCGCCGCTTCGTTATCACCCATAAAATCTTTAAAGACAGCATCTGTAGCACAATTTTCTTGTAAACCTTCTCGAACATAAAGGTTTGACCACATCCCTACTTCTGACACTGCTATGTGAAAGGGCTTCTTGTGTTTTTGCTCCAACTCTTCCTTACAAGATCTAGCCAGATCAAAATCGAGAAAACCAGTTCCTTTTTTACACTCAATACCTGACATATAAACCTCCTAAAATTCATCCCCTTACACTTATTATCGGCAGAATTCTAAATTTGTTGCTAAAATTTTTTAAAATTTTTTTTTAGTTGGAAATTATCAAGTAAGATCAACTAGTTACGAAGCGGTTTTCCGTTCATCAGCATGTGCTGCATGCGGGCTTGAGTCTTTTCTTCACCGCAGAGTTTGAGGAAGGCTTCCCGTTCCAAATCCAAAATATGCTGCTCGGAGGTATAGTGGATTGTTGGCATATCGCCACCCGCCAAAACATGGGCAACCGTTTTGGCAATCAGCATATCGTGATCACTAATTTCGCCACGCAAATAGAAAGCATGGGCACCGCTGACAAGAGCAACTTCTCCACCCCGGCCCGGCAGCTGAATATCTTCACGCATTTTTGGGGGCTGATAATTTTTGGCAAGTTCCAAAACTTTTTTCTTGGCTGCCTGAGTTAAATTATCTCTATTCAAAGTAACGCCATCACTTTTTCTCAAAAGCCCAAATTTCTTTCCCTCTTTGGCGGAGGTCGCAACTTTTCCCATTGCAATCATCTCAAAAGATTTGCCCACTTTTGGAAAAACACCGCCATCGAGCGGAGAAAACCAAATCATATTTTGAGGGCTTTTGGGTTTTGTTAATTTTTCTTCCCAACGCAGAATCATATTTTTACAACCGCCACCGGCAGGAAGAATGCCGACACCGACTTCCACTAAACCCATGTAGGTTTCAGCATGGGCCTCAATATGAGCGGCGGAGAGACAAACCTCACAACCTCCGCCTAAAACCAAATTAAACGGGGCCGCCACTACTGGTTTTGGACTAAACCTAATTTTCTGCATCGTTTTTTGAAATTCCTGAACGATGTAGTCGAGTTGCTTCCAATCTTTTTGTTGGGCGGTGAGTAAAATGAGCATCAAATTGGCACCCACTGAAAAATTCTCACCCTCGTTTGTAATAACTACTCCCAATCCCTCTTTCTCAGCCCTAGCGAGGGCTTTATTGATCGTTTCTATGACATCCCCATCGATGGCATTCATCTTGGATTGAAACTCAGCGCAGAAAACGCCATCGCCTAAATCGACAATGGAGCCGCCGGCATTGCTCTCGACCACACCGCCATTAGCCTTGCGAGATTTCAAAAAGGTCAGATTGGGCTTTGGATAAAACTTTCCACCTTTTTTTAGAATTTCTTGAACCAATTTTGGAACCGCACGCCCCTCTTTTTGCAAACGCTCTACCACCTGGGGAACTCCCAAGGCATCCCACATTTCGAAAGGACCGAGCTCCCAACCAAATCCCCAGCGCAATGCTCTATCCACATCTTCAATCGAATCTGAAATTTCTGGAACGCGATTGGCAGCATAGACCAGCATGTTCGACATCAAGGGCCAGGCGATCTGCCCTGCTTCATCATCAGCAAAGACAACGGTGCGAAGTTTTTCAGCAGGCTCTGTCATTTCCCGAACTTTGCCCAAAGAATCAGCTCTGAATTTTTGTTGAGGGCCGTACTCTAGTGTTTGTAAATTGATTGCCAAAATCTCCTTCGTCTCTTTATCCTTTTTGTAAAAACCTTGGCCAACTTTGGCACCTACCAATCCTTTGGCAATCATCTGGTCCAAAAAGGCAGGGTTTTTGAAGCGATTTCGGTTCTCATCCTCTTTACATCCATCATAACAAGTCTTGGCAACGAGGCTTAGCGTATCCAACCCCACCAAATCACATGTTCTAAAAGCAGCACTCTTGGGGTGAAGTGTGGCAGGTCCCATCACTTTTTCCACATTTGAAAGGGGCCAGTTTTTTTCATAAGTCATGTGAAAGCAGTCATAAACATGAAACACACCAATACGATTGGCAATGAAGTTAGGAGTATCTTTGGCCTTCACAACACCTTTTCCCAATTTTTCTTCGATAAATTCCACTAATTCTTTGGCTTCCCCAACAACTTCGATCAGCTTCAAATAGCGTGGCGGATTGAAAAAATGTGTGATGCAGAATTTATCGCGAAACTTTAATTCATTTAGTGGAAGACCAGAAGTATTTGAAGAGACCCAAGCAGAATCTCTAATGTAGGGTTTGATTTTGTTGTAGAGATTTTTTTTGACATCGAGCTTTTCGGTGACGGCCTCAATGATCCAGTCGCACTCTCTGAGTTTTTCTAAATTTTGGTCCAATAGTCCCACAGTGATGAGACGAATGTCATCGGCATCATATAAATGAGCTGGGCTAGCTTTCCGAATTTTTTCTAAATCGGGAGGAACAACATCCAACAGATAAGAAGGAATCCCGCAGTTGGCCAAATGGGCCGCAATTCCAGACCCCATGACTCCCGAACCAATCACCGCTGCTTTTTTGATCGATAACATTATAGTCTTTCAACAATGGTCGCCACACCTTGGCCGCCGCCGACACACAATGTCTCCAGGCCGATCGCCTTGTTGTAGATTTCCAAGGCATTGAGGAGGGTTGCCATGATTCGAGCACCGCTACACCCTAGCGGGTGACCCAAAGCAATCGCGCCCCCATGGACATTGAGTTTCGTCATGTCCCAATTCAAATCTCTCGATACCGCCAAGACCTGGACAGCAAAAGCTTCGTTGAGTTCCAACAAATCAACATCGGAGAGTTTCATCCCTGCTTTCTTTAACGCTTTCGGCACAGCATCCACAGGACCAATTCCCATGAGGGCTGGATCGACTCCGGCCACTGCCCAACTCCTAATTTTCGCCAAAGGTTTGATTCCAAGCTGTTTTGCTTTGGCAGCCGACATCACAATCACACACGCCGCTCCATCGGTGAGGGGTGAAGAATTTCCTGCAGTCACTGTACCATTGGCCTTGAAGGCCGGCTTCAACTGTGCCAATTTTTCAAGTGTCGTATCTTCTCTCGGACCTTCATCGACTAAAACTTTTTTGATCGAACCATCGGCTTGAACCGTAGAGCATTCCAAAATTTCTTTTTTCAATTTTCCTTCTTTTTGCGCCTTGATTGCTTTTTGATGAGAGCCGAGGGAAAATCTGTCTTGTTCTTCACGAGAAATTTTATATTTTGTTGCCAAAATTTCTGCGACCTCTCCCATTCCGATGTAGGCCGCCGGTTTTCCATCACCAAAAAGTTTTTCATTGAGGCTTGGATTAAACCCGCCCATCGGAACATGACTCATCGATTCGATCCCGCCGGTCACACAAATATCGGCCCCGCCACTCAAAACCGCATCGGCAGCCATATTGATTGTTGTTAAAGAGGAAGCACAGAAACGATTCACCGTCACAGCGCCGGCACCAAAAGGAATGCCGGCTAAAAAACTGATGTTGCGGGCAACGTTGAGGCCCTGCTCCCCTTCCGGCATCGCACAACCGATCAAAACATCTTCAACCATTTCCGGTTTGATCTGCGGAACTCTGGCAAGTGCAGCACGAATCACTTCGGCTGCTAAGTCATCAATGCGTGTGTGGATAAACTGTCCTTTGTTAGCCCTTCCCATTGGTGAGCGTACTGCAGCGACAATCACAGCTTCATTCATAGAGACCTCCAAGATTTGCGCTTTTTGTCATGACACTAGCTTTAAGTCAACCATGGCTTGCCTGCCAATTTCCCGTCAGTAGCTGCTTCAAATCGGTCACCTACTCACTACCAAAGCCATTTTAACACCGTTAAAACTGGCACACGGTTTGCTTAAGAAGAAACCATGAATGATTTGATTCCGACTGAAGACATTACCCACCGGATTTTTCTCATACGTGGAGAAAAGGTCATTCTGGATGTTGATTTGGCGACGCTCTACGGGGTTCCAACTAAGGTCTTTAACCAAGCGGTGAAGCGCAATCGACAGCGGTTTCCACAAGATTTCATAATCCAATTGTCTGAGGAAGAGAAAAATGAACTGGTCACAAATTGTGACCACCTCAAAAACCTAAAGTTTTACAAAGGGTTACCCTATGCCTTTACAGAACATGGAGCAGTTATGGCGGCATCTATTCTAAACAGCCAAAGAGCCGTCGAGGTCAGCATTTATGTAGTCCGGGCTTTTGTAAAAATGCGAGAGATGTTATCTCAACACAAAGAGCTCTTTAGAAAACTAAATGAAATAGAGCAGAAAGTTGCTCAACATGACACCCATATCCGTTCCTTATTCAACGCCATTCGACAACTCATGGAACCACCACCCCTAAAACCCAAGAGAGCGATTGGATTCTTTAGTATTTTCTTGGCCTACCTGTAATGTTCAGCGCGCCGTCTTTGAGAATGTGTCGAGGCCGTCCCTCAAATATCTTTTCTCTTATGACAATCCGATTGATAGTGGGATTCTCAACATCCTTAAGAACAAATCTGCGACCCCTATTTGCAGCACGTTGGGCAAGCCACTTAAGCACTGCTGATCCAATACCCTCGCGCGGACGATACACCCTTATATCCGTTAAGATAAATTTGTCAGCTTCATCATGGTATCCAATGTAACCGACCTGCTGTCCAATATTGTCATACAAAAAATCGAAATCACAAGGGGTCGGCGGGAAATTGATCCAGGGAGGCTTAAATGATAGAGTCTCTCCCGGCCGTCTTGCAATGATACTGACGTTTTTGAGACTTTTAAAGAAGTTATTGGTGACGATTTTCCACTTGGCTTGTGGTGTCGCAAACAAGCCTCCAGAAGTGGCCCAGCCGGTCTTTTGAATCTTGGCAAGGATTTGCTTCCATACCTTCAGACTTGTTGCTGTAACATGTTTGGCTAAAGACGCTTTGGCTCTCGAGGTCTTGTAATCATTTCCTTCTTTGAGACCCTCTCTATATTCATCTAAACTCCTTCGAAAAAGGATGCCCCTTTTTCGATACACGTTTTCATAGGCATCGGCTAAGGTGATCACTTCGGCACCCAATATAGGAGCACTTGCTATTGCCTCACCTGCTAAAATGGGATTTGAATAAATAGCAGGTCCCACTCCTAAAAAGATTTGTGCGGCCGAAAGCATACACCTATACTATCGCCACTATTCAAAAAAAGTTGCTTGGCAAAATGATTTGACTTAGCGCGAGATGTTTTATACGACTCGCTTGTAGAGAGGCTTTATGACTGGATCACAGGTTCTTATTACAAATGCGGTTACCCCATTGGTTGATGCCCTACTGGTCGGCCCGAAAGAATTCTGGCACGCCTTAGATACAAAACCTGACTTCGCTTCAAATGAAGAAGATTATGAGAGTTTAGCAGCGGTTGCAGATGTTTTTACTGCAGGCATGTTTACTAAAAGAATTCTTATGTCATTCGTCCATATTTCGGGACCCTATGATGATCATAATGCGAGGGTGAGACTAGACTACGCAAGAGGGGGTTTTGCGAATAATCTTGAGAACCTGAGAAGTGGTCATTATGCTTTGGGAAGAGCCGCAATCAAAGAGAGTCTTGTTGAAAAGAAAGGTAAAAAAATATTGGACACACGGCTTTTACAATTGCGTCAACCGGGAAGACCGGCAAGACCGGTTGGTCTGACAAGTGATGCATTTGCTCAGCGCATTCGCATCGGTAGCCAGCATGAAATGATCGTTAGAATGGCATATAGACGCGATCCTGAGATGCAAGATCGTTTTCGTCTTGCCCATGATTTAGGAGATTTTGGCATGACCCCTGGCACCTCGAAGGAGGAAATACAAACGAACTTGGAAAGAGTTTGGAGAGATGACAGGGCGCCTGCCTACAGGAGAATATCAGCCCTTGAGCTTTGGCACGAAACTTTGATGACTCGTCTGACTCAGCTGTCCGACGAAATAAATGACCGTAGTGCTATTTTGGAAGGATTAAGACCCCCTGCCGAAAAATTGTTTGGACAAGCTTGTGTGGAATCCGACGGGGAACTAAGAAGAACCGGCAGGCGAATTTTGGCGAATCTTTTGGGTTTCAGAGCCAATCCTTGGGCGCTTTCTTTTTTGAAAACAATTGAAGGACATTTAACATCAGATAGGCACGACTTTTTGATTATGGTTGGAGGTATTTTAGCGCTTCATGGGAACGATTTGATCGACACTATGCATTATACGGAGCAAATTATAGATGGAGCGCTTGCCCTTTTAGACATCGCAAAGAATAATCATTTGCCAAATGAAATCAGAGCAGATGCGTTTTCTTACGCCATTTACGCGGTTGAAAAATTTGTCCCGCACGGCGCACAGATCCTTTATGACTGGGCTGCCTGGCAGGTAGAAACGGAAAAGGATCCCCACATGGCATTTGAGTTTGCCTATGCCTATTCCCTGATTTTTACTGCTTTCTCCGATTCAGAAATTTTGCCAGCGAACACTCAACAAGTGGGGATTGCAGCTAGAGCTTTGAAAAGAAGGGATTTGAGTCTTGAAGATAGAAAAAGGCTTTGGGATCGGTTGAATCAGAATCAAAATCTTCTGGTCAGAGCGACTTTAGGTGTTGTTAGAAGATTTGGACCAATGGCGGATACAAAAGCTCCCCACACTACCCCGGCAGCGGTGTAGGAACAATGTTTATCTTACTTTTTTCGAGGAGAGGTCTTCCCGTGTTCCTGTAGCATTTGCTTGATGTAGGGTGCTTCTTTAGAATCTGGTGCTAACTCAAGGTATCTCCTGTAGGCCTCCATGGCCTTCTTTGTCTCACCCATTCTGGAATGCACCACTCCCAAAGATCGATATGCCATTGCATTTTTAGGATCGATCTCTAGCGCCATATGAAGTGCCGTAATCGCCTCTGGATAATTTTGTTTGAGGATAAAAGAATTTGCTAATTTTAGATAGGTATCAACACTACCCCGTCTCTTGGAATGCCGCAGGTCTTCAAATCGATGGGTTTCAAAACGAAAAATATGAGTATGGCCTTTTGTTTCTGACTCTTCAAAGGGTGAAAAACGAAAAACTTGTGCAGCCGTAATGACACAAGCCCTTTGTACTAGAGATAAACCATGACTCTCAGTCAATTCTGCTTCCAATACACGACCATCCGGCTGAATTTCGAATTGAACCGTTGCATCGCCTTTTTTGGCACAGCTATAAAATTTGGCACTCTTTTCAAGCGTCGCGCTGATTTCCTGAGGGGAAAAATATCTTTTGTTTGGATCTTTTGCCTCCTCAACACTTGAGTGACTGATGACCGAAGTAAAGACTAAATTTTCTCGAAAAAGACCAGGAAAGGTAAAGGTTTTTGAAGATCTTTCAATACATCCCAAAACATTGGGAGGGATATTACCCGTTTCTAGGATGGCTGTGGAGTTTTCAACTTTTTCATCGCTGATAGAAAGCTCCAGTTTGACCTTCCCGGTTACATCTGGATTTCGCTTCCATTCGACCTCAGCACATCTCCTGGCTGCGGTATCCAAGACTTTTTGAACTTTCCGACCATCCATAAAACCTCCTAATTTATTTACGTGTCACCTATAACTGTTATCGATTAAAGTCAAAAAAAGTTGCTTGATAAAATTGGGGTGCGGTAATTGGTGGCGGGTGGCCCGGAGTGTTTGTTGTGGGGTTTAGTTAGGGGCCCCCACAAAAACACGGAGGGACAGGACCCGTCACCCCCTATCCAGTCAGTTTCGGCAACCTTAGCGCAAATGCCATTCGGTGGTGCCATCGGGGCGGTCTTTGAGCTCGACACCCATTTTGGAGAGTTCATCGCGGATGGTATCGCCTCTCTTAAAATCCTTGGAAAGCCTGGCTTGGCGGCGCTCTTCAATCTTCTTTTCAATCCAATCTTGCTCTAATCCTTGTGAACTGACTTTGACCTGTTTGATCTGTTTAAAATAAAAGGAGGCTTCCAGTCCAAACACTCCCAAAACTTCACAAAAATCTTTCTGCAATTTGTTCCATTGCCCCTTGGCCCATTTTGCAAAAGGTGAATTCAAATCGGGTTTGCCATCCAGATATTTATTGAAAATGCGGATCGTTTCAAAGATAGAACCCAAAGCTTGAGCTGTATTAAAATTTTCATCCATCGCCGCTTCAAATTTTTGGGGGAGTTCCTTCAAACTCTTTGCCAGTTCTTTTTCCAAATCATCTTTTGGGCTCGCAACCTTCACAGCTTTCCCATCTGAAATGGACTGCAAACGCCCGGCCAACAAATAAAAACGATCCACCGCCGCTCTCGCATCGGCCATGTTTTTTTGTGTGTAATCAATCGGTGAGCCATAATGAGCAGCGATCAAAAAATAGCGAACCACTTCTGGATGATGCTCAGCAACCACTTCTCGGATTGTCTTAAAATTTCTCAATGACTTGCTCATCTTTTCAGCATTGATGTTGATAAAGCCGTTGTGCAAAAAATAATTGCAAAAATGTTTTTTGGCGGCTCCTTCTGCTTGCGCCAGTTCGTTTTCATGATGAGGAAAAATCAAATCCCTTCCACCCCCATGAATATCAAACGGTTGTTTTAAATAATGGGTGCTCATTGTCGAGCATTCAATATGCCAGCCGGGCCTTCCCTTCCCCCATGGACTATCCCAGCTTGGCTCGCTTGGTTTTGCTGCTTTCCAGAGTGCAAAATCAAGGGGGTCTTTTTTGGTTTCATCAATTTCGATTCTGGCTCCCGATTCCAATTCTTCAATATTTTTGTGAGAGAGCTTTCCATAATTTTTGAATTGACGGACCGCATAGTAAACACTCCCCTTCGATTCATAGGCCACCTTGTTTTTAATCAACGCCTCAATTGATTGAATCATCTGTTTGATATGCTCGGTTGCCCTGGGTTCTTTGGTGGGCTTCAACACATTGAGCGCTTCCATGTCTTCTTGATACTCGCGAATATAGCTCTCAGTCAGTTCATTCCAAGGAGTGTTAGTTTCTTTCGCACGATTGATAATTTTGTCATCAATGTCGGTATAGTTGCGGACATAAGTGACATCCAATCCGCGATACTTGAGGTAGCGATAGATGACATCAAAGGCGACCGCCGCCCTGGCATGACCTAAATGGCAAGAATCGTAAGCCGTAATCCCACAGACATACATTCCCACTTTTCCTTTTTTGATCGGTTTAAACAGCTCTTTCTTTTGGGTAAGGGAATTATAGACTCGAATAGGCATGTCGCCTACTTTAGCAAGCAAATGGCGTGGACTGCAACTCCTTCTGTATTCCCAAGACTATCCAATCTCTCGTTGGTCTTGGCCTTCACACTGACCTTCTCGACGTCAATCCCCAAACAAGCGGCAATTTGGCGGCGCATGGCGGGAATATACTCAGCCAATTTAGGGGCTTGTAAAATGATGGTTGCATCGACATTTTCGACAGCAAGACCTTTGGCTTGAACCAGCTTTAAAACCTCTTTCAAAAAATATTGGCTCTCTTTTCCCTTATTTTTTGGATCGGTATCCGGAAAATGTTGGCCAATATCGCCTAACGCTGCCGCTCCAAGAATTGCATCGGTAATGGCGTGCAAAAGGGTATCGCCATCGGAATGTCCCACCGCCCCTTTTTCAGATGGAATTTTCACACCTCCCAAAAGGAGAGGTTTTCCTTTTTCCAAACGATGAATGTCGTAGCCTGTCCCTATTCTCACAATTTATTTTCCAAAATAAGTTCTGCTAGTTTTAAATCTTGTGGGGTTGTGATTTTGAGATTCCAGGGATCGCCCACCACTAGTTCTACGGATGCACCTAGACGTTCTACTAAAGAGGCCTCATCGGTTCCAGTGAAATTATCTTTTTTCGCTTTTGCATAGGCCTCTTTCAGAACAGAGGTTAAAAAAACCTGTGGTGTTTGGGCACCCCACAAATTCTGACGGTCGAGCGTTTTGGCGATGGTTGTGTTTTGAGCCAATTTGACCGTGTCGGAAATTGGCCAAGCGGCGATACAATTTTTCCCATTTTTTGCAGACTCCCAAAGCCTATCCAACAAATCGGCTGTCAACAAAGGCCTTGCCGCATCATGGACAAAGACCCATGCGGTATCGCACTCTAAAGCAGAGAGTCCTTTAAAAACCGATTCCTGGCGACTGGCTCCTCCCGCCACCACTTTGAATTTCGGATCAGAAAATGAAGAGAGTTTTTCTTCCGGTATAACCAAAACAATATCAGTAATTTTGGGGTAACTTAAAAAAGCGTCCAGACTGTATTGACAGAGCGGTTTTGACCTCAGTGGAATAAAGGCTTTTGGAGTGGTGTTTTTAAGCCTTTCACCCCGCCCCGCAGCAACAATAACGGCACCGCATTTCATTTTAGCGGTGGTTGTTGGCGAAGATCCCGTCAATTTCCCCGGCAACTTCCACTTCCTCTTCTTCTTGGGCTATGGCCAGCTCTTTGATAATCAAATTGCGGGCGGTATCGAGCATTTTGCGCTCACCAAAAGAGAGCTCTTTTTCATAGCGAAGCATCGACAAATCGCGCAAAACCTCAGCAATTTCATAAATAGAGCCTGTTTTGATCTTGTCCATGTATTCACGGTAGCGACGATTCCAGGTCTGTTCGGTAATGGTGTATTCGCCACACTCTCTCAAAATAGCATAAACGGCCTCCACCTCATCGGGACCAATAACCTCTCTTAGCCCCACATTGCGGACATTTTTGGTGGGGACCATGATGGTCATGCCGCTATCCATGATCTTTAAAATGTAGAATTGGGCCTTGGCACCTGCTATTTCCTTGTTTTCAATACTCGTGACCTGACCCACCCCATGGGCCGGATAAACCGCCATATCCCCTACTTTGAACTCCCTATTCATCGGTGAACTCTTAGGCATTTAAACCCTCCTTTTAGGACTCCTTTTCCCAACTGCCGTGAGGCTTATACCACACGGACAACAGTGCGTCAAACGATTGCGCAGTGCGTCAACAGCTATTTTTTTCAACTGTTACTTGAACTCTCAACTTTAATTTTCAATTATCCTCAACACTTCCCTCACCCAAAAAATTCTTCAATTTTTTTTCACTTTCCTTGATTTTTTTCTCTCCTCATGTTTGATGCACGGATCTAGTTTTTGCTAGACCGGGCAGGTAGCTCAGTCGGTAGAGCAGCGGACTGAAAATCCGCGTGTCGGCGGTTCAATTCCGTCCCTGCCCACAACCCCGAAGGGGTCCCCTTGGGATACAGACAGACCAGCACCTAAAGCCCCAAAGGCGTTTCTCTTCCCAAAGTTATATGATGACTCCCTAGGTGAGATGGCCCTAACCCTCTTCGTCCCTATAGAGCCGTCTCTCGACTCCCCGTTGACTACCCCTAAGAATGACTCCCTTTATGGCTTCCCAAAAAAAATGGGGAAGCTTTTTCTAGCTCCCCCGAGCATTGCTACTTTCAAACCTCTCACTACTGTTATCGTCAGCTTTTCAAAAAAGTTGCTTAAAAATCTTCAAAAACTTAAAAATAATTTATCCAATCAATTTTAACTTCTCAGCCATCTTTAAAATGGCCACTGCCGCGTTGTCTTGAATCAACTCTGTATAGGGTGTCTTTTCAATTCTTTGCCAAAAAAACTCGTCCGTCACTTTATCATCCACTTTAAAATCGACAGAGCGATAAGCAATGTTTCCATTGGCCTGGCGAATCGTCTGGTTGGTAAACAAATTTTCGTCTCTGGATAGATGATTGCGAAACTCTGGATGAGAGACGATTGGCGCATTGCGCTCAATCAAAATTTCGAATAACCGAACTAATTCTTTTACAGATAAAGTTTTTGATGCCATTTATTTCTCCTTCGTTGCAGGAAAGGTCCTTCCAACAACGCTTGCCAAGTCAGCACAGGCCTGTAAAAAACCGGGGGCACCTACTGAAACACTGAAAACAACTGCCAGCCCTTGTAACACCGCTTCACGTTTTTCAGTAATGCCTCTTAATTTTGAGGTATATTTTGAAACTCCTCCGAATAAACCGGAGGCGGGCTTTGCAGTGGGTTTACATAAGCCAGGGTCTCTAATAACAAGAGAGGGAACACCTTCACAGTTTAGCCCTTTTTCGCCTTTCTTATCATCGATGGGCTTATTTGGAGTAATTGCACGAGGAGGTGTTACATGATGAACACGCTTACTAGTATCGATTTTGCCACCCGATATCATATAAACTCCTTCTGGTCTTCTTTATGCAAATTTAGAGCCAAAATGGCGTTCCAAGTAAAATTATAACTACTTGAAATCATTACACTTTTAAAAAGGCGTCCGACGCCTTTTGGCCACACCTAGGGCCTTGGTCACCTATTTGGTGACCCTACTCCCCAAACCAACTATAGACTCCCCACGCTCTCATTACTAGTATCGGCAGAATTCAAAATAAGTTGCTTATGGGGGAGAGAAAAATGTGGGTGACAGCCGCGAAGGGGTCCGAGGGGCCCCTGCTGGGGAGACGGACCCAAGCGGCTGGCAGGACCCACCATTTTTCATCATACATATGTACGACAGAAAAGATCATTTTTACCAAAAGGCCAAAAAAGAGGGGTTAGCCAGCCGGGCAGCCTATAAACTGACCGAAATCCAAAAACGTTTTAAGATCATCAAACCAAGGTATCAGGTTTTGGATGTCGGTTGTGCCCCGGGGGGCTGGCTCCAGATCCTATCCAAAATGGTCGGTCCAATGGGGGGCGTAGTAGGAGTAGACAGGCTCCCCTTAAAAATCTCCCCTCCTACCAATGTCACTTTCTTGCAGAAACCGATTGAAGAAATCGACTCCTTTCAAAACAGTTTTGATGTTGTTGTCTCTGATATTTCCCCCGATCTATCGGGCATTACTTTTCGTGATGTTTATAACTCTTTTGAACTGGCCCAAAAAGTTTGGAGCCTGACACAACAAGTGCTCAAAAAAGGAGGGCATCTCGTCATTAAAATCTTTCCAGGTGAAGAGACAAACAGTCTAAGAAACGAGTTGAAAAAAAGCTTTGCAAAGTTTCATACATTTGTGCCACAAGCTACCCGCAAAACATCTTCGGAGGTTTACTGGGTTTTCTTGGAATTCAACGGATGAAAAAAAGCTTAAAAACAATTGTCCCCTGGTTGGTTGCCGTTCTCATTTTTGTCTATCTTTTTAGTATCTATCCCCCCCAAAAAATTTGGGAATCCTTAAAATATGTCAAGTTAACCGTCTTTATTCCCTTTGCTATTGGCTATTTCCTGTTCATCTACTTCATCGACATTTTGTCGATGTCTAGGGTCTTAAAACGTTTTGGTTTTGAGGTGGGGATCAAAGAGTTGATCCCCGCAAGGGCGGTAACTTATTTAATGATGGTTTTAAACTATGCTGCCGGTCAAGCCGGTTTTGCCTATTATCTAAAAAGGACTCATCGTATCCCTTTATGGGAAGCTTTTAGCATTTTCTTTTTTATTACCGTCATTGATCTCTGTTGGGTCATCACGTTGGCTTTCATCGGCTCTTTTTTTCAAAATTACCAATTGGCGGGTGTTGAAGTGAAGAATTTTGTTTGGATTGTCGCGGGTGCGGCACTTTTTCTCATGACCCTCAACATTTTGTTTTGGCAAGGCCCTCTTTATAAAAAGTTGGAAAATAAAAACTGGCGCCTTTTAAAATGGGTTCGCAGCAAAGATATTTTCAGGATTTTTAAAGAGGCCACTCTCCGAGATTATTTGAAATTGGCCGTTTTGAGACTACCCATCCACATTTCCTTAATTATTTCGATGTATATTGTGCTGCGCACTTTTGATGTTTTTATCCCCTTCATACAAATATTGGGTAATATCCCCCTCGTCATTTTGATTGGGACCATCCCCATCACGCCAGGGGGATTGGGAACCACCAACGCAGTAATGGTGGAACTCCTTAATCCTTATATCAGTGGGCCATTATTCGAGCGTACAATTTTGAGCCCCGCTGAAGTCCTTTTTACCGCAAGCCTTTTATGGATGTTTTCCAACTACCTTCTAAAAACAGTGCTTGGGGCCTTCTGCCTCAGAAGGGTTTCAAAAGAATTATTCAATCCCTTGCCTAAATAGGCCTAAATTTAGTAAAATGGAGGTATGAAGGAAAAGCTCCTTCAACAGGTCCCGTTGGTCGACTTTTTTAGGGAAAGGGTGCAGTCTGCCCTGACCAACCAACAAGTAGCCGCCAGCGAGTTCACAGAGTTTTATTTGGTCAACCTCCTTCAGGAATTTAGAAAAAGCGAAAAACTCTTTGAACAAGATGGCTCTAAAATGCAGGAAAAAACCTTGGCCCTTTTGTTATCCAAAGCCATTCATGGAGATGCCACCACAAAAATTCGTTGTTTGAAACACCTCGGCGATATCAGTCTTTATACCGCCGGTGTTTTTGGAGAAAGTATCAAAGGGAAACTGGTCGATATCGACTACTACATCGGCATGGGGGGTTCTGCCTATTCCTCATTATCGGACATGCTCACCCATCAAAAAACTTTTGCGGGACTTTATGGAGAACTCTCGAAGTTGTTTCCAAATTTGGTAACGGTTTTATCTGAAGTGGCAACGACAAGTGGGTGGGCATCCAACCAAGACCTTTTGCGCCTCTATGAACGATGGCTAGCAACAGGCAACGGACATCTTGAAGAGATGCTTCACAAAGCAGGCATATTGACCACGGACAAAGATCCTTTCGAAAAACCACAATGATTCTTAAAAAAATTCAAGAGCAACTCCAAGCACTCTATCACATCGAAATGGAGTATGATGTTGAAGATTTTCTGACCAGCAACAAAAAAGGGGAACCGAAAATAACGAAAATTGGAAGTCATCTTGGCAATGAAGCGTTACTGATAAAGACAGGGATGGATCATGTTGAGATCGCCTTGTTTTTGGATCCGTCCATTATAAAAGCCCTTAAAAAAAGAGACCCATTTACTCAATTGAATTGCCATAATTTAAACCCCTTCTTGACCGCGGTTGAAGGAGTGAGTCACTTTATTTATTTTCTGCAAAGGGCTGAAGAAAACCAACCGGTGACCCAATTGGAATTGGAAATCCAAGCGGAAATTGATAAATATCTTTTAGCCTGCCTGCTTTATTATCAACTCCATGGTGAAGTTCCTGATTTCCTTCTGACAACCGTTTTTGAAAATTTTAAATGGCACCCTGATCTCGATAAAGAGCAACTCGAACGCTACGTGGAGGCCAACAGGCTTGCAGCCAAATTCTGTTTTTATATTGAGCAGCATTATATTCGTCACAAAAAATGGCATACCGCGTTAGAAATGGCCCGCAATTTTTATCACCTTAATCATTGGCAAAAAATCCGCTTCCTCACTCCCTAAAAAATTGCTACACGTTTAACCCATGAAAGATTGGTTTGATAAATGGATTGATTTTCTCATCCGCCGGTACTGGCTTTTTTTATTGCTGGGTATCGTCGTTGTTGGTTGGAGTACACCCAAAACCATCAAGCTTTACAAAAATATCAGCACCGATTTAATTAGCCTTTTGCCGGATCACTACCCTGCGGTACAAGAAGTTCACAAAATCAGAGACAAATTCGAAGATGGCACACACCTGGCCATCACCCTTGAAGGAAAAGATTCTCGACAAATTGAGTCGTGGCTAAAGAGCCTTGCACAATATCTAGAAAAAAACTCATCCCTCGTGGATCATGTCGACACGAAAAAAGGGGGTTACGATTTTTTTTACAATCACAAACTCCTTTTTGTCGATTTGGAAGATCTTCAAGTCGGCAAAGAACGCCTCGATCGGGAAATTCAGAAGAAAAAACTGGGAGGCCTTTTTGTAGAACTGGGCCAGCCCGAAGATGAAGAATTTTATTATGCCGATCTAGAACTCAAATACAGAGAAAAGGCGGAAGATGGGGCATCCAGCCCTTTTTTCCGAAATAAAAATAAAACGCTCTATACAATGTATGTTTATGCGAAGGGAACTGACACCAGCCTGGGCTACAACAAAAAATTTTTTGAACAAGTCAATCAATACACTCAGCAATGGCAAGCCGATTTAAAAGAAAACAAGCCGATTGCACTTTATTTTATGGGCAAGGCTAAAAGCAGAGTCGATGAGTATAACACCCTCATCCATGATCTCAAAATCGCCGGCATCGTTTCTACCTCAGCCATTCTTCTTCTTTTGATTGTCTATTTCAAAAGTATCATCGCCCCCATCCTCATCTTTATTCCTCTTTTGATCGGCCTGGTTGGTGCTTTTGGCGTCTCAAGTTTTTTTGTCGATAAACTCAATATCATCACCGCTTTTTTATATAGCATTCTGTCGGGTCTAGGAGTTGAAAATGGGATCCATTTTGTTTCCCGCTACAACTTTGACCGAAGTCATGGGAGTAAAATGGAGGAAGCCTTAAAAGACGTGATGTTCAAGACGGGCAGATCGATCGGTTTTTCTGTCGCCGCTGTCGCCGCCATTTTTTTATCCCTGATCATTAACGATTTTAGGGGGTTTTCACAATTTGGTTTGATCGCAGGAATAGGATTACTTTGTGTGTATCTCTCCTATCTTCTCTTTTTTGCACCCACCGTTATCCTTTTCGAAAAATTAAAATGTTTAAGCAAATGGCGGGCACCCCTTTTTTCAAAAACAGAATTGAAAAAGTCTTTACCTGTGACATTTTTATTATGGGGTGGTGTCCTTCTGACCCTCTTTTCTTTGGGGGTTGGTTTAACCCAAGAAATCTTTGAATATGATTTTTCACGTCTCAAAGCGAGAATTCCCGAATCGATTGTGGCTAAGGCCAAAAATCGCGAAACAGTCGATAAATTAGTAGGCCCAGGGACTGTCCTCATTCATGGCAATCAAGAGGCTAAGATCCTCAAAGAAGTGATTCGAAAAAAATTGAAGGAGGACAAGGATTCTCCCACTATTGAATCGTTTATCTCATACTTTGATTTGGTGCCTGAGGATCAAAAAGAAAAATTGTCGACTTTGAAGGAAATTGAAAAAATCTTGCAAGATAAAACACTAAAATTAGTCCCTAAAGAAAAATTAAAAGATTTGGATCGTTTCAAAGACGCCCTTCGAGAAACAACCCCCATTGAACCGGGTGAAGTGCCAGAGGTGGTCATCAAAGCCTTTCGCGGCGCTAAAGGGGAAGGGGAATTTGCCTATATCCAGCCCAAAAGAGAAATGTCTCTCGATGACGGGCGAAATGCCATGCGCTTTCTTGAAGATGTGGGAGAAATCAAAACACCAACCAAAACATTTTATACAGTGAGTGATCCGTTAATTTTTGCGAAGGTCCTCAAAACCATGATGCAAGATGCGCCCAAAGCCATTGGCCTTGCCATTCTCATCATTTTAGTTCTTTTGTGGCTGGATCAACGACGTTTGAAAAAAGTTTGGGTCATGGTTTTGCCAATTCTTTTAGGAGAAATCTGGTTGTTGGGTTTTCTTTTTCTATTCGGCTGGAAGCTCGATTTTTATAGTATGGTGATTGTCCCCACCATCATGGGAATGAGCATTGATAATTGTATTCACATCTATCACCGCTATGAAGAAGCAGGAAAAGGTTCTATTGTAAAGGTCATCAGTACCGCAGGACTGACTTGTGCGGTGGCCTCTACCACAAATGCGTTGGGCTTTTTAGGTTTGGTTTTTGCCAATCATGGAGGACTGGCTTCTCTTGGGCGGGTGGCCATCCTAGGACTCGTCACCACTTTATTGTCCACGGTTGTCTTTTTTCCTGCGATGCTGGCTTATTTGGAAAAGAAAAAAGTTAATGAGGCTTAAGCAACTTTTTCGGGCTTGAAGCGATAAGTACCTAGGTATAAAGGCTGCTTATGTTAAATGTTAATTTAGCAACAACTTTTCCTGGGTTGGTTTCACTTACAACCACTAGTGAATTTAGCCCCCAAGAATCGGTTATTGCAAAACTCCAAGGAGGAGAGGAAACTCATAACCTACTTATTAGAGGAGCTCGAGGTTCAGACCGCACTGATATAGGACAAGTTTCTCAAAAAAGGCTAAATCCGCAAGTAACTCAAATCTTTCATCCGCTTTTTAGAAATAGATCTCCTCAAGCAATCGAGGGATTATTGCACCGAATGCATAATCAGTTTCTAGCAGAAACAGAAGTAGGGCTAATCAAATCGACTTGCATTTCTGAAGAAGGAAAAAAAGAAATCCGTAAAATGATAGGATTGGCCCGTCATCGTGAAGTACCTATCAGCGATGTGGCTGATACAATTTGGAGACATCTTGCAATCGACTTCGCCGGCAAATTGAAAGGAGCAAAATATGATTTTGCAAATTGTATAGAGGAGGGCAAAGACTCAGCGGCTAATGTAGTTGAAATTGTGATACCACGCCCTTCTTTTGAAAAATTCTATGAAAAATTCCATTTTGGTTTTGACAGATCTGCACAAATCCTTGGAAGACCTTTTAATATGGATTTCTTCGAAGTGCATAGAGAAAATGGTACAAATTATGGAGTTTTTTGGCTTCCCAGTCCGGGAGCTTATTTTGACATCTTTAATACATACTATCCTGGTATAACTGCTCGTATGCAGTTCATTTCAGGGTCTTATCAAGCAAACTTAGCCAACAGTTTTCATTTATGGGGTATTCATTTGATAGCACTACCACTTGACCCAATATATTTAGGAGATGTTGAAGTGACTGTCCCCCCATTTATTTTTGCCTTCCATGATTTGTATCACTTTATTCATTTTGCGATGACGCCAGTCGCAGTCAGAAAAAGAAGGGCTATGATTTATGCTGCACTTGATGAAACGGAAAGATTTTTGAAAAATGAAAGACCCCTTCCCTTCGACACAAAGGAAATAAAATATTTTTTGATAGATGGAAATGATGATCGCGATGATCTTGTTTTCACGGGAAAAACCAATGAAGAAATCTTGGCAAAGCAAGTAATCAAATTGTTAAATGATATAATCGAGGGAATCAAAAAAGGAGCAACGACAAAAAAAGATTTCTCCCAAAAACTAGGGGTTTTTGACCGATTTCTTCAGACATTTTTAAAGTTACTGCCAACCAATTTACGTGGGTCCGCCGCTCCAGATTGGGTTTATGAGCAAATAAGACAATTGGCAGAAAGAATTGGAGAAAAATTGGCAGCTTAGTCATCCGAAATAACTTCTTGCAAACCAGTTCATGAAACAATTCAACACTTAGCTTGGTACCTGGTCGCGCTTCACAGGAAATTCAATAATTATAACAACATGTTAGTATGGTACCTGGTCGCGGAACATACCAAAAAGCAATTTCAACGATGTTGCCTTTTAGGCCATCGGGACTGGATCCGTTCCTTATCTCTGGCTTCCTCACTCGGCATAACTTGTTCAACAAATTTCCTGTACTTCTCCCGCCGTCCTATCTCTGCATCATCCAGCCCTAGATAAGTTGGAAAAGGTGTTATGAGTCGATTTGATTTTCCATGAGCATAGAAATTGTAACCTCCCCATGGCCAATCTTCTGGATCTTTAACAATACCCGCACGCACCGTATTTCGGTCCAAATATCGCATGCAGCACAATCCATATTCATCACTATCAATCACAGAGCTTTTATAACGAGCCAACCATAAATGCCCACTTCGACTTTTTAAGCGATTGTATTTAAGCGAAAAAACTTGATTGATGCTTCTCATGACGCGATCAATAGTAAAATCATTAACAATAGTAATGATCAAATGCACATGCGTGTGCATTAAGGTATAGTTGTTCAGATGAAAACCATATTTATTGATGTATTCTTCCAATATATTTTCATAAAGATAAAAGTCATCGTCTGTCTCAAATCGAAATTCTTTGTTATTGCACTGAGAACGAACATGATAACAAATATTCTTGCCAATGACTCTGGGTATCCTCATGCAATAGGAGTATTGCAAACGAAGTGCCAACTAACCTCCCATTAAAACCGTTAAGGAAGTGACTGATTGATTCAAATCCGTCAGTTGATGACGATTTTTGATCACCCCGCGACCTGGTACTATTCTAAGTAATTGATATTGTTTGAAAATTTGGCGCGAGGCGCGACCTGGTAGCAAGCTAAGTGATTAAAAATAACTCTTTGCAAACCAGTTCATGAAGCAGTTTGAAAAGGTGTGAAATAGAATGGGCGCGGTAAGAGAATTCGTGCGCTCTCTCAAATAACCAAACAACAAAGCGGGAAAAAAGATAGAAAAATGCCACCACTGTAAGTTGAGAACACTGTGGGCAAAGGCAAAGATAACCGCCGTCACAATCCATCCCCAACCTAACTCTGCACCGAGTAAACGCCATTTGGCAGGCCAAAGTTGATTGAAGCGTGATTGTAAAAACCCCCGAAAGTAAAATTCTTCCGGAAGAGCAACCACCAACAAATTAAGCAATAGTGGTTCTGTAAAAAACACAAAAGAGGCTGGTTCAAATCCGTGCTTATGCTCAAACCAAAGCATCCAAAAATGAGCTAAAAAAGCAAAGGGAGGAAAAACAATTAATACGGCAACCCCAAAGACAATAAAACTCAACTGTAACTGCTTCCACGAACGATCAAAAAAATCGAAAGGATGGACCTTGTCGGGCAAGACAAAAAAGGGAACATACAAGAGAAGAGCGGGGACTAAAATGCCTACCCAAAATTCAGATAAAAAAAACTGAAAAATTTTAAAAAGGCCGAGTAATCCAACAGTAACGCCAAAAGTTTCCAGAATTAATTTTTTCATGGAACAGGTAACGCTTTTTTCTTGAAATAAAAATAAAGGATGACTGCGAGAATCAATTGAAAAATCATCACAATCTGGCCCGCTGATACCGCTCCATTCAAATAGACACCGCGATCGATATCCCCCCTCAAAAACTCAATGGTTCCCCTGCCAATGGCATAAAGCCCCAACATGATGGAAAAAAGTTTTCCTTGAAAGTTCCAGTTTTTCCGAGAGACCCACCAAATAATACCTTGCATGATCAAAACATTAGCCATCAAATAAAGTTGGGTGGCGTGCAGAGGGGTATTGGGATAGTATGCATAGGCCGTAGAGCCTGGATTAGTAAAAGTTAAGTGAATGAAAAAATGAGTCGGTTTTCCAAAACAGCAGCCATTCAGCAGGCAACCGGCACGCCCAAAAAATAAAGCAAGCGGTACACAAAGAGAAGCGACATCAAAATAGGCCCAGACAGGCTGATCCCGAAAGCGCAAATAAAAATACCATGCAATCAAAACAACAAAGTAGGCACCCCACGAGACAAACCCACCCTGCCAAAAATAAAAAAAGCGCGCAGGTGCTTCCAAATAATATTGTGGAGCTTCCACCAAAACATGGGCGAGGCGAGCCCCCAGAAAGCCTGCTGGAATACCGATAATTGCCATGTCGAGGGCATAAACAACAGGAAGCCCCTTCTTTTTACAAAGTTTCACACCCAAATAGGTCGCCACCAACACACCGATCATGATCATAATGGTGTAGGAGGGAAATTCCAGAGAACTGATTTTAAAAAGAATAGGCTTCATTTGCCTCGCAACAGGTGGATGCCCAAAAGAATCATTGAAATTGTAATCGCGCTATCTGCGATATTAAACGCCGGCCATTCTAATTGAAAACCCCAAATTGCCTTGTCTCGAACATGAAAAGATAGAAAATCGACGACATTTCCAAAACGAAGTCGATCGACCAAATTGCCTAGAACCCCAGCACTAATAAGACTCAAAGGATAAGGAGAAAAGCGATCCGTTGGTTTCAACTCTTTAAAAACAGTGATCAAAATAACAACGGCCAGAAGTGAAATCGCATAAAAAAATGGAACCCTGACCGAATTGGTTAAATGAGCAAACATTCCAAAAGCGGCACCGGTATTGCGCACATGAACAATGTCAAAAAAACCATCGATAATGGGGATAGCGTCTCCAAGGGTCACATACTTTAAAATTAAAAATTTGGTCAGCTGATCTAAAAAAAAAACAAACGGTGCGATGGTCGAAAAGATTTTATATTTGTAAGACATGAGCGCATCTTTCACAAACATCTGGATTTTTTGCATTGCTGCCGACAGAAGATAAATATTTCCAACAACGTCCACACTTTTTACCGGTCGCCTTTTCTACTCCCACTTTAAATCCGGCAACTTCGTCAGATGTGTGAGTCCAATTCCCTTTTGCTTTTCCAAACTCTACTTCAGAAACAATAAAGAGGTCTGGCAAACTGGTACCGAACGACTGCAAAAATTGTTGTTGGTCTTTTTTGGCTTCAATCACCACTTTTGCTTCTAAAGAATTCCCTAAAAATTTTCCGGCTCGGGCAAGTTCCAACGCTTTGGTCACCAACCCACGCATGGTAAAAAAACGTTCCCAACGCTCACTGAGGGCTTGATCTTCCCACTTAGAATTGGGTGCTGGCAAATCAGTCAAAAAGATCGACTTTGGTTTTCCCTCAAATGCTGGAGAGGCCTGCCACACCTCTTCTGCCGTGAAAGATAAAATAGGAGCCATCAACCGTGTCATAGTCTCCAAGATTTTAAACAAGGCGGTTTGTGCGGCTCTCCTCGGCAAACCTTTTTTGGCTTCTGTGTAGAGTCTGTCTTTCAAAATATCGAAATAGAAAGACGATAACTCCACCGCGCAAAAGCGGTTTAATGTGTGGGCAATCATGTGAAATTCAAATCGTTCATAGGCTTCACGCACCTGTTTAATAACCGACTGCAATACATGCAAAGCCCAGCGATCTAGTTCTAACAATTCTTCATAGGGGACTTCGTCCTTTCCGGGAGTGAAATCGAAAAGATTTCCCAGCATGTAACGGCAGGTGTTACGAACCTTGCGATACGAATCGATCAACCTTGTTAAAATCTCTTCAGAAAAACGAATGTCGTTTCGATAATCTTCGTTGGCCACCCAAAGCCTTAACATTTCTGCGCCCTGATTTTTCAAAACATTATCAGGCGGGATATAATTTTTGGCCGATTTAGAAAGTTTTTTTCCTTCGGCATCGACCACAAACCCATGAGTCAAGACCCTTTTATAGGGAGCTCTATCCCGTGTCCCAATAGAAATCAGCAAAGAGGTATGAAACCAACCTCGGTGCTGGTCGCTTCCCTCCAAATAAAGATCGGCGGGCTCTTTGAGCTTTAACATCTCTTCCAAAACAGCCGCAAAAGAGACTCCAGAATCAAACCAGACATCCAGAATGTCACCCACTTTGACAAATTTGGTTTTTTTCTTGCATTTTGGGCATGAAAACTTTTCCGGTATAAATTGGGAAACGTCATCGGAGGCAAACCAGGCGTCCGACCCCTCTTTTTCAAAAACTTTAGCTGCTTTATCGACCAATTCTTTCGTAGTGTGAACAGTTTCACACTCACTACAGGCTAGAGCGATAATGGGAACACCCCACAAACGCTGTCTGGAGATACACCAATCGGGTCTTTCCTGAACCATTCCAAAAATGCGGTTTCGCCCCCAAGGTGGAATCCATTCAACATTATCGATCGCCCTTAATGCTTTTTTGCGGAGATCCTGTTTTTCCATGGAGACAAACCATTGTTCGGTGGCCCGAAAAAGAATTGGGTTTTTGCAACGCCAGCAGTGAGGATAGGAGTGTTCCAGTTTGTCTTCTTTGGCGAGTGCTCCACTTTGTTTTAGATGGTCAATAATGGGCTGGTTGGCCTCTTCAACTTTTTTTCCTTCGATCCAAGCCAGTCCCACTTCCTTGGTGAACCGACCTTGCGCATCAATGGGGGCAAAGGGCTCCAAGCCATACTTTTGTCCTATAACATAATCTTCCTGGCCGTGCCCTGGTGCTGTGTGAACACAGCCGGTCCCCGCTTCTGAAGTAACGTGTGCCCCTAAAACAATGAGGGACTGTTTGGGCAAAAAGGGATGTTGGCAATGCAAATTTTCCAAATCTTTTCCTGAAAATTTTGTCAAAACTTCACACTCAGGAGAGCCAAAAACTTCCAAAACTTTGTTTAAAAGAGTATCTGCAATGACCCAAACCTCTTTTCCCATGCGAATTGCTGCGTAAGTAAAAGAGGGATGCAGGGAAATTGCCAAATTTGCCGGCAACGTCCAAGGAGTCGTTGTCCAAATTACAAGATAGACCGGTTCCTCTTTCAAACCCCACGATTTTTTGACTTTGTTTGTTTCCATCAGCTTGAATTTGACATAAATGGATGGAGAGCGATGATTTGCATATTCCACTTCTGCTTCCGCCAAAGCGGTTCTGCAGGAAGGACACCAAAACACCGGTTTTTTACTTCGATAGACCAAATCTTTTTCGACAAATTTTCCAAATTCTCTGGCAATCGCCGCTTCATACTGGGGAGACATCGTAATATAGGGCTCTTCCCATCTTCCCACTCCACCGAGCCTTTTGAATTCGGAGCGTTGGATGTCGATATATTTTAGCGCATGCTCTTTGCATTTTTTGCGAATTTCCAAAGGAGACATCTGTGCTTTTTTAGAACCCAAATCTTTATCGACTTGCAGCTCAATGGGAAGACCATGGCAATCCCAACCCGGCACAAATTCGCAGAGCTGGCCCGACATGTTTTTAAACTTCACCACAATATCTTTCAAAACTTTGTTCAAAATGGTCCCATAGTGGATGTTGCCGTTGGCATACGGCGGACCATCGTGAAAAATATAGGGGGTCTTGTCCTTATTTTTCTCAATCAATTTTTCATAGAGCTTCAAATCTTCCCAAAATTTGAGAAGCTGCGGCTCTTTTTGTGGAAGCCCCGCCTTCATTGGAAAATCGGTTTGGGGCAGATTGAGGGTCTCTTTCATTCTTGAACACCAAGATTGGTCACTTGGGCGTTTGGACTGCGCAGATAATCGGTAATTTTTCCTAAAATCATCTTTTCTTCTCCACCTGTCGACTTCAAATTGGCAACTACACTTTGAATTCTAGAGCCGATTTGCACCTCTGTTTTGCCATTGTGCGGAACAAGCCTTAATTCCAACTGATGGTAAGCACCGTTGACCCCGTAATCGGGCCTTCCAAAGACATCGACATAATGGGAATTTGATTTCACAGGGACATAGCGCGTTTTGATGACGCCGTTTTGTAAATCTTCTTCAGCGATTGGGTAGCCATGAGAACGAAGCGCCCATCGAAGGGCATAATAGATATCGTTAGGGCTCGCTGCAAATTCCTGTTTGATAATACGAGGCATGGTGGGACTGGCAACGCGAAAAGTCTTGGTGCATCCCATCAGAGAAGCAAAGAAGCAAAGAAACAAAAAAGCAAAGAAAATCTTCTTCATACTCTTCTTCTATATAGGTACAATCCCAAGCCAAATGCAAATAGAATCGTGGCGATAAACTGGGAAGTTGAAATCCAGGTTTCCAAAACAAAGCCTCGTTCAATATCTCCTCTAAAAAATTCGATAACAAAACGCAAACCAGCATAAATCATTAAATAAAGAATAAAAATTTGCCCGTCGAATTTTTTACGCCTTAAGCCCCAAGCAAGTCCCAAAAAAATAAGAAACTCACCCAAAGATTCCATCAGCTGTGTTGAGTAAAGGGGAATACCCGCCGGTGCCAATGAATTGATATTGGTGGGGAAAGTCACAGAAAACCAGGCGCTTACCAACAGGGGGCGGCCATAACAGCACCCGGCTAAAAAACAACCTTGCCTGCCGATCGCATGTCCCAGCGCGAGTGCCGGAGCAAAAAAATCGGCATATTTCCAAAAACTAATTCGATATTTTTTCAAAAACCAAATGGCAACCAACACACTGGCAATGAGTCCCCCATAAAAAACAAGTCCCCCCTCCCAGATTTTGAATAAAAAGAAGGGGTCCTGAAATAATCGCTCACGTTCAGAGGTTAAAACATACAAGATGCGAGAGCCCAAAATAGCGGCAATGAGGATATAAAAGACAAGATCGAGGGCTTTGGCAGGATCTTCACCGGCTTTCATAGCCTCCCGCTTCACATACCAACTACCTGCCAAAAAACCCAACGCCACCATCAACCCGTAACTATGGATAGGAATCGAGTCTAATCCAAAAAGCCCAAAAACCGGAATTTTGAATAAAATTGGATACATACTTTGACTTTAATGGAATGAACTTTTGTTGACAATGATGGAAAATTACTGAGCTTCTCTATGCCAATTGCTTTCGGGCAAGAGAGGGGTGTTCAAAACTGTGCTCCACTTCGGAGAGTTTTTTTGCAAGTGTCTGTTTGCAATCACTTCCGCTCGTAGGGTTCGAAAGGACGTGGGTTGTCTTGGGGAGTCTCCCCAAAACACCCACTCGGCTCTCACCCCGCCAAATTATTGTAACCCCCATAAGGTTTGGCGGGGTTCCGAGACGCCTTTCGAACCCCACTCGCTCGCGCGATTGCAAACAGTTATTTTGAACTATTATACAAGTTCATAGTTCCACTGTGCAAAAGACATGAACGAGCCAGGTGAAAAAAATCTGAAAGCCGCCGCGTGAGTGAGGGGAGGTGAAAAAAGCCTCTCGCAGTCCCGCCGAACCTTATGGGGGTTATGAAACTCGGCGGGACGAGAGCGGAGGAGGCAATTTGGGGGGTCGCCCCAAATTGACCTGCGTCTTTTTGAATCCCCCGAACGGAAGTGGCGGCATTGATTTTTCGAACCTGGCGAGCGGAAGCCTTTTCACTTAAACACCCCCACTCCTGACCGAAAGCGATGCCAGTTTGTCTTGTAGAAGTCAGAGAGTCAGTGGAAAATTACTGGGTACGCAAGACAATGGCGGCGGGAACCGCAGCAGTGCTGGCTGACAAGTTCAATGAGGCGGGAACAGAAGAGAGTCTTAAAAAACGGGTTGTCGATCCTTTGATGTTATAAGAAGTAGAGCTGCTATAAGTGCCAAAACTAGGGCCATCCAATACGGTGCTTCTTCCATCGCTTGCGGAACAAACCATACAAACCCCTTCATAGTTGCCGGTTGTACTGTTAAAAGTTCGGGCATTATACATAAAATCACTGCTCGAGGTGAGCCCTCGGTTGGTATAAGCAAGGGCCACTGCCCAGCGACTCAGAAATTCACCAAACGAGTCAAAATCGCTAGATGGAGAAGTAAAAGCATTGACCACATTGCTCGTGCCGGTGTTTGTGGTTTGAACAAGATTGCTTAAAAAAGTAGCACTCTTGCCAGTTCGTTCATAGAGATACCGTAAAAACAAATAAGAGGCGCCTCTCTGGGCAAGGCCAGTAGATGAGCTAACCAGTGAATAGCTTTGAGGAGAGGCTAAGTAGAGATCATAACGGGAATAATTTTCTCTGCCATAACCTACTAAATCTTCTGCAAGGTGCGAAAGGCCTTCGTTGAGCCAGTCTTCCTCTGAATCGCCGCTTCTGGCTATGGTATGCTGATAGTAGCTGATCAAATGTTGTATCTCATGGGGAAAGACCGCCGGCAAAAAATTAGACATGGCAAACGCATTGCTGACCGCCGTTCCATAAATGCCATCGGAATCAGGTGATAAAAGATAAACAATTTCTCTTGCATTGCTGGCAGGAATGGAACCACTTCTTGCAAATAGATCACCAGAGTAGAAAAAACCGGTGACGATGCCTCCTCCACCACTGGTTAGACGGTTGACTACCGGTGTGATCAAAGCAACAGCCACTCCATCCGCGTTGATGTCTGAAAAAGTCCCAAAAAGGGAGCTTACCGTTGCAAGGGAGGTTGCGTACTGACTACAGAGGGTGTCGATATCGGCTTGTGGGAGATCGGTGGGGTTGGTCGATAGAATTTCATCATCAATAAAAATGGCAACTGTTGAATTCACACATTTCACCGTTGCGGTGATTGTATTATAAGAAGTAACATCCGTTAGAGAAGACAAAACACGGAATGTATCTGTATCGTCAACCGACCAAGCCACATTGATATTTTCGTTTCCACCACCACCACCCGATTTGGATACACCTAATGATTTTGAAGCCCCTCCATCCCAAGGAGCACTCAACAAAAATCGCTCTTCGTCTCTTAAAAGGGCGTCCAATTGAACCTGTGCTGAAAAGGGTTGACCCTCAATCGCAGAGTCTTCAAGTGGATTGGGAAGTCCTAATGCTTTTCCCGCAGCAGAGAGGGCACTGACAGAAACAGCTCTCGTCGCCCCATCTGTTGCTTGAGATTGGAGAAGTAACTCATACGTGCCGGAAGCACCGCTAAAACTAATGCTAGCCGAACCTCCACTGAAACTGGCATTCGCAATATCCCCAACCGACATGGAGCTGGGAGAACTCTGTACGCTACCACCCCCCCCTCCTGCCGTTTGTGCAGCAGCACCCCCTCCACTGCCTCCACCGCCGCAAGAGGCGCAGAGCAAAAGCAGCGCCAGGGGTGACCAACAAAACCCACATTTTTCTATAGTCTTTCTTAACACAGCTTGCCTCCAGGAACCCTTAAGAGAGCAAGTCTTGTGCCAATAAGCTCAAGGGAAGGACTTCAGAGCTTCCCCTACAATTTCATAGAGATTTGGATGAAAGGGATGTGCCAAAAAAATGACGACGGGTAATAATCCACCAAAACCGTTATCATTTTGACAGGAGAGGAGATGATTGCTTCCTCCTGGCTTGCTGGCTCGAGGAATAGAGCGGAGGGGCAGGACCCCGAAGCTCCACAATTCTTTAAGGTAGTAAAATGACTTTGCCGGCTTCGATGGGGGAGCGGGTGAGTAAATCCATGGCTTTTCCAATTTCTGCCATTGGAAAACGATGCGTGATGACAGGGTTGACATCTAAACGACCACTGTTGAGAAGTTGACCCATCTGCTTCCAAGTATCAAACATCTTGCGGCCGTGAATGGCGATCACCTTGATTCCTTTTAAAATAATCTCTTTGGCAAAATCGATCTGAAGAGGTTTTGAAGGAATTCCAAAAGCAGTAAAAACACCTCCATTGCGTACAATTTGTAACCCATCATGAATGGCTTGTTCAGCCCCACTCATCTCCAAAACACAATCAACCCCTTCTCCATGTGTCTTTTCTAAAATCAGATCGGCCGCACTTTCTTGAGTAGAATCAATGACAACATCTGGTTTTAGCTTTTTCATAATTCCCAAACGATACTCCGATGCCCCCACTGCAAAAATTTGTGTCGCCCCCAAACACCGGGCGATTGCCACAGCGAACAGCCCCGTCGGCCCGTCCCCAAAAATGGCAACGCTCTTACCCGCCACATCACTTTCAGAAACGGCATAAACCGAATTCCCCAGTGGCTCCTGAATAGAAGCAATCTCCCAAGGCATTGATTTATCGTGTTTCACACAACAAATTTCGGGCATGGCAATGTATTCTGCAAAACAGCCATCCACACCGAAACCAATTGTTTTTAAATTGGTGCAAAGATGCATCTCTCCGGTCCGACATCGTGCACAACCCAAACAAGGAATGTGACTCTCCAAGGAGACAAAATCGCCTACTTTGATGTGTTCAACTTGAGAACCGACCTCTACCACTTCACCAGCCCCCTCATGTCCCACAATGCGCGGCGGTTTTAAATTTTTACTGGCCCACTGATCCCATTTAAAAAGATGGACATCGGAGCCGCAAATAGAAGCTGCCTTGATTTTGACCAACACACGGTGGGAGGTAAGTTTAGGGGTCGGTGCATCGATGAGTTCCAGACCGGGCGTTTCCTTCAGCTTAGCAATCGCCTTCATTTTTTCTTTTTCTTTGGAAACACGCCACCGTTTTTCAAATAATCCAAAGCCATCTGCTTTTGATAATCGAGTGGCGGTAAGGCCTGCACTTCCGTTGGTATGGCAGATTTCTTTTTCTTTCCCTTAATTTCTTTGCCTTCTTTATCCACCTCCTCTTCCGTTTTCTGCGTTGAGGCCGAAGGAGCCGGCTCTACAACCATATCTGGCCGAATGCCTAATGCCTGAATGGAGCGCCCACTGGGTGTGAAATATTTTGCAATGGTCAGTTTTAAAGCAGAACCATCTTCAAGTTCTACAACTGACTGTACGGAGCCTTTTCCAAATGTTTGTGTGCCTAACAATACAGCGCGCTTATGATCTTGCAAGGCACCTGCCACAATTTCAGCCGCAGAGGCCGATCCTCCGTTGACCAAAATAATGACTGGGTAATCACCTTCGTTGCCATCAGCGACTGCTTCCTTTCTGTCGATCTCTTTGCGTCTGCTTTCCGTTGTTACAATGACTCCTGATTTCAAAAAGAGATCGCAAACTTTAACCGCCTGATCCAAAAGACCACCGGGATCATTTCTTAAATCCATAAGCAGACCACCGGCTCTTACCTCTTTGTCATATTTTTTGAGGATATTTTTCAAATCGTCTGCCGTTCTTTCTTGAAAACTGCTGATTTTGACAAAAAGATATTTGTTTTCCAAAAGCTCAGTGCGCACACTGGGCACTTTAATGATCCGTCGGCCGAGCGAAACATCAAAGGGTTGTTTTACATGATGGCGACCAATGGTTAGCACAACTTTGCTGCCTTGTTTGCCACGCATCTCTCTTACGGCATCTCCCAAATCCATTTCTTTGGTCGATTTGCCGTTGATCTTCAAAATGCGATCTCCCGATTGAATTCCTGCCTGAGACGCAGGAGTTCCCTCCACAGCGGCAACAACCGTGACCCATCCGTCTCGAACAGTGATTTCTAAACCAACACCACCGAAAATACCGGAGGTATCTGCTTTAAGTTCTTTGTAAATCTCCGGTGAGAGATAAACGGTGTGCGGATCAAGACTGGAAAGCATCCCGCGGATAGCCCCCCGCAACAATCTCTGTTCTTCCACCGGTTCGACATATTCATTTTCAACATAATGTAAGATCTTGCTAAAGATATTGAGTGTTTCAAAACCTTTGCTGGTGAGCGAATGGGCCTGAGTTTGCCATGCGATGACAGACAGAAATGACAAGATGACAAAAAACTTTTTCATAACTCCCCCTGTCCGCCATGTTGTAGTGGCGGGCCTATCGACAAAGTGAGCGAACTTTTTCGATAATACTCTTAGAGCCGATGCCGCACAAGTCAATCAATTCTTGAGGTTTTCCAGAACGGGGAATTTGATTAACTGCCAGTTTGTGTACCAAACAACCATGAGGGCCGAGGGCTCCCAACACCGCATCACCAACCCCTCCTTCTGGATAATGATCTTCCACAGTAATGATATGACCTGTCTGCTTGGCACACTCTAAAAGTGTTTTAGCATCGACCGGTTTGAGACAGTATAAATCGACCACACGAATGTTAATTCCATCCGACTTCAAAATTTCATAGGCTTTGAGTGCCTCATGCAAAGTGATTCCGCTAGCCACGACAGTGGCGCGATCCTTTTCAGAGCGTTTTAAAACTTTGCAGCCACCAATGGGAAACAAAGTATCGTTTGGATAAAGAACCGATGTTGCAGGACGCGCTGTTCGGATATAAACCAGTCCTGGATATTTGGCCGCTTCGAAGACCAAACGCTCGCAGGAGACAGCGTCTGAAGGATAAAGAACCGCCATGTTCGGAATGGCCCGCATCATGGCTAAGTCTTCAAGGGCCATTTGTGATGGGCCATCCTCCCCAATGGAAACTCCCGCGTGCGAACCACACAGCTTGATGGGGACTTGAGAAATACCAATCATCCTTATTTGGTCATAAGCCCTGGCGAAGAAAGCGCCAAAGGTGGAGACAAAAGGAATTTTGTTGCGAACGGCCAAGCCGGCCGCAACACCAACCATGTTTTGTTCCGCAATAAAACATTCAAAAAAACGATCTGGAAATTCCTTCATGAATTTTTCAGAAAAAGTTGAATTTTTGGTGTCGCCGTCAAGTGCAACTACTTGAGGGTTCGTTGCCCCCAATTTCTTGAGTGCTTCACCATAAGCAGCCCTGGTTGCTACTGCGGCTCCAAGACTATATTCTGGGGGAGTGATCTCACGAATAGTTTTTGATATTGAAATGACTGGACCCTTGGGTGTCTTGAAAGTTTTTGCAATGGGGGCCACTTCACCCAATTCTTTGAGGGCCTTTTCCAAATCTTCTTTGCTCAACGGTTTGCCGTGCCAACACCCTTTTCCTTCAATGAAAGAGATCCCCTTCCCCTTTTCTGTTTTTGCAATGATGGCAGTCGGTTTCGTACTTTCCGCACAAGCGGTATCCAGTGCTTTAACAATCGCGTCCATATCGTGGCCATCGATTGTTAAAGTTTTCCAACCGCAGGCCTCAAACCTATTCGCATAAGTTTTCACATCATGTTGATACATTGTCGCCTGGCTCTGACCCAAACGATTCACATCGACAATGGCGATTAAATTATTGAGACGATAATGAGCCGCCAGGGGGGCGGCCTCCCAGACCGCTCCTTCTGCACATTCGCCATCACCCAATAATACAAAAACTTTTGCGTCCGATTTATCGAGGTATCGAAAATTGAGGGCCTGCCCCACCCCCACCGATAAACCCTGACCTAGCGAACCGGTGGCCACATCGACCCAGGGAAATCTGGGCGTTGGATGGCCTTCCAGATTACTGTCGAGTTTTCGTAAATTTAAGAGTTCTTTTTCACTGATTACACCGGCTTCTGCCCAGACCGCCCACAAAAGAGGTGCGGCATGACCCTTCGACAAAACAAAACGATCGGCCAGAGGATCCTTTGGATTTTTGGGGTCAAACCGCATGGCATGAAAAAAGATGGCAGAGGTTAAATCGGCAGCGGAAAGGCACGTAGTTGGGTGTCCTGAGCCGGCTTCGGTGGTGGCACGCAAACTATGGATGCGCAACCTTTTTGCAATCGCTTCCAGTTGTGCGTTTGTTTGCATTTCGGGTTTTTCAGCTACCAGAAGGGGTTTCAAATGACAAGAAGGGAGTAGTGAAAAAGTGATGGGTCCTGCCCCTCCGTGTTTTCGTGGGGGCCCCTAACAAAACCCCACGACAAACGCTCCGGGTCACCCGTCACTTTTTCACTACTTTGTGGAAAAAGAAAACAAAGTGTCCTAAAAATGGGCCGCTGAATGGTAACCGTCGTGAAAAATCATTAAGAAAAACAACAAGTTGAGATTAATCTAAGTGGCATCCGTCTTGCATAAAAAACTTCATCCAAACTTTAATAAGGAGGGAATTATGGGAAATGAATTAAGAGAAGTTAGAGTTCCAAAAGACAGTGAACAAAATATGAGTCTCTTGGCTGCTATTGTTGAAGCGGCCAGATTTACTGGCGATCCTAATGTTCTCACAGAGGAAGAGGCAAAAGTTTATATCCTCTTAAAGCAAGACCTTTCCACCCCTTGCACACGCTGGGTAGGTCCCTGTGGAGACAGTGTTGAAGTTGGGGACTATAAATGCACTGAAGAACGAGATGCTAAGAGAAAATTCGTTTTAGAAAATGGATCCCAAAAGTACCTTGAAAAACATTTTAAAGATAATGGTGCATACACCGAAAGTGTGGCACAAAGAGCTGCCCGCTTTATGAAAGACGCTGCCGAATTCCTGGCTCGCTTTAAAACAAACTAAAGGAGGAAAAGATGGGAGACATTAAGATTCCGGAGGGTTGCCGTGTTGGAGCTATTTATCATAGTCGAGATGGTTCTAATCCTGAGACTAGCAAAAAGGCTTATGAGTGTGCCGATGCTTTGCAAAAAAACACAGGAAAACTTCACACCGTAAAACATGAAAGTGATTGCACGGAAGATAAATGGTGTTGGGATCGTTTTGAAGTGATCGAAGGTCATTCGAAGAAATAGCTTTTTTAGGTCCAAGCAACTTTTTTTGACTTCCGCCGAGAATATAAATAAAGGGCATTTATGGGAGATGACTTTAAAATCAAGGAGACGTGTGCAGCGATCAAAGAGGCGGGGTTTCAGATTGATCTAAACCCGTATGCAGAAATTCTGACTCCCGATTTCAATATTTTTGATCCTATATGTGAAGCCATGTTACAAGATTCTATAAACCTCCAGAAGCGGCGCTTCCCAGATAGAAAAGCTCAAATTTGGACTTCCTCGTTCATTCAAACGGTTGACTCCTACGCTAAAAAGTATGGTTTCTCTGTTTTAATTTTAAACCCTGCACACCCCTTCGGTTCCGTAACACTTGCAACAGTTGGAAAAAATTTAGTGCTGGGAGCCGGTTCCACAATTAACTTTACTGAATCTGGTTTGATATTTATTCTCGATCATGAGGTAGGTCATTTTCGAGATCAAAATTTGTTAAAAGTTCTTTATGCAGAAGTGGCAGGCGTTGTGGAAAAAGGGAGTAGTTCTTTGCAAGAAGGGATTCAATTATCCAGGGCTTATCTTGATTTGTTTCGACGGCAAATTCCACAGTCAAGGAGGACAAAATTTAACGAGTTAGTTGAATCGATTTTCGGGGATTTTAGCCTATTAAGCATAGAAGAATTTCAAAATGTGATTGCAGTTTTGTCTGAAGTATTAAGGTATGGGGAAGAAATCTTTGACAACCGGTTGGTAGAAAATGTGTTTTCTCCCGCTTATTTTCATTTAAAGAAGCATGGTCCTTCAAAGGCATATTATGTGGGAAAAGGCATAAAAAAGAAGGGTGAGAAGTTCATTGATCTGGTACGCTTATTGGCGCTGGCTAGATACCAAGAATCCGGCCTTTGGGAAAAATTTAAAAAGCAGCCGGACTATGACCCAGACTCCATCAAACATCTCGATCCCAGCCATATCGAATTCTTCCGGATGTGTATCCGCGCAGCCAGTCATTATTTTCCTGTGATTTATTCGCGAGACAATCTGCCAAGGTGACAAGGTCATTAATTACTTTAAAGAGTTCAGGCCAAATTTTTTTGGATTTTCTAAAACAGCTTTTACATATTTGAGAAACCGTTCGATATCATCCCTGTGGTTTTTAACAATGTCGTGCAATCGGCGGGGTTGAATATCCGAGTAATGATGAACCAAAATATTTCGCATCCCCGCCATGGGTGTCAAAGCCCTTTCAGCAAACTCTTTTGGCACAATTCCCTGTTCTCCTAATTTCAAGGCAATTTCTTTGTATTCTGTGGCGCGCCCTCCTGGAAGTCGAGCAAGAATATGGGTTGCAATATGGAAAACTCCCTCCAAGGCGAGCCGCAAGTGATGTTGGGCCAAATCAAAAGGATCTCCTTGGGAAAATTGCTTGAGGGGGAGTTTTGCCAGCTCCTCCAGTTTTTTCAAATTCCTGCGGATCCCATCAATACGTGGAATGATCGCTTCACGTGCTAACGGAGGTGTCATAAACTTTGCAGAATTTCTTGATCCTGTTTTTCCAACAAGGGTTTATAATCACAATACAAAAGAGTTGTTTGAATTTCAAAATCGAGCCGAACTTGGGACATTTTTTCGTACAGAACCTTTCCATAGCGAATGATATGAAAACAAATTTCTAAATTGGCATCCCTTAAGAAAACAATGTCTAAGACATCATTTTTCAGAGTGCGTGGCGAAACCTCACAAAAGAGATCATAAAGTTTAAAATAAAGGGTGTCCCCCTTTGAATGACCTCTCTCTTTTAACAAGACGGCATAGTCATAGTCAGAAAGAGGACCTTCTTTCCCCTGCGCCCTCGAGCCAAATAGATAGACAGCTTGCACTTTAAGTTTATTTAAGGTTTTTAATTGTTTGGAATTAAAAACGGGTAATTTCATAACGACGAGCCTACCATGAATTTAGCGGATTCGCAAATCCGATTGTTTCAAAGAGTAACTCTCTTTACTGTTGGAACAGACTCCCCCAAAAATCTTTTGGCGATATTCTCAAAACGCCCGGGTAAATCGGTGACATAAAGTTGAGTCACCACTTCTTCATCATCTGTTTTCAAAAGAGATTGCTTAGTTAAAAGATCTTTCAAAGCATTAGCTACTGCTTCTGCAGAATCAACCAACTCTATTTTTTCTCCCACCACTTGTCGAATTACTGGTTTCAATAAAGGATAATGTGTGCAACCTAAAATCAGTGTATCCACTCCATCTTGACGAAAGGTTGTGAGATAGCGTTTTGCAACAGCTTCTGTCACTTCATTTTCCAACCAATCTTCTTCAACCAAAGGAACAAACAAGGGACAGGCAAGACTGGTGACCACCGTATTTTTATCCAACTTTTTTAATTCTTTAGCGTAGATATCGCTTGAAATGGTTGCCTGAGTTCCAATCACACCAATATGTTTGTTGCGACTGATCTCCAAAGCGTGTTTCACCCCTGGCTGAATAACGCCCATGAGTGGAATATGAAACTTGTGGGTCAAATATGGAAAAGCATGAGCACTGGCCGTGTTGCAGGCAACTACAATCGCTTTCACATCTCTTTTGGCCAAAAAAGTGCAGCACTCTTCGGTGTAACGCAAAATGGTGTCGGCTGATTTGATTCCATAAGGGACACGAGCTGTATCACCTAAATAAACGAGTGATTCTTGTGGAAGTAAACGCCGGATCGCCGCCATCACGGTCAGCCCTCCCACACCGGAATCAAAGATACCAATGGGTTTAGAAGACATGAAGACTTTCTAATGGATATTGCTGATATTGACAAGGAGGCGTTTATCATTCATAAGAATCGAACGAAAAAGGAGCCACTATGTTATCACTTTTATTGCAAGCAGCACCGGTGACAGAAACCACCACAACAGGGAATCAGCATTTGATCTATCTGGTCTTTCACGCCGATCCGATGGTGCAACTGACCCTTTTTATTTTGCTGGTTTTTTCCGTGGTTAGTTGGGCGATCATCGTTGCCAAACATAGACAACTCAAGCGGTCGGAACAGCACTCCAATCAATTTTACGAAGTTTTTTGGGAAACGAAAAAATTAGAAGAGATGATGACGAAAAAAGGTTTGCGCAAAGGTCCAGCCTCTCATATTTTTCAAACCGCACAACAATCTTTAGAAACACATAAAAACCCGGGGCGTAAAGAGCCGGTCGCAAGAGATGTCCGCAGGGCTTACGAAGAAGAATTAGAACAGATTGAATATGGCGTCCCCTTTTTGGCAACCACTGCCTCAGCAGCTCCGTTTATTGGACTCTTTGGAACGGTTTGGGGGATTTTAAATGCCTTTTGGAAAATCGGTCAATCGGGCGCTTCTAGTCTTGCCGTTGTGGGGCCCCATATCGCCGAAGCGTTGATTGCTACCGCCATCGGCTTGGCCGCAGCCATTCCTGCTGTTATTTTCTACAATGTTTTCATCAACAGAATCCGTCGATTCAGCAAAGATTTGGAAGATTTTACGGATGATTTGATTGATCGCCTTTCACACGAATATCAATTAGGAAAATAAAATGAAATTGCAACATGGTGGCAGTCATCACCGCGCTTTAGCTGAAATTAATATCACACCTTTTGTCGATGTGGTGTTGGTGCTTCTCATTATCTTCATGATCACAGCTCCCCTTTTGCAACAAGGCATGGCAGTGCAGCTTCCCAAAGCGCAAGCTCCGGAACTAGAGAGAACTCCTCAAGATATTTTGCTTACTATTGATAACACCGGACATATTTTTGTCGGTGACTCCAGGGCGCCTATTCCCATGGAAGAGCTGAGCGGCAAACTGGCCGCCGTTTATCAAAACAAAGAGAAAAAAGATCTGCTTATCAAAGCAGACCAGCAACTGCTTTATGGAAAAGTGGTGGAGGTGATGTCGATTGCCCACAATGCAGGGGTGGAAAGAATCGGCATGGTGACACAACCCGAGGACAAAAAATAAAATGGACTATGGACTATGGACTATGGACCACGGACGTGGAGTTTATCTTTAAAAAGACCAATCTTTTATTCTATCCTGGCCCATCTGATCTGTTTGGGTCTCATTCTCTATGTTCCGAAACTTCCTTTATTAAAACCCAAAGTCAAGGTGGTCTGGGTCGAACTCCCCAAAGGGGCTTCTGAAAATATTGAAATCAAAATCAAAGAAGCGGAAAATCTTCCTAAAACAACCATCCAACAGCAAAAAGAACAGGCAGAGCAACAAAGCGAACCTTCCAAAGAAAAACCGATGGTGGCCCCCAAAGAAGAACCAAAACCTCAGCCCAAACCAACTTTGCGTCCTATTCAAGCCGAACCGAAGCCTAAGCCGAAAAAAATAAGCGATGTGCAAAAGGCTCTTGCAGCTCTCAATAAGAAAAAACCTCCTGCCCCACCCGAGGCGGCACAAGTCAAAGACAAAGGGGAAGGGTTTAAATACGGAACCGGCACGGAACCCCTAAGAGTTCCCCCAACCGATCCAGAATATGTTGCTTATCAAGCAAAAATTCGATTCAAAATTATGCAAGAATGGATTATCCCAGGCGCTTATTTGGAACTTCCCACTAAACCCAAAACCAGTATTGTTGTGATGATCAATCAACAAGGTGAAATTGTTACAACCGATTGGGAAGAACGTTCGAGTAATCTTGCTTTTGATTCTTCTTGCATGCGCGCGGTACAACGGGCCTCCCCCTTACCCGTCCCTCCCCAACGCCTCGAATGGGAAGCCTACAATGAGGGGTTTCTAGTCCAATTTGACCCCTCACTCAAAATGCAATTAGCCCAATAAACCCTTCTCCGACCCTTGTGAAAAACTGTTTAATTTAATGTGTTGGAGCTTCGGGGTTCTTTCATTTGTTGAAAATGACAGGTTTTATGTGGAGTGGCGGATCCTGTCCCCACGGGGTTGCACGCCCTCCCGACAGATCGGGCTGACACCCCCTCGGGACACCCACCACTCCACCATTTGTGCGTCATTTTCAACTTTTGAAAGTAGTTACCTCTTCGCTCCAACCATTATTCTGATGCGTTTTTCGCAGGGGCACTTCAAACTATTGCGACAATTCGGAGTAGCTGTATTGCTATGTATGCCAGGGGAGGAGTGGGAGGGGTGTGAAAAACATTTGTGCGGGAACGAGGGCGTATTGAGTCAATAAAAATAATATTCGTTTCTGCAGATAGAGCTGACGGCAGGTAAGATACTATCTGCATCAAAACGAAATTATTTTTTTGACGAGATAGCCCGAAGTGGAGCACGGTTTTGAACACCCCCCCACTCCTCCCCTACTCCTTTAGCGCTTGCATCTTTTTGTCTGACACATTAATAAAGTGCTCTATGAAAAATAAATTATTTTGGTTTTTTTTGGTGTTCACCTTCTGTACAAAAAACGTAGAGGCGCGCATTTACATCCCTATCGACCAGCCTTCGGATAAAAAACTGCCGATAGCGATCACAGAACTAGTTGGGTTGGATGGGGGAGCGGGAAAGCTTGAAAAAGAAATTCCAGATGTTATCCAAAATGATCTCGAAATCTCGGCCTATTTTCAATTTATTCCCCCCGCTGCTTTTTTGGAACCCTCCAGCAGTACTGCCCTAACGGCTGAGACGATTAACTTTGACCAATGGACAGCCATCGAGGCCCAAGCGGTCATTAAAGGTGGCATTACCAAAAAGGGCGATCAAATCACGGTTCAGCTCAAACTCTTCGACCCCTTCTTAAAACAAATGCTGGTGGGAAAACAATATAGTGGTTCTTCAAAAGATGTCCGCTCGATTGCGCATCGCTTTTCTGACGAGGTGATGTTGGCCTTGACCGGAATCAAAGGGCCTTTCAACAGCAAAATCACCTACACATCCCCTGCGGGCAAGGCACGAAAAGTCATTCGCATTATGGATTATGATGGTGCCAATGATGGCGGTATTTCTGATGGAAAAACATTGAGTCTTGGTTCCAAGTTTTCTCCCGATGGCTCAAGAGTTGTCTATACCTCCTATGCCTCTGGAACACCGGAGATTTACATGTCGGGAAAACAACTAACCCGCAACAAGGCAACCAATCTGACACCCTCTTTCAGTCCAGACGGTGGAACGATTGTTTTTTCAAGTTCGATTGATGGCGATCCCGACATTTGGACCATGACCACCTCTGGAAAAATGATTTCAAAACTAACAAACGCGCCTGGCGTTGACATTTCTCCTGTTTATTCTCCCGATGGGGGAATGATTTTGTTTTCATCCGAAATGGCAGGCAATCTTCATGTTTACACCATGGGGGCTGGTGGTGGCGGTGCCGGCCGCTTAACTTATGTGGGGCAATTCAATGACACGCCCGCTTGGTCCCCTGACGGACAGAAAATTACTTTTTGCGCTAGGGATTCCGGAGCCTTTGACGTCTTCACTATGAACTCGGATGGAAGTTTGATTCAAAGATTAACCGCCGGTGAAGGAAATAACGAGCACCCCAGTTGGTCCCCAGATAGCCGTTATATTACCTTTAGCTCTACACGCGGTGGCGAAGCGATTTATGTCATGCGTTTCGATGGTGCAAATCCCGTCCGCGTTTCTAAGGGAACAGGACAACTTCCCTGGTGGGGCCCGAGTCTAAAATAAAAAATCAAAGATCAAAAATCAAAAATGAAGATAGCTACTATCGACATTGGAACTCATTCTGTTCTTCTGCTAATTGTAGAGCAAAGCTCCAACGGTAAGATTATTCCTCTCGTTGATGAAGCAACATTGACGCGAATTGGTGAGGGGATGGCTACCAACTACGTCTTCTTACCATTGGGTATCTCTCGCACTTTAGAAGTCCTCAAAAAATATAAAAAAATCTGTGACGAGCAAGATGTTCAAAAAATCATCGCGGTGGGTACCGCTGCCTTTCGCAAGGCGGCCAATGCAAATGCTTTCGTAGTCAAAGTGGAAAAAGAGTGCGGATTTAAAATAGAAATCATCTCTGGAAAAAGGGAGGCGCAACTGACTTGGAAAGCAGCCTCCACAGACTTTGGGACGAATATCGTCGTTGTTGATATCGGAGGGGGATCGACAGAGATTATTCCACAAGAAAATCAAGAAGTAAGCTTACCAATCGGCTCTGTATTGCTAACAGAAAGATATTACAACTCCGATCCAATCTCAGCAAAAGATTATCAAAACATATGCGACGCTATTGACGAAAAAATCAATAAATTGTCCCCCCTCCTAATATCCTCCCCCTCGAGGGGGGAGGAATCAAAGGAGAGGGTGATCTTAATAGCTACCGCCGGTACAGCCACGACGTTGGGCGCCATCAAAAAGAAAATGAAGGTTTATAAACATCATGAAGTCCACGGTTCTAAAATTACATTGGGCGAAATCAAAACAATCATCGCTGATTTTAAATCAAAAACGATTGAAGAGAGAAAAAAGATTCCCGGTTTGGAACCTGGCCGCGCGGATGTGATTTTGGCAGGCTCTACCCTTCTTGAAAAGATCGCTGGGCATTTTGGTTTTAAAGAAATTACTGTCAGCGATCGAGGGGTACGGTGGGGGTTGGCCTACGAATATCTATCAAGGCTTTGATCGCAATCATGGCCCAAATGATATTCAAGACACAAGAGGGCCAAGCCTGATTATAAAAAGTGTTGATAATGAGACCAACAGAACCGACACAGTTAAAACCTTGATACCAATAAGAAGTAGCTGACATTTTCTTATTGGAAACTAAAATATAGGCCAACAACACCAACACAGAACCAATCCAGCCAACAATTTCAATTATCATCTTCTTCCTCCTTGTCATCTTCCGTTTTCACAGGCTCCCCAGCAACTCGATATTGTTCGGTGACCCATTTGCCTAAATCAACCATTTTGCACCGCTCGGTACAAAAAGGCCAAAAAGGGTTCCCCTTTTTTATAACCTTTTTCTTGCAATGAGGGCAAACAACTTTCTTCATATTGTCGTTGACGATCTTAGCAGTTCGCTCTAGTTTTTCAACCACATTGCGGGTGTAATTCAGTGGTAGAATGGAAGCTTCCCAAGCTTCATACGAGGGTTCGATTCCCTTCACCCGCTCAATTCGCCAGTACTGGCAAAGCCAGATGCTGGCTAAAGTTAGGGGGAGATCTTGTTTCTCCCCCTAACAACCCCCAACGCTATTGAATTCCATCTTCATGATTTTAAATTGACATCAAATCCAATCTGAACTTTAAGGTGGCGCGTGAAAAGGAGGATTAAAACAATGACAACACTCACGACAGGCAAACTCAAACATTTAGAAAAACTGGCAAACAAAAAAGGAGTTATTGGCGCCGCAGCGATGGATCAACGCGGCTCTTTAAAAAAATCGATTGCCAAAGCTAAAGGAGTTGAACCCAAGGACATTACCAACGAACAGATGGTCGAGTTCAAAACTGCGGTTACTAAAATCCTGACCCCCTACGCCAGCGCCATTCTCCTCGATCCTGAATATGGACTCGGTGCCGCGAAAGTCCGGTCGAAAAATGCCGGCCTTCTGCTTGCCTATGAATCATCCGGTTACGACAACATCAGCCCAGGGAGATTTCCCATTCTGATACCTGACTGTACCGTCGGCAAACTCAAAGAGGCCGGTGCCAGCGCCGTTAAGATCCTGCTCTATTATAATCCTCTTGAAAAAAAGGAAATCAACGAGTCCAAAAAAGCTTGGGCGGAGAGAATTGGTGTAGAGTGTGCCTACCACGACATTCCCTATTTTTTAGAATTTGTTGGTTACGATGTAAATGGTGGGGAGGGAAAAGACCTAGCCTTCGCCAAACAGAAACCGGAAATTGTTCGCAAAAGTATGGAAGAGTTTTCCAAAGATCGCTATCATGTCGATGTCTTGAAAGTCGAAGTCCCAGTTAATCTCCAATACACGGAAGGGACAAAATCGTTCAAAAATGCGGGTGTCGCCTATACTAAAAAAGAGGCCCTCCTGCATTACAAAGAAGCAGCTGCAGCAACCAACAAGCCCTTCATCTATTTGAGCGCCGGTGTCAGTGACGAAGAATTCAGAGAAAGCTTGGAACTAGCTTGCGAAGCCGGTGTTAAATGGAATGGCGTCCTTTGCGGCAGAGCCACTTGGAAAGAAGGAATTCCCGTTTATGCCAAATCAGGCGTGAAAGCACTGGAACAATGGCTTTCGGACCGTGGAGTTCAAAACATCCAAGCGCTGAACACCATTTTAGACAAAGGGGCCAGTTCTATCTGGGACAAGGTTAAGCGCTCTTAGGCTTGTAGATCATTCCCAAAATAAAGCCCAAGATTACACATTCTAAAACTCCAATGCCTAACCAATCTGCATAGAGTCTCTTTGGCCAGGGCATATGGGGAATTGAAATCAAAAGCTGTGAACCCCAATAAAAAAGCCCAATTAACAGTCCAAATCGAATTCCCTGCCCCATTTTGCTTTTTCCTTCTTCATAACCCTTTGCATAAATGCAGGTAAACAAAAGTCCAAAAACCAGATAACCGGCATAGCCCCACCATCTTAGGGCCATCATTTGATCCATGGAGCGGAAAAGATTGGCATTGGCCGCATAAATTTTGGCCATGCAATAGTGATGAAAAAACATATCCAGCCCCAGATATAACACCGCGATGACAAAACCGTTAACCAACCACGATTTGACATCGCACTTGCAATTTCCACCAAACATAATAGCCTCCTTAGGTACCAGGTACCTTTTGTGGGTCTAGTGTCCTTAGAAAACTTTGTTGACCAACCAACACTCAACTCTCAAAAGGTACCTGGTACCTTAAATACACTTCTTTCAAAAAGACGTCAATCCATGAATCTTCAAGAATTCAAAGAGTTTAGAAACGTCCCCATTATCAATCCCTGGGAGAAACCAGAGACTAAAAAAGCCCTCTTTTCCGGTCTCGAAGAGGCGAGAAAAATCCTCAAAAAACCGCATCAAGTTCTGGTTGGCGAAAGGTGGGTAGAGGGAGAAGCCGGTCAATTTACAAACGTTAACCCCAATAACAAACAAGAAACCTATGGTCCTTTTGCCGTGGCCTCAGAGGGACAGGCATTGAAGGCTTTGAATTATGCCTTAAAAGTTCAACCCAGTTGGGGTGCAAAATCTTTTAAAGAAAGAGCTGACCTCGTAAGAAAAGTCAGGGAGAAAACCCAAAAACAACAATGGACGATTATCGGTCTATTGATGCTGGAGGTGGGCAAAACGGCGGTTGAGGCTTATGCCGACTGGGCCGAAGGGGTCGACTTTTTAGAATATTATGCTAGCTCTTGCGAGCTGATTAATGACCCGGAGTTTTTGGCCATCACCTCTTTGGAGCGACATGCAACCAAAATGCATCCCAAACCAATTGGTGTGGGATTGAGTCTTCCTCCATTCAATTTTCCTTTCGCGATTTTTACAGGGATGTGGGCGGCACCTACCGTGATGGGAAATGTCTTGGTGGTGAAACCCTCTCCCCGCGGTGCTGCAACCGGAATTTTTATGACCAAACTGATCCAGGAAACGGGGGTCCCCATTCAGCTGGTTTTGGATAGCCATCAGCATCATAAATTAGGGCAACTTTTGGCTCAACATCCCGATATCGCATTGATTACCTTCACAGGAAGTCGCCAAGCCGGTTTGCAAATCAACAAAATGGCGGCTGAAACGAGCCAAAAATGGATCAAAAGAGTGGTGGCCGAGATGGGGGGCTGTGATTTCATTGCCGTGCACGACTATAGCGATTTGAATGCTTTGGTGGATGCCGTTCAAACAAGCGCCCTGGGCTTTCAGGGACAAAAATGCTCGGCACTCTCTCGTCTTATCATCAAAGAAGAGATATATGATGATGTTAAAAAGTCTGTTCTGGATCGCTTGTCCAAAATTCAGCCCAAAAATGTCACCGAGCCCGACGCTGTTTTGGGAGGAGTAGTGGATGAAAGGGCGATGCAGGGCATTCTTTCCCAATGTGAACAGGTGCGAAAAGCCGGAGCTAAATTGTTGTTGGGAGGTAAACCGGCTGAAAATTTTCCCGGCTGGGGAATTCAACCTACCATTCATGAAGGCTTGAAACCTTCTCAAGAAGAGGCGGCCATGGAAATTTTTGGGCCGGTCTTTGGAATTTATAAAGCAAAAGACTTTGATGACATGCTGCGCATTGCCAATGCGACCCCCTACGCACTAACAGGGGCATTGTTTACAACAAAACCAGAACTCAAAAAAAGGGCTTATGAATTTAGTCCTGGAAATATGTACTTGAATCGCAAATGTACCGGTGCTTTTGTTGGTGCGGAACCATTCGGCGGCTGGTATGGTTCGGGGACAGACGACAAAGCAGGCCACTGGTCTCACTTGTTACGCTTTATTCACTGGCAAACGATTTCGGAGAAACTTTTATGAAAAAAAATAGAATGGTTGCAAAAAAATGGCAGGGCCTGTCCCTCCGTGTTTCTGTGGGGACCCCTAACAAAACCCCACAGCAAACACTCCGGGCCACCCACCATTTTTTTACGGCTATTTTAATAACAACTCTAAGCTTAACATCCTTATCTTTTGCAAAACCAATCAGTGAAGGGACCGTAAAAATCACGGTTAGTGACGATGCGCTTTTTTTTGATGAATTCAAAATGACCTTTCAGCGCACACTGCGGATTCCAGACGATGGAAAACAATATCCTTTGCCACCTGGGCTTGGAAAATTCCCGATCTATCGTGTTGAAGATTATGCCTCTAAACTTCCCAAAGAATGGGTAGCTAAAGGTGGGGTCTTTATTCCGATGCATCAAAAAGAGGCGATGTGGATTTCTTTTGGTGGCGAAGAATGGCGTCCCAGGGCTTTAAAAATTGGCGTTGGTAAAGTAAATGCCTTAACCGGCGAGACTTGGGACCCAGAACTTAAAAAATTAAAAGATCAAGATTATCTTGTAGCCCCCACTCCTCAGCCATGGATTGACGGGATCAAATCTGGCAAAGACTTTATCAGACAATTTGTAGCCATGCCCCTTGGCAAAGGCGTTACTGTTGAGGGACAAGTCACCGGCGAAGAAAAAGAGGGGGGATTACAAATCGCTGTTTACAATCCGGTCAAAGGAAAATTCAAAAAACCGGCGGAGGAAAATAGAAGAGCGGCCAAAACTTTTGGATTAGGGCAAGAGATGCCATCGGTTCTTTACAGCACTACGGGGGAAGGAGGGATGGGACTTGGTGCCGGTGGAAAAATGAGACAAAAAATCTATCCAGACCCTTATGGTTTTGATACGTGGGATAAGAATAAATTCGCATCTATTAATATTTTCATCGTGAATAGCAAACAGTTTCAAAAAATCACGGGCAAAAAACCACCCGACACTCCCATCACCAAAAAAGAATATGAATTATACGGTTACCCATGGTTTGACTTGTATGATGAACAATATGCTGATATCAAAGCCCAGAAGAAGTTAAAAGATGTAAAATCGGTGAACCAATTGGAAAAGAAAAAAGACGAATCGATAAAAGTCAAAAAAACAATCAAATATAAAACGCCGGAAAAGGCGACAACAAAGGAGAACTAAAATGAAAAAATATGTTATCATTGCTTTGGCAATGTCGATTGCAGTTCCAGCATTTAGCTATACGCGGGATGAAAGCCCTTCAGCCAAAACAAAAAAAGAGGCCGCCGCACCGCAGCCCAAGCCAAATCAAACGGTTGCTGTTGGCGCCGTACGCGGTGAGGGTTTTGATTTTAGAGGAAATACGGTTGAAAATATCCAAGATTTGGTTGTGCAGGAATGTTACGGTGCCAACCTTCGTTGTATGGAAAGGACCGATTTAAGTGCCATCATTGCGGAACAAGATTTAGGAGCCTCTGGCAGAGCCGAAAAAGGGCAAGGAAAAGCCAACATTGGCAAAATCAAACTGGCAGATGTTTTGGTCTCCTGTGCCATTACCGGCAAAACAGTGAATGCAACCGATATAGGCATTGGCACAGCTAACATTATTTTTGATCTCATCGGCTTGCATGGTGTTGGTTTGGATGGCGACAGAGTTACGATGACCTGCCGTGCCTATGACAGCTCAACAAGCGAAATCCTCTTGTCAAAAACAACCCCTAAGTTTGCCATGAATTTCGAGTTGGGGATTATAAAAATTAGAGGGTCGGCAACCAAAGCGGTGCAAAGATCGCTGCGTGGATTCTTTGAGGAATTAAGAGGAAAGCTTTCTTAAACTAACCTTTGATAACACCCAAAGGTTTGAGGCGACAGACTTTTTTGGAAAGCCCAGCGCCGGCTACAACGTCAACCACATTGGCAACATCTTTGTAGGCCTCGGAAACTTCCTCTACGACCGTGGCCATTGAAGCGCCGCGAACATAAATCCCTTTATCTTCCATTTCTCTTTGGATGTTGCGCCCTTTGCATGCTTTGGCGGCGGCATGACGGCTCATCATTCGGCCCGCCCCATGGCAAGAACTCCCAAAGGTCTTCTCCATGGAGCCTGCCTCTCCGATCAACACAAAGGAGTAGCGTCCCATATCGCCCGGAATCAAAACAGGTTGGCCTAATTCACGATAAACCTCCGGCAATTCTGGATGTCCCTTGGGATAGGCCCTGGTCGCCCCTTTGCGATGGACACAAAGACGCCGCTTCTTTCCTTCCACCACATGCTCTTCCCACTTGGCGATGTTGTGGCAGACATCATAGATTGGTTTAATTCCTAATTTTTCATAACTGCTCCCGAAAAATTTCTCAAAAATTTCACGAACCCACTGTGTAATCATCTGGCGATTGGCAAAGGCATAGTTGGCAGCGGCCGCCATCGCTCCAAAATATTTTTGGCCCTCGGGTGAATTGAGTGGGGCGCAGCAAAGTTGTTTATCCACCAATTCAATTTCATATTTTTGGGATGCTTTGATCATGATCGGCAAATAATCTGTGCAAGTTTGATGACCAAAACCACGGGAACCGGAATGGATTTGAATGACAATCTGATCTTTTTCTAAACCGATTGCTTGAGCCAGTGCTTCATCATAAATTTCATCCACAAAATCAATTTCGACAAAATGATTGCCACTTCCCACAGAACCCAATTGCAGGGCGCCACGTTCATAGGCTCTGTTTGGTACCGCATCGGAATCGGCCCAGTCCAAAACGCCACGCGATTCCAAATGATCGAGATCGTCTTGAGTCCCATATCCACTTTCAACAGCCCACCCCGCACCTTTTATCGCCACTTCTTCCAATTGCTTTCGAGAAAGCTTAAAACCTTTATGGCCCTTGCCAATACCTACCGGAATATGATGAAACAGTTGCTGAACCAGATCTTTTATTTTTCCTGAAACATCTTTTCGATCGACGTCAGTCTTCAACAAACGTACTCCACAATTTATGTCATAACCGACTCCGCCGGGCGAAATGATTCCTCCAATGTTCGGATCAAAAGCCGCAACACCACCAATAGGAAACCCGTAACCCCAATGAATATCGGGCATGGCAAGGGATGCCCCTACAATGCCTGGCAGTGTTGCCACATTCGCCACTTGCTCCAGGCTTTTGTCCTCACGGATCGACTCCATCAATTTTTCAGAGGCAAACACAATCCCATCCACCCGCATTTTGCCGTGCTTGGGGATTCGCCACATGAAGTCATTTATTTTCTCTATTTGCACAGAGTTAAAAGTAACACTCATGGAAACCAGATGCAAGCCTGCCTTGTTAAAATTATCTTGTTTTAACCCATTTGACATATTATTCAAAAGCAAGTGACTTCCTCAAATAAAATTAACGCAGAATTGTTACTCCAAGATATTAGAGAAGACCCAGAGAGATCCGGTGTCTGGAATTTTTATAATCCCAAAAATCTTTATCTAACAGATTCACAGAGCAAAATATATCTCGAACTTATGGGAGATATTCGCTATTCATCGAGATTCCACGATAAAACAGAAACCCTTATAAAAACAAATTCCAAGAAAATTATTGATCACTTTAACGAGGATTCGCTTCTTATTATTGATCTTGGCCCGGGATATCCTTCAAAAACATTTCCTATTATCGACGACCTTAAAAAACAAAAAAAGGAAATTGAATATTGGGGAGTGGACATAAACCAACATTTTGCAAATATCGCAAAACGGACAATGTTGAAGAGGGGGATTTCGCATTCCTTCTCTAAAATAATCTCATTTGAGGTCACCGCCGACGCCTTAAAGAAGTCAGGAACGAATTGCCAAAAGTTGATTATTATTGGTCTGACTTTTATGAATTTCGAACCAGGCTACATCCTCAATATCCTCAAAAGTTGCGCATCTGGCGAAAAAGATGTTTGCTTGACGGCCGTCGAATGCGCCGACAATGCTAAGCCCCTCATTTTGATGAAACCATACAAAACAAAGGAGGTCGAGCGATTTCTCTTTATCCCCCTTTCTTTCCTTGGAGTTAAAGAAAGTGAGGTATCGTATAATGTTGAGTTCCACGCACAAAGGATTGAGATGTTTTTCATCTTTAACAAAGTACCACCACTTTTGAAAGAAAAGGGCATAAAAGAAGGAGATAAAATTATCACCGCCATTTCTTATCGGTATACGACAAAACAGTACCAAGATTTGCTTCGTTCACGATTTACAAAGAACGAATTTTTCAAGCTCGAGAATACAGTGCTGGGAATTTCCAGAAAATGACCACCAGGTGCCTGGCACTAGATTTGCACCTAGCACTTTGCTACCATGTACTGTGCGCTACCACATACCAAGCTACTGCGTACCGGTCATCTGTCTTGAGTATAGGGATTTTTAAGATAGCCTTTGGAGCACTCTTCTCCCGATAAGCACAAGACATTTGCTGGATCAAAAAAACTTTCCGCTAAACGCCATCCCAAAGCAAAACCGATCATGCCTGGCACGGAGTCGGTAAAAGGCCTGGCCCAGGGGGCCCAAGGACCATGGTCCCCCTTGAATTGAACACCGGTTTCACCATCAAAACCCCCAAAAAGATCTCCATTTTTTCTTTGCAGCCAGAGTGTCTCGTGAACTCTTAACAATTTATATTCTTGTCCCTTTTCCCCATGGGCATACAAAAAGATCTGGCGACGTGCTTCCGGCTCTTCTTCACGAATTTTCTCTCCATTTTTGAGCCCTCTCAACGCATGATTGCCACTGCTGATTTCCAACACGGGTCGATCTCCATGCAAACGTATTTCCGTTTGTGACATAGAAGTAATACGTCCATGATCCTGTGTAATCACCCGAAAGGGTTTCTCACTTCTTGGAACCACAACCATCAAACTGGTTGCATCATTGTTATGTCCTCCTCTTGGATCTCCCGGCTCAAAAGTGTGGTAGTCGCCCGCGTCGTGCGGAAAGAAAAGATAATAGGTAATAAAAAGATGCGTGGAGGTTACTATGGCTTCATAATAAAGAGTTGGAAAATAAGGGGCATCTTTTTCATAGGGTTTCTGGATAAACTCTCTCGCACCGGCCAAAAACTTGTCATAATTTGAGGCATTATTGCTGGCATCCCAGTCTCCATCGGCATCGGCACGTGTCGGGATGTTGTAACGCTTTCCTTCCGTCAGTAAAATGGGGGCATACTTTCTTGCAAACGCCTCTAAATCCTGCGGCGTCAAAACAGGAGGAGATGCTTTCGGAGTGGGCATATCCTGAGCATCCGAATGTTGCGGGGGGTTTCCACACAATAGACCAAAAAATATCCGTGAGGCAGCCATATTAACTCCTTACCCCCTCCTTAAATAATTATCGTCACAGATCAAAAAAAGTTGCTACTTTTTTAAGCCCCCAAAAAGCCCAAACGGACCCCTTTAAACCCATCCTCCACTACCACAGAGTGCCAGGCACTATATGGTAGATGTCACCTAGCACTTTGCTACCACGTACTGCGCTACCACATACCAAGCCACCGCGTACCGGCTATTGAAAAGGCGTCCGACGCCTTTTATTCGCCAAGTAAACTCGTCTTTTTGCGTGAGTATTTTTAAACATTGTCTTGACATAAATCTATATGATAATTATACTATAAATTGTATGAAAAAAGCTGTACCATTGTTGATCGGGATCGGCGAGGTCCAACGGGGCTTAAGCCAAATTCTGCGCCGACTAGACGAAGAAGAGGGGGATGGTTTTATTGTCTCTCATAACGAACCGAAAGCTGTCCTGATGAGTCTTAAACGCTACGAAAAGTTAAAACATCTTGAGGAGGCGAGATCAAATGAAGAAGAAGAGGTCCTTGCTGTTGTGAAACAAGGTGATGAAGAATATGAATTAGGAAAAACTAAAACGGCTAAATCTCTAAAGGCTCTCTTATAACTCTTCATGCAAATTCATTATACCCCCCACTTTGTAAAGGGGTTAAAGAAACTCCCCCAGAAAGTGCAAGAATTGGCCATACGGCAGGAAGAAATTTTTCGAAAAAATCCGCAAGATCCAAGACTTCATATAAAAATCCTCAAAGGTCGCTTGGCCGGTCTTTCCAGTTTTCGTGTCACGCGTAATTATAGGGTTTTGTTTGCTAAGAAAGAAAAGGATGTTTATCTCTTTTATGAGATCGGCGACCGGCAGTATATATATCTTTAAACAAATTGCGTCTGGTTCTTTTTGAACACTACTTAGAAAATGAAAAAGCTATTTTTATTTGGACACTGCACAATTATATCATTTCCACCTAAACCATTCACGGTAACACCATCCCTACACAAAATAATAATGTCATCTCCATTGGTACCCTCAACACCCTCAGTGGATGCGAAAGAAATATAAAGCTGGCCATTGTTAATTCTGATTCCATCCACACCCTCGGTGCAAGCAGCTACAATATCATTGCCTCCGACAGCGTTCATGCTCATGAGCGCCTGACCGCAAAAGACAACAATATCATTTCGATCGGAGAGGATTAAATTAGGGGTCATAGGACATCCTGCCTGATAATTGGTGTTACGATTTTTTCTAGGTCTGCTTTCAGGATTCAATGGAACGGCAAATGCTATACAGGGAATTAAAAAGACTAGAATAGTTTTGAATAGCGTTTTCATATTTGGACTCCTTTTAAAATCTCCCTTTGGTGTTATTGCCTTGCAACTATCGTGCCATTTTCAATTAGACGTAATCTATCAATAATAAGTCTAGGCCCTCATCCCTTAATAAAACGGAGATCTTTAGCCCCAAGGCTGGTGTTAGGTAGCCCCAATTTTGAGTCTGACATTATTATAGTATTTGCGAATGGTGTTACGTTATGGCAATCACGCAAGCGACTCACCATATTTTCGAGCTTGTTTCCGACGTGGCGTGGCGGAGAGGGGGTGAAAGGGCTTCGCACAGGCCATTTTCACCTTGTGGGGATGAATAATAAAATGGCCGAGCGAGAGTGCAAATTTGGGACCTCCCAAATTTGATAACGTCCCTTGCATCCCCTCTCCGCCAGGTAGCCAGGAGGAAAAAAGCTCAATAAAAATAAGGGGGCTGAAGCGATTGCCAAAGGCAGCATAAAAGTTACTACACATCCAAAATCACCTGGACTTCGAATTGGCCTTCTTTTTCCTGGATTTTCATTTCGTGGAAGGTCACCGCTTTGATTTGTGTTTTCAAAGGTTGCGTGGCAGAATCCCATTCAACACCGTGAATCGTTGCTTTGAAATTGTCTAGGTCGCAAGAAATCACACTAAAACCGAGCCCCAACAAAGACTGCGTTTCGAAATGATACAAAACCTCTGTGAGCCATTGAACTAAAAGTTCTTCGTAACTTTCCGCTTTAAGATTTACAAAAATAGTTTGATTAGGAATTCCATCGAAGACTTCTACCAGACAATCAGTTACCGCTCGGGCAGCATTTGAAAAGAGTTCTTCACGCGTCTTCCCCCACACTTTAAAACCAATATCGGCCGTATGGGGAATGGATTGGTAGAACACTCAAATCCATTCGTAGTGAACGAGTTCGCCCGATTCAAAAAAGTAGGCCACTTCAAAGCGAGCGGTATCCAAAGCATCGCTCCCGTGGGTAGCGTTTCGCTCAATGTTGGTCCCAAAATCTTTGCGAATGGTTCCTTGAGCCGCTTTTTCAGGGTCGGTGGCCCCCATCGTATCGCGCCAGCGCTTGATCGCATTTTCCCCTTCCAGACACATCACCACACAAGGCCCACTCGACATAAATTTTACGAGACCTGCAAAGAAAGGTTTTGTCTGATGAACGGCATAAAAACCTTCTGCCTTTTTTGGGGTGAGTTGCAACATTTTCATGCCGACAATTTTTAGCCCCCCCTCTTCCATCCGCTTACAAATTTCTCCGATCACTCCTTTTTCCAACGCATCTGGCTTAATAATCGCCAATGTTTTTTCAACCGCCATTTTCCCCCTCCTCTTTTTCTGCAAGTCGCGCCACTGACATTACCTTTTCTCCTGCCTCCACATTGATCAGTCGCACCCCTTGCGTTGCCCTTCCTTGAGTTGAAATTCCAGAAACCTTTGTTCTAATAATCTTGCCACCGCTGGTAACCAACATGATATCTTCTCCTTCAGTCACTTGCATCACACCCACCACTGGACCATTCTTGTCTGTAATCTTGCAGGTAAAAATTCCTGTCCCACCACGTGATTGGACACGATATTCCTTCACCTCTGTCCTTTTGCCATAGCCTTTTTCAGTGACAGTCAACAAAGTGGCTTGATCTCCTGATAACGCTTCCATACTTACTACTTCGTCGTCCTTTCCTAGATGAATCCCGCGCACACCACCTGCCTGCCTCCCCATATTACGCACATCTTCCTCATGAAAGTGAATTGCTTTGCCATGACGGGTTGATAAAACAATCTCTTGCTTGCCGTTTGTCAATTTCGCTTCCACTACCTCATCACCTTGATCCAAATCAATGGCAATAATTCCTTTTGAGCGGGGGTTGCTAAAAGCAGTCAGTTCCGTTTTCTTGATCGTTCCTTTTTTAGTCACCATCACGACAGAAAACCCTTCTACGAATTCCTTGACCGGCATGATGGCTGCCATTTTCTCATCGCCTTGCATCATCACTAAATTATTGATCGCCTTTCCCTTTGTGACACGTCCAGCTTGAGGGATTTCGTGCACTTTAAGCCAATAAACCCTCCCTCTGGAACTAAAAACCAAAAGATAGCTTTTTGTGGAGGCGACAAAAAGATCGGCTACAAAATCTTCTTCGCGCGTGGCCATTCCGGTTTTGCCCCTGCCACCGCGACGCTGGGACCTATAAATGCTAACAGGATTGCGTTTGATATAGCCACCATGACTGATCGTCACCACCATATCTTCTTCTTGAATCAGATCTTCTTCATTGATTTCTTGGACACTCCCCTGAATTTCTGTGCGGCGTTCGTCACCATATTTTTCTTTAATTTCTTTTAATTCAGTTGTGATGATTTTTAAAACACGGCTCTCATCAGCCAAAATTGTTTTGAATTCTTTGATCTGTTTTTGAAGTTCTTCATGCTCTGTCAAGATTTTACCCCGTTCCAAACCGGTCAAGCGCTGCAAGCGCATATCCAAAATGGCTTGGGCTTGAATGTCGCTCAGTTTGTATTTGAGACGCAGTGATTCTTTTGCGGTCTGCGGTTCCTTTGATTTTTTGATGAGGGCAATGACTTCATCAATATGTTCCAGAGCAATTTTTAAACCCTCTAAGATATGAGCTCTTTCTTCTGCCTTCTTTAAATCATAGGCAGTCCGGCGGGTAACAACCTCTTGTCTGTGATCGATAAAAAATTGGAGGGCTACTTTGAGGTTAACAACTTTGGGTTGTTGATTGACGATGGCCAACAAAATCACACCGAACGATTCTTCCATGGGGGTATGTTTATAAAGGTGGTTGAGCACCACACCGGCAATCACACTCCTTTTGAGTTCCACGACAAGACGCATCCCTTCTCTGTCGGATTCATCGCGAATGTCGGAAACCCCTTCTAGTTTTCCTTCTTGAACCAGTTCTGCAATTCGTTCTACAAGCCGGGCTTTGTTAACCTGATAGGGAATTTCTGTGATAACGATGGCTTCTCTATCTCCCTTTGCGATTGGTTCAATTAATGCCTTGGCGCGCATGACGATTTTGCCACGACCCGTATTGTAGGCATCTTTAATTCCCTGCGTACCGCAGATAAAAGACCCAGTTGGAAAATCGGGGCCAGGAACATGTTTCATCAAGTCTGCAACTGTCATTTTTGGATTTTCAACAAGAGCGATCAATCCACTCACCAACTCTTTCAAATTGTGTGGTGGGATTTTGGTTGCCATGCCGACAGCGATTCCATCCGAGCCATTGAGCAATAAATTAGGAATTTTGGAGGGAAGGACCACCGGTTCGACTGTTGAGCCATCAAAATTGGGGACAAAATCGACTGTTTCTTTGTCGATTTCTTCCAACATCTCCTCAGCAATTTTGGTGAGCCTAGCCTCAGTGTAGCGGTATGCCGCCGCAGAATCCCCGTCTATACTCCCAAAATTGCCTTGTCCGTCAATCAAGGGGTAACGCATGTTCCAGTCTTGGGCCATCCGAACCAGGGTATCGTAGACTGCGGCATCGCCATGGGGGTGGTATTTTTTGAGAACTTCCCCGACTACACCGGCGCATTTGGAATAACGTTTGTTGGAAAGAAGCCCCTCACGAAACATGGCATAGAGAATGCGGCGGTGGGCCGGTTTCAAGCCATCTCGGATGTCAGGGAGGGCCCTTCCAATGATTACGCTCATCGCGTAATCGAGATAGGAACCCTTCATCTCCTCTTCAATGTTGATAGGAATTAGCTCTGCGGCCTTAGCCATAATTGCGGCGCATTATGCAAACCATATGCCAAAAAGTCAACCGAAAGCTCGCATCATCTGTGGATAACAATTTCCAAGCCGCACTCTCAGGAAAATCACTTTTGATGCGAGTTTATGGTTGACGCTGCCTGCAAGCCTGTAATAAATTGCGCCCTAGAAAGGGGGTGAGTCATATGACAAAAGCAGAATTAGTCTCTTACATCGCGAAGGACTGCAAATGCTCGAAAGCACTCGCAGAGAAAGTTCTCAATGCAACGACACACAATGTCGCAAAATGCTTACGCCGCAACGATAAGATTACGTTGACCGGTTTCGGAACTTTCTATGCAGCCAAGAGAAAAGGCCGCATCGGCCGCAATCCTCAGACGGGCGCACAAATTAATATTAAACCGCGCCGCGTGCCTCGTTTCAAAGCGGGCAAGCAATTGAAAGACTGGGTTATCTAGCCTGTCCTGAGCTTGGCCTGCCTGCCGGAGGCCAGGTCGAAGGATGAAGGGGAAGGTAGTTTTGAAAAAGCCTTTTGAGAGATCTCAAAAGGCTTTTTTGTCCTTCGACTTCGCTCAGGATCGAAAGATCATGGGGTGAGGATGGTTTTCACCCAAACTTCTCCCTTTTTTTCGTAGAGCTCGCGCTTGTTGAGGCGACTTTTATTGTGATACAAAAACTCGATCGCATAGGGATGAAGAATAAACCCAAGATAAAATTTGGAACGGGGGATGTCTTTCTTTCCTTTTAATTTGTTTTTTAATTCCTGAAATTTTTTCTCCAACAATTGGTAAGAGGCAATGGCTGCAGATTGATAAAATCCCAAATGATAAACAATTTTGGCGTCTCTTGGTCTTAAACTCCATAGATAATCCAAGATGCTGTTCTCCATTTCTGTCGTCGTGCAGCGCATCCGAACCTGCAAAGAGAGAGTGGGCCAGGAAAGACAACATTCCACATCACTACAGTGTGCGATATGGGCAATTTTTTTGCCGCCGGCTTTGGTAACAAAACCGATTTGCCCATCCCGAAAGGTCTTTAATAAGACGGTACGAACATGCGGTTTGTTTTGGTCATCTACCGTTGCAAGAGAAAGGGAATCGGCGACCGGATCATTTTTCTGTCTCGCCGTTTTCCAATAATCATGAAACAACTCTAGAGGATCATGCGATTCCATGGAAAAGTTCTCTTGTGTTTTGGCCAATCTGTTTGGCAACTTTTTCTAGGGGCAGTTTTTTGATCTCGGCAATTTTTTCACCCACAAGCGCTACAAAGGCCGGTTCGTTGCGCTTGCCCCGATGAGGCACCGGCGCTAAAAACGGAGCATCGGTCTCTATCACCATTTTTTCAAGCGGTATTTCAGAAACCACGTGTATCAAGTTCTCTGCTTTTTTAAAAGTCACAATTCCAGAGATGGAAATATAAAAATCGAGTTCGAGGGCTTGATGGGCTTCTTCCAGATTGCCTCCAAAACAGTGAAAAACCCCCTTTTTGGAAGGAACGCCCGCCTCTTTTAAAATTTTCAAGGTATCAGCCCAAGCTTCTCTGCTATGAATGGAAATTGGAAAATTTAATTCACCGGCTAGTTCAATTTGTTCACGAAATCTTTTTTGCTGAACATCCGGTAGTGAATGTTTGTAGTGATAATCGAGCCCTATTTCGCCAATCGCAACTACTTTTGGATGTTTGGCCCACTCTTTGAGCTTCTTCAAATAGGCACCAGAATCATCAACTTTGGAGGCATCGTGAGGATGAATCCCAATAGCCGCAAAAGTCCTAACTTCTTTTTCGCACAAACTCAAGGCGTCCGCATTTTTACCTAAACCATCACCAGCACCGATCACAATAAAACCTTCAATGCCTGCCTCGCGTGCGCGTTGAAAAACTTGGACACGATCTGCGTCGTATTCTTCTCCAGCTAAATGGCAGTGTGTATCAATCCACATAAATTCTATATAGGTGGGTCTAAGTCCCTCCGTGTTTTCGTGGGGGCCCCTAACTAAACCCCACGACAAACACTCCGGGCCACCCACCTATATAGAATTCTGGGGATATTCTTTTTCAAACGCATTCAACATTTTTTGGAAGGCGTCAATGAAAGGTTCTTCTTTGCGGCTTTTGGCAAAGGCCAGGGCTTTATTTAAAAATCGATAACAACTATCCACACCCCAACTTTTACGAAGCAGCATTTCCACCAATTGAAAATCAATATTCTTCGCTGTGATAAACCCTTCAAAATCTTTTTCTTGGGATTTTTCTAGCATCCCAATTGCCTTTTGTTTATCGCCCTTTTTACAATAGGCCAGCCCCATCGTAATATAGGCCTGATGACAAAAAACCGGATTGTTAGGCAAAATCTCTAAAACTTTTTTTGCCCTTTTGATAGCCTGAGTATATTCTGCAAATTGATCAATCAAAAGCCTTGCCATGATAATTTTCAAAGCGGGGTCTTGGGGCAGAAGTTTTTCCGCCCGGGTATAATGGCGCCAAGCGGTTTTGAACTCACCTTGCATTTTGTACAAGACACCCAAGGCAGAGTGATAAAGGGCGTTGGCTGTTTTGTCTTCAGTATGAGTTAGATTATTGGCCAGTAACTTTTCAGCATCATCATATTGTTTCGCCTTCATCAACTCAAAGGCCCGATAACAAACCTGTGTTGGATTAATCGGTAGCTCCTCTTTTTTGTTAGGGTCTATCATAAATTACGAATGACCTGACGACTGACGGGTGGCCCGGAGTGTTTGTCGTGGGGTTTAGTTAGGGGCCCCCACGAAAACACGGAGGGACAGGACCCGTCAGTCGTCAGACGATTTTAAAATTTGTAACATCTCTTCATGAATTAATCCATTATTCGCCACAATTTCATTACCAAAAATATCGAGTGGGCGACCGTCGAACATTGACAATTTTCCGCCGGCCTCTTCAACAATCACACTGGCTGCTGCAATATCCCACGGTTTTAAAAAGAGTTCCCAAAAACCGTCAAAACGTCCACAGGCAATATAGCACAAATCGGTTGAGGCAACCCCATCACGGCGCACCGCATGACATTTTAAAATGAAATTATTAAAGTGATCAATGTTGTTGAGACGTGTTTCGTTAACATTATAGGCAAAGCCAGTAGCGATCATCGAACCATCCAGTGCTTTGTTTTTGGAAACGCGAATCGGTTTGTCATTCAAAACAGCCCCACCCCCTCTTTCACCAACAAAGAGCTCATCTAGGTTGGGTTCATAAACAACTCCCACAACAACTTTCCCTTTGTGCAATAAACCAATAGATACGGAAAATAATGGGTAACCATGGGCATAGTTAACGGTTCCATCGATGGGATCAATGATCCAGAGCCAGTCGGACTTTGTATCAAAACCACTTCCTTCTTCGGCCAGGATGTCGTGGGACGGAAATTTATCTTTGAGATAATCGCAGATTAGCTTCTCGCAAGCCTTGTCGACTTCAGTGACAATATTGAACTTGTTTTGGTCCTTGTAGGAAATGGTTTTTTGCTTGTGTAAACGGTCCATCTGCAACGCCCCCGCTTCCTTGGCAATCTCTATAGCGGCTTGTGTGTAATCGCGCATGAAGAAAATGTATCACAGGATGGAATCAGGAAGCAAGGAGGGCAAATCTGATTGTTACTGTTCTTGCGAGGCGGCTTCTTTTTCGCGCAATCTCAACTCACTCGCGTATTTACTCCACAACATCGATGCCTCCTCTGTCAACGCTATCGCCAATCTTCTGTCTGCTTCTGCATCGAAGGCGCCATGAAACTTACGACCGGAGCGCCTCCAAGCTTGCATTGCCTGATAAATTTGCTCGATGAGTGGCGGGACATTTTCTGAACTCGCCAAAGCAAACCAGGCAGCTCTGGCCCAACTGTGACCTGCTTCAAAAAAGACCTTAGCAAAAATTAGATTATCGTGTTCATATTTATGTGCAATAACTTCGAGGCCTTGCGCAATCCCCTCCAACATATGAGCAGCAGAAGGGCCACCCTTTATTGCATCATAGGTCCAGTGTGCAAAATAAGTGAGAGGATCAACTGGATTTTCTGGGGTAGTTGTCAAAGGATGACCCATTGCAACTGAACTGTGATAGAGCATCCAAAACTGCTTAGCGTTATCAAAAATCCTTCGGGCTTCACTTTGGTCACCCAAATCACGACATAGATCTGCAATCATGCCAGATGCCCGTGCCATGTGAGCAAACAAATCTAGAGAAGCAAAGTCAATAACGAGTTTATCTAATCTCTCGATTGCTTTTTTAGAATCTTCAACTCCATCTTTGCAATTAAGGTAAAGATTGACAGATAGTGCATTGGCCCTTGCTGCTAGTCGATGGAAATCTTGTTCTCTTGTTTTGTTTTTTGCACCTCTCGCTTTAATGGCAAAGCGTTCAGCAGTTTTAGCCAAAGCCCCCGCGCGCTCCTTAGCAGAGCCAAAGTGAGGTTTGAACCCAACCCAGGTAGGCCACCCGGTTACCTTTGCATATCTTGCTGATAACTCTTTAATAGATACAGCCGGTTCAGAGGGGCGCTTTTGGGGAATTACCTCAATGCCAAATTCTTCCATCGTTGTTAACAATTCATGAAGGTCCGTGGCAAAGGGTTGAAGATGAGCCGGTAGAGCCCCTATGTTTGCTGCGGGAAAGGCATCTGGATTAAATGTAACAGTCATTTTTGAACTCCTTTATTACACCCTATTCATCGGCTGCTAGCCAAAAAGGTTGCTTACTTTTTTAACACCTGGTGCCTGGCACCAGGTGTTACGGGAGGAACCTCATAAAGGCCTGGCGAGGGTTAAGACATCGACGCGTTTGGCGCCGGCTTTCATGAGCACTTTAGCGCATTCATTGACGGTGGCGCCGGTGGTTAAGACATCGTCGACTAAAAGTAGAGATAAATCTTTTATATCTTGGTGGCGATTGCATGCAAACGTTCCCTTCACGTTTTTGAGACGCTCTTCTTGAGAAAGTTTTGTCTGCGGTTTGGTCCGACGCACCTTTTTCAAATAGGGTAAAATTGGCTTTCCAAGTTTTTTCCCTAATTCGTTTGTCAGCAAATAAGTTGGATTGAAACCCCTTCTTACCTGACGCGTCCAATGAAGAGGGACAGGAACAATGCTGTCATAGTTCTCCCAAGAGAGGTTGGCTTTTGATAAAAGAGAAATAAACAATGGAGCAAGATAAAGTTTGCGATGATATTTGTATTGATGAATCCAATCATGCGCCAAGCTCTCATAAGCTAAGACAGAATAGGCATCTGTAAAGTATTGCTTGGATAGATGAGGCAAATGAGCGGGGACTTTTAAAAAATGTAGCCTGTCATAACAAGAAGCACAGAGAAGCGCACCCCATATATCACACCCAACACAACGATCTGGAAAAATCAGGCTTGTCAGAGATTGAACAAGATTACAAAAGGAGTGGGTGACCCACAGTGTTTGTTGTGGGGTTTTGTTAGGGGCCCCCACAAAAACACGGAGGGGCAGGACCCGCTCCTTTTGTAATAAGGTTGTCATATGATCAACGACTCCCCTGTCATTTCTTTGGGTTGAGCGATTTCTAGCAATTGCAACATGGTTGGAGTGATGTCGCAAAGTTTTCCAGATTTTTTTAGTTGGAATTTCTTCTTTTCGGGGCTCACCCCACCACCTGTCCTGCCCACATTGTGGGCTTTCTGCCCATGGACAGGTGGTGGGGTCACCAAAACCAATGGGACTTTGTTGAGAGTGTGTGAAGTGTGTGGCTGTCCCTCTTTATCGGCCATACACTCTGAGTTTCCATGATCCGATGTCACAATGGCAACACCACCTAATTGAGATAATTTATCCAAAATTTTTCCCAAACAGGTGTCGACTGTTTCTACAGCCTTGATCGTCGGTTCCAATCTTCCACTATGCCCCACCATGTCGGGATTGGCAAAATTCATGATGAGACAATCATATTTTTTTTGGCCGAGACGTTTCAAAACTTCTTCAGTCACTTGAAAGGCGGACATTTCCGGCTTCAAATCATAGGTTGGAACCTCTTTTGGGCTTTGAATGAGGGCACGCTCCTCTCCTGGAAATTCAATTTCCTGGCCACCGTTAAAAAAATAAGTCACATGGGCATATTTTTCTGTCTCGGCGATGCGAAATTGTTTCAAACCCTTTTTACTAATCACTTCACCAAAAACATTATCCAAATTTTGCGGTGGGAAAATATTAGGATAAGGATAGTTCTTTTCATATTTAGTCATGGTGACATAAGTTGAAAGTCTGAGAGTTTTCTTCCGATCAAAAAAATTAAAATCGGGTTTGTTGAATGCAAGGGTTAATTGCCTTGCACGATCGGCTCTGAAATTAAAAAAGATAATGTCATCACCATCTTGAACTAACCCAACCGGTTTTCCATTTTTCTTAATCACCGTTGGTAAAATAAATTCATCCGTCGTTCCTTTTTGATACGAATCGGCAATGGCTGCCAAGGCTGATTTGGCTTGAACACCCTCACCACAAACCATTGCATGATAGGTCTTGGAAGTCCTTTCCCATCTTTTGTCCCGATCCATCGCATAGTACCTGCCAATCACAGTAGCCATCGCCGCATTGCCAACAGAGCCAATTTTCTCCTCTAGTTTCTTGATATAATTTTGGCCTCCGTGCGGTGCGGTGTCTCTCCCATCCATAAAACAATGGACAAAAACTTTTGACAAACCTTGGGCTTTAGCAAAATCAAGAAGTGCAAAAAGATGTGAGAGGTGACTATGGACACCCCCATCAGAAAGAAGCCCCATGAGATGCAAAGCACTTCCAGATTTTTTCACTTTGGCGGCAACATCCAACAAGACAGAATTTTTGAAAAAACTTTTGTCGGCAATCGCCTGATTAATTCTGCTTAAATCTTGATAGACAATTCGCCCCGCCCCGATATTCATGTGGCCCACTTCGGAATTGCCAATCGTTTTTTCGGGAAGTCCCACGGCTTGAGCTGAAGCGTCCAATGCTGTGGAGGGATAGTCTTGAATAATTTTATTCCAAGTTGGTGTTTTGGCTTGGGCAATCGCATTGTTTTGCTTATCGGGATTAATCCCCCAACCATCTAAAATAATGAGCATCAACGGTTTTTGTGTCATAAAGTAGTGGCGGCCGGCGCATCGCCCCAAAGTTTTTCCAAATTATAGTAATCTCTAATTTCCTGATAAAAAATATGGGCCACCACATCTCCAAAATCAACGAGGACCCACAAGCCCTGATTATAACCTTCGAGCCCCAGTGGTTCTCTATTTTTACTTTTTGCTTTTTCAACGATTGAAGTAGCAATGGCGCGAACTTGCGTGTCCGATTTTCCGGAACAGATCACAAAATAATCAGTGAAACTTGTAAGCTTTGTGAGATCCAAAACTACAAGATCGATCGCTTGAATATCTTCTGCGGCATTGGCGACCAGCTTGGCAAGCACTTTGGGTGTCATGTAGCTGCCTTTGGCAATCGCATAGGCAATCCTTTAAGTCAAGAATTTGGAAGCCTCTTGCAAAAGAGGTTTTAAACCTTCTTTTTTAAGTGCAGAGATTGCAAAAATAGGCTTGCCCAAATTTTTAAAAACCTTTTCCATCTCCTTTTTCTGTTCAAAAGCCTTTTGCATATCCATTTTCGTTAAAACAATGATCTCCGGTTTTTCTAAAAGTGCGGGTTGGTAGGCGCCCAGTTCCTCCCTAATGGCTCTATAGGCAGCAAGGGGATCACTCTGTGTTGGATCAATCACATCAATCAAGTGAAGTAAAATTTTGGTTCGTTCGATGTGTTTTAAAAACTGGATTCCCATGCCGGCACCCTTGTGGGCCCCTTCGATCAAACCGGGAATATCGGCCACCACAAAACTTTTTTCGGTGTTTAAACGGACAACTCCAAGATGAGGTACTTTTGTTGTGAAAGGATAATCAGCAATTTTAGGTCTGGCGTTAGAGATAGCGGCAATGAGAGTTGATTTGCCAGCATTAGGAAACCCGATCAAGCCGACATCGGCAAGAAGCTTAAGTTCTAGCTTGATTGTTTTTTCTTCTCCCTCTTTACCTTTTTCGGCAATTTGGGGGGCTTGTCTTGTGGAGGAGACAAAGCGAGCATTTCCACGGCCACCCTTTCCACCTTTCGCCACGACAAATTCTTGACCGGCACGAGCAAGGTCTACCAGAACTTTTCCCGTTTTGGCCTCTTTGATCGTCGTACCGATAGGAACAATAATGACAACATCATCACCGGCCTTGCCGTACATCTTTTTGCCTTTGCCATGAACACCGCGCTTTGCCTCGAAGTGTTTGCGAAACTTCAAATCCATCAAAGTGGTGATTCCTGCTTTTGCTTTTAGAATGCAACTCCCACCATTGCCCCCGTCGCCACCATCAGGACCGCCTCTGGGAACATACTTTTCCCTGCGGAAACTCAAACAACCGTTCCCACCGTCACCAGCCTTAACCTCGATTATTGCTTCATCTATAAACTTCATAAACTCTAAGCACTAAATACTAAATTCTAAACAAATTCAAATGTTCAAAATCCTAATGTTCCAAACAATTTTGTTTAGAATTTGGGTCATTCGAATTTTGGATTTGTTTAGGATTTAGAAATTAGGATTTAGGATTTTGTGGGAGGATGCTAACCTTCTTTTTGTCTTTGCCGAAACGCTCAAAGGTAACCAAACCATCGATTTTGGCAAAAATGGTCCAATCTTTTCCAACACCCACATTCAATCCAGGATGAATCTTGGTGCCACATTGGCGAACTAAAATATTGCCCGCCTTGACAAATTGACCCCCATAGCGTTTCACACCACGGCACTGTCCTTTACTATCTCTGCCATTTTTTGTGGAACCACCCGCTTTTTTGTGTGCCATATCAAATCCCTAAACAACAATTTTTTTAACTTTCAAAACTGTAAACGCCTGACGATGGCCCTGTTTCTTGCGATATCCTTTGCGACGTTTCTTTTTTAATACAATAATTTTTTTAGCGCGATCTTGTTCCAAAACTTCGGCCTCAATTTTTGCATTGTTCAAAAAGGGACTTCCAACTTTTAAAGACCCATTACCGCCAATCAACAAAACTTGATCTAAGACAACCTTGGCACCTACTTTTTGGTCGAGCTTTTCGACAAAAAGTTTGTCTCCTTCGGCTACCTTGTATTGTTTGCCACCTGTTTGAACCACAGCGTACATAAGGGCGGCCTGGATAGCGGATTCGCTCCTTTAAGTCAAACAGAATCAGTTGTTGCAATAGAGCGTCTTTATGTAGGTGGCGGGTGGCCCGGAGTGTTTGCCGTGGGGTTTTGTTAGGGGCCCCCACAAAAACACGGAGGGACAGGCCCTGCCACCTACGAGCAACTTTTCTATAAGGTTGCCGATAACTATAGTGTAGCCGACGACCGAGGCCGGGAACCCCGCCAAAGGCTGGGTGGCCGAGGAAGTCCTTGAAGCGCGATAGCACGAAAAGGATAACTATAGTAGGAGAGGAGAAGCGGATGCACAAAGGGACGTTACTCTTGATTTTATTAGGTTTTATTGGGTTTTACACCCCTCTTTTTGCTCAAGACGCCCGCATAACGGGCAACCCCGGCAACCCCGAAAAAGGTGAGGCGAAAGAAAACTATCAGATGTCTCAGGATCAGTGGGAAATCAATGAACGAATCAAAAACAACTTCAACCACCTCAATACTGTTCCCCTCTACAACAGCAATGATATCGAAGTGCAACTAGGTCCCGCCCAATTTCAATTCACCATTCCTTTTTGATGGTTGAAAATAACGGGCTCCGGGTCGGCTCAGCTGCACGCCCTCCCTACAGATCGGGCTGACAGCATCGCCGACCACCCGTTATTTTCAACCATTTTATAGATTAGTGAAAAAGTAGTGGGTGGCCCGGAGTGTTTGTTGTGGGGTTTAGTTAGGGGCCCCCACAAAAACACGGAGGGACAGGATCCGCTGCTTTTTCACCACACCTTTTAATGAATTTTAAGTTTCGGCTAGATCAAACTGTTCCAGGTGATATTCCGCGACTGTTTTGACAGAAATTCGTTTTTTGTAGTGCTCTTCAAAAAGCTCTAACCATTTGCGCTCTTCGTCATAGAGCATGTTGGCAACCTGAGGATGGACATAGACAACAATTTGTTTTCCCTTCATTTCTGAAGCCTCTCTTTGAATTTCTCTGAAAATTTCATAACAAACAGTCGTAGAACTTTTGAGATAACCCTTCCCTTCGCAATAAGTGCAAGGATCGGTGAGTTGGCGGCGCAAATCTTCTCTCGTTCTTTTTCTGGTCATCTCTACCAAACCGAGATCGGAAATTTTGGTAATGGTGGTTCTGGCCCGGTCACTCTTGAGGGCTTCTTTGAGGGCGTTGAAAACTTTTTGACGATTGGCATGCCGCTCCATATCGATGAAATCCAAAATGATGATGCCGCCGATACTTCTTAACCGAAGTTGATAGACAATTTCTTTGACGGCCTCTAAATTGGTTTTGAGGATTGTATCTTCCAAATTGCGCCTGCCCACAAAACGTCCTGTATTGACGTCAATTGCGGTCAAGGCCTCTGTTTGTTCAAGAATAATATAGCCACCACTCTTGAGCCAAACTTTTTGACCTAATGCTCTCGTGATTTCTATTTCAATTCCAAAATGATCGAAGATCGGCTCGGAGCCTTCGTAAAGTTCAATGGAACTTTTGAGGGCCGGCATAAAAGTATTCACAAATTTTTGAACGCGATCGAAACTTTCTTTGTTGTCGATGACCAAGCGATCAATATCGGATGTGAAAAGATCACGCACCACCCGCAATAAAACATCTAACTCAGAATGAACAGCCGTTGGGGCTTTGCTGTCTGTAGCCTTGGTTGCAATATCCTCCCACGTGCGGATAAGATAATTCATATCGGCCGTGATTTCTTCATCAGCCACACCAACGCAGGCAGTACGAATAATGAAGCCGCTTCCTCGAGGACGGGAGCGCTCGATGAGAGATCGCAACCTTCTTCTTTCTTTGTCATCCCCTAAGCGCCTGGAAATGCCGAGATGATTGACAGTTGGCATGTAGACTAAATAACGGCCAGGTAGAGAGATATGAGAAGTAAGTCTGGCCCCTTTGGTGCCAATTGGCTCTTTCTCAACTTGAACCAAAATTTCACGGCCCTCTTTTAAAAGATCTTCAATTTTTCGGTGGTGTCTGGGAACAAAACGTCGTGGTCTTTTTTCTTCTTCATCATCCTCGTCATCATTTTCCATATCCGCATCAAAACGGGTCAGCTCTTGAACAACATCCGAGGCATGCAAAAAGGCGGTTCGCTCCAGGCCGATGTCGATAAAAGCGGCTTGCATACCTGGCAAAACACGCACAACTTTTCCTTTATAAACATTGCCGACAACCCCCTGTTCTTTGGTGCACTCAATATAGAGTTCGCAAACAACTCCATTTTCAAGTCTTGCAACACGAGTCTCGCCCAAAGTGACATTTAAAACTAGTTCATTAGCCATGGTGGTGAGGTACTGCCATACTAGTTAAGGAATGACAAGAGGCCAAAACTACCATACGGTGCCTGGCGCTATATGGTAAGTGCCATCAAACAAGAGGTTGCGAAGATTTTGTTGGAAATTGGGGCGGTGACATTGAGCCCCAAGAAACTTTTTACCTGGGCTAGTGGCATCCAATCACCCATCTATTGCGACAATCGTTTGCTGATGACCTATCCAGAGGCAAGACGCGAAATTAGAGAGGCCTTTTGTCATCTTCTGAAAGAAAAAGAGCCAAACTGTGAACTGATTGCGGGTGTAGCGACCGGAGCCATTGTCCATGCGGCGTGGGTTGCCGAGCACCTTAACAAACCGATGGTTTATGTTCGAAGCCAAGCTAAAGATCATGGAAAACAAAATTTGGTGGAAGGAAAAGTGGAACCGGGAAAGCTAGCGATCGTGATTGAAGATCTTGTGAGCACAGGAGGATCTAGTTGTGCGGCTATTGAGGCTTTGCGCGATTCGGGCGGCAAAGTGAATCATTGTTTGGCAATTTTTACTTATGGATTTCCGGAGGCGGTGAAGAAATTTGAAGCGATTCAGTGTAACCTCACGACGTTGACCGATTTTTCAACCCTCTTACAACTTGCAAAAGAGCGCCGAATCATTTCCGCAGAGGAACAAACCCTTCTTCAAAGATTCAGTGCAAATCCCAGAGGTTGGCTAGATTAACTCAATTATCTTAAGACTACTTTTCTTTTTTTGAATTGTATCAGAAGTTCTCTATTACGTAAAAGTCTTGTTCCAATGAGAATATCCGACGAATGAGAGGTTACTGCGTAAACTGTGAAAGGATTTTTATCAAGTCGGATTTGTCCAATATAGATTTTTTGTTGGACAATATCGCCGGTAGCCAGTTCATACCGCTCAAACCCGAAAAAGTGCCACTTACCTTTTCTAGCAAGTCTCTCAGGGAGGCTTAAAGATCCATTAAAACCCGTATCAATGACAACCTTTTTCCGAACAGGTTTTCCATCCAGATAAAGTGTAATGGGGATTGTAGGTTCTCCTGAAAAACTGACTCTTCCCCTAATAATGCTCATGAAAATTTTCTGAATTTGTGAACAGCGGGGTAACCCACACGGAAGACGCTGAAAATTTTTCCCGGAAAGGCCTTCATTGCCTTCAAAGCCACCTTTAATTCATCACGCCCTACAAAATAACGACCCGTCTCGGGTTCAATTGCTACAATTTGGCCTTTGTATTTGGATAAAAGTCGGCGAAGTAATTTCTTATAAATTCTCTCTCCCCTAGTCTTCAATTTACGCATTTTTTTCTCGGACATATCGTTTTCCTCAACATTCAAATTATTCTAGAAATGCTGCCTTGTAAAGACTTTTCTCAATGTGTCGGTTTATCGAGTTTACCCTTTTCTAGACGATCTAGCAGTTCTTCAAATCCATAATCACGGATGATTTTGTTGAATTGTCCCTGATAATTGGCAACAAGATTTGCTTTTGCGATGGTCACATCAACCAAACGCCATGAGTCATTCTTTTTAATCCACATCAATGAAAATGGTGTTCGGTGACCATTATGTTTCAAACGATATTTCAATTCGACATACTCTTTTTCTCTCCTTTTACTTATCATCTTCAAAAGAAATTTTTTATTTGTTGTGCGCGAAATTTTTTCAAGAACTCTTTCATAAAAGCGCTTTTTAAAAAGTTGTAAAAATGCTCTTCGTTGGTTGTCAGAAAGGCGACTCCAATGATCCTCCATTGTCCATTCCGCAAAAGTGGAAAAATCGAAGTAGCGCTCCAGCAGCTTTGTTCCCGATTTCTGACGGTCAGTTAAATTATTTTGCCTAACGACTTGTAAAACATCGTAAAAAAGCTGTTGTGTTATTTTTTGGGGTTCAGATTTAGCCAGAACCGCATCGGCAAAAAACCCAAGAAAAAAAAGCGATAACAGGACGCTGTATCGTCGTCGCATCAGAAGTTGACAATTCCATTCAACAGCACTTCCCAGAAGTTAGCAACACCCCTGATTCCACCATAACGACTAGGCACAAATGGATCAGAACTGCTGACCCCCTTTGGATCGGGCAAGTGGGACATAAAATTCCCCGCATCAACTTTTATGGAGGGATGTCCCAACTGCGTGAATGGGCTCAAAACACCAGGGTGCTCAAGGGAGCTTTTGAGATCTTTTGATGCCCTGTTTACATTCCTGAAAAATTTCTGAAACCTCCCCATTGAAAACAGATACCCAAATACTTGGGAATCTTGTTCTGAGTGAACACCATCCAAAACGGCAATCAAGCTATTCAAAGAGTTCAAAAACAATGGAGATAAAGAACTGATATCACCTCGTCCCGAAATCAGTTCCGCAATTTTTTTCCCATCTCCGCCCACACCGTTGGCATCGGCTACAAATTCCCGCTCGTTAACTGTGTCATTAGCAACGGCAGGATTGCCGCCGACAAAACGGGCCGGATCCAGACCGATTGCATAAGAATGAAGCAAATTGACAAAAACTTTTAAGCTCCCCAAAATTCCATTAAAACCCTCCAAATCAATTCTATTCACAACAATGTCGCGCGAAACCTGACATAAATCCTTCGGAATAGTGAAACTAAAAGAGGCATTTGCCCGTGAAATAGAGAGCAGTTCAAGAAGCTGACCCAACTGATTATCAAGTGCAAATAAATCATCTTGTAAGCGAGAGAGGGAAATACCATTGTTTTTTGCTCTTTTCAACATCTCTTGGAAAAACTTCTTGGGGTTACTATGACTGAATTGATAGTTATTGAAAGGAAGGTTCGGAAACATCTGATAATATTTTTTGGGATGCATGCTAGATAATTTTGTGCACAAGGCGTTGGAATTGGTTTTGTCCAGAATATCAGCCTGCACATGAATGGCAGGCTCTCCAAACGCCGCCAAAAAATCGCTCGCAGGGGCACTTTCAAACATTCGACTCAATTGAACTAAAAAGCACCCAAAGGCAGCATCTCCCTCACCAATGGCATCGGCTGTAAGATCTTTTCCTACAGAAGTACTTTTCGCTGCAGAGGAAGCTTTTCCTGACCAGTTGCAATAAGGACAAGAGGCTTTCTCAATGGCGTCCAGATTGGCACTCGCAAGAGCGCTACTTAAAGCAGCCCCCGAGCCCAAGGGTGCTGAGATATCCCCTATTTCTTTTCCCACTCCTGTATTGGGATTTTCAGAGGGCCCGCCACGGAAAAAATCGCATCCGGGCAAAGTGATGATTAACAAAACCAATAATACTTTTTTGAAACGCATAGGATTCCTCCTTAGAAAAACTAACGTTATTACTAGCAAAAACAGTGCCAATTGTCTGCCCTGAGAGAGAGAGAGAGAGAGAGAGAGAGAGAGAAACTGCTTAAATATCAGTTAGTTGGTTGATTATGTAAAAGCTTGGGGATGCTTTAGTGAATATTTCGCTAGAAAGAAAATGGGTGGTTGTTTACCCCATAGCGCCAAAATTTTGACGAACGATATCTCCTACTAAATCATAGGCATGAGCCTCGGCGATTTTGACCGTTGCAAATTGGCCGGCGGGGAGATCGCATTCATTGACATAGACAACACCATCAACATCGGGGGCTTGGCCTTGGTGACGAGCGGTCATCACAAATTCTGCTTCTTTACTGGGGCCATCGATCAAGACTTTTAATTCTTTGCCAACCCAACGGTTGTTTCTTTCCTGCGAAACTTTTTGTTGAACTTCCATCAAGCGCTTTTTTCTTTCTCTTTTGACTTTTGATGGAACATCATCTTGGAGTTTTGCGGCGGTTGTCCCTTCTTCTTGAGAATAGGTAAAAACACCGACGTGATCAAAATGACCTTCTTCAATAAATGAGACCAGCTCTTCAAATTCGGCATCAGTTTCGGTGGGATAACCAACGATACAGGTTGTGCGTAGTGTAATATCCGGAATTTTTTCACGGACCGTCTCCACAATTTCTCGAATATCTTTGCTTGTCCCTTCACGACGCATCGATTTTAAAATGCGATCATTGATATGTTGGATGGGAAGATCAAGGTATTTGCAAATTTGAGGCTCGCCCTTCATGAAATCCACCACCTCCATTGGAAAACCGTGCGGATAGGCATAAAAAAGACGAAACCATTTTTCGCCGTTCAAGCCGACGAGGCGTTCCATCAATTTGCGCAACGTCGCCCCATCTTTTCGATCACAACCATAACCAGTTGAGTCTTGAGCGATCATGTTGAACTCTTTGACGCCTTGATTGATGAGATTTTGTGTCTCAATGACCAGCGAATCAATGGAACGAGAGCGAAGAGGCCCACGCAGTTTCGGAATGATGCAAAAAGAACAAGAATGTTGGCAACCCTCAGCCAATTTCAAATAAGCGTAATATTTTGGAGTTGCTAAAACCCTTTCAAATGTTTCATCGGCTAACGCTCTGGGCTTTCCCACGACAACACGCGAATTTTGTTCCAAGAGTTCAACAATTTTAGGAAAATCGCCGGTGCCGATAAAAAGATCTACTTCAGACAATTCTTCTGCTAGTTCTGTTGCATGCCGCTGTGCCAAACAACCAGCCATTACTAATTTCTTGAGTCGCCCCTTCTTTTTGAAAGAAGCCATCTCTAAAATGGTATCGATCGATTCTTTTTTGGAATCTTCAATGAAGCCGCAAGTATTCACAATGATGATGTCGGAAAGTGAAGGATCGTGAGTGATTTGATAGCCGGCCTTTTTCAAAGACCCCAGCATCACTTCGGAGTCAACCAAATTCCTCGCACAACCCAAACTGATGAGACCAATTGTTTCCATCTTTTTATTTAAGCCATGGGGGGATAGTTGGAATTGCCTTGATTTTGTTGGAGCAACAGCGATCTGTGTAACGGCAACCTACGAAAAACTAATAGAAAACAGACAAAAGCGCCGTACCCAGCCATCAGCCAAAGCAAATTATTATTTTCTGCCATGTATTGAGCAATAATTTTTTCGACATCTTCTGTTTTTTGATTTTTCCACAAGCTATGATTAATCCTGTTAAGACTTGGGAACCAAGCATCAGGCATGCCTTGATAAATGATATCCCCATCTTCGGGTTTTAGAACTCCATCCTCATTCTTATCGATGATCGTAAAAGGATAGTCTGGATTACCCTGATAATAGTGAACGCGAGGTGTTCCTTGCCCAATAGGTTCTGCCATGATGGCCTCCTTATGGCTTTATTATCGGGGAAAGTCAAAAAAAGTTGCCTTTGAATGCCCCCTCTCCTTTTATTCCTCTCCCTCGAGGGGAGAGGATTCGAGGTGAGGGTGTTTTAGACACGCTTGGGGGGAAGTGAGGAAGATTTACCCTCTACATCTTCAATATATTGAAGACCTAAATCGTGACCTAAATACTCCTGCAAGACCGAAACTGCACCCCTGCCAAAAGCCGCTCTCCTATAGTAAGTAGAACGTCCCTTTTCAACAGACAAATTGTCATCTTGCCCCAATCTTAAAAAACCAGATGCTAGGACTCGCCGCTTAGGGACACTCTGAGCGATTTCCTTATGCCAACACTCTATTAAACTACCATTCTGTTTTTTGCGATATATGGGGCCAATACGAACCCCTACCCCCTCAACCACGACAAACTTTAAATAGAGATCTGGTGCTGGCTTAAAAGTCATTAATTCAATTGGCCATAATTCTCTTAACAATCCTATGAGCATGTCTAGTTCATAACTAGTTGTAATGAGAACGGAGTAACGAGCCATTTCACGTCGAAGACGATTAATGATGATAGATTCTCCTGCAACAGCCCGAAAGTCTGCTCGAGAAACACCTAAATGATGTAATGTTGTCGCACCTATACAGAACATCCAGTCGTTTTGGTCGGCTGGACATTCTCTTCTGATTTGCTCTCTTGCAGGAGCCGGCAACTCCAACGGAACAGCGGCTAATTCTCCCACATCGTTAACTCTTTTTCGAAACAAACTTCTATCAAACCTTATTTCTCGTCCCCAAATCGGAAAAGAGGGATTCTTGTTTGGATCAACAAAGGTATCCGATTGTGTAGCAGGTTCCCAAATGCCGGCAGTGGTGAGGTGAGTTTCTGCAGACCAAACAAATCCCGTTGTTGTTGCCTGTCCCCCAAAAACTGATAATGCGGACGAGGTGTACATCAAGTAGGTTGCATTTTAGAAAATTTTTCAAAAAAGGCTAGTAAAATCTTCTAAATTTTGCCATTTCTGGGTCTTATGGCACTTAACGTTGGAATCGTGGGGCTCCCAAATGCCGGCAAATCGACTATTTTCAATGCTTTGACGGCTTGTCAGGTCCCGGCAGAGAATTTTCCCTTCTGCACGATTGATCCCTCCACGGGGGTAGTAACAGTGCCCGACCCCCGTTTGGACAAGCTGACTCAAATCTACAAACCGGCCAAAATCACTCCCACCGCTGTGGAATTTGTCGACATTGCGGGACTGGTTAAAAATGCCAGCCAGGGTGAGGGGCTCGGCAACAAATTCTTAAGCCACATTCGTGAGGTTGATGCGATTGCCCACGTGGTCCGCTGTTTTGAGGACCCCAATGTCGTGCATGTTCATGGCAAGGTTGATCCCAAAGAAGATATTGAGGTGATCAACATGGAGCTTGCCCTTACTGATTTAGATGCCACCACCAAACGCCTAGAAAAAGAAGAAAAACTCCTCAAGACCGGTTCCAAAGAAACAGCAAAAAAAGTGGAACTCTTGAAAAAAGTTAAAATTCAGTTGGAAAAAGGTTTGGCGGCACGCAAACTCTCTTTTACAGAAGAAGAAAATGTTTTGCTTAAAGAATTCAACCTTTTGACCGCCAAGCCAATGCTCTATGTGGGCAACATTTCCGAGGGAGGAGAGCAAGGCGAGAATGCAAAAAGAGTAGCAATACTTGCCAAAGAAGATGGGAGTGAAGCGGTTTTCTTGTGCGGCAAGTTGGAAGCCGAATTAGCGCAGCTTCAAGGTGAAGAAAAAACAGAATTTCTAAAAGCCCTCGGGATAAAAGAACCAGGGCTCGATCGATTGATTCGTTCTGGTTATCATCTACTCCGATTGATCACTTATTTTACTGCCGGCCCTAAGGAAGTTAGGGCCTGGACAATTACTCAAGGAACCAAAGCCCCCCAGGCTGCCGGCAAAATCCACAGCGATTTTGAAAAAGGCTTTATTCGTGCCGAAGTGTTTCATTACAATGATTTGGTCGCAGCTGGGAGTGAGTCCCAAGTCAAAGCTGCTGGCAAATACCGATCTGAAGGGAAAGAATACGTTTTTCAAGATGGAGATATTGTTTTGTTCCGATTTAATGTTTGAAGCTGAATAAACTTTACTGCCTGATACTGTGCCCATCGAAAACTACCGGTTGGCAAGCGTTTTCGACTGACAAAACCGACATGTCCCCCCTTTTCTGTGAAGAGAAATTGAGCATTTTTGGGCCAGTTGAGTGTTTTAAGATTGGGAATATCGGAAATCGGATCGTCATGGGAAGCAATGACCAAAAGAGGAACATGAATATTTTGCAGCGGAAAATTTGTTAAATCACTAGCCGCAAAATATTCTTCGGCGCTCCTAAAACCATAATGATGGGTGGCCAACAGACGAATTGTTTCCAAACATCTTTTGGGAACCCCTTCCAGAAAATCAAACTGATAAAGATTAGGATAAACTTTGGTTTTGCGTTTCATCTGGCGAATCAAACGACGGTATAAAAAACGCCTTTGCACCGCTGAATTGTTATCAATATTGGTCAACGCCTTTTCAAGATGCGCGTAAGGAGAAATGGCGACAATCGTCTTCAACCTCAGATCTTGTTTTAAGGAGGCAATTCTTAAAGCAGTGCTCGCCCCTACTGAAAATCCGACAAGACTATAACTTTCGACATTGTGTTCTTTGACGATAGCGTCAATCAAAAGGCTCACTTCCTTGTGACGTGCGGTGTGAAACGGTTTTTTTGTCAGCGCTTCATTGCCACCATGATCTCGTTGATTGATGCGAATGACGCCAAAACCTTCTTTGTAGGCCTGATTGGTCATGTCTTTCATATACGGAATCATGGCATTGCCCAACCAACCATGTAGCAAAATAACGTAGTGATTGTTCTTTTGAGGATCGCGAGGAGGGCTAATGAAATATTCAAAGGTCATATCCTCTTCGTCAGGGAGAGTGATTTGTTCCCTTTTGGTGGGTGCACAACAGCAAGTCGGAAAATAAGCGCCAAAATAGGATTGCAAAACGGAACTTTTTAAAAAAACGGGTGGCTGGAACATTAACTACACTTAAAATAATTTGAGACAAAAGTGAAGGGTTTTTGATCCAAATTGATTTCGGACCTTATCCAAACTATTATAAAACCGCTCCCAGCGGAGGGCCTTAGGGGTACGAAACAAGTCAAGTTGGGGGGGTTGTTTAACAAGTTCCTGAGCGGAAAAACCGACTAAGCGAATCGGTTTCTTATTTTCAACCAACGGTTGCATCAACTCTGCGGCATGATTAAATAAAACACGATCAAAAGAACTGGGCTCCCTCAACGTCTTAGAAGTCGCCTCACCTGAAAAATCGGCATAACGGACAAAAACAACAACACGTCTTGCATACAAATTTTCCTCACGGAGTTTCCTACCGACTTTTTCTATCAATTCAAATAATTTTTGTTTGATGACGGGCCAATCACTGACATCTTGTTCCAAAGTTTCTTGTTTCCCAATCGACTTGATCACCTCGGTCACTTCTAACTCCCAAGTGTCTTCCCCTCTTGCTTTGGCCCGCAAAAAGGGGCCGTAAATGCCAAACGAAGCGCGCAATAAATTGGGAGGAATGGCTGCCAATTGGCCCAGAGTCAAAATCCCCATTCCCCGAAGGCGTTCGCCAATTTGAAAACCAATGCCTGGCATGGCTTCAACGGGCATGGGTGCTAAAAATTTTTCCTCGGCCCCTTTTGGGACTTCCATCATCCCGCAAGGTTTTGCGAGTTTGGATGCCATCTTCGCAACCGATTGCGAACCAGCAATCCCAATGGAGGCCTCAAGCCCTGTCTGATTTAAAATTGCCTGATGAATTTTTTCTGCAGCTTGGCGAGGTGTTCCATAAATGCGTTCACAACCGGTCAAATCGACATAGGCCTCGTCGATGGAGGCTTGCGCCACAACAGGAGTCATTGTTTCCAAAATATTTTGGACCTTTTTAGAATAATCAGCATAGGCATCAAAATCGGCTGGCAAAAAGACGGCGGTGGGGCATTTCTGCTTGGCTTGCATCCAAGGCATTCCGGTTTCAACTCCAAAACGTTTTGCCTCATAGGATGCAGCGGCCACAACGCCGCGCCTGGAATTACGCCCGCCAACAATGACCGGTTTTCCTTTGAGTTTTGGATTTTTGATTTGTTCAACGGAGGCAAAAAAGGCATCGAGATCGACATGGAGAAAGACACGATTGCCGCCGCGAACCACTGCCACAGCGCGTGGCCTAATCTGGAGTTTCTTTTCACACTGAAAAGGTGAAAAATTTTTCATCATCTAAACTTTCGTAAAATTGCAATCACGACACCTTGAATGACACACTCTTCTTCACGACAATAAATGGCGGCCATGGTGGGATTGGCTGGTTGCAATCGAATCATCCCCCCTTTTTCCCGATAAAATTTCTTGAGCGTTGCTTCGCTATCATTAATGAGGGCTACGACTGTTTCACCATTGTTTGCAGTGTCGCGTTTCTCCACCACTACATAGTCGCCATCGCGAATGTGTTCTTCGATCATGGAGTTGCCCTGCACTTTCAAAACATAAGTATCTTTGCGGCCAATCAGTGACGGAGGGAGTTCGATTGTTTCTTGTTGTTCTATTGCCTCGATTGGTTTTCCTGCAGCGATCACACCCAACAAAGGGACAACCATCGCCAAAGTGGCCGTGTGTCCAACCACCTCCAAAGAACGATTCGTATTCCAACGTTTGTTGAGGAGCCCTTTTTTAACGAGTTCTCCCACATGATGATGAACTGTAGAGACGGCGGAGAGTTTAAAGTGATTGGCAATCTCTTCTAGGCTTGGGGCATAACCATGCTTTTCAAGAAATTTATGAATAAAATCATAGACTTCTTTTTGTCTCTTGGAAAGCATGATTGAAAGATACTCGAATATAATTCGAAAGTCCAGGGAAATTTAAAAAGCGTTGAAGTTCTCGCCACTTTTCTTTATGGTCCCCTTCCATGCAAAGATATTTTGGTCTCATTTTAGCCCTTCTTATTCTTGGCGGATGTGGGTCGACAGCCGATCCCCTCTCTTCGCCTCCTTCCGTCGCGATCCAATCAAGTCCTGTTATCAAAAGAGTGAGCCCAACAAGTGGCAGCACCGGAGAAACAATAACCATCTTTGGCTTTGGATTTTCTTCAGAGGCTGCTGTGAATGTGATTACAGTCGGGGGGACTGCCACAACTGCTCAAACTTATGCCCTGGTAGACCCACCAACCAATGGGGAGGTGGAATCGTTAACTTTCAATGTGCCAAGCGGTGCCTCAACAGGGGCATCAGGAATTTTTGTAACTGTTTTTGAATTGACGAGCAATGCCGATATACAATTTACTGTGAATCCTTAAATTGGGTTGGGGGCTTCGGGGTCCTGTCCCTGCGTGTTTTCGTGGGGGCCCCTAACTAAACCCCACGACAAACACTCCGGGCCACCCCTCCGCCCCCACACAGGAACGAATTTAGGGAATTTAGAATTTGGAATTTGTTTAGAATTTAGATATTAGAATTTAGAATTTCTATGGAAGCAAGATTAACTCAACTTCTAGGTAAGCCTGTTATCAAGGTAACGAAACTCTATGGAGGGGCTTCTTACCGAACTTTTTATCGGGTTTTTTCACAAGGCGATGAGACTTTTATTTTGATGGCGATGCCAGAAGGTAAAATGAGTGTCTCGGAGGAAATCACAAATTTAAAAGAAAAACCGAAGGAGCTTTCTTATATTAATGTCCAGCGCTATCTCAAATCATTAGGGCTTCCTGTCCCCGAAATCAAACTGTTTAGCGAAGAGGATCGCTGGATTATCCTGAATGATTTAGGCGACACAAAACTTTGGGACACTGTTAAAACGGCTCAGCCCAATGATATTAAAAAATGGTACAAAAAAGCCCTCGATCTCCTAGTGATTTTACAAAACAAAACTTCAAAAGACATCAGCACATCAGCACATCAGCACATCAGCACAAGTTGTATCGCCTATCAACGCTCTTTTGACGCCACCCTTTTTAACTGGGAGTTTGATCATTTCCTTGAATACTACTTTCAGCTGTCAGCTGTCAGCTGTCAGCCATCAGCTGAGGACAAAGATATTTTCATAAAGGAGACGAGGAAAATTACGCAAGAACTCTGTGCGATGCCGCAAGTATTTACACACCGTGACTTTCAAGGAAGTAATCTGATGGTCCACAACAACCAACTCACCATGACCGATTTTCAGGATGCCCTTTTGGGGCCCGATGTTTATGATCTGGTCAGTTTGCTGAGGGATTCCTATTTTGATGTGACCGATTATTTGGAAGAGCTGCTCGAATATTATGGCGGGCAGCAGGGTTGGCATATCAAAAAATTACGGAGGGCTTTTGATCTGCAAACGGTGCAGCGCAAACTCAAAGACTCCGGGCGGTTTGTTTTTATCGATCATGTAAAAAAGAATCCTGATTTTCTGAAATTCATCCCAACATCCATGGGTTATGTAAAACAGGCATTGGCAAGGCTTCCAGAATACAACGGACTCTATGACCTCATCAAAAAATATTAAAAAGGCCTTTCTTTTTGCAGCGGGGTTGGGGGAACGTTTAAAACCCTTGACTGAGAAAAATCCGAAACCCCTCTTGCCTTTGGGCAATCGCCCCATCATCGACTATTCACTTTCTTATTTGAAAAAATTTGGTGTGGAAGAGGTGGTAATTAATTTGCATTATTTGGGTGAAAAAATTGAGCAACATGTCGGCGATGGGAAAAAATATGGGCTTAAAATTCGTTATTCACACGAAGAAAAACTTTTAGGCACAGCCGGTGGATTAAAAAAAGTAGAAAGTCATTTCAAAAATGAAGAGGCATTTTTTACTTTGAATAGCGATACGTTGATCAACTGTGATTTAAATGAACTCTCTCAATTTCATGCGGAACAAAAATCACCAGCAACACTAGTCGTAGCCCCGTGGCAAGAAGGCTATACAAGACTTCAAGTGGGAAACAAAAGACTGCTTAATATCGACGTGGGAGATCATCTGTTTACGGGGCTTACTGTCTTAAGCCCTCCTATTTTTTCAACTCTATCAGAAAAACCGTCTAACCTGATTCTCGATGGCATTGCTCCCCTCATGCAAAAAGTAAAAGCCATTTCGGCCTTTGTTCATGAAGGTTACTGGCGCGACATCGGCTCCAAAGAGAGCTACCAACTGGCCCAAGAAGAATGGGCCGTTACTCATCACAATCGCCTCGCTTAGAACGGAAAATAAAAACGAGCGGGTTCGAAACTGGGTCGATCGCTTTCGGGCAGGAGTGGGGGTGTTCAAAACGGTGCTCCACTTCGGGCTATCTCGTCAAAAAAATAATTTCGTTTCAAAAGATGCAGATAGTATCTTACCTCCGTCAGCTCTATCTGCAGAAACGAATATTATTTTGTTTGACTCGATACGCCCTCGTTCCCGCACAATGTTTTTCACACCCCCAGTCCTGCCCTTGCGCGATTTCATTCCTCTCAAGGATGAAGGTGTAAGGAGGTGGCTCTCATTGCATAAAGCGCCGTTTTGACCGGAGCCGTATGAGGAGCGAAATTTTGTATTGATTGAAAAATTTGGGGATTGACAGGGGAAAAGCACCAAATTTTTGTTTTAAGCACTCAAACAAAATTTCGGGACGAATAGGCAAAGGGAAGGCGCAGCAATGAGAGCCACCGACTCACACCTTACGTCGTGAGTGGAAGCTTTTTCACTCTAAAGTCTATGAGTTGTTACCCAGTAATAATCTGAAGGGTGGGACCTAGGGAGAGTTTGATTTCTGACACAGCGGGATACAATTCACCATCCAACATAAAACCTTGCGGTTCTTTGGTGAGAATCTTTACTTCCGTTGCGATGGCATCTAAATAATGTTCCGATCCAACTTTCTTGCCCATCAGGATTCTTGGAAAGGTATTCACAACTTGTCTAGGTGGCATTGAAAAAGCATTAATTTGAAACTTTCCAGGCTCTGTGCGTGTGCGATATAAAGCAAAAAAGCCCAACCCCAACGTCTCAACAGTTCCTGCATAAATGGTGACATAATTTTTGAATGGCCAAGGTTTGCCATCGATCAAAACATCGGCATCGACCCGCTGACAAAGCTCTGCACCCCTTTTGGAGTTGCAGTAGGCATGACACATGGCGAAAAACAACATCCAGGCTGCTCTCAATTTGGTGGGCTCTAGGACTTTGTTAAAGTCGACCAAAAAGCGATACAAAAGACCGTTTCCAAACAAAAATCCGTAAATGTTATTTACTTTCAACAGAGGTAAATTAACGATCTGGAATTCGACATCCTGATGATATCGATAAATAAGTCTGCTCAAAATTGTTTCGGGAGTACCCCGAATTTTGAGACAATCTGCCACATTATTCATTGTGCCACCACGAAGAAAAGCAATTTTTGGAAGCGGCGCATCTTTATAAACATTCACAATCGTCGTGAGTGTTTTTTGATAGGTCCCATCCCCTCCGGAAATGCCGATCACTTCGATTTCTCTTTGCTTAAACTCTTTTGTCAGACGTTCCACATCGGAAATATCTTGAGTAGCGTGGCAGGAACCTTTATCGCCGACAATAAAGCCTAGTCGTTCCGCCCTGTCTGGATTTTTGCGGTTCGACCTAGAATAAGGATTTAAGATGACGCCAATGCCTGCCATAAAAAAGTGCTAAGTGCCCCGAAGGGGCCCCTTAGGGGTTTAAGTGCGTAAGTCCTTAAGTTGCTTTTCTAAAAGCTCCCATACTGGATTCAAATAATGATACGACTTTTGAAAAACACCCTCTTCACCTAAATTTACAACAGGCGAAGGGGTCATTGTCAAGAGACCTTCTTCAAAAGCCTTCCAAAGTGTTTTTTGCTGAATCTGTTTCAAAAACTTCCAAGTTTGATCCAAGATAAAATGAGCCTCTCTTGCAATTTTGCCATGTGTATTAAAGCTTACTTCATCACCCAAACCTTCCAGTTGTTTTGTATAGTGCAATGCTTGCTTTAGTTGGCCATCCGCCATGGCATCAATCAATAAACAATCTTGACCCGTCAATCCCGCAATCCAAAAATTAAACGGATCGGCCCCAATGGATAAACGATACCATATCGGCGATTGCGAAAAAGCCTCCCTCAACAACTGGGAAAAACCAAAAGCCGAGACAAATTCCCTTTCTTTGTTATCTTGAGTTTGTCCTGAAGATAAAACGATATTTTCAAAACTGATTTCGTGGCGCCTTGCAAACTGTTCATAAAGAAGAAAATTGGAAAACATTTGAGAAGGATTAAAACGCGGCAAATACCGGCTGACAATCTTGGCCGACAGCCTCGCACAAAGAATCAAAGAAAAATTGAGATCCACCAAAGAGCGCTTTAAACCAACTTCTCCTGCCAGAGAGTTATTGAGACCATCTAAGGCAATCGCTCGAAAACCCAACTGCAAAGCCATCAGAGTTTGTTCGGGAACAGAAAGCCCCTGGGTCGTCACCACCATTGGAAATTCTTTTGCCTCTTGCCAAAAACTTTTCAAAAAGTGTGTTTCATAAACTTCCTTCAAAAATTCCTTTGAAGAAACCTTTGTCACACAAAAGGCAGCCCCTTTTTTCTTCACATCGTGTAGTGCTCCCAGCAATCGTCTCGTTTTCACATCATCGTGATAAAAAGCCACTGGGGGTTTCAACATCCTTTGATAAAAAATGGATTGAATAGGAAGACTTTTGCTTTGATCCAGTTTTTGTAAATTTTCTTCTGCTAGTTGTTGCGCTTTTTTTCGAATTTCACTGGGAGGCATCTCCTTGAGATCATTCCATTTCAGTTTTCCCCTCGCCAATTGCTCCGCCAGCTTTTTTGGCTCTTCGGCGGTGGCCAAAAGGGCCCTTGTCCACCAATGGGCCACTCCCAAACGGAGTTGATCTTTGGAGAGTTTTTCAACCATCAACGAAGCAAAAGGGATGCCCCGATGCTCTCCCTCCACACCCAACAAAGTCAACGTTGTCCGCTCAATACTTGAGCTGGAGTGTCTGTCTAAATACTTAGCAGTGTGTGAAACGATTTGGGCTGCTAGTTCGTAGCACGAATCGAGTTTGTCGCGATCGAGATTCAGTTGACGTGCCAAAGGTCTCCCCCTATGTAGGTGCGAAGCCTTATCTTATATCCTAGAACCGAGGCAAGGGCTAATCCTAAGTTATGAAAATCCGAAATCCGAAATCCGAAATCCGAAAAAAAATAAAAACAGTTTGGAATTTGGTGTTTGGAATTTCGAATTTGTTTAGAATTTCGTGCTTAGGATTTATAATTTCCTGTAATGTTTGGGCGAACGAGAAGGCGCAGATCGACATTACCGTTCAAGACCAAGAGGAAGTCCAGCTGGATACAGCAGCTCAGGCTCAAGTGATTGTCCCCAAAAAAGTCCCTGGCCTGGCACAAACACTACCGCAACTTTTGGAAAGAGCTGCGGGAGTTCAGATCAAGCGCTATGGAGGTCTGGATGATTTTGCGGCCATTTCGATTCGCGGCTCCACAACAGATCAAGTTTTGATTTATCTTGATGGCGTTTTACTCAATACGGCACAAGGAGGACTAACCGACCTTTCCTTTTTACCGTTGGATCATATTGAGCGGATTGAAATTTACCGTGGGGGTTCGCCTGGAAAAATTGTTGACTCAACGCCTGGCGGGGTCATCACTATTCATACCAAGGGAAAACCTGCAGAAACAAAAAATACCATTCGAAATTCTCTTGGCTCTTTTTATACCTATCAGGGTCACATCCAACGCGCCCAGGCGTTTGGCGATTTTTATTACAATGCCTCGTTTCATCATTTCAGAAGCCGTGGCGATTTTCCTTTTCTAGATGACAGGGGAACACGTGCTAATCGTTCTGACGATCGCATCATTAATAGAGGCAACAACGATTTTGGATCTTATGATGTCACGGCCACTTTCGGGGAAGAAAAAAAAGAGGCCCTTAATTGGAAAGTATATGAAAACTTCTTTATCAAAGAAGAGGGAATTCCTGGTTTGGGGAGTTCTACTTCCAACCGAGCAAGATTGGGTACTCTAAGAAATTTTATTCACGCCAAGCTAAACAGAAAAAATTGGCAAGCCCACCTTTTTTTCGATTATCTTAAAAGCGAATTTGAAGACCCCCTGGGAGAAATCGGCGTCGGTACCCAGGATAATAAAGATGAAACCTTCCGGCTCGGCCCCGAGTTTCATTTGAGCCATCCTTTGCAAAACCATATTTTTAGCGGCTTTCTTGCTCACCGAGGCGAATTTTTCTGGCCCTTTGACAGACTGGTAACTCCGCAACAAGGGCCCCTGAGCCAAAGGCATATGGTTAGTGTCGGACTGGAAGATGAAATCAGCTTTTTAGATGACAAAGTGATTTTGGATCCCTCGTTGCGATTTCAAATTTTTCTCAATCATTTGAGCGGGCAGAGTTTCAATGACGTGACCGACAGACAAATTTCCGCAAAATTGGGAATTAAAATTTCACCGTGGCGATTCTTAAGTCTCAAAACCAATGTCTACCGTGGTTTTCGTCAACCAACTTTTGGTGAGCTTTTTGGCGACCGTGGCACATTGGTGGGAAATCCCAACTTAAAACCGGAAGAGGCGATCAACTTTGACCTAGGGATTCATGGGCGTTGGCAAAACTTTTGGGTTATCGATGATTTAAATTTAGAAATGATTTATTTCCGACATGAAATAGATAACCTCATTCAATTTTTGCAAACGTCTCAATTTACCGCCAAGGCGCAAAATTTGAACAGTGCTTTGATTTTAGGTGGAGAATTTGGATTATCCATCAGGATATTTAAAAACCTTAAAATGAGTAGTCACTATGTTTATCAGACCGCCAAAGATGCGTCGGACACGTCACCAACCAAAGGAAACTTCTTGCCTGGAAGGCCTAAACACCAATGGACTGTAGAGGGTGAATATCAATATCGGTTTTTGAGGCCTTTCTTCCAATTGCAGATCTTGAGCCACAATTTTTTGGATTCTCAAAATCTCCTCAAAGTAACTCAGCGCACTCTTTTGTCTGCTGGTACACATCTGGAACCGCTAAAATGGATGCGAATTTCTTTCACCACAAAAAACTTGCTCAATGACCGAATTGCCGATATTGCAGGCTTCCCGCTTCCCGGGAGATCTTATTGGGGAGAGTTGGAACTAAAGCTATGAAAATTCGTATTTTGAATTTGTTTAGAATTTCGTGTTTAGGATTTAGTATTTTTCTTTTTGGATGTGGACCAGGCTACATCATCGAACAAATCAAAAAAGCGGTCGATGATGATGACTCTGCAGGAAGTCTCAGTTTAAACCCTCAAGAAAATGTTTATGTCGCCGCCTCGTTTTTTACCGATCCGGTGGGAAGTATCGCAACGGTGGGGCTCAACAATCCTCATCCTGTGCAGAAAGCACTAGCCATCACCGATTCGAGTGATGTTGTGGTGAAAAGTTATGATGGAAAACTTTTTGTCATCAATCGGGGTAATGTCAGTACCATTCAAGTAATTGATCCCCAATCTTTTGCAATTTTGGGAAACTACTCGTCAGGAGAGTCTGCAAACCCACAAGATTTGGTGGTAGCCAATGGTAAAGCGTTCATCACCAGACTTGATTCCCAACTCGATCCAGATAACAAAGATGATTTGTGGGTTGTAGAGCCATTAAGCGGCAAAAAATTAGCCAGCCTCGACCTCAAATCCTACACAACTGATGATGGAGATCGCTTAGCCAGAGCTGCCAAAATGGCACTTGCGGGGGATACGCTCTATGTGCTCTGCCAAGACCTTTCCAAAAATTTTGAAGCAACGACCAACGGAAAAGTTGTGGTCGTCGATACCAAAACAGATACGATTCTTCAATCGATCCCACTTGTCGGTCGCAACCCAACAGACATTGCCTATCATACAACATCCAACCGTTTGTTGATAACCGACACAGGTGTTTTTGATTCCAGTTTCAATAACGATACTTCAACACCCTATGGAGGAATTGAAGTCATTGATGTCGCGACGAAATTGTCTCTGGGAATTTTGATTGATGATGCCAATTTTTCTGGTTATGTATCCACATTGAGATTTGTCTCTGATAATTTAGGGGTTATCACTGTCAATGCATCCAGAATTGCTTCATTCAACCCCACAACACCAGGGGTAGGAAACACAAACTTATACACCAGCCCTGGTGGTTTTCTGTCTGATCTTTTGGTTGATCAAAATGGCCTGCTTTGGGTTCCGGAAAGAAACCCAGTCAACACGGGGACATTCATTATGGACCCAAACACGGGAGCTATGATGGCAGGGCCTTTGGGGGTTGGGGCTTTACCCACATCTCTGACATTGATCAAATAGATAGGAAATGCTAAGAGTTTCGAAACATTAAGGGAGGAGATTTATGAATCACATTTTAATTCTGGTTGCTGTTCTTGCGAGATTAATCCCGCATCCTGTCAATGTCACTCCGGTTGGGGCCGTTGCCTTGGTTGGTGGAGCGAAACTTTCTAAATTGTGGAGATGGACAACTCCTTTTATCGCACTGGTTTTAAGCGATTTTTTATTAGGAATCTTTTTTGATGTTAAGCCATGGTCTTTAGTTACACCTTTCATCTACGCAAGTTTTGCAATCAGTATTTTTCTGGGTGGTTTCATTAGTGGGTCCAATCGTTATCTTAAACTTGGTATGTTGAGTGTTGTTGGAAGCCTACAATTTTTTGTCATCAGTAATTTGGGTGTCTGGATGGAAGGAATGCTTTACACCAAAACATTGGAAGGACTTTTTCAATGTTATCTCATGGCGCTTCCTTTCTTAAAGAATCAGCTTCTGGGGGATCTTTGTTGGTCTTTTGGTCTGTTCACGATCATTGAAAGGTCCCAGGTATGGATTCAAAAGCGCTCCTTGTCTCCCTGCTAGGACATGGATTGTTGTTAGGACTTCTCTGGTACAACTTCTCTGAAACCATTCGCCCATCTGGAGAAAAACAAGAGGGCTTTGTCACTGTGTCATTAGTGACAGGCAACGGCTTCCGTTCGTTGAATTCTCAGGGACGTGGGTTGGTTTGGGGAGAGCCCCAAAACACCCACTCCGCTCTCGGCACTGGCAGTGATAAATCCCCCGTTGTCGCCAGTGCCTCCGAGAGGCCCTTCGAATCCAACTCGCTCGCGCCGTTGCTTCCAACAGGAGCGGAAGCCTTTGGGGAAGCTGGCGAGGGAGGAACCTCCGAAATTCTTCGCCAAATACGTAACAAAATTGAGCGGGCCAAATTTTATCCGTTGATTGCAAAAAGGCAAAACATCGAAGGGGCCCCTGTGGTGGAATTTAAAATTCAAAACGATGGTTCTATTGAATATGTCCGTTTGCAACAAACATCGGGTTCAGAGCTTCTTGACGAAGCCGCTATCCAAACTGTAAAACAAGCGGGTTCCCTTCCATTTTATCCTGATCCTATTGCCTTAAGCATTCGCTATGCTTTAAGCGGAAAACCTTAATGCAATTCATTTTAAAGATAATTCCTCTTCTTTGATGTCACCCAATTGCCTGTTGGATCCAATTTCAGCTTTGGCGACAACCGTTTCGGGATAAACCACAATGTTGGAACCCGCTACCATTCCCTGAGAAGTGACGGTTGCTTGATTCATGCGAATCGCATTGCCTGAAACAGAACCTAATATAAGAGATTCATAAAACAAAAGTTGATCTCCAACAATACTGGCACTCCTTCCCATCGTAGTCTTTGTCAATTGCACAATGCCACTCACAAAACTGCCGGCGCGCAACCGGCTATCAACAAGAACAACCTCGCCTTTCAAAACACTCCCACTGGCAATTGCGCTTTCTCCCTTAATAGTAATTCGCCCGCATTTGCCGAAACTATCCTCTGTATCAATAATAACCCCAGGTGCAATCAGTACCCCTTCTTCTACAAAAATTAAGGCACCGCGAAATAAAACACCGGGAAACGTCGTGGCCAATTTTTCCCTTGGAACCCAATTGGGTTTTTGAACCGGTTTTTCCCTATGAGAAACAATCTTTAAATACCGGTCTAAACAGTGCTCGGGAGATGGAGCCGTTTCTTGCAACAGCAAGGCCTGCTCCCACTCTGATGGTGGTGCTGCTTGAACTTTATTGGTTGCTACTTTGATGGGTTCTCCCATAAATCCTCCCTGTCCGCCAAGTTTGAGTGGCGGGCTTGTACCTTTTCTGTAGAGCAAGAACCGTGCCACAAATTTCTGGTGGAATTTTAAGGGATTATCCGTTAAAGCCCTCTCAGCACTGACGGAAATAAAGCAACCATTGTATGAAAACAGTCACTAAAGCGGTCATTCCGGCGGCAGGTTTAGGCAAGCGTCTTTGGCCTGTGACAAAAATCACACCCAAAGAGCTTTTGCCCATTGTAACCAAACCCTCCCTACATCTTGTTTTAGAGGAAGCTCAAAGAGCAAAATTAAAAGAAATCGTGCTAATCCTTTCTCCTCATAAAAAGTCAACGATGTATCATCTGAGAGATTTCTTTCCGGAGTTTACGTTGCATTTTGTCGAACAAAAAGAGGCATTGGGTTTGGGTCACGCTGTCGGTCTCGCCGAAAAGATTATTGACGAAGAACCATTTCTCGTTTTGCTGCCCGATGTGATTTTTGATTCCGACGTGCCGGTTGCCACTCAACTGATAAAAATTTTTGGAGAAATCCAAACGTCGGTCAATGCAACGGAGCAAGTTCTGAAAGAGGATATCAGTTCTTTCGGAGTCTATGAAATCGCCTCTTCAAAAGGAAAGCTGCATCTCGCAAAAAGAGTGGTGGAAAAGCCTTCACCAGGAGAGGCCCCTTCTCGCTTTGTGGTTGCAGGGCGCTATCTGTTCACACCAGAAATTTTTCAAATTTTAAAGCAGACGCCTCCGGGGAAAAATGGTGAAATCCAACTCGCCGATGCGATGCATACCTTGGCAAAACAAGGAAAACTCTACGCTTATGAATTCGAAGGGAAACATTTCGATATCGGAAATCCTATTGGTTATATCCGAGCTAGTCTTTATTTTGGAATAAAAGAATATGGCAAACGTATTTATCAAGGAATTATTTAAACACCTAGACCAAACCGTAACGATCAAAGGCTGGGTCTATAATTTCCGCTCCTCTGGAAAAATTGCTTTTCTGCAAATCCGTGACGGCTCTGGTTTTTGCCAAGCCATCGTCACGCAGCCCTTGCCAAAAATAACGATTGAAACATCGGTGATTCTCACGGGAAAGGTCTCCAAGCATCCTAAAAAAGAAGAATATGAATTGCAGGTTGAAGATCTGAAAGTGGTGCAGTTGGCTCAAGACTATCCTATCGGCAAAAAGGAACATGGGCCCGACTTTTTGTTGGAAAACCGTCACCTGTGGCTGCGCTCCCCCAAACAGTGGGCGATTCAAAAAATACGCCACACAATTATCTATGCCACCTATGAATGGATGGATAAAAATAGTTTTGTGCGCATTGATGCGCCAATTTTAACGCCGGCTGCTTGTGAAGGAACGACAACACTTTTTGAGGTTCCTTATTTTGATTTGGGGAAAGCTTATCTTTCTCAATCGGGTCAGCTCTATATTGAAGCGGCAATCTTTGCGCATGGGCGTTGCTACGATTTCGGGCCAGTATTCCGTGCCGAAAAAAGCAAAACGCGTCGCCACCTGACTGAGTTTTGGATGATGGATGCTGAAATGGCCTTTGTCGAACATGATGAAAACTTAAAAATTCAAGAAGAACTAATTAGCTTTATCGTTCAGCGCGTCCTTGAAAAAAACCAAACAGAATTAAAAATTTTAGAGCGGGATCCAAAGCCACTCGAAAATATCAAAGCACCTTTTTATCGTCTAACTCACGCTGAAGTGGTGAAAAAACTAAAGGCAATGGGGGCTGACGCAAAAGAAGATGACGATTTAGGTGGCGACGAAGAAACACTTCTTTCCAAATCGTTCGATAAACCTGTTTTTGTCGAAAAATATCCGGCAAAAGTAAAAGCATTTTATATGAAACGCGATCCTCAAAACTCCAACTTGGCGCTCTGCGCAGACATGATTGCCCCAGAGGGTTTTGGTGAAATCATTGGTGGAAGTCAGCGTGAAGAAGATATCGAAGTCTTGTTAGCAAGACTCAAAGAACATAACCTTCCCAGAGAAGCTTTTGAATGGTATTTGGATTTGAGAAAATACGGCAGCGTTCCTCATTCCGGCTTTGGTTTTGGGTTAGAGCGTTTAGTGAGCTGGATTTGCAATTTGGAACATGTTCGTGAATCGATTCCGTTTCCTAGAATGATTTACCGCCTCACACCATAAAAATGCCGCCACTTCATAACATATTGGAATGCATTGCCGTTGAAAAGAAAGGCAATCATGAATATCGCGTCAAAGAACAAAAACGTTTGCTTTGGTGCATGGTTATCACTGCGGTCACGATGTTGCTCGAATTTTTTGGAGGCTTATGGACCAACTCGCTAGCCCTTCTTTCGGATTCCGCACACATGTTTTCCCATCTTTTTGCCTTGGGCATCAGCTTTGTGGCCATTTTGTTTGCTACCAAAGAGGCTGATGAAGTCCGCTCTTATGGATTCTATCGAGCAGAAATTCTAGCGGCACTTTTTAACGGTCTCACTTTGGGATTCATTGTTCTCTGGATTGCCTACGATGCCATCCGGCGCTTTCTCAATCCAACACCAATCGCCACAACGGAAATGTTGGTGATTGCAGCGATTGGTTTGGGGGTTAATCTTTTAACGGCTTCGATTTTGAAAAGTGTTGCGACTCAGGATCTCAATGTAAAAAGCGCCTTCATCCATATGCTCTCCGACACGGCCTCTTCCGTTGGGATTATTGTTGCAGGAGTCCTCATTATTTATACCGGAAAACTCTGGCTCGATCCGTTAGCTAGCATTTTGATTGCATTGATGATTTTTATTTGGTCTTTTCGATTGATTAAAGAGTCCGTCCACATCCTTTTGGAATCAACACCCAAACATCTTTCCAAAAACCAGATTATCGCCACGATCAAAAAAGAATTGCCGGAGATTCACCACCTTCACCATATTCACATGTGGGAGCTAACTTCTGGCTTGTGTGCTTTTACGGCCCACATCGAAATTGACGATGTAACGGTCAGTGAATCGGAAAAAATCCGCAAAAAGGTCAACACGGTCCTACGTGAACGCTTCCACATCACTCACACCAACCTCCAATTCGAATGCAAAAAATAATTTATTATTCCATCCATTCTGTTGGCATTTTACTTTTCAACAAAACTTTTGTATTTTCTAAAAGTTGCTTGTCCCATGTTATAAGAGTCGATTCTAAATAGAAACAAGTAGCAGCAATAAGCCAATCAGCGGTTTTTAAATTAAATTTCCCAATCTCTTCAATAAAAGCCTTTCCAAGAGCCCAATCCAAAGCAAGAATCCGTGTCTTCGGTGTTGAATAAAAGCTTTCAAAAATCTGTTGAACTTTAGTGATGGGTAGTCCTTGCCGACATAAAATGTTGGCAACTTCTAAAGGCACAAGAATAGGCAAAACAACATCCACCTTCTTCTTATTTATTTGATGGAAGAATTCCTTAGAAGGTTTGTGAAAAGAATCAGCCGCAATCAGAGCGGAAAGATAAACGGAGGAATCAATGGTCAAAAGACTCATCTGCGGTCATCTCGAATCAAATCTAGGCTAGATTTTCCTTCAGGAAGACGAATTTCGCCAAAAGGTTCATCGAGAAGATCGTAGAAAGAAGGCATCCTGCGGCCAGACCGCCTCTTTTTTAAGGGGATAATCTCACCCACCGGCTTGGAACGATAAATAATAAGATATTCTTCCCCCTCCTCCACATCTTTGAGAATTGCGGGTAATTCCTCCCTTAATCTTTTGACCGATACCGATTTCATAGATTAACTTAAAGTTAACTTAAAGTTAACATTCTGTCAATAGTTTCCTAAATTCTCATAGGATGCTTCTGTTAACGTAAGTGATTGATTTTGTTAAGTTCTAAATATAATCTTAATCATTCGATCTGCCGCCTAGGAGGCCGGAGCGGAATAAGAAATAAAGCAAGTTGAGTAAGGCTGCCGCGGCTGCAGCAACATAGGTCAAAGCGGCGGCGTTTAAAACTTTGGCGACACCTTGAGAATCTTGGCCGGCAACAATCCCATAATCAACTAACAATTTTTTGGCACGGTTCGAGGCATCCCATTCAACCGGCAAAGTCACCAACTGAAAAGCAACAGCCACTGAAAAAAGTAAAACGCCAATTTTAATAAAACTCAATGCATTGGCAATAAAACCCATCATCAAAAATAAATAAGCGATATTGCTGCCAAAAGCGGCGGCCGGAGCCATCACATTTCGCAATTTAAATGGTGCATAAGCCTTGGCATGTTGGATCGCATGCCCCACTTCATGGGCGGCAATCGCAACGGCCGCTTGTGAAGTGCCTTGATAAATTTGTGGCGACAAGCGAACTGTTTTTACACGCGGATCATAATGATCATCCAAAATTCCATCGCCACCTATCCCAAACCATTGATGAGAACGGGTCTGTTCAACTTTGACATCGCAAATACCCTGATGATCTAAAATTCTTTGCGCCACCTCGGCGCCTGTCATGCCGCTATAGGCCGGCAATTTGGAATATTTAGCAAAGGCCCATTTGACCTTGCCCGTGGCCCAAAGAGATAAAACCAGCGCACCCAAAGTTGTCATGATATATAAAGGATCAAAATAAAACATATTGGACACCCTCCGTTTGTTTGTAAGATAGTACCTTTCATGGATCTGTCAATCGTTTATGAAGATGATTTCCTAATTGTTGTGGAAAAACCGGCGGGTATACCCTCGATCGATCAGAATAGCCTCGAAGAATGGCTCCAAAAGTTCTACCCCAGCGCCCAACTAGTTCATAGGTTGGATAATGATACCTCTGGCCTAATAGTTGCCGCCAAAACGGAAGATACCTTCAACAAACTCCGCGCCATTTGGAAAACGCCACAGGTCATTAAAAAATACACCGCACTTGTTTTGGGGAAAACTCCCCTTTCTGGAGAGATCACCACACCAATTGCCCATCACCCCCGCAAAAAAAAGAAAATGTCCCTTGGAGGAGAAAAAGCAAGGCCGGCTCACACAACCTTCAAAACACTAAAACACTTTAAAAACTATAGTTTAATTGAAGTGCAAATCACAACCGGTGTCCGCCATCAAATTAGAATGCACATGACCTCCATTGGTTACCCCATCGCTGGCGACAAGCTCTATCAAAAACAAAAACATAAGGCCCAAGACCAACTTGATTTAAACAGGTATTTTCTACATTTAAGTTTTTTTCAACTGCCTCACCCTGTTCATGAAAAAATTATGGAATGGAAGTCAGAGTTACCAAAGGAACTATGCGAAATTCTCAAAAAACTTATCTGAAAAACTACGGCAAATATTTTTGATAAATCGTCAATGATTCTGCATCGAACAAAACAAATCGGATTTTTTCAAAACCTGGATATGTTTTTATAAAAGCGAGTACAGCTCTGATAGCAACATGCGCCGCCTCTTCTTTGGGATAACCATAAACACCGGTGCTGATGGCAGGAAAGGCAATTGTTTTACAGCCATGTTCTTTGGCCAGTTCCAAACTTTTTTGGTAAGCACTCGCTAGGTGTTCAGCTTCGTGATAAAGACCATCTTTCCATCTGGGCCCCACAGCATGAATGACATATTTGGCCGATAAATTGCCGGCACCTGTAATAACCGCACTCCCCGTTGGACAACCTTTATATTTTGCTTTGAGTTCTGCCATCAGACTGGGGCCACCAGCGCGGTGAATCGCCCCATCCACGCCCCCGCCTCCTGCTAAATGTTCATTGGCGGCATTCACAATACAATCGACGTTTTCTTTTGTAATGTCCCCTTGCACACACTCAATGATTGTTTGACCAATTTGTAGCATTTATATATTGCCTAACACAGATGAATTCCCTTGTCACCGCTGCAATCGTTATCTTAATTTCTTTCTAAACGAGATTAACTAAGTCCTTTTTTTATTAGCACCTTTTTCAAGAATACAACCGACCAGGAAAAAACGGCGGCGAGCCAGAAGAACGAAGCAAAGGCGAGGTGGGAGAAATAATTGCCGGACCAGGGGGCTGTAAATCTTATTACAAGAGCTAAAACAAAAAAGATGAGCATCGCCAAAAGGGCCTTGGAGCGAATCTCCAGGGAGGAATCATGTTTGCCGTGTGAAACGACAACACGGGTGGCCACCGCAAAGATCATCAGCGAAACCGTGCCGATAAAATAAATATGGGCCGCGTGCACCGCATAAGTCGGGAGTAAAGCAGGTAACCATGAACCAACCACCAACATCCAGGCGCTAATCCAAAGAGCCCATCCCAAAATGGCCTTCGTTCTTGGCAACAAATAAATCCGCCAATGTGTAAACAAAATAAAAGTGACAACCCCTGCCCGCAAGATTTTTCCGGCAACCAACGAAACCGACGTTTCCAAAGGGAAAGAAAGAAGAATTAAAAGTCCATAAATTCCAAATCGCAATATTCCTTTTTTATCTAGGCTACTTGTCGAGAAAGGGGTTGGGGCTTGAAGGGGCGTCACTACTTTGGGAGTCGTTCCCAAAATAAAGGGGATCAGTCGGGTGCCAATGCCTAGAATCAAAAATAAGGGAAAGCCGTGCCAGAGAAATTGTTGCGAAAAAAAAGCTAATGGTTGATCCAGCAGCGCCTGAAGCAAAAGAAGAAATGTTGCAAGCAGAACCAAAAAAATTCCAAAACCAACGAGAACAAAAGAGGGAGGAGGATGTAACAACGAACGGAAGAACCGAGAAACAGCAAACCGAACCAACAACAAAATTTCAAGAAACAAAACAAGATAAAACCAAAAGCGATTTGCCAAAAAAGCGCTGACCAAAAGAAAAAGGGCTATCAAAAAGGCAACTCCAATTTCCATAAAAGAGGCGGAATGGGTATTGGTGAATCTGGGAATTGCGGTCATCAAAAAACCGATGGCAACCGTCAGGAAAAAACCTCCAATCATCAGTTCGGAATGCAAAGGGGAGGGATAAAAGTGAATTTTTTGTAGCCAAAACAAAATCCAGACACCAACTCCCAAAACACCAAAAACAATCCCTAAGGGAAAAAACCATTGGTAAGTATCACGCATGAGGTAAGCTTGTCGGGCCCGTGGTGGTAAAGCAACTGTATTTTTTCATCTCTTCCAACCTATCGCCGTAATCATATGTCGCGATTTTTCGCCAGTCCCTTATACCTAAAACAGTCAACCGTATGGTCGTTGACCATGCCGGTTGCTTGCATGTGGGCGTAAACAATTGTTGAGCCGACAAACATGAAACCCCGTTTTTTCAGATCTTTGCTGAAAAGATCGGATTCTTTTGATGTAGCCGGAAGACTTTTCACATTTTTGTGTTTTCCAATAATCGGCTTGTTATTCACAAATTGCCAACTATAGGTCGCGAAACTTCCGAATTCTTTTTGCACTTCAAGAAAGGCTTTGGCATTGCTAACGCTGGCGCGAATTTTGAGCTGGTTTCGAATGATCCCAACATCTTTCAGAAGTTTTTTGATTTCGGCTTCTTTATATTGCGCTACTTTTTTAGGATCAAAATTACTGAAGGCTTTCCGATAATTTTCGCGCCGTTTCAAGATGGTGAGCCAACTTAAACCGGCCTGCGCCCCTTCCAGAATCAAAAATTCAAAGAGTTTGCGGTCATCATAAACCGGCACCCCCCACTCAGTGTCATGATATTCAATATAGATCGGATCTTTTATCGACCAAACACAGCGCTTTTTCATCACTCTTTCCTTTTCAGCCCAAGGCAATTTCATTCATGCTTCTTATATATAACTCATTGAAATAACAAGGAAAAGTTTACGATTATTGAACAGAACAATAGTAACATTCGATTGACATGATGTTATAAGTGTAACATCACAACTGGAGCAGGTGACATATTTATGAAAAAATATATCAGTGCTGCAGAGGCGGCTAAAAGGCTTGGAATTAGCCGCATGCAGGTTATTCGAAAAATCAAAAAGGGAGAGATCCCCGCCCAAAAAGTGGGACACACCTATGCTATTTCTGAAGAGAGCCTTTCTGGAATTTTTAGGACAATGACTGAATCTGAAAAAAAGCGGATTGAAGAAGCCGTCCACCTTGTCATTCAACAATATGGAGATGTCATCCGTCGACTAGGAAAAGAATGAAGGAGTTCGCCCTAGATAAGCCCGCCATAAAATCATTTATCCAAAAGCATTTAATCCGTTTTCCAAAAAAATAATAAGTGAAGGATTGATTTTGTCTACTTTGATTGATATAGAGTCTTCTGTGCAATCAAAAACCTCTGTGATGCGCAGGGAACCTACTTTTAACAAGGGTGGCTCCTACCAATTTATTATTGGGAAAAACCTCGGACTCCATCGTGAAGCGATAGCAACCAGCATTGAAATTGTTTCAAAATTTTTATCGAGCCTTCCTAAAACCAAAAAAACTTTAAACGTTTTAGATTTGGCTTGTGGAGCATCCCCTGTCATTATTGCCGAAGTGATGAATCATTTTTCCAACTATTCTTTTGAATATACAGGGATCGATATTAATCCCGATCAAGTAGCTACTTGTCGCAAATTTTCCTTTCCTAAAAATGTTATTAAAAAAGAAGTCATTGAAGAGAATGCATGGAATTTGGAGGAGCACTCTTTGAAAGATAAAGTGGATCTCGTTTTTATTGGGCTCAATACGCATCATGGAACTCCAGAAGAGATTTCTTTTTTGGCCAAGCAAATTTTTTCTCAACTGAATAAGGGTGGAGTCTTTTTGAACCATGATCTTTTCCGGCCAGAAAAGTACCCTTATTTAAGAAGACCTAAGAAAGGGCTCCCCAAAAATGATTGGAGAGATGAATGGCTGAGCGGCTATAAATCTTTTTTAAAAACTCAAGGACAGTCCGAAGATCTGGCTGAACAAGGGATAGACCATATGAGAAACTGGGATTACCCCATTTCTATGGAAGAAATGCGCACCATTCTTGTCAAAATTGGATTTCGGGTTTCAACTCATTCCTATACAAACCCCAATCATCCCTTTTCCAATTTTTATGGAATGGTTGTGGGTTATAAGGTTTAGATTCCCTTAAAAATGCTTACCCCCTGCATAGATCACCATGAGAAGGGTCAGTTGGGTCATATTGAGCCATAATCATTGACTTTTTTGGCTCAATATGGCTCAATGTGGATATGATCTCTTTTACAATTGATCTTAGATTAGAAAAAAAACTTAAGGATATCAGTGAGTTATTGTCTAGAAAGCGGGTGGAGCTGGAGCATTTATCTGCTGATTGTCAGGAGACAATTCATCGCTATGCTCGCATCAGTATAATCGGTGCTTCTACCCGAATTGAAAATGCTGTTTTAACCAACACCGAAATTGACTGGATGGATGCTGCGTTAGGAGAGGACAGTCGGCTCTGTTCTTTCGAAAAACACAAACGCTATATTGAAGACAAACTTTCCAAGGATAAGGAGCGGAGCATTGAAGAAGTGGCCGGGCTCAGGAGTGTGCTAACTCTTATTTATGAACAAGCCAATGATTTGTTGCCTTTAAAAGAAACAGACGTTCGTGGTTTGCACAAGGAGTTGCTACAATACCACCCTCCTGCATCACACTATCTCGGCCAATACAAGGTCGCGCCAAACAGTGTTGTGGAACGTGTTGACAACAAAGTTACACGAGAAATATTCAAGACGGCTGATCCGGGGCCTGCTACTTCTGCCGCCATGAAAGATTTGTTTGATTGGTACAACCAGACTTTGCCAAACTCTCTTTGGTCTCTGCCGGTTATAGCCGAGTTCGTTTATCGATTTTTGGCAATCCACCCTTTCCAAGATGGCAATGGAAGATTGGGCCGCGCACTTTTTCTTTTGGGGATGTTGCAAACACCTGATAAAAACTTAAATTTTGTGGCCCCCTATCTTGCCGTTGATCGGCAAATAGAAAAAGCCAGAGCGGAATATTATATAGTGCTTCGTCAATGTTCTGGAGGTATTTTCCGACAGAACCCAAAACAATATCACATCGAGTTTTTTTTGAACTTCATGTTGAAAATGCTGGAAAAATCCTTAAATCAAGACATCGATTATTATTCAAAGAAATATGCAAACTATTTACAACTGGCTTCAAACCCCAAAAAAGTTTTGCAGTGCTTTCGAGAACATCCGGAGACCAGGCTGCAGAGCGGACAAATATCGGAACTGATTAACATCCCTCGGCGAACTGTCACGCGCGCTTTACAAGAATTGGCAAAAATAGGGTTTTTGCAGCAATTGGGAAAAGGACCCGACACCCGCTACCAACTTATTTTTTAGGCTTCTTTGCTCCACTATCTGGAATCAAAAAGAACCACATCATATTTTTTTCGCTATTGACCCTTCACCTCGCCGATGATAGCGCATTCCCCTCATCACAACCCCATAAATAAGGAGGAACTTATGAAACGTTTCAGACTCATTTCTTCATTGATGCTGTTGGTCGCAGGAGTGGTGCTTTCTGCTCCCACATGGGCGGACAACTGCGTGGATGCACCGCAACCGGACGGCACGGTCTGGCGCACCTGCGTAGATGATGCCGGCAACCGGTATTGCGAATCTTGCAGCAATGGGGTGTGCAGTCGCGTTAGCTGCGACAGTTAAGACTGGACGAATTTAGGTCGGTAGTAAAGATTTTACCCACTCAAAAAATCGTGTGGCATGCTTGGATAACAGCAAAGCTTCGTGCCGATCTATCAACCGGACTTCATATTCCACAATATTTTTCTCATGCCACGGAAAAAGACAAGCAAGGCATCTGCGGCTGATATACTCGCGTGTGGAAAACTCCGATTGGTAACTTTTATTACCAATTGGTAATAATAATTACCATATATTAAGAAACGAGGTTAATATCAAAATTCAACCGGGCAGGATACCCTCCTTCGCTAAAGCTTCGGAGGGTTTCCAAGACGTCCGTCGTAGAACTGGGAGCATAAAAATGGCAATGGGGGTTTGATTTATGAAAAGCCGCTTGATACTCAAGTTTCTTTGTGATTAAATGAACACCAATTATGAATCAAAGGCTGACATGGAAAGAAATCAGAAAGCAATATCCTGAAACATTTGTTTTGCTGGACAACTGTGAAGAAAAACGGATCGCCGATCACATTATTATCACGAAGGGAGAGGTTGTTTTGACGAATGAAGACGGAAAAGTTATCTATGATGAATATTGCAAGCGCGGCCAACCTCCTGCCATGACTTTTGGCCATACTCATTGGGAAAAATTGGAAATGGAAGAGGTCTCTTTTCTGGGAGTCCGTCCCGCTCATGCCTGAAATATCCTTCCGACTTTTCAAGGGATTGCTTTACATGCCGGTCACAATCACAAACAAGGGGCAGAAACTCCTTCTGAACAATTGCATTTTTGATACCGGTTCTGCAGGCACAACATTTGATACAGAGGAAGCCGCAAAAATAGGAATTAAATCGACTCTTGAAAGCAAACTGAAACGATTGGTCACCGTTGGTGGTTATCAAACTGTTTTCACACATTGTGTTGACATCCTTCTTCTCGGTAATCAAACGCTCCATAAAATAGAGGTAGAGGTTGGAAATTTGCATTCGAAGTTCGGCATTGAAGGAATTATCGGAACGGATCTCATGCGACTTTTTGATTGGGAGATTATATTCAGCCAGAGTAAAATTCGAATGTATGAGTTTCATCAGGTTTCGATCCATCAGACGGAGTAGCATCATCCATCAGACGGAGTAGTAATGAAAAATAGACTCCAAAGCAATGGGTGTTTAGAGTCGTTTTTGATGAAGATGTGGAGCGACTCCCAAAGTGGAACTTTTCCATGTCCAGAGTCACATCAAAGAGTGTGCTGAGGTTTGAAATGTCCCTTAAGGACACACCCCGGCATCGAATTTGGGAGTTTTTGGAGTCATTGTTTGGATTTTTCTTT
>MGRG01000011.1:136475-188584 GCA_001798075.1 Deltaproteobacteria bacterium RIFCSPHIGHO2_01_FULL_43_49 | reverse complement strand
GAAAAATCCAAACAATGACTCCAAAAACTCCCAAATTCGATGCCGGGGTGTGTCCTTAAGGGACATTTCAAACCTCAGCACACTCTTTGATGGGACTCTGGACATGGAAAAGTTCCACTTTGGGAGTCGCTCCACATCTTCATCAAAAACGACTCTAAACACCCATTGCTTTGGAGCCTATTTTCCATGAGTACTCCGTCTGATGAGTTTCCTCCGTCTGATGAGTTTCGCAACCTATGGATATTTCCCCTTTATTCCACCCATCAGTTGTGATAAAAAATCTACCCAGTGAAAGGGATCACCACAATTTTTGTTGCCCTCTTGATAGGGCAAGTTGCTTTCGCTTCTCCAATCGATTTTTCAAAGGGGACTCTGGCCTTTTCAGCAGGCGAGTTTGAAAAAGCCCTTAGCTTTTTCCAAAAAACCTATCAAGAAGATGCCAATAATATAGATAACCTCTATTTTTTAGGTCTTACCCATCTAAGACTCAATCAATTTTCAAAGTCGTCTTATTATTTGAGAGAATTACTTCTTAAAAAGCCAGAATTCAGCCGGGCCTATTTTGACTATGGTTTAAGCCTCCTCAGAGAAAAGAAACATTCCACGGCACTGAGTTGGTTTAAAAAAGCCTATGCCAACAATCCCAAAGATTCAGAAATTGCCCGGATGGCAACGGAGTGGATAACAAGATTGGAAGCCGGAGAAAAACCAACACCAATCGAATCAAGGGAAGAGGAAAAAATTCAAAAATGGAGTTTAAGAGCCGCCACTTCTGCCTATTATGATTCGAATGTTACACTAGACCCCGACAGTGAAAATTTAACTGGTTTTCAAAACAACCAAGACGACATCATGGGTTCCGCCGCCCTCGATGTAAAATATCTTTTTTACAACACCGAGAAAACAAAAATGCATGTTGGATATTCCGGGTACCAAAGTTTTTATGGGAACTTATTTTTTGACATGAATCGTTTCAATTATGGAAGGCATCGAGCCATCGTTAGTTATCAACGCAAGCTATCTGATAATTTCCAATTTCGACTCCCCCTTGATTTCATGTTTGTCTCTTTGGGAAAGAGTAAGTACATGTATGGTGGCGGTGGAGAGGCTGCCTTTGATCTCGCTTGGAAGAAAAATTGGCTAACCACTTTTGCAGGAAAAATTAAAAGAGACGAATTTATTGCAATACCGTCCAACGCAGCTCAGGTGAGGGATGCCGTCAGAACTTCTTTTGGAATTGATCAATATTATTTTTTCCCTGGGAACCGAAATCGTTATTTAAAAGGGGGTTATGAATTTGAGATGAATCTGGCAACTGGGGCTGATTGGGATTATAGAGCTCACAAAACCAATTTTACTTTTAACACCCCTTTAGGTGCCGGTTTCAATTTTCTGGGGGTTGCTAACATTGGAGTTTTGAGAAAATTTAACCATAGAGACTCGATTTTTAGTGTAAAAAGGGGCGATTTTAGCGTTACAGGGATGGGATCTTTGTCCAAAGAAATTATTCCCCATTTGACCGCCTCTTTGTCGTATACTTATGCTATGACGAGATCCAATATAGCACGCTTTACCTATAAGCGTCATATTGCGGGTTTTACGCTGGCCACACGATTTTAATCACTTATGAAAAAGCTTCTCTTTTTGTTATTATTATTTTCCCAAACAGCTTTAGGGGCTGAACCTGTTGGACAAATTGCTGATCTGGTGGGGGGAGTCTGGGTGACACAAGAGGGGCAAAGTCCGGCGTTGGCTGCTTTCAAGCAATCCATCCATGTCGGAGATGTTATCGAAACAAAAAAAGAGGGGGCCGTTAAAATTTTGTTTGTTGATGACACCCTTTTGACCATCAAAGAAAACTCCAAAGCCCTAATTACCAAGTTTTTATTTAATTCCGAGGCAAAGGAAAGAAAAGCTGTTTTTGATGTTTTGTTTGGAAGAGTTCGCACAGTGGTGGGGAGATTTTTTGGAAAAGCTCAGCCCGTTGAAATCAAAACACCCTTGGCTATAGCAGGGATAAGAGGAACAGACGTCGGTGCTTTGGTACAAAAGAAATCGAGCGTTTTTTATTGTTTTGAGGGCCTATTTGATGCGTACAATGTTACCATTCCAGATAAAATCATTCAGGTAAAAGAAGGATTTTTCACAGAAGTTTTGGAAGGGATACCTCCTTCAGAATTGCTTCCAATTCCAGCCGATGTTTTGGACAACAAACGCGAACTCTTTGACATAACGGTCAGTTCCAAATCAGAGGCAAAAGAAGAGAAAGCGAGTGGAAGTTCTTCCCAAAGTGCTAGCAGCCAAATTACACAACAAACAACCAAGGCGATTTCAACAGAAACAGCCAAGACGACAGGTACATCTTCTACCACGCAAACAACAACCACCACAGGAACTTCAACCTCTTCAACGTCAGGAAGCTCTTCCAGCAGTTCCTCTTCGACTTCTTCCACCTCTTCTGCAACCTCCTCTAGCACTACAAGTGCTCCGGAAGGAACACAAGCTGGGGAATGTCAAAGTTCTCTCCTCGCCTGCGGTGGAAGTGTAGGGGAACAAGAAAGCTTTGTCACATCAACGACACCGGCTGCTTCGACAACAACGACAGAGATTTTGCCGGGGGCTGCAGCAGAAGTGACAAACCCAGCAACCATTACAATTACATTACCTACTCCTTAGGCAATCCTCCACAAAATCAAAAATTGTCTAAGCCCACCCCAACAAAGAATTCTTCTCGTAACTCCCTTCATTTTTTCTCTAGTCGCTTTTTTGCAAACGGGGTTGGGTTGATTTAAAAGGCGTCGGACGCCTTTTAATATATCAATATTGCAACACCTTGTCTCAAAATAGTTCAATCTTCCTCTTTATCAATAAAATAAGGCACTTCTGGTTGGCATCAAAATTGCTTACACCCCTGTAGAAAGGATAATCACTATGAAAAGAACAACATTTTTAATCGTCCTGGGGCTTATATTAATTGGCTATGCCCACCAAGAGAGTTTCTCCAAATCACCTCAAATTTCAACAAAGCCGACGACATTGGGATATCTACAGTTCAAAACTCCATATGCCAAAGCGGCTTGGGAAGAAGGAAAACTTTTGGCCATTAAACGTGTTTTGGAACATCGGCATTCAAAGACTAGAAAACCTTATCCTTGCTGGAACGCCCTGAAACCGTTTCGTAACAAGGATCTCCCTGTTTCTTTGAAACTGACATCGCCGCAGGATGGCAGGACAGGGAATTTATTGGCCCTAGCTGGGCTCCCCTCCGAAAAATTCGATGCTATGGGAAGGGATGGCCAACTGACCTTGGCAAAACCCGACTTAAAAGCGGGATTCACAACGTGGCGCATTGATCAAACTTTTAAAAAATTACAACAAACCCGTTTTAACAATCCGGTAATTGGGTTGATAGACATCTCTGGCTCCATGAGTGGCAAAAAGAAATTAAATACCTTGAGAGGCTTAAAAGATTCCAATATCCAATTCGAAAGTCTTTATTCTTTTTCGGGCAGGGGTTCCTTAAGAGAGATTAGCCTAAAGGATTTAGAATTCGTAAAGCCCCAGGGGGACACAGCTCTTTATGATAATTTGATCGCCCTCATTGCAAAGAACCCGAACGAAGAAATTTATGTTTTGACCGATGGCAAAGACAATAAAAGCAAAACTTCTTTCAAGAAATTTTTGGAACAAATCGGAATCGCTAAAAACCCGATTGATGTTGTTTTGACAGGGGGTAGTGTCGATGAAGATTTTTCCGAGGTGGCCCAAAAAACCAATGGACGAGTCCTACACGACATTCGCGAACAAGGCGAAATTCTGCAACCTGTTTTGGAAGTTTCACTGGAATGAAAAGAATTTTTACAGCCCTACTGGTATTATTCTTTGCTTATGGCAAACAGAATGCTCACGCTGTCGATTACCTCTATCATAATACGCGCATAAATAAACCGATAGGTATTATCAACCCCAACAGCATAAAATACCGTGTGGATCCTGGATCATTGGGACAACTTTCACATGAGCAAGCTCTGAAAATTTTGCAATTGATGATGGGAAAGTGGGAAGAAGCCGCCGCAGTTCAATTCGAATTCAATGGAACTTTGACCGAGGATGTTACCGCTGAGAATTTTCAAAAATATTTAGAGATGCCTTGCGAAAATCCGACCAATGATTCTTCCTATGTGAGTGAACCCCTCATTGTTATATTTGATTCCGATCGCAGTATTTTAGAGAGTCTCAACTCAAATCCTCAAACATGGGGACTGGCATTTACGCGTTGTGTCGCCATCACCAATAATGGCCCCCAGTTTTTCACACGAACGATCATTGTTCTGGATGGCACAATATATAACCCCGATGACACGGCAAATTCCTCACGCCAATTGAGAGGAGTAATACATACAACGCTGCATGAGCTAGGTCATATTTTGGGTTTAAGCCACTTTGCTGGACTATACCTTATTTTCGACAATTCAGAAACCGTCATGGCACCAATATCTTATATTAATCCGACCCTACTGCATCCCGATGACATCGCTTCCATATCTTATTTATATCCAAAGAATGTTAACGAATTACCGAACGCAATAGAGGGAGCAATTACTCTTAATAGTGGGGTCGGATCGGTTTGGGTCAGTGTAACAGCCCGCGAAGTAGCAGACCCCTTTTGTGAAACTTTTCAAACATGGAGTTTGTTAAAATGTGATCAAAACAGCGTGTGCAGTGGAAGTTTTTACCTCCCCAGTTTGCCGGCAGGAAATTATTTTCTCACTTTTGACAATGTTAATGGTCAAATGCTCAACGCAATGGTTCCAGGAGAGTTTTTTAATGAAAACGACGCAACAATAGAAGACCCGCTGGCGTTTGATACTGTCACCGTCAATGCAAATCAAGTTACGACGGGTGTTAACGTAACATTGGCTTCTCCCGGGACCAGCGGAAATGTCCTCGTGCCTGTTTTTACGCTGCCTCCCGATTCTGAAATAAAAAACGTACTTAAGGCAGGCCCTTACAATCGTTGTCAAACTGATGCGACAGATTACGAGCAATTGTTGGGTATTCCAAAACCGATATCCACTACCCCTGTTCCTGAAACCCCTCCTGACTTGGAAACACCTTTCTCTGTAGACTCTGATCCTATAGTTGATCCAACTTCTTCTTCTGTTCCTGTTCCTGTTCCTGCTCCCACCACTGTTCCTAATAATTCAGAATCCGATGTTTCAGCCTCGACGGACTCCAACGCAGGGGGAGGAGGGGACAGCGGCGGTGGCGGCTGCACACTGCAACCAACGCATTCGTCTCCACTCAATTTGTTTGCGTTGATATCACCCATGTTTGTTTTGATTCTTATTCGAGCAAAAAAATCCCTACCCCCTTCAAAGAGTTTTTCCTTAAAAACTCTTAAACGTTAACCGGTACGTGGTAGCTCAGTACGTGGTAGCAAAGTGCTAGGTAGTTCTAAGCTTCTTTTTCTTAAAAGGCGTCGGACGCCTTTTATAATATCTCTTTATATTCCAATTAGTTAGATATATTTTCCTTTTGGATAAGCAACCTTTTTATCCGACGGTCGATAAAAGGATTGACACAGTTTGTCACAGGAATAAATTGCGGAGTCAGGATAAGGGGTAAGGGATGAATCAAAAGACGTTTACTGTTCTAAGTGTGATGTTCTCTGTTTTGGTGGGCTGTGGTGGGGGGCAAAGTTTACTGCCAAATAGTCAAAATATTTTCACACCCTCCGAAAACAATACTCAACCCGATAATTCCCCCACCGGAACCTGGAACCTCGAACCTGGAACTTTGAACGATTTTGTTAAAGCAATCGATTCTCCAAACTATAAAGGTGAGATAGCCCTTACATTAAAATTTTTCGGAAGTATGTAGTTAACGCACAGCCAGTTTACGAGTCTTCCTATCTCAAAACAAACCATTTTTATTTTGATTTCTTGTCCATCTTGGGCCAGTCCTTTTCAGGCCGTTTTTTATCAAGAGCTTTCTTGATGGCCTTGTCCCATTCTAAGCCTTTGATTTTAAGGCGAGTTTCCTTTGGCCCCACCCCTTTTTTATCCATATCGTTCATGTTTTGTATTTTTCGTCCTTGCATATATTCTGGCTTGTGCTACCTGTGCAAACCATGAGTTACGAAACAGAGCTTACGAAAAAAGAAAAAAAACTGCAATCTGAGAAAGAGGCTTTCGAGGCTACCATTGCTACGGCTCAAAAAGAACTCGATAAAATCTTAGCTCAACTTGAATTGATTGAAGATGTACGCAAAAAAGTTCCACAATCTAATAAACCAAATCAAGAAAGGCCTTTACGGGAAGGAAGTGAATTAGCTCACGCTAGAGACATTATAAAATCAAGCGGAAAACCCATGCACGCCGATGAAATTTTGAAAGCACTGGGGAAGGAATTGACGAGGGCAAATAAGGCTTCAATTGTTGGTTCATTAAATCGCTATTCGGAGGAGGGGCGCACTTTTTATAAGGATGCACCAAATACTTTCGGTTTACTAACGATGAAGAAAGAGGAAGGTAACGTAAAGCAGATGTTCAAGTAAAAACGGGGAACGCTAGGTTCCCCGCCTAAGAAATGGTGGGAGTATGGCGAAACACGGTAAACGCTGTAGACTTGGAATCTACTAGGGTCTCTAACACCCTTTGCGGGTTCAAATCCCGCTACTCCCACATTTCTTATTTCTGACTATATATCAATCGTAATACCCGTCAATTTAAACTTACTGGCTCTCTGTAAAGTAACCGTTTTCCTTGTGTGTTTTTAATAAGAGCAACCACCCTTTCGCCATCCTCTAACTTCCTGTGATTATAGCGAAATTCAAATTCTGAAAGATAGCGGTGCAAGTGCTTTTTGCTCACGCAGTGATAAACCCCATTGATACCACGTTTCACAATGGCAAAGAATGACTCAACTGTGTTTGTAGTGATGTCGCCTCGGACATATTCATTAAGGCTATGATTGATTGGATGATGACCCCCAGCAAAATCATGCAAGCCATTATAAGAAGGGTTTTCGTCAGTCATAATTCGAGAAGACTTATCAACACTTTCTCTAATAGCTGTTTTAAGAGTTTTGCCGCTTACGTTAGGAATGACATGCGCTTTAACATTGCCGCCACGTTCAACCATTGCAAGAACGGGTTGCTTTTTTGTTCCACGTCCTCGCTTATTATTGCCTCTATATCTAGGCTTACCGCCAACATAGGTTTCGTCGACTTCTACAGTTCCTTTCAACAATTCAACATTTTCTGGGGCCATTGCATAACGGATTCGGTGTAAAAGAAACAAAGCCGATTTATAAGAAAGACCTGTTTGCCTTTGAATTTCTAAAGCACTCACGCCTTTTTTGGAAGTACAGGCACGCCAAAAAACATAGCACCAATACTTAAGAGGTATCCGACTGGACTCAAAAACAGTCCCTACACGGACAGTAAATTGAGATTGCTTGGCCTTGCTTTTTTGGCAGTTAGCACAACGCCATAAAAACCGCTCGTTTCGATTTCCATCTTTATCTTTCATCTGTGAAACTTCTTTACCTCCACAATGGGGACAACAAGGGATTTCACCCCATCTTTGAGCCTCTATAAACTCAACCGCTTTGGTTTCATCCATACAGGCGATTGGAAGGGCCTTTAGGACTTCTGATTTATTCTCACCTACTTTGTGTTGCTTTGTTTTCATGGCCTAATTATTATACATAACGCACATACTTGTCAAGAGTTATTTTGTGCGCTAAGTACATACTTCCGAAATTTTTTGATTCTTTGTCTCAACTAAAAGATCGCTACCCCACTCTTTTATTCAAAAATCAATTTGGCGATCCGGTTTTGGTGGAAAGAGAGCGGAAAAGACTCGAAGTGGTTGTTGGCAAGTCTTTGCCGGATTTGCGAAGGCATCTTGTGATAGCCGAGCCCGACAGAACAAAAGCCAAAGAGCTTTTGATAAAACTTGTCAAAGAGCCGTTGTTTGAAATGATCTATCCAAGAATGAAATCCAGTTTTCCTGGCATTAATTCCGTACCTGACTTGACAGGCAATCAAGGATATCTAGATGATCTGAATATTCGTGCGGTTTGGATGAGGGGGATAACAGGTCAAAACACTTACATTGGAGACGAAGAAGGAAAGCCAAATTGGAAACATGAAGATTTTCCTGCTACTGTTCATCAATGCAGTATGGGGGATGGGCCAAGTACGCATGCCACAATGGTGATGGGCATTTTAATAGGATTGCACAATGAACATGGAATTGACGGAATCAGTCCGGACAGCAAAACCTGTATTCCTCCAGGAGGTGGAGAACCTGATTTTATTCGAAAAGGTGCTTCTGCATGGTTAGTGGAAGAACAAACGTCTAATCCTGGCACCTGGCCAAGCTCTGCATTGCATTGTAACAACGATGATCAAACGGAATGTGTTTCCTTGGAATTTTTTCCCGATTCTTTTGAGTCATATCAAATCGCAACCGCCATGGGGGTTCCTGTAATTTTGCCGGCTGGCAACGGCAATATCAACATGGATACAACGAGGTATTTGACGAATGAGGAAGGTTTGAGGTGGCCCAATTTAAGCAGACAGGATTCCGGCGCGATCATGGTGGGTGCCTCAATGGGGGCCAATCATGAAAAAGCTCCTTTTGGCAACTGCGGTCGCCGCGTTAATTTATTTGCCTGGGGCTCCGGTGTTGTAACAACAAGCTACCCTGGTAAAGGCTTCGACTGGTATGGGCCGTCCAACCCAAACACAGGGGACCCCAATGTTTATTATACTAATGCCTTTGGGGGAACTTCTCCGGCGGGGGCAATCATTGCGGGTACAGTTGCCCTTTTACAAAGTTATGCAATGCGACAGATGGGAAGCAATTATAAACAATTGACTCCTGAAAAAATCCGCGAAATTTTAATCCAATCGGGTGTTCCGGCTGAAGGAGAAAATGGCTGCAATATTGGCAAACAGCCCCGCATGGATGCGGCTTTAAATATTTTTGATGATTATTGGGCCAGCATTCAAAGGGATTTTCCAGAAATTGCGAGTGGCACGGAGATCAAAGGAGATCGAAGAAGAGAGTTGCGTCAAAGAGGTGTGCAGCTCGTTTGCAACTACCATCATCCCGAGGTCAGCGATGTAAATTGTCCCGAAACTGCAAAGTGTGTGTTGAGAGATACAAAGGAGATAGAAACTTACCTGGATCAACATGCTCCGGGCTGGCGATATGGAACCCCCATTCCGGAGGAAGTGGATCAGTATATCAGAAGCCTTGGGTACAAAGTGCGAGAGGTAGGTCCACCACAAGTTGAGTTGCTTCTGCAAGATCCGACTTCTTGTCAAGGATCCATCAAACCTACTTGCATTGATATTGACTACACCCAATCCGATTACGATTGCGCCGCGGGCGCCATTTGGCCGACCGGCATTGAGATTGCCAAAACACTTGATTTTGATGGGGATCAAAAAGCAGACCTTGTGAATTGGACGAAAGATCGTTGGCAAATTGATTTGTCATCCAAAAATGATTTTGGAGCTTGGAACTTGGAGCTTGGAACTTCCCCCATAGGGGGGCGTTGGGTTTGGCCGGTGGCGGAGGATTACAACAGTGATGGGCGCACCGACTTGAGCATCTATGACAAAGAAAACGGTATTTGGTATATCAAGTTTACAAACAACGAGTTGTTACGCACCTCGAACCCCGGACCTCGAACCACGAACTGGGATTGGATAATTCAACTACCTTACAAAGACGAACTCAATCGGGATGTAAAACTGGCAAAATATGGGAGGCCGGTGCCTGGAGATTATAACGGAGATGGATACATCGATTTGGCAGTCGCAAAGAGTGATGGCATTTGGAGTATTGATTTCGGTGGGCCCAATCACAGTGATTATGGAACATTTGACCTGAATGTGACCTATCTTACATCAGCAGAATTGGCTGCTGCGCCTGGGTGGGCGTATTTGCCAGTGGCAGATGCGGGCGGTTCTACAGCTGCTTTTATTAGTTATAAAATCCCGGATGGTGTTCCCAATGCGGGACAATGGTGGGGAGTGGATTTGGATGGAGGAAACAAAGGAAATTACTACGAAGACGCTTTAGTAGATATGCCATTTGGGGGTAATGATTCAGTACCAGTGTCTGGCGACTTTTATCCAGCTTCTCTTGGAATCAAAACATCAAATTCTTTTTGGTCATTATTTGATCTAAGCATTTATAGCATTATCCAACCTCAACCAAACGGCGTTTTTGGCGGACCTGAATGTCACCCCTTCGCGGCTGACTTTGATGGCGACGGTAAAGACGACCGGGTGGTGCAATGTCCCACAGAATTCAGGATAGCCCAAAGCTCGGATAATAGTCTTCGCAAAATCCCTCTGGTCTACAACACCCAGGAATTCAGCCTTCCTGGCAGGCCCTATGTCGGCGGAATATCTTATGAAACGGTCAAACGGTTAATTGAGTACCAGCTGATTAATGACCCCAATCAACCCCCTGTCATTCCGGTAGATATGGCGCAGGTGCGCTAAAAAATCTTGATTTTTTGGGGGAACTGGATTTTAAAAGGAGCGCGATGCAGGTACTGGTTATTGATGATGAAGAAGGAATTCGGAGCGGCCTCCAACTAGCTTTAGAAGACTCCCACAAAATATCCTGTGCAGCTTCGGCTTCAGAAGGCATTGAGGCCATTCAGGCTCAAAGACCAGATATTATTTTGCTCGATATGTTTATGGGCCAAGACAATGGCGATGTGGTTCTAGACTTTTTGGACAAACAGGCACCGGAAATTCCTGTGGTGATTATCAGCGCGTTTAGCACCGAAGTTCTTGAAAAAAAGTTCGGCAACTTTTCCAAACAGTGGATTCATTATCGCAAACCGATCGACATTGTCGAGCTGCGCAAGTTGCTTGACGATATTGAAAAAAAGAAACTCCAATGACCGCCAAACCAAAAGTCCAAAGAATTCATCCTGATATTAAAGATATTTGGTTGGTTACCCGTGTTGTTCAAATTACTTTGGGTTTCAGTCTGGGACTTTATCTTTATACTTATGGCATTTTCTTTTTCGAGAAATTTGGCGGGGAAGGAAGTCCACAAGCTTTAAAGTTAACTGCTCTTATATATATGATTATGTTCTTTGTTGAATTATTTGCGGAAGTGCCTACTGGCGCAATCGGTGATTTCATCGGACGCAAAAAAACAGTGATGGTGAGTTTCGTATTTCGTTCCTTATTTTTCTTTTGTCTAGCGTGGGTTCCATTCATTAACTCAGTAACAGGTGCCTTTTTAATATCTCTTCTCGCTGTGTTTTGTTTTGCTTTTGGATATACTTTTTATAGTGGCTCTTTCATCGCGTGGGTTGTTGATAGCATTCGTGAACGAAATATCAAAGAGGGACATGGCTCTGTACTGGCCCGTTCTTACTCTATTCTGTTTCTGACGCAAATTATTGGAGCTGCTATCGGACTTTCACTTTATCTCTCAGGCTATATATTCTATGCGTTCGCTCTAGGATTTATTGTTTGTATCTTATGCGCTTTCTTTTGTGGAGTTGTCATGAAAGAAACAAAATCTCTGGATTTCCATCAAGGAAAACTCTCCTTTCAAAAATCGGCTACAAGGATGAAAAATATTATCGTTAATGGTTTTCACATTTGTTTTAAAAACCCTGCGGTTACTTATCTCATGGTGATGTACGCTGCTTTTATGTTTCTAACTCATGTTGTGGAATATCTTTGGCCCGTTGCGATGAAAACAAATTTCGGAGCTGGAAGAATGAGCCCTTATTGGTTTCTAATTGTATTTGCTGCATTGGTCTTGACTTTCATCGGCGCTAAAACCTTGGAACAAATTAATCACACTCATACCGTCAATGGAGAACGAGAAAAAGTCCCAAACGTAAAACTGTGGCGGTGGTTTATTATTGTTTCATTTGTTATGTCCGTTCCGGTTATCCTATTAGGCCGCTTAGTCATGGATGGGAAAATGAACCTATGGTTTTTTATTATCACAATTGCTTTAAATCAATTCGGTTATGGTTTTTTGCGCCCATGTTATGAGACTTTGGTTAACAACTATATTCCGACTCAACACTCTCAGGAAAGAGCAACCATCATGTCTTTTGCAAGTATGTTATCTAATTTATTCCTAATTGTACTCATGTTGCCTTCTAGTGGTCAAACGGGAGCTACAACAGCAATAGGCTGGATTATCCCAAGTGGCATACTAGTTGGATTGGCACTGATATTACACTTGTTCATGACAAGATATCAAAAGAAAATAGGAGAATTACCTCTACGACCAGTAGGGCAAAATTATGATTAGAAAAGTTTATCATTTCTGCCAAGGCTCAATTCGTAATAAGTTGATGGTTGTTTTGCCAGTTATTACCGCCCTCTTTTTGTTATTTCCAAATGTTCTAAGTATTTTTGCATTGCGCATGCAATTGACAGAACATCTCCAAAAAATGGGCGAAGCGTTGCCGGAAATACAAAATGCACTCTTGACTCAAACCATAACACTCATTTTGATCAGCATTTTAGGCATTGGTTCCATGGTTATCTTAATAATCATTATGGCTTATTCTGTGACAGAACCTATTGCCACTCTTGCAAAGGACACCGAGCAAATGGCGCAAGGGAAAAGAGATTTAAAACCGCTCCCCCACGAAGGCCCAGACGAAGTGGGAACATTGGCTAAAAGCATTAACCACTTCATTGCTCACATCGACAAAATGGAGCAGGAAAAATCAAAGGATGCAGCACTGATAGCCATCGGGCGCATGTCAGCGGAACTAGCCCATGAAATTAGAAACCCACTCGGCGGTATCGATCTTTTCTGCCAGCTCTTTGAAGAAAAATGGCAGGAAGAAAAATTTAGGAACACCTTTGTGAGAACGGTCCCGCGAGAGCTCGATCGCATCAAAAATCTGGTCAATGGACTTTTAGAAGTGGCCAGACCCGTAAACTTGCAATTTCGAACGGTCAACGCCAAAAAATTGCTTTTGCAAGTTTTGCCCGATTTCAAAAATGGTGGCTCGGTTAAATTGAATGTTGACCTAGACGAAGGAGACGACGTTTCGTGGGAGATTGTTGCTGACGAATATGCCTTGGTGCGCGTCTTTAAAAACATCATCCAAAATGCAGTCCAGGCAATGCATGGTGCAGGTTCGCTGACTATCTCTCTTAAAAAAATCTATGACGAGCAAGATAATACTGATCGAGTTGAATTGGTCTTTAAAGATACTGGCCCAGGCATGGACGAAAAAACTTTAGAGAGAATTTTTGAGCCTTTCTTTACCGGCAAGCAAGGAGGCACAGGTCTTGGACTGGCTATTTGCAAAAAAATTGTCGATGGTCACAATGGTGCTATAACTGTTGATAGCAAACTCGGCCAGGGGACCACTTTTTATGTTGAGCTTCCCGTTCGTAATCCGAATGTTGTGAATGCTTCTTAGATTCTCATTTTGACGTCTTAAAAATTCCATTTGCCAACTTGTATCAGTTTTGTTAGGCGTCTCCACGTGTCCCGCGACAAAAAATCGAAGCTTCCCCCTGACGCCTCCACAAAAGAATACCAGCACTACAACGCCGTGTTGCTGGAAGAGATCCGTTCACAAATGAATGGAGTGATTGAGACGGTGCAGCTGACGGGTCAACGATTGGATGAAAAAATAGACGGGGTTGAGAAAAGACTTACAGAAAGACTTGAAATTGTTGAAATGGTTGTTAGGGGAAATAGCGAGGATATCAAAAAGAACAGCGAGGATATCAAAAAGAACAGCGAGGATATCAAAAAGAACACCGTGACAATTCAGCGCCTCGAGCAAAAACTAGACCCTGTCATCGAAAAGGTCGAGCGCCATGATGTTGACATTCTCCGCCTGAAATCCGCTGTATTACCAGCCTGAAGTTTTTCAAAATTTCACGCAACTTTTCTGGTGCACTGCCGATGATGGAGATGAGCGCCAAAAGGCGTCGGACGCCTTTTTTGGAAGTTATTGAAATAAAAGAGGTTTTTGAAGAATGTTCTTGACAGGGTCAGTCAGGGGAGTAGAAAGCTGGGCGAGGGTGAGGGAATGAAGGTTTACCAAAAGGTAGGGACTGCTTATTGGTTGGTTTTTTTGCTGTTGACCAGCTGTGGTGGGGGGCAAAGTTTACTTCCAAATAGTCAAAATCTTTTCACCCCTTTTGAAAACAACTCTCAATCAAATAATCCCTCCCCTGACGGAACCTCGAACCTCGAACTAGGAACCTCGGACAATCTTATTAAAGCCATCGACTCACCGAACTATAAAGGCGAAATCGCGCTTACATTAAAATCGGCCAATGACCTGTCGCAACTCAAAGATCGCTACCCTACTTTTTTGTTCAACAATCAATTTGGCGATCCAATTCTGCTCGAAAGGGAAAGAAAAAGACTTGAAGTGGTTGTTGGCAAATCTTTGCCAGATTTACGAAGGCATCTTGTGATAGCCGAGACTGACAGGACAAAGGCCAAAGCGCTTTTGATAGAGTTCTCGAAAGAGCCGTTGTTTGAAATGATCTATCCAAAAATGAAAGGCGAGGCGGCGTCGGTTACAACACCACCGAATTTGTCAAGCAAGCAAGGTTATCTGGATGATTTTCAAATAAAAAATGCGTGGGTAAGAGGGGCGAGGGGGCAGAATACATTTATTGAAGACCAAGAGGAAGATTGGAACCCGGCGCATGTGGATTTGCCTCAATCATCTCACATTCACTCAACCAATTCGCAACTACCCCAAGCTATCTCGCATGGAACTGCTACGCTAGGAATATTAGTTGGAAAAGATGATGGAATGGGGATCACCGGCATTGCACCTCAAGCAGATGTTGGAACCGGTTTTGGAGATGCAGCAGGTATTGCAAGGGTTAGGAATGGGGGTGGCTTAGGACGCCAAGCAAACTTCACTCACCTCCTCGAAGAACAGTATTCTAACCCAACATATGCTCCTTGTAATGCTCCGGCGAGTAGTGATGTTTGCGTCGCCGGAGAATTCTATCCCGATGCCTTTGAGGCCTATCAAATTGCGACCGCGATGGGAGTCCCTGTTGTTCTTCCCGCAGGCAATGGCGGGGTCAACATGGACACAGCACGCTACCTGGACAACTGGCCTGATTTGAGTCGCCAAGATTCCGGTGCCATCATGGTGGGTGCCTCCATGGGATCCAGCCGTCAAAAAGCCGACTTTAGCAACTGTGGTCAGCGCATCAATTTATTCGCTTGGGGCTCCGGTGTGGTAACAACAAGCTTTCCCGGCGCTGGGCTCGATTGGTTTGGCCCAGACAATCCCAACAACGGTGACCCCAACGCCCATTACACCAACGCTTTTGGAGGGACATCCTCCGCTGCAGCAATCATTGCCGGCACCGTTTCTCTTTTGCAAAGCTATGCCTCCACCAGAATGGGAACTTACAAATATCTCAGCCCAGAAAAGGTTCGCGAAATTTTAATCCAATCTGGCGCTCCGGCTGAAGGAGAAAATGGCTGCAATATTGGCAAGCAACCTCGCATGGATGCGGCTCTTAATATTTTTGATGATTATTGGGCCGGCATTCAGGGAGATTTTCCAGAAATTGCAAATGGCTCGGAGATTAAAGGAGATCGAAGAAGAACATTGCGTCAAAGAGGTGTGGGGCTTGTTTGCAATTATCATCACCCCGATTTGAGTGACGCCAACTGTCCTGAAACAGCCAAATGCGTTTTGGTACCTCCTGAGCAAAGACAACCGAGAGATATTCCAGATCCAACCGTCAATCCCAGTGATTGTGCGGGTGGTGTGAAACCGGCTTGCATCGCCATTGACTTCACTCAATCCGATTATGATTGTGCCGCGGGTGCCATTTGGCCAACCGGTATTGAGATTGCCAAAACACTCGATTTTGATGGGGATCAAAAAGCAGACCTCGTGAATTGGACGAAAGATCGCTGGCAAATCGATTTGTCTTCAAGAAATGATCTTGGAGCTTGGAACTTGGAGCTTGGAACTTCCCCCGTAGGGGGCCGTTGGGTTTGGCCCGTTGCGGAAGACTACAACAGTGATGGTCGTGTGGATCTGGCAGTTTATGATAAAGAGCACGGAGTTTGGTACATCAAATTCACAAACAATGAATTACTTAGAACTCAGAACTTAGAACTTAGAACTTTTAATTGGGACTGGCAAATCACATTGGACTATCACGATGAATTGAACAGGGATGTTTGGCAGGCCAAATATGGCCGACCGGTGCCTGGAGATTACAATGGTGATGGATTTATTGACTTAGCAATCGCAAGGAGTGACGGCATTTGGAGCATTGATTTTGGCGGAGCTAATCGAAGTGATTATGAAACATTTGATCTCAATGTGACTTATCTCACACCGGCGGAACTGGCCGCTGCCCCTGGCTGGGCTTATTTGCCGATTCCGGGGAATCTTGTTTATGGGGGTGGAAGTTCTACCAGAGAAGGCTTTGATGAAATTACCGTTAAATTTCCAGATGGAATTGTTGATGTTGGTAAAGTGGTTAGCTTGATCGGAGACTCGGGCTCTCAATTTCAATATGCGGTCAGCAATAATGACTATTTCTTTGAACTTCCTTATAGGGGTAATGAATTTATACCCCTTGTTATGGATGGGCTTCATTTAAGTTTCAAAATCAGCAGTGGTAGGTGGGAACTTGCAAGATATCCTTATTATACTTTGGAGGTCGACTCTCTTTCAGATGGCTACGGCGGACTAGAGTGTCACCCTGTTATTGCTGATTTCGATGGTGACAATAAGGATGATCGAGCCGTTCAGTGTCCAACCGAGTTTAGAATTGGTTTAAGTTCTACAGGTGAACTGAGAACGATTCCTTTGAGCTATAACACACAAGAGTTTAGTCTCCCTGGGAAGCCTTACTTTGGAGGCATATCCTACACGACAGTCCAAAGACTTATTGAGTATCAGCTGATTAATTCCACTCAGGCACCCATTATTCCTGTCGATATGGTGTCCGTTTATTGAGATTGCGAGTTTCTCATTTTGAAATACGCAAAAGGGTAAAAAAGACCTCAGCATCGGGATTAACCCCGCCAAGGAAAATTAAAATCACTTTATTTCTTAGGCACTTACGCGCTTAAGCCCTTACGCACTTATTTGGCATGGGGTTTGCAACTCTAACCCTTCGTGAAGATTCTAGCTTTAATGTTAGGTCTATTACTAGTGAGCCCTTCTTGGGCTGCTGAGCCTTGTGGTAATTTCCCAAATAAAATTTTGGTGACGTCACCTGTTTCTATTGAAAATGCTTTCAATGATTATCAAAACTCTAGGTATAAAAATTCAACTGGAGATTCAATTTTGCTCTGTTTCACTTCTTTTTCAACGTTCCCAGGGGATGTCTTAAAATCTTTATCACTTGTTAACACCTCTTCATTACCGGTTTACATTGAAGGCTTAAACATCAAAACAGACGCAACTTTAACAAACGCGCCGCTTTTAAACTTTGGCGGCTCAAAGCCAATCATTTTTTCCAAAAACAAACTATCCTGCTCTTCCAAGCAAAATACAATCGGAATCAAACTGGCAGGGGAGAGTCACCAAATTCAGGAGAGTGAAATTTTAAATTGTGGTGTCGGTGCTCAAGTCGAAGGGAACAAAATGCAAGTGGGGCCCAACAACATTATTCACGACAACGGCATTGGGGTGAAAATTGCCAGCGGCTCCGGAAATTTAGTTCAAAAAAATAGCGTTTATATGAATAACAATAGTAACGATTACGAATACTCACAAAATGAGGGCATTGAATTAGCTGCCGGCGCCAACAGCAATATTCAACTGCCCATCCTGTTCAATAAAGATGGGGAAATTGCTAATACAGATGATAATATTTTGGTTTATCCCGAGGGTGTTGTTGATTTGCCTGCTGATAATGAACCACCTGTCTTGGCGGCGTTTTCGATGGAGTTGGTTGATTCGCAGGGAAAGGCGCAAATTGATTTGGTGAGAAAAGATTTATATCCTCAAGAAGCGGGAGAGGTTTCGCTTAGTGGACTTGAAGTCTACCAAGGTCGTGAATTTTTTGCTGACGCCAACTGTCTCGCGGAGGGCAATGCCATGAAATGCCAAATTCCAATGACTCAGGGGAAAAAAGACAAAAAAGCAGTTCTTTTATTCCATCACCCAGAGTTTGGAAGTTCTACCTATTCATTGCGCTTCAACCTCAACGGCCCCGGCGTTGTTTCTGCTCCCAGCATGGATGCCCCTGGCGTTGTGGGTGTTCCGTCTCTGCCGCCCCCCGCCCCAGGCGAAGAAGAAAAGAGTGACGGAGGCTCTGGCATAGGTGTTGGCTCTCCTTCCGGCGAAGCCCCAGCCACAATACTGGCGGGCGGCATCGGCGCTACCGGCGCCCCGGGTGGTGTCAAATCCGGCGGCTGCGGCGCCTCGCTGAATGCTAATGCCTCCCCTTCATCGCTTAGTATCTTACTCTCCCTTTCCCTCTTTTTGACCCTTTTAGCCTACCGCCGCAGAGTACGTGGTAGCAAAGTACGTGGTAGCGCAGTACGTGGTAGCAAAGTGCTAGGTAGTCGTCCCCAATTTTTTCTTGACCTATCTAACTGAGTGAGATTTAAGGGCTTAGTGAGTTCTGCGAAGGTCCATCAAGACATCCTCCACAAAATCAAGAATTGTCTAAGCCCGCTCCAGACCTTCCTAGATGTGATCGACACCAGCAAAGAAGAGCCAAAACTCCAGAAATTCCATCAGACTTGCATTGAAAGTTTCAACGAAGTCAAAACCCTTTTGAAGAAGTTGGAGAAAGAATGAAAGTGGAGGGGTGTTTGAAGAAGTCTCCCCAAATTCGGAGGATATGGTTTACGACACTCGTCGTCCAGGCGGGTCAAGGGTTCATGAACGGGTTGTTTCTGTATGTCTGGGGTCCCTATTTCTACGATCATTTTGCACGCGGGGTGGATGTTGGCACAGCCATAACGATCACGATGTTCCTCTTTGCTTTTCGCCAGGGGATGGTCGCTTTTCTGGAAGTACCCACAGGGGCACTTGCCGATACCATTGGCCGCGGCCATGTTACGCTGCTTGCTTTTGCCGTTCGTTCCATTTTCTTTCTGTCTCTTGCGGCCATAACATTTTGCAGTCATATCTCCACGACCATATTCTGGGCAAGTCTTGCGAGTATCGGTTATGCAATAAGCTACACTTTCTTCAACGGCGCCTTTTCTGCCTGGTGCGCGGACACATTGTATGAATGTGATCCCAATATACCCTATGCGTGGTTATCCTCGCGATACGCAGTTTATCAGTCTATTGGAGAAATTTTTGGGGCTGTATTGTCCATAGTTTGTTTTATCAAGGGATATCCGTTCATCGTTTTTTTGGTGGGCGCCGGCATTGCCTATGTGCTCATGGGTTTTGGATTTTCCAGACTGCAGGAACCCAAGGTCATCAAAAGAAGTGCTGCAGGGAAGCTTCAGACATCCGCGGTCATCCGCCAAATCGGTCAGCGTATAGCCGAGGGATTTGTTGTCGTTCGCAATTCTTCCGTTATTTCATGGGTTATTCTGGTTTACGGCGCTTATATGTTCATGATGAGTCTTATGTTGCATCTTTGGCCCATCTATTTGAGGACGGCAACGGGTGCCGCACAATTGAGCCGGGCGTGGATAGGCATTACTGTCATTATATTGTGCCTTAATATGTTCGGCGCCCGTCTCTTTGTCTGGATCAATGACCGATGGACCCGAAAGGACCGGGGAACGGCATTTCGTTTTGCGACATACAGAAGATTGTATGTCAGTATGGGGGCATTGTGTGCCGTGAGTGTTATCACCTTCAGTGCGTGGTCATTCATTGGACATCCGCCCATTGCGACCTTTATCGCCATGCTTGGGATTATTTTGTTTAGTGCGGGTTTTCTGATGTCTGGGTTTGATATTTTGGTAAACTCACTCATAGGCCCTGAACGAGCGAAGGATCGCGCGACAATCGTGTCGGCCGGGAGCATGGTGCGCAGCCTTTTGACGCTTATTCTTGCGATTCCGGCAGGAGGAACAAATGCTCAAGAATCGCCCATTAGTTGGTCCATCCCCGCTGTGATTCTCCTCGTAGCCGTTGTGGGTGCCTGGTTTACCCTGCGATCGGATGAGCAGAGAAGGCTTACCCGCAATGCTACATCCGAAGCCAATGGGTCGCCCGTTGGGGAAGTGTCCAATGCGATTTCATGAACGCCTTATACTTCTTTTTCTGCCACTTACCATTATTCCGCTTGCCATCCTTGCCTTTGGATTCCTCTACTTTATTGGACAAGGCTCTTCCGATTTTATCTGGCGGGGTAATTTGGCAGAGTTTGTAGTCCTTTTTTTTGTTGTGATGATGGGTATTGTGTGCCTTTGGATGATTAAACGCGCCGCAAGGTCTTTATCAAAACCTCTTCAGGCATCGGTTGGGTACCTTCGGCGTCTGGCTCAAGGTGAAAGGACATCCTCTTTTCGGGTAGAGGATGCGGACATCGAGGTACAGGAACTGGTTGAAGGTCTTGACAAACTGCGGGTGGAGCTGTCCGATTATGAACTGAAATTAAAGCAAAAATCAGCGGATGAAGCCATGGGCAAAATTGCCGCCCAAGTTGCCCACGATCTGGCTTCGCCGTTGTCCTCCATGCAGGCCTCTCTTGAGTATTTCAAAGATCTCAAAGCGGTGAATTCTAAAACATCCGATTATGTGAATCTACTCGAACTTAGCTCTAAAAGACTCAAAACCATTTCAAGGGAACTTTTAGACCATCACAAAGGGAGGTCTCCCAAACAGATTCTTTTTTCTTTGCACAAATTACTAGATGAGCTTGTCGGTGAATACCAAACACAAACAGAGTTTAAAGGGGTTGAGTTCATCAAAATGTACCACGAACGTGCCATTTTTCTATATGGAGACCGCGCAAAAATTCAAAGGGCATTTGGTAATTTGATAAAAAATGCTGTCGAGGCAATGGACAAGTTCGGCACTTTGACAGTTTGCACCAAGATTGTCGAAGGAACTGCGGTCACTGAAATACAAGATACAGGGCCTGGTATGACTCCAGAAATTTTGAAGCAAGTTTTGGCCGGTGGAAAGAGTATCGGAAAAGAAGAAGGACATGGAATCGGTATCTCTATGGTCAAGCAGGCTATGTCTGAACACAAAGGAGATTTGAAAGCGGAATCAGAAATTGGCATTGGAACTATTTTTCATGTCATACTGCCCTTACCGGAATCTCGTCATGTAAAAGAGGCTGAAAAAGAAGAGGATATGACCGACAAATTTGTCCTGTTGGCGAAGGAGAGAGAGCCTATTGTTGTGATCGATGATGATGCGTCAATACTGGAGCAGTGGCGTTTGGTTTTAGCAAAGCATGATAGAAATTCTATTTTGTGTGAATCTTTCGAAGATTTTGAAAAACAGAAAATTACATCCGCACTTTATTCAACAGCCATCATCGACTATCATTTTGAAAACAGTGAACTCAATGGGATTGAGATCATCAAACGGTTGCGTGAGCGGGGATTTGAGAACTTGTATCTTTGCACGGCGGAGTATTGGAAACCTTCATTGAAAAAAGAAGCGAAAGAATTAGGAGTGGCGATTTGTCCGAAACCGCTGCCGAAAATTCAGATACGTGAAGCGTCGTTCGTAAAGAGTGAAACGCCTACGAGATACACTTCACAAGATACGAGCGACGCCTCTCTGGGGTATACCGTTTTGGTGATTGATGATGAAAAGGTGATTCGCTTGGCTTGGGAGATTGTGAAAGAAAAGTTACACATTGAGACTCTTCATACCTTTGCAAATTTGGAGACGTTGCAGTCAGCAAAGATTGACTTGCAAACAATTGACATTGCCTTTGTAGACAAAAACATTGAGGATTCAAGTTATACAGGCTCGCAGGTTATCGATTATCTTAAAATGCGCAAAGTTGGAAAGGTCGTACTGGCTTCGGGAGAGAGCGAAGAAGCCCTTAGACAAGAGACTCAATTTTCGCACGTCGACTTTATCACCTCAGAGAAGATTCCAACTTCCTTCAAAGAGTTTTTTTCTTAGCACTTCTTGGCGGGTGGTATCGGCGCTACCGGCGCCCCGGGTGGTGTCAAATCGGGCGGCTGCGGCACCTCCCTCAATCCCAATTTTTCTTCCACCCTTCCGCCATTTGCAATTTTGCTCCTCTTCATTTTTTCCCTGGGAACACTTTGCTATTTCCGCTATAAGAAGCGGCTCATTCATGAAACGAAAAATCTCTGAATTTTATCGGCGCTCGTTACGCAATCAATTGATCGTTGTTCTCTCTTCGGTGACGATGGCCTTCTTTCTTCTGGTTTCAACTTTAAGCATCCTTGCCATTCGAAAAGATGCCGCAACACATTTTGCGTTAGGCATTGACTCTTTGATGACAAGACAAACCACAACCTTGATCCTCATGGGCCTGCTCACTTTTCTGGCCATCCCAATTTTGTTGGGCCTAGTTATCCACGGAATTTTAAATAAGGAATAGAAAGAGAGAGAGAGAGTGGTTATCCACAACCCACTATTAACCATTGCCCGTCAGCTTAGAGTTTGCTAGAGAGGTTCTAAGCTATGGCATCCACAAAAAAATCATCATCCCCAAAAGTAAAATCTTCATTGACGAAAGAATTTCTGGTAGACCAGCTTCAAAACTTCGAAACAAGAATTTTAAAAAATGTAGATTCAAAGATCGATCACGCCCGCGAGTTACTAGAAGCGAAGATAGACTTTTCTAGGAAAGATGCCAAGGAACAGATACAAAGCGTTGCTATTGGTGTGAATTCAAAGATAGCTGCGTCAGAATACAAACTGGTCAAAGCAATTGATAGCATAGAGTCCGAAGTTCGTTTTACTCAAATAGCCATCCGAGAAGTAAAAAGCGACACCATCCGTATTGAAAAAACACAAGGCGAGCATACGGAGCGTTTAAATCGCATTGAAAAAAAGCTGAATGAGGTTACCGAGAAAGTCAACGAACACGATACAGAGATTGCCACCCTCAAGTCAGCAGCGTTCACAGGCTAGTGGTTGCCATTTCAAGTTAAACCCTTTTTCAACTCCTCGAGTCGTTTTTTTGCAAACGGGGTTGGGTTGATTTTGTATTGGGTTTGGAGGCGTTCGGCCAGCGTTAAGTGTTCCTTGAACTGACTGAAGTTACGCATTTCTTGGAACATCTCGGCTAGCAAGAGTTGGATTCCCCATTGGTGTTCTAAAAGATCCTTCGAATTTTTGGCAATCTTCCAAGCTTAAAAGGCGTCGGACGCCTTTTGGAGGGCTTTTGGGGCCTTAGCTCCTTTTGCGCAAACGGATCAAAAGACCGAGAGAAAACAAAATCATAAGAAATTGAGCCGGGTTCAATGCAACGTTTGGATTCAGGGAGGTGCCGCAGCCGGGGGCTTTGAGGCCGCTGGGGGCGCCGGTAGCGCCCATAAAAACTCTATGAGAAAAACTGCCTAAACGAAGTGGGGATTTTTTCGGGAACGATGAAATCAACATGAGAAAATTGGGGGTCTTGTCTCAAAGTCTCCTCACTCTCCCCGGAGGCCAAAACAACTTTCCCCACATTCTTTGATCTGAGATAGTGAATGATATCCGCACCGGTGTAATTGGAATCTTCAATATTCTTATCCACAAAGGCGATGTCAATCGTGCTCAAATCAACTTTGGCTGACTGCAACGCCTCCAAATTCGCAAAGGTATAGAGTGTCTCAATATGCAGTCTCTCCCGAATCAGCTCCCAAGCCATTCGAATAACCTTTTCATCGTCAATCACCAAAACAGTATAACCCCGAGATGCGTCGCTCGTATCTTGTGAAGTGTATCTCGTAGGCGTTTCACTCTTTACGAACGACGCTTCACGTATCTGAATTTTCGGCAACGGTTTCGGACAAATCACCACTCCTAATTCTTTCGCTTCTTTTTTCAATGAAGGTTTCCAATACTCCGCCGTGCAAAGATACAAGTTCTCAAATCCCTGCTCACGCAACCGTTTGATGATCTCAATCCCATTCAACTCGCTGTTTTCAAAGTGATAGTCGATCACACATCCAGCTGCCGATTCTTTTCCCATGGAGAGCCCATCAAAATCTTCCCAAGACGCGCACAATATAGTCTCCCTATTCCTTTCTTTGAGAATCAAGCGCCATTGTTCTCGCATCGAGGGCTCATCGTCGATGACCAAAACAGGCCCCTTCTTCCTAGTTTCCAGTATGAATTGTGTTGTTGTCTTTTTCACCATCGGCAACTTTATGAAAAATGTCGTGCCTTGGTCACTTTCTGATTCGGCCCAAATCTGGCCACCGAACTCTGCCACCACATCCCTCACCACCTTCAGCCCGATCCCGTGTCCGTCTTCTTTTCCTTCCGTGTAGCCGCCGGCCAAAACTTTTTCCAATTTGTCCGGTGACATCCCGGGCCCGGTATCTTTGATCGAAACAATAAGACAATCTTTTCCACTTTCTGTAAAAATGAAGATTTGTCCCTGAAAATTCATTGCCTCCATACCGTTTTTGATAATATTTCCAAAAACGCGCTGAAACCTTACCCTGTCCCCACTTATTTCAGCAGCTTCCGAATGATACTGTTTGACAAACTTAATCCCCTTGAATTGCATCTGTCCCTCAAATTCTCCAATGAGTTCATCCAAAATCTCATGAACGGAAAAAGAAACATTTACGACCCCTTTTTTGCCACTTTGGCCCAGCAAACCATCTGCAATACCCGTCAAACGTTTGGTGCTCAATTGAAGTAAATTCATATAGTCTGAAAATTGTCTTTCATTGACTTTGAGATCACCAAGATACTCCAATGCTGTCTGAAGAGATGAAAGAGGACTTCGAATGTCATGGGCCACCTGTCTAGCCAGTTCCGTTAAGGCCCTTTGTTTGCCAAACTCCTCTTCCATCTTGGTCTTTTCCTGGAGTATGCGTTCATATTGAATCAAAGCCGTTGATAACTGCCCAAACGCCCTTCCCAACATGTCAATTTCACGAATGTGATGTCTTCCCAGATCCATAGCATGTACTTTTCCTTTGCCGACGGCTGATGCGTAATCTTGAACAGCGTGCACGATACCCATGAATTTTCTCAAAAATCCAAATTCCAAAAATGCATAAATCAAAACAACCAGCACTAATACGCTGACAGGTCCCAACCATAACAACTGGTTCGAAAAAGTTTGTTCCAAAATCTTTCCCGATTCTTTATTCAGCGTTACATTTACATAAATAGGTGAAGCGCTCTCATTCGGCAAAACTTGAATTTGCTGAGTGAGTTGCGACGTTTTTTGAATCCCTTTATCAGACACGAATTGGACATTAGAATCGGTTGCTTTCAAGATTTCAGATTCTGTCAATTTATCCAAAAACGACCCCACGACTAAAGTGCCAACTGTCTGACCATAAAGATTGAGAGGGGCAAAAAATGCCAGCATTGGTTTCCCTCCCCAGTTCAGCAAGACGGAACCCGATTTGTCCTTTCTGGAATAAATGACTTGCTGTAATTCACTGCTCCAATGATTCTTAAAAACGAAGGGTTGTCCCGATGAGGAAAGGATCTCGATAAAATCCATGCCAGTGTCTTTTTGTATCTTTTCCAGTTTATCGCCTACCAAGTTACGGTCCTTTGTTTCTGTTGACAACAGATAGGCGCTGGACAGATCATTATTAAATCGCACTGCTCTACTAAAATTTTTCAGCTCCTCTTTTTTGGATTCAATCAAGGAATGAATCAGTTGTGATATGTTGCTTAATTTTGCCTCCTGCAGTTGGAAAAAGCCGGTGTTCAGCATGTTCTTTGTTTGAGCAATCAAAACACCCATAACGATGCTGATAAGAAGGACCGAAAACAAAATAAGATAAGTGCGCAATTTCATCGGTTTTCCCTTGCTATAGCCACCATGATTGAATGATCAAAAAGATCTTCAGCTTTCAACCGACTTGTCGCAGGAATAAGGCCGAATTTTTTGGATATCTTGAGCGATTTGTTCCATCGGAAAGCAGACATCATGCCGATATATTTTTCGCCGACGCCCTCCATAAAATATTTTTTTCTCAATCTCAGTTCCAGCAATTGTTGTTTATAGGTTAGATCTCTGGAACCATTGATATAGGACTCCTTTGGATAATATTGATCCACCACGAATTTGGCATAATATTCAGGACGTTTGTAGACTTCTCGCCAACCATCAAAGGTAACCTTCAAAAACCGTTTGAGCAGATTAGAATTATTTTGAATGTATTCTTCCGGGGCAAAAAACACGATGCCATAATAGTCAAAACCATTGTCATATCCAGGAAAAACCCTGACGTCATATCCCAAAAGGGCAAATGTTACGGTCCAATTAAACTCCCATGCGATAATGGCATCCACTGTTCCGCTTTTTAAAAGATCAATGATTTCAGATTCGCGGAAAGTTTTAATATCTTTAAACTTTACATCGGATAGAGAAAGACCATTATATTCGAGCATAATCTGAAACATGCCATATTCCTGTGGTGAAAATACGCCCAAAACCTTTCCTTTCAAATCTTTGACTGAATTGATGCCAGAATTTTTTCCAACAACAATGGAATTAGGGTTGAGCTGATATTGGGCGGCGAAGGCCTTTAAGGTGGATCCCTTTTCCACATAATTGATAAGATCATGAGCGGAATGCATACCGATATCGGCTTTTCCTTTAAGCACATTTGGAATGATATCCAAGCCCTCAAAAACCATTTTGAGATCAATGCCCACCTTCTCATACCAACCCTTTTCCAGGGCGGCATACATGCCGGCAAATTCGATATTGGGCGTCCAATCGAGATAAACTCGCAATGGTTGCAATTTTTCACTTGAAGAATCATCATTTGAAAATACAGAAACGGGAAAAGCCAAAAACAGAAGAAGAATGGTCAGAAATTTTGCTTTCATTTTTAACCTTTGCTCAGCAAATCCATGACTCTTGCCAGCACAGCCGCTTTATCCAGCTGAATGGCCACCTGGCACAGAGGGCCATCTCCGATTGCCATCAACCTCCCCTGTGCACGTCCTTCTTGCACAACAGATAGTCTATGCTCCTCGAAAGTAAACAATTCCGGATTGACGGCGGCAACGGCAGCCACAACATCCCACAAAAAATAATCATATCGGCGGTATACAATATCCCACAATTGGTGGACGAGCTGGCTTTTGATTAATTTCTCCTGGCTTAATAGTCTTATAAAATCGTCTGAAACGGGAATCTGACCCGCTACATCGAGAGGGATGAGTAGAATGGGAAGTCCGGAACTTAAAACGACTTCGGCTGCTGCTGGATCTGCGAAAAAATTCCACTCGGTTGTTCCGTCCGACGTTTCAGATACAGGCACATTTCCGGCTACATTCAGCGCCCCTCCCATGATAACAAGACTGTGAATTTTGTCCCTGTCCTCCGGACGCGACTGAAACCATTCGGCGATATTTGTTAGAGGACCTGTTGTCACCAAGCGCACCGGCCCTTTTTGAACACATTCTCTTAGTACTTCAATTGAAGAATCAGGTTTTGTTTGTTGCGATGAGGCATCAGTTTTTGAGATCAACTCAATGCCATTAACCTCATCTGATGTCTTCCTCCAGGCCATCGGAAAGGAGTTGCGCACATTTTTTTGTGCAGCACCCAGTTTCATATGTTTTATGTCGAGCAATTTGAAAAGACGCCTGTAAGTTTCCAATGCGGAAGCCAAAATGGAATCGCCGTTACTGACCGTGGCAGATAAAAGCCTGTCTCCAACAGCTGACCACAGCACAACGAATGCCGCAAGGTCATCAATATGGGCATCATTATCGAAGTGGAAATTCAAATTCATGATGTCTCCTGTTCTATCGCGTCCCTCAATTACCCGACGCAATCCATCGGCATAATTATATGCTTCATTTGACCGAGACTCCTCACTCTCAAATGACAAACGACCAACTTCTGATGCAAAGCCGGTGGTTAACGCGATAAGACCGGATCCCGCATATACCCCCGGCCCCGAAAACAATGTTGAGATAGTCATTCGATTTGCTTATCGGCAAGCATTTTAAAAAAGTTGCTCAAAATACAATATTTCGTTTATCTATCCTTCCTCCAATTTCTTCAAAAGCGTTTTAACTTCGTTAAAGCTTTCAATGCAGGTTTGATGAAATTTCTGGAGTTTTGGCTCTTCTTTGCTGGTGTCGATCACATCGAGGAAGGTTTGAAGGGGTGCTAAGCAGTTTTTGATTTTGTGGAGGAGCGCGGCCTTGCTACTCTGCGAGCTATTAGAGAACTCTGAAGCCATCCTCCCTTTTTAAAGAATACTCCCCCTAAAAGGTCAAGAAAAAATTGGGGACGACTACCTAGCACTTTGCTACCACGTACTGCGCTACCACGTACCGGCTAAACCCTGCGGCGGTAGGCTAAAAGGGTCAAAAAGAGGGAAAGGGAGAGTAAGATACTAAGCGATGAAGGGGAGGCATTAGCATTCAGCGAGGCACCGCAACCGCCGGATTTGACACCACCCGGGGCGCCGGTAGCGCCGATGCCACCTGCCATTACTGTGGCTGGAGCCTCGCCGGAGGGGGTGCTGGCGCCAATGCCGGAGCCTGAATCACTTTTTTCTTCTTCGGGACTGGGGGGCGGCAGAGACGGATCACCCACAACACCTGTTCCAGGGCCCATTCCCGCAGCCGAAACCAACCCAGGGCCATTGAGATTGAAGCGCAAGGAGTAAGTTGAACTTCCAAACTCTGGATGATGGAATAAAAGAAGAGCCTTTTGATTTTTTTTGCCTTGAGTCATTGGGATTTGACATTTTAAAAGATTGCTATCGGCAACACAATCAGCATCAGCAAAAAATTCACGGCCTTGGAAAGGATCGGGTTTACTGTCTATTTGGGGCCGAGGGTATAATTCTTGTCTCACCAAATCAATTTGCACTTGACCTTGCAAATCAACTAACTCCATTGAAAATGTCGCCAAGACGGGAGGTTCATTATCAGCAGGCAAATCAGTAACACCTTCTGGATAGTTTAAAATATCGTTGTCTGTTTGAGCGACAACATTGTCCACTTGTGCAGAATTTTCTAACTTTTTATAAATAATAGGTGAAGTAACATTATTATTTGTACCCGACATAATGTAAATTCCTTCTTCCTGAGCATATTGGTCGTCATTGTTGCTATTATTCATATAAACACTGTTTTTTTGAATTAAATTCCCCAAGCCGCTGGCAATTTTCACCCCAATGCCGTTGTCGTGAATAATATTGTTGGGCCCCACTTGCATTTTGTTTCCTTCAACTTGAACGCCGATACCACAATTTAAAATCTCGCTCTCCTGAATTTGATGACTCTCCCCTGCCAGTTTGATTCCGATTGTATTTTGCTTGGAAGAGCAGGAAAGTTTGTTTTTGGAAAAAATGATTGGCTTTGAGCCGCCAAAGTCTAAAAGCGGCGCGTTTGTTAAAGTTGTGTCTGCCCTGATGTTTAAGCCTTCAATGTAAACTGGCAATGAAGAGGTGTTGATGAGTGAAAAAGCTTTACTAACTTCGAGAGGAAGCGATGAAAGAGAGATAAAACAAAGTAAGATCGAGTTGTCTGCGGCACTTTTATAGCGGGGATCCTGATAATTTTTAAAAGCATCTTCAATAATACTCGCTCTGTTTGCTACAAGAATTTTATTTGAAAAATTCTCACAAGGTGATGCTGCCAAAGCCAAAGAAGGAGCCGCCAAAAACAAGCCCAAGATAAAAAATAGAGGTTTCACGAAGGGCTAAGTCTGCAAACCCTGTGCCAAATAAGTGCGTAAGTGGTTAAGTGCGTAAGTGGTTAAGAAATAAAGTGATTTTAATTTTCCTTGGCGGGGTTAATCCCGATGCTGAGGTCTTTTTTACCCTTTTGCGTATTTCAAAATGAGAAACTCGAAATCTTAATGAATGGACACCATATCGACAGGGATAATGGGTGCCTGAGTGGAATTAATCAGTTGATATTCAATGAGTCTTTGGACTGTCATGTAGGATATCCCTCCAAAGTAAGGCTTCCCAGGGAGGCTAAACTCTTGCGTGTTATAACCGAGAACGATTTTTCTTAGTTGTCCGGTGGAACTGAGTCCTATTCTAAACTCGGTTGGACACTGAACGGCTCGATCATCCTTGTTGTCACCATCAAAGTCAGCAATAACAGGGTGACACTCTAGTCCGCCGTAGCCTTCTGCTGGGGCGATCATTGACAAATTATAAGAGTCGCGATCTCCTGCCACTGGCCAACTGCCGCTACTCGACTTAAAACTCAAGTCAATACCGTTCATCACTAGGGGAATAGACTCATTTCCACCATAGGGTGCGTCATTGATGCTGACCGCATATTGAAATTGGGAGCCTGAGTCTCCGATCAAGCTAACCACTTTGCCAACATCAACAATACCATCTGGAAATTTAATCGTGACTTCATCAAATTCACCATCTCTAGTAGAACTTCCACCCCCATAAACAAGATTACCAACAATCGGCAAATAAGCCCAGCCAGGGGCAGCGGCCAGTTCCGCCGGTGTGAGATAAGTCACATTGAGATCAAACGTTCCATAATCAGTTCGATTGGGCCCGCCAAAATCAATGCTCCAAATGCCGTCACTCCTTGCTATTGCTAAATCGATATATCCATCTCCGTTGTAATCACCAGGCACCGGTCGGCCATATTTGGCCTGCCAAACATCCCTGTTCAATTCATCGTGATAGTCCAATGTGATTTGCCAGTCCCAATTAAAAGTTCTAAGTTCTGAGTTCTGAGTTCTAAGTAATTCATTGTTTGTGAATTTGATGTACCAAACTCCGTGCTCTTTATCATAAACTGCCAGATCCACACGACCATCACTGTTGTAATCCTCCGCCACCGGCCAGACCCATTTCCCACTCACGGCGGGAGTTCTAAGTTCTAAGTTCCAGGTTCCAAGATTTGAGGTTCCAGGTTCGAGGTTCGAGGTTCCATGTTCGTCAATGGAAGAGAGATCGATTTGCCACTTGTTATTTGTCCAATTGACCAAATCAGCCTTTTGATCACCATCAAAATCGAGTGTTTTGGCTATCTCTATCCCTGTCGGCCAAATAGCACCCGCGGCACAATCATAATCAGACTTTGTGAAGTCAATGGCGATGCAGGCTGGTTTCACACCACCCGCACAATCGCTTGGGTTGACCGTCGGATCAGGAATATTTCTCGGCCCTCTTTGAGCAGGAGGTACCAAAACGCATTTGGCCGTTTCAGGACAGTTGGGATCACTCAAATCGGGGCGATGATAATTGCAAACAAGCCCCACACCTCTTTGACGCAATGTTCTTCTTCGATCTCCTTTGATCTCCGTGCCGTTTGCAATTTCTGGAAAATCCCTTTGAATGCCGGCCCAATAATCATCAAAAATATTTAAAGCCACATTCATGCGGGGTTGCTTGCCAATGTTGCAGCCATTTTCACCTTCAGCCGGAACGCCAGATTGGATCAAAATTTCGCGAACCTTTTCTGGAGAGAGATATTTGTAGGTGCCCATTCTAGTGGAGGCATAGCTTTGCAAAAGTGAAACAGTGCCGGCAATGATTGCTGCCGCCGAAGAGGTGCCGCCGAAAGCATTGGTGTAGTGGGCATTGGGGTCGCCATTGTTGGGATTGTCTGGGCCAAACCAATCGAGCCCAGCGCCAGGATAGCTGGTGGTGACGACTCCTGAGCCCCACGCAAACAAGTTAATGCGCTGACCACAATTGCTAAAGCTGGCTTTTTGACGGTTGGCTCCCATGGAGGCACCCACCATGATGGCGCCAGAATCTTGGCGGCTCAAATTGGGCCAGTTGTCCATATAGCGCGTGGTGTCCATGTTGATCCCACCATTGCCGGCAGGAAGAACAACAGGAACTCCCATAGCAGTTGCAATTTGATAAGCTTCAAAAGCATCGGGGTAGAATTCTCCGGCGACACAAACATCGCTACTCGCCGGCGCATTACAAGGGGCATAGGTTGGATTCGAATATTGCTCTTCGAGGAGGTGGATGAAGTTTATGAAGCGCTCACCTGTGCCTTCGTTCCTTACAGAAGCAATTCCAGCCGCATCTCCGAAGCTGCTTTCTGCAGTGGCCTGAGGAGCAATACCCGTAACACCTATTCCATCGTCCTTACCAACCAATATACCTAAGACAGCCGTTCCATGAGCAATTGCTTGGGGTAGTTGTGAATTAGTTGATTTAATATAAGGTGATTGTGGCAAATCGATGTGAGCTGGATTCCAATCTTCTTCCTGGTCGTCTAAATGAGTATTCTGCCCCTTGGCTCCTCTTGTCCACGCGGTTCTAATTTGCAAATCATCCAGATAGCTTTGTTTGTTAAGCAAGTTCGGCGGTGTTGTAACCGATGCCGCCTCGCCTTTCATTTTTGGATAAACCATTTCAAACAACGGCTCTTTCGTAAACTTTATCAAAAGCTCTTTGGCTTTTGTTCTGTTGGGCTCTGCAACAACCAGATGCCTTCGCAAATCTGGCAAAGATTTGCTAACAACCACTTCGAGTCTCTTTCTCTCTCTTTCCACCAAAACAGGATCACCAAATTGATTTTTGAATGAAAAAGTAGGGTAGCGATCTTTGAGTTGAGATACCGAATCAAAAGATTTTAATGAAAGAGCAATTTCACCCTTATAGTTTGGAGAATCGATTGCTTTAATAAGATTGTCCGAGGTTCCTAGTTCGAGGTTCGAGGTTCCGTCAGGGGAGGGGTTGTTTGATTGAGAGTTGTTTTCGGAGGGTGTGAAAAGATTTTGACTATTTGGCAATAAACTCTGTCCTCCGCTGCAACTGGTCAACAACAAAACAAAAAAAACAAAACTTAAAACTTGGAACCTGGAACTTGGAACTTGGAACTTGAAATGCATTTCCCTTACCCCTTATCCTGACTCCGCAATTTATTCCTGTGACAAACTGTGTCAATCCTTTTATCGACTGTCGGATAAAAAGGTTGCTTATCCAAAAGGAAAATCTGTCTAACTACTTGGAATGTAAAGAGATATTTTAAAAGGCATCCGACGCCTTTTGAATACGTTAGAAAGGTTAGTACCTAGCACTTTGCTACCACGTACTTTGCTATCACATATCTTATCGTTTCACTGCGGGGCCAGTTTTTTCAACTCCTCGAGTCGTTTTTTTGCAAACGGGGTTGGGTTGATTTTGTGTTGGGCTTGGAGGCGTTCGGCCAGCGTTAGGTGTTCCTTGAACTGACTGAAATTACGCATTTCTTGGAACATCTCGGCTAGCAAGAGTTGGATTCCCCATTGGTGCTCCAAAAGATCCTTCGAATTTTTGGCAATCCTCCACGCTTTGTTGAGCGGTTCGCTCATTTCCTGAAACTTCTTTTCAGCAAACAAACAATCGGCCAGCGCGATATACGTTTCACAAAGACGTCCCTCGTCAAGCCGGCTTTTTTTGGATTTTCGCTCGAGCACCGTTAAAATAGTTTGAAAAGCATCCCGCGCTTTCAAAAAATTGCCTAGCTCACGCTGAACAGTTCCGATGTTGAGATAAATTGCCGCCGTTTCAAAGTCGAGCTCGCTATCTTCTTTTTTCAAATATTGGCAGAGGGCCAAACTTTCCTCAAAATATCGGAGCGCTTGTTTGTAAACATTTTGTCCGCCACTACTACTTTGGAGGCCAGGTCCCCCCGTTTCCTGTGCGCGGTCAAGATAGGTAGCCGCCAAACCATTATAAATACGCATCAGCCAATCCGCATCTTTGATGTCTTTGGCTAAATTGGCGCTCATTTGATACTGCTTGATCGCTTCATCGAACTCCCTTAAGCATTTTCGACAGACATCCCCTAGAAAGTAGTGACAACGAAGTTGCCCCGCCTTATCTTTTTCTTTTTGAGCAAAGCTAAGCTCTTCTTTGAGAGAGCGCAGCGCTTGGGTGCCATCCTGGGCAAGTAGATAAGTATATCCCAAATCGTTGTTGCGCATTTCTGTCTCACGCGTTTTTTTGTAAATGGCGGTGGCTTCCTTGATCTTTCCTTCGTCCAGAAGAATTCTGGCTCGCATGTTTTGCAGCAAGAAATTGTTTTTGTCACTTTTGGCAATCTGCTTGTTAACAAGGTGCAAAGCCTCATCAAATTTTTTGAGTCTAACGAGAAGGCGCAATGTTTGGATCGCAATGGCTGGTTTTTGAGGTTGTGTCTGACGAATTTTGAGCGCCTCTGCCAATTTGCCATTCTCCGTGTAAAACTGCGCTAAATCTTCCATCGCTTTCAATCGGAGTTTTTTATTAGGGGACTGTATCAAATGTTGGGCAATAATATGTGCCGGCCGTTTTTGTTTTTTAAGGAGGCTTGCAATCTTTGCATGATAGCGTTGCCTTTCGGTGTTGGTGAGTCGTTGATAGATTGTTCTTTGGAAAAAAGAGCTTTTGAAGAGCACTCGGTTTTTTTCGTCGCGAATAAGGATTCCCTCTTGAAGCAGGTTGTCGGCTTCCCTCGATGCAATTTGCGTTCCTTCAGAAAAGCAAGAAAGCCATTTCAATAATGTCTTTTCTTTTGGTTTCAAAAATTTCCAGTCCTCACGCAATGTGGTTTCCAAATCTTGTGGGATAGATAATTTTTCGAAGTCGATACCGATATCTTTATAAAGAGTTGGGTGCCAAGCGCCGGCGTCATTCCAGAGCAAGCCTTTTTCACCCAATGTTTTTAAAACAGTTGTGACAAACAACGGATTGCCGTCGGTGTGGTCTTTCAATTGCTGAATAAACTGCTCCGGCGGATCGGTGTTTTTAGGCGAAATTTTTTGGACAAGTTCCTTGATCTCTTGGAGACCGAAATTTTTCAGAAAGAAGATGGTCGCATTCAGTCCCTCAACATTGATTTGTTCCTCTGTTTTTTGAATGGTGATCACAAAAAGCCAGTGAAGGGGCGAGCTACCACCCCATCTTTTATGATAACGAACTTTTTGCCATAGTCTTTCCAAATGGGGGAGTGTGGGGTCTCCTTTGCAAAAGTCGTCAACGGCAATCACAAGAAAATCCTTTGAATCTTGAGTGAAACGATCCAAATCGCTCAACGATTCTTCTTGAATCAACTCATTTTCTTTGTTCAAAAAAAGAAACCGCCCTTCATGTGACTGCACATGACTTTTAAAATGCTCCAGGATTTTTGTCTTGCCTTGACCTCGCCCCCCTACAATCCAGACAAGCTCAGGCTCAAAAGCAGGGTTGTTCACTAGCCCATCCCAATTTTTTTTGAGAGAGATCCAGGTATTCTGTTGGCCAATCCATTCTCCTTCTGGCAAATAATAATGCCGCATCGTTGAAGGAATCACCGAGTAGGGTTTGTTACTTAAAAATTTCAGCTCCTGAATCACTTCGGCCGCACTGCTGTATCGGTCATCAGGATTTTGTTTCAGCAGTTTTAGGATAATTTTATCCCAATATTTGGGGAGTTCCGGTCTGAGTTTGGAAGGGGACTCCAGCTCATATTCAAAATGACGTTTCAAAGTGGCTTGTGAATCTTTTTCAACCAAAAAAGGATTCTGATCGGTGAAGCAAAGAGTCCAAACCACTCCCAGTGAATAAAGGTCAGCGCGCAAATCGGGTTTTGGAAATTTTTCTTGTGACAGGCTAGGAAAGGTGAGAACAATTTGTTCCGGCGACATGTAAGAGGCCGTTCCTCCTTTCACATCCAGTGGAGCGAACGAGGCCAATCCGAAATCAATCAATTTAAGTTGCGGTTCGCCGTTGGCATTTTTGGTGACGAGCATGTTAGCGGCTTTGATATCGTTGTGGCGAATGCCGGCCCTTCCAAAAGTATGAAGATAGTGTAGGGCTTGGAGTGATTGGACAAAGAGTTTTTCCTTCGCCTCCAATGTCATGTGTAAAGAGGCTTCATGAATATTTTCTCCTTCGATATATTCCCCCACAAAATAATATTGGTTAAGCTGACTATCGAAACCAAAATCGAAAAGTTTTCCGACGTGAGGGTGGTTGAGTTTTTTGAGTGTTAAAAATTCTTTTTTGAATTTTTCAATCGACTTGGCGGGATTTTTGAAAAGCCTAGTGTCCAGTAATTTGATGGCAAAACATTGATTCCCTTTTCGAGCCAGTAACGCTTGCCCCCCACCCCCTTTGCCAAGAAGCCTAAGTACTTGATATTTCTTATCAATTTTAGAGGGAAGCACACCAAAATCCATGCAGCCATTTTAGCACAGAAATAGAGAAAAGAAATAGAGAGAAAATCACAAGCAGCTTGCTCACGCGAATTTTTTAGGGGTCTTCAAGATAAAGCATTCATTCTTGACTTTGAAAGCTGTGGTTGGCTAATGGAGGCCATGTCTGGTTGTTCTTCCTATCAGATTGAAATAGACCCGCAACATCCTGCCAGAAGTTTTTATGACCTTCTTCAAAAAGACGGCGTTGCCAATGACATACTGGATCGGGGGACTCACTCCATCGATTATCGCAAAATTGGCGAGGCTGGTGAGATTTTAGGGAAGGGAGACTGTGTTGTTACCGAAGAGGAAGTCATGGAGTATGTTGTTAGCAATTGGCGGCATTACAGGAAGCCATTGGAAAAGTGGATTGGGGGAAAACTTCCATGGGTTGTAAAAGCGGATAATCCAAATTTTAAAAGGTTGCTCGGTTTGGTTGAAGAATCTCTGAAGGAGAAAAAGATTGACCCATCCTCTCCCAGATATCTTGAAGCCAAAGCGCTCGCCATTTTTTGGTGGGTTCTTTTTCCTGCAAAGAAGAATTGGAAGTTCATGGCCACTCAGCAAAAACAAGAGATTCGCCAACACCTATCAGAGTTTAAAAATTTTGGCCTAGAACGAGTTATCCATTATCTAGAACAAGAGGGGGGATTAGGATATTATTACTTACGCCCTTTTGATACTACATTGAAAGGACGTATTGACCCATCAGCTTTTTCTTTTGTAACAACGTTGTCGTCAACCATCAATAACACCCTTTATGGATATTTTGAGGAGGCGGGAATTGAAAACAGTGTCATAGAGATCATTCGTTCTCGGCAAATAGATCAAAGTGTCTGCGACTCCAATGTTTATTTGGACCATGGGGTTGGCATTTATTTGGGGAGAGATTGGAGGGTTTTTTCTCTTGATGAACACGAGGAGCATGCCGAACAGTTTCCTTTTTATCCCATTCCATTATCAGAACATCTCAATTTATTAATGGCAGGAAAAGATCTTGTTGTACAGGCTGGAGCGTATTTAATGGAGAAAAAAGGAACCGGTTTGAGTCAAGAGGGTTGGGAAAAATATTTGAACCACTATCACTGGCATCCTTTAGCTGTTACAGCGATCCTGGAACAACAATGGAAAGAAGAAGACGGAAAGGGGCATTCGGATTGGAAAAGTTTCAAAGAGTTTTTTGTCGATTATCCAGGATTCCCTAGCTGGGTTAGACAAATCCTTGTTTTACAAACGGTATTGGGACAAGGTGATTTTCTTGAGGCAAGGCGGTTGGCAGAACAGATTTTGCAAAAAGATCCCGAATGTCTGGCCGCTAAAGAAATTCTGGGAAAAGTCCTTGCAAGGCAAAGCGAAATAAAAGCGGCACAAAAGGAATTTGAAGAGGCAGAGGCGTTGGCATTCCAGCCGGAGGATCATTCCAAAAGTTTTTATAGTCAATGGGGAAAGCTGTTACTTAGGCAGAAGAAAGGTGAGGAGGCCGTACAAGCATTTCGACATCATTTAGATCGTGAGGATCTAAATAATAATGAGTTCCAACTTGAATTCCTTTATCTTGCTTTGGCTTATATACAGGCAGGTCATTTAAATGAAGCACAGAAAACTCTGAAGCAAGCCATCAATATGCAGTTCAGTTTGGATTTGAAGACGCTCGATGAGATGATAAATGTTTGGAAGGAAGATTTGGATCATTTGTCCGTTCCAACCCTTCTTTCACAAAACCCATTTTTAAAGTCGGCGATGGCAGCAGTTTATCGCCGGTGGGGTGATGGTTATCTTTTTCATGGCTCACTGGAAAAAGCATTAGAGCGGTATCGCGCCGCGAAAGAGTTAGATCCAAATGCTGAAGGTCTAGATTTGCGTCTTGAGGAGGTTAGAATTCGATTGTCAGCAAGGGACACAAAATGACGAAAATCCACTTACAGTGTGAAGAGCCTATTTGGGTTGAGCAGTTTCATCAGATGCTTAAGGGTGGCATTTCTGAGAAAGAGATCGATCGTGGGTACTACCTACTGAGACGCAAAGAAAATCCAAAACTTTCGGAAGCCTCAATGGAGCGTTATCGGATAGGAAGTGGTGATGGTGTCATTGAATGTGCCGAGGTTGCGGAAGCCACTGTTGACCACTATTCACAATATCATGATTTTTTGAGAAAAATTACAGGAAGAGTTGTTCCTTGGATGATTGAAGATGAACATAAAGCCACAGAATATCTTCAGAAAATAGATCGCACTGTTGCAGTCCTGAAATCAGCAATTAAACGACAAGGGTTTCCACCAGACAGTGAAGAGTATCAAAGACGTTTGTTTATAGGTCTTTCTTCTTTTGCAAGTGCTCCCCCAAAAAAACAGTTAGAGCTTTTGCAAAAACGAGATCCACATTTTTTTCGAACCCTTTTTTTCTTTTTATTTGAAGAGGGTCTGGGTGATTTTGCAGACTATATTATAAAAAAAGGTGGACTGGGTTTGGGCTTCACGAGAAAGGATTTTCCGATGGAAGGGACCCTTTTGGAAGCTTTGCAGCAGCCGCTGGGCCTCTGTACGGAGCGAAGCAGAGTCTTTTTTTTTGTGTTAAAACGCGCGGGGTTAAATCCTGTTTTTGTTCATTTGACGGGGCAAGATCATTTAAGTTTTTGGAAGCGTCAGCGCTTGGAGCGTGAGTTTGGTGGGGTGCTCCAACCTAATCAGCCTTTTAAGGAGATACGGATGGGGCATGTGACTATAGCCCTTCCACTTCCCAGCCAGAAAATTTATGTCGACTTCTTTAAAATGGGGGGAGTTCAGCTATTGATTGCTTCCAATAGCATGAATAATTTTGCGACGGATTTAACCTTGCGTGAAATGTTACAAGCAGATCTTTCCAACTTGGCTGTTGATTCTGTGGATGTTGGAGCTTACGATCAAGGTGCTCAGGCGTTGCGGGGAGGCCTTCTTTTACAGGAGTCTTCTCAAAGCAATTTGTTGGATTTTAATCTAGCATACTTAGCAATGCGTCGTCACGACCGAGGAGAACTTTCAAAACGAGTGCGAAAACTGATATCCGAAGTTTCCGATCTTCTGCCCAAGCCCGAGTGGCTCTTCGCCTTACCGAAAGAGAGAGAACTTTGGGCAGCTGCCAAAGAACGCTGGCTAAAATTTGCAGAAAAAGAGCCAGTTGGGCATGCTCAACTGGCAGGGATCTATTTTAAGGAGGGACAGTTTGATAAAACTCTGGAACAATCTGACAAAGCGATTGCAAATGGGTTTAAAGACAGCTCTCTCTATAGCCGTATTGGTTTTATTGAGGAGACACGAGGCAATTTATTGGCTGCGGAAAATGCATTTAGGGAAAGTTTATTATTAAATCCTAGAGATGCTTCGATTCAATCTGCAATGGGGATGCTTCTCAAAAGACAGGGTAAGTATGTTGAGGCTAAAGAAACCTTTTTAAAGGGAGTTGCCTTGGAAGAGCCGGGTTCTGTAAGGTGTTTAAAGATTTTGTGGCAAATTGCGTCGGTGGCTTATGCATTAGGTGAAAAGGAAGAGGCAGATGCTTATATGCAACTCATAAGAAAACAGTCCCTGTTCTTAAAAGACTTGAGTGCGGGGGTTATTCTTATTCAAGCTCTTTGGGATACGGGATCCAGGCAAGAAGCTTTAGAGACAATGGAAGAGGTGACCCAGTTTGTTCGATCTTCCATTCTGGATAACTTGCGTGAAATGGATCCGAAAAATATTGATCCAGGGGTCATTCACCGTGTTGACTCAGCGATTTCTTTTTTGGGTATTGAAATGCTGAAGATTGATTCCAAAACATACAAAGAATTCTATTCTGCATTAAGTCGTTATTACGCTGCAATTGGGGAGCTTCAGGCTTCGCAGGAGGCGACCAAACGCGCGGAACAATTTTAGAATTTCTTCCGAAATTCTAAAATAAGAGACATTGAAGAGTTATCGCAGTCGCCACCAAAACGCATACCAGAATAACGTCCTTTTTCTAAATCAGAGAGAGTTGCCGGCGACTCAGAAAAGGGACCTTCTGATACTTTTAAACCTGTATCCTCTACGGGTTTTATGGTAAGAGACAACTTCTCGTGGAATCTCCAGTCATTAGGAATAACGGATTTTATATTTGTAATACGGTCACTCACTTTAGACCTCCTTATTTTTTCCCCCTCACTATTGGTTATCGGCACTTCTCAAAAAAAGTTGCGTACTTTTTTAATTTTTTAAATATTCCTATAGCTAGGGTGATAGGTAATAAGTGAGAATCGTAAGGAAACCCACTGATGTTAAAGGGTATTTTCCAACTACATTGGAAAAATAATTTCCTAATCAGGGGCTTGAGAGTTCAGGCTAATCGGGGCTGAGAGGCTGATTTCGGTTAACGTTTCTTTTTAGAAAGCGTTGGAAAATTGACAGAGTTTTGGGGCTGACGTGGTGTTCGATTCCTTCCGCATCGACTTGGGCAACGTTTTCCGGCACGCCAAGGCTGCGCAAAAAACGGTAGACAATTTCATGCCGATGTTTGCTTTGAGTAGCCATTTTTTTCCCTTTCGATGTTAAGAAAAGGGCGCGGTACGGCTTGGAAGCAATCAAACGTTCTCTCTGCAATCTCGCAACAATTTTATGGGCGGTCACTGTGCTAACGCCGAATTGTTTGGCAATATCGGTTAATCTTGCTTCCCCCTGTTTGCCCAAAAGCTCTTGGATCATTTCTACGTAATCCTCGGCCTTTTCCCGATGGTGGGCTTGTCTCAATTTGGAAAATTTCCGCTGCTTGACAACCATGGGTCTTTGTATTACACAACGCCGAAATTTAGCCAAGGCTAAATTTTTGAGAAGGAGCTAAGGATGAATGAGGTGACCGCATGGCGATCGACCCCAGCAAGGCCCAGTCTGGCGGAGGTTCACAAAAGCATTGAAGTTCCAAGGAACGCTTCGGTTTGGCGCAAACTCTTAGCTTTTGCAGGCCCTGGGTATCTGGTGGCGGTCGGCTATATGGACCCCGGGAATTGGGCGACCGATATCGCAGGGGGCTCCCTTTTTAATTACACACTCCTTTCCGTCATTTTGCTTTCCAATATGATGGCGATGTTATTGCAAGCCCTTTCCGCAAAGCTGGGCATCGTTACCGGAAGGGATTTGGCGCAAGCTTGTAAAGGCCATTATTCCAGACCAGTCAGCTTTGCTCTTTGGATCTTGTGCGAAATTGCTATTGCCGCTTGTGATTTGGCAGAGGTGATCGGTTCTGCCATTGCCCTTAATCTTCTATTTTCCATTCCCCTTATTTGGGGGGTTTGTATTACGGCGGGAGATGTTTTAATCATCCTGTGGCTTCAAAACAAAGGGTTTCGTTATGTGGAAATTCTAGTCGTGTCTCTCATCGCGATTATTGGCAGTGCTTTTTTGGCTGAAATTATTTTTTCGAGACCCGATCTGGGTGGTATTGCGCGCGGCTTTCTTCCCAATTTGGAGATTTTGAAAAACCCGGAGATGCTCTACATTGCCATCGGAATTTTGGGGGCAACCGTCATGCCTCATAATTTATATCTCCATTCCTCCATCGTGCAGACACGCAATTTTCAGGATACCGATGAGGGAAAGAAGATGGCCATCAAATATGCCACGATTGATTCAACCATTGCCCTCTTTTTCGCCCTCTTTATCAATGCCGCCATTTTGATTGTCTCTGCCGGGGTTTTTTTCAGGCACGGCTACAATGACGTTCAAGGGATTGAACGGGCTTATGAATTGCTCTCTCCACTTTTGGGTATTCCCATTGCAAGTCTTTTATTTGCGCTTGCTCTCCTTGCCTCGGGTCAGAACTCAACGCTGACTGGGACCTTGGCAGGTCAGATCGTGATGGAGGGATTTTTAAATCTTCGACTCCCGCCTATTATCAGAAGACTCATCACCCGCCTCATTGCCATTGTTCCTGCCATCCTTGTTACAGCCCTCTATGGGACGGGGGGTACGGTCAAGCTTTTGATCTTGAGTCAGGTCATTTTGAGTTTACAATTATCGTTTGCGGTTTTCCCCCTTGTGCAATTTACCAGCTCTCGTGCTAAAATGGGGGCGTTTGTGAATGGCTGGTTGATAAAGGGTGTGAGTTATGCGGTTGCAATCTTTATCGCAGGATTAAATGGCTGGCTTTTGTATCAAACTTTTTATGTATAAACGAATTCTCGTTACTCTGGATCACAGCGCCGCTGATGATGCAATTTTGCACCACATTGAAAGTCTAAATCCATTTATTAAAAGTGAGGTTGTTTTGCTTCATGTGGCCGATGGCTGGGCGGCCAGATACCACGATGAACTTCAGCTGAAAGACTCCGAGGAGGTCAGGCAGGATAGGGCCTACCTTGAGGCAGTGGCCAAGCGCCTTCAAAAAAAGGGGATCAAGACAACCCACTTTCTTGCCATGGGGGACCCGGCCGATGAAATCATCAAGTTTGCCAAAGAACATCAGTGCGATCTCATTGCCATGTCGACCCATGGGCACCGGTTTCTTAGCGATTTGATTCATGGCGCCACCGCCACTAAAGTTCGCCATCAAGTTGATATTCCTGTTTTACTTTTAAAAGCCCCCAAAGTATAAAGTTTCCGTGAGAAATTTTTTCTTCTATTTGGCCGTGGTCGTAGGGACTGTCATTCCTTTTTTTAACATTCCCCTGATTTTAAAAATTCGTCAGAACAAAAGTTCTAGAGAGTTTAGTTTGGTTTGGACTGTTGGTGTTTGGGTTTGTGCGCTGGCAATGTTGCCTCAAGCCATCTTAAGTCCGGATCTCAGCTACAAGCTCTTTGCCGTGATCAATTTTTTTCTTTTTTCGGGCGTGGTTTTTCATGTTTTTCGCTATCGCTAGATGATTCCAGACCCAGACAAACAGGGTTGATAAAACGATTGATCCCCCAATGAGTGTCTCCCAACTAGGTCTTTCGGTAAGAAATAGGTAGGCAAGCAAGCTTCCAAAAATCGGTTGTAAAAAGAGAGAAAGAGAAAGCTGGTTCACCGTCATTTTGCGCAACAAGTAAAACCAGCCGCCATAAGCAAAGGCGGAAGAAAAAAGTCCCAAGAATAAAACGGAAAAGAGACTTTTAGTGGTGACGTATGAAAAGCTAGATGTCGTTAGCCATTGAAAATTGCCTGCCAGATTTCCCAAAAATCCAAAGAAAATCATCCAGGCAATGACGGGGAAGGGATCATGTTTTTGTGTGAGGTGTCTTCCCGATGTGGAGCCAAAGGCTTCGCAAACAAGAGAGGTCAAAAACAGGAGATCTCCAATAAGCCTACCCATATGAATGGAGCCGACGCTTCCTTTCCAACCCGACATGATGATGACCCCTGTCGTTGCCAGAGCAAAAGTCAGCCAAGTGGAGCGCTGAATTTTCTCTTTGATGAACAAAGCGGCTATTAGGGACGCGATGAGTGGTTCAAAGGCAACCAGTATGGCCGTATCAGTCGCGGTTGTTAACTGAAGGGCGCGAAGTTGAAAAAAGGGGGAGCCTGAAAAATTCAAGATACCGATAAAAAGAATCAAGGCCCAATCCCTGTTTGAAAATTTTTGTCTGAGATTGAGTTTGCCTGCCAATAAAAAGGCAAGGCTGGCTATCCCATAGCGCAAGACAAGGACAAGACCCACCGGCATTTCCGCCAACGCAAATTTCTGTCCAACATAAGACCCCGCCCAGACGAGTTGGAGTAAAAGGATTAATAGGAGGTTCATTATGAAGAGTGTGTATCAGCAAATTCTACTCTTTTTCCACAGTAAATTTATAAGCTCAGTAACAAAAATCACTGACCAAAATTTCTAGTCAATTAGTAGTAAATTAGTAAAATATTAGTAGACAAACCGATAAAAATAGTATTAGATTAGTAGTATGTTGGTTTTTGTGTATAAAAAATATAAATAATATCATATGGTTATAGACTTAAAACAAGCAATATTAAATGATGACAGAGATTCCTTTGTAATGATTTGTAATGAAAGATATCTTACAAATCTAGAGATAAGGAGGCGGATTCCCAAAGATTGGGATTCGGTAGATATTCTTAGCAAGGTACATCAGTGGCGTGAGCATCATAAGGTGCCAACCCCCCTTTTGAATCAAGGAGGAAAGCCATTTTTTTTCTGTTCGACACAACATATTCTAAAAGCTCAAAGTGTAATGGACCGATATGGTTATGATACGCTTTTCGAAAATATTCCGTCTAAGGCCATAGAAAAAATTGAAAAAGATAACCTTTTGGAGGAGGCTTTCTTTTCTTCTCAGATCGAGGGTGCTAAGACCACTCGTCGACGAGCCGAAGAGATGATACGCCATAATTCACTTCCACGTGATAGAAGTGAACGTGAGACGCTGAATAATTATAGAGCCATGGAATATATTCTGTCTAACCCAGACAAAAAAATCAGTATTGAAACTATCACAGACCTCCATCGCATTGTGACAGATAACGCCCTCGATGACGGAAAACCAGGGGAGTTCAGAACCCCAGAACATGATACTGTGGTTGGAGATGCGTTAAGAATTTATTACGTTCCACCGACACCTGAAAAGATAGAAGGGTTTTTAGAGTATCTTATTCAATGGCTCCACCCGAAGGATATTACGATATCAGACGCGTCCTCTCTTCACCCATTGAGTGTGGCTTCCATTCTGCATTTCTATTTTGTTTATATTCACCCCTTTCCGGATGGAAATGGGAGGACAGCGCGCGCGCTTTATTATCTTTATCTAAACAAGTTTTATAATGCCATGCCGTTTCTCTCCATTTCACACGTAATCGGACAGAAAAGAAAAGCGTATGATCAAGCGATACTTAATGTTGAAGAAACTAGAACTGACTTGACGTTCTTTATTCATTATTCTTGCGACATTACAACAGAAGCCATTGATAATTTGCGTTTTGCAATCCAACGCTATGCCACCGCCAGTCACCTGGAAGATTTAGTTGGGAAACGTTCGCTCGAATTAAATAAAAGACAAATGAGTATTATCAAGTATCTGCTGCGTCCGGATATCTCACACGTTGATGTAAAAAAATATCAGAAGCTCCAAAAAATAGTTTATGAAACAGCTCGGACCGATTTACAAGAGCTGGAAAAAAAAGGTTTTCTGGTTTCCAGAAAAATCGGCAAAAAATTTATCTACCAACTCAAGGAGGAAAGCCATGACTGATGAAAAAAAGGAGTTACCCATCATCATTCCAGATGATGTGCTAAAAGGCACTTATTCAAATAGTATTACAATCAGGCATACACAGGGAGAGTTTCTCTTGGACTGCATGACGGTTTTTTCACCAAAAGGGATTGTTGGGGCACGTGTCATCATCTCCCCCGGACATGCAAAACGCCTTTTAAAAGCACTTGGAGAAAACATCGTTCGTTATGAAAAGATGTTTGGCAAGATTCCGGAAGAATCTCCACCTCCATCTGTTCCCATGAATTAGAATGATGACTACTACTGGAGTGGTTCGATTAGAAATGTTTTGTGCCGAGGAAGGGATTCGAACCCTTATGCCTTTGCAGGCACACGACCCTGAATCGTGCATGTCTGCCAATTCCATCACCTCGGCATAGGCATTTTTAAGTCTCTTCGTCTTCGTGGAAACCGTCTAGTTCGTCATCTTCTTCCGTTAATATGGCACCACAGTGGGGACAGACATTTTCTCCTTCAGTCATCTGGCCGCAATTAGGACAAACATCATCTTTTTCAAACCCAAGTTCTTCCCATTCTTCTTTGCCCATAAATCCCTCCTTGTTCCGCCAAAGCTTTGAGCTGCGGCAAGCCCAAAAATCCTCCAACACTAAATAGCCTTGTTTTGCAAGCATAATTCAGCAATAAAGTACTATGGGACTGGTGAGAAAGTAATGGGTGGCCCGGAGTGTTGGCCGTGGGGTTTTGTTAGGGGCCCCCACGGCAATACGGAGGGACAGGACCCGTCACTTTCTCACCCTCCTCATCATAAATGAGCACTATTATAGGGGAGTTATCCCTCCATTATGAAGGCTACGGTTTTGTAGCCCCCACCCAATCTGGTCATCCCGATGTTTTTATCCCCGCCCGCCTGATGGGAGATGCCATGCATGGTGATTTGGTGGAAGTTACCGTCCGCAAAAATGCCAAGGGATTGATGGAAGGCTCCATCAAAGCAATTGTTCAAAGAAGACTCAAACAAATGGTGGGAAGACTGGAATATCAGGCAGGCAAATGGTCTGTTTTGTCGGAAGATCAGAGGGTTAGACACAAGATGCGTCTTGTCTCTGCTCCCAGAGGGATGCAGCATGGTGATTACGTTGTCGCCAAAATAACCCAATATCCGTCCGAGAAACGACCATTAGAAGGAGAGGTCATTGAACAACTGCCTAAAAGAGGAAGTCTTCCGTCAGAGGTGGAATATGTGATTGCGAAGCATCAATTGCCGAAGATGTTTCCAGAGCCTGTCGAGCGTGAAGCGTCGTTCGTGAAGAGTGAAGCGCCTACGAGATACGCTTCACGAGATACAAGCGACGGTCGAAAAGACCTGCGCTCTTTACCCTTTATCACTATCGATGGAGATGACGCCAAAGATTTTGATGACGCCGTTTGTGCGCAAAAATTGCCCAACGACAGAATAAGACTTTGGGTTGCCATCGCTGATGTCAGTCACTATGTCCAGCCGCATTCAGCCCTTGATAAAGAAGCTTATGAAAGGGCCACGTCGGTCTATTTTCCCGGCCGTGTCTTACCCATGTTGCCCGAAATTCTTTCCAATGACTTGTGCAGTTTGAAACCGCATGAAGATCGGCTGGCATTGGTTGCTGAGCTGCTCCTTTCTCATCATGGCGAGGTGATTGAAGAGCATTTTTATCCCGCCATCTTTCAAAGTCATGCCCGTCTGACCTACACACTTGTTCGTAGGTTGTTGGTTGACAAAGAAGAATCACTAAGAAAAGAAACCCAGTTTTTACTGGAAACGCTGGAGATATTATCAGAGGCAGCCGAAAGGTTGAAAAACTTGCGAAGCATGCGAGGCTCCCTCGATTTTGACTTGCCGGAGCCAGAAATTATTTTGGATTTGACGGGTGGCATTGAACATATCGAAAAAACAGAACGTAACTGGAGCCATCAAATTATTGAAGAGTTAATGATCGCCGCCAACGAAGCGGTGGCGCGATTTCTGGTGAAAAAGAAAGTCGGCTGTGTCTTTCGTGTCCATGACGGCCCCGACCCAGAAAAAATCAGCCGCTTTTACAAAATAGTCCAACGTCTAGGTTTTCAAGGGCGCTTTCATTTTCCTGTTCCCTCTCATCATCTCATGAAAATTTTAAAATATTTTAAGGGGCATGCAGAGATGCGCCTTATCAATTCTATGTTGCTTCGCTCCATGGCGCAGGCTGTCTATAGCGCAAACAATATCGGTCACTTTGGGTTGGCTAGCAAATGTTATTGTCATTTTACATCGCCCATCCGGCGCTATCCTGATTTGATTGTCCATCGATTGTTGAAGACGGCATGGGGTGATGCCAAGTGGCGTCCACCCGAAATTTTATTAGAACAAATGTCCGAACATTGCTCCCGCCAAGAAAGAAGATCGATGGAGGCCGAACGGGAAATGATCGCCCTTCATATGACGCTGTTTATGCAAGACAAATTGGGCGAGACCTATGAAGGCGTCATCTCCCATGTCACCAAATTTGGCTTTTTTGTCGAATTGATCGATTATTTTGTGGAGGGTTTGGTGCCTCTGGAGAGCCTCAAAGGGGACATTTACGCCTTTGATCAGGAACATTTGGCACTCAAGGGGAAGCGACACAAAAAACTCTTTAAGATAGGGGATCGGGTGCGTATCACGGTAGAAGAGGTTAAGTTGTCGGAAAGACGCACATTTTTAAATTTACTTGACACAAAAAACACCTTCAGTAAGATGGACGCGTGAATGGGTCAGCACCTTAATTGCTGATTGGGGCCGTCGCGATCAACGCTGACGGCTTTTTTGTTTTACCAAAAGGAGGTAGAATGGAAGAAAGAGATTTAGAGCTGATCAAGCAAGTTAGTGCCAAGGAGAATGCTCTAGAGAATTTATACAAAGAGCATGTCAGCTACGAAAGGCAGCTAGCCAAGCTTGATAGAAAGCTCTTTTTAACACCGGAAGAAGTGGTATTGAGAAAAGAACTGCAGAAAAAGAAACTGAAAGGGAAAGATCAAATTGAAACCATTTTAAAGAAATATAGAGGAGAGGCTACGAGCCATTAAACTATGATAAAACAAGAAGTGTTAGGCGGGGAGCCAGGGCTTCCCTGCTATCGCAAAAAGCCGCGCAGAAGACTCGTCACTCAAGAGGGCTATCCCTACATTTTTTTTAGCGCATTGATTACTTTTGTGACTTGGGTTGCCTTTGGTGAGTGGGGGGCCTTGTTCCCCTTTTTGCTCACACTCTACATCGTGTCGTTTTTCAGAAACCCTCCGCGCCGGAGGCCTGCCGGAGAAGAATTCATTTTGGCGCCTGCCGATGGGAAGATTCTAGAAGTTGTCGATTGCGATGAAAAACGCTATTTAAAAGGGAGGGCAAAACGGATCAGCATTTTTATGTCCCCTTTTAATTGCCATATTAATCGTTCGCCGATTTCGGGGACGGTCGTCGATTGTTTTTATCAGACGGGTTCTTTTAAAGCAGCTTTTAAGCGAAAGGCAATGGATCACAACGAACACCATGCCGTTTTGATGCGCGATCAATATGGCAAGAGCTGGCTCGTCATTCAGATTGCCGGCTTTCTGGCCAGACGGATTATTAGTTACATCCAAAGTGGTGATGCGTTAAAAAGGGGTAATCGTTTTGGGCTCATTCAATTTGGATCGCGAACCGATTTGTATTGTCCCTTCCCTTGTGAAATTTTTGTCAAAAAGGGGCAGCGAGTTTATGCCGGCAAGACAATTTTGGGGAGAATTTCATGAGACCTTTGAAGCGCCGCATTAGCAGAAGGGAAGGGGTGAAGAAGGGGGTTTATCTTCTTCCCAATCTCTGCACGACCGCCAGCCTTTTTTGCGGTTTTTTTTCTGTCATCAAGGTGTTGCATGGAGAGTTTGTCACCGCGTCGTGGGCCATTTTGTTAGCCGGTGTTTTTGATATGTTCGATGGAAGGCTAGCGAGACTCACACGCGGAGGTTCTCAGTTTGGCGTCGAATATGATTCGCTGGTTGATTTGGCCTCTTTTGGATTGGCGCCCGGAATTTTGATCTACACTTGGGCCCTCCATCATTTTAGTCGTTTGGGTTGGATCGTCTCTTTTTTATTTTTTGCCTGTGGGGCTTTGCGTCTGGCTCGTTATAATGTTCAGGCCGATTCGGTGGAGTATAAATATTTTCAAGGATTACCAATCCCCATGTCGGCTTATGTTTTGGCTACCGCCGTCATTTTTTATGATGGTCAATATGGGATGCTCCCCGTTCGCAATCACTGGATTTTGCTTTTAACCTTTCTTCTTGCTTTGTTGATGGTCTCCACCGTTCGTTATCAAAGCACCAAACAGTGGGATTTGAAAAGTAGACTCTCCTTTTTTGCCCTCGTTGGAGCGGCCGGTGTGATTGCCGTCATTGCCTGGGAGCCGACCATCATGATGTTGTTAGCCTCTCTGGCTTATGTCGCCTCCGGTCCGTTGGAAGAGCTTTATTGGTGGCTCAGGCAAGGAAAGCGCCCTGAAAATATCCCTGTCCCTAAACAACCCCGATCCTCTTTAAGCCTTGTCGCCACAAAACAATCAACGGTCGACCAAAAATAAAAAACACATACCAAAAATAAAAAGTTTGTGATATAAACCACTTTCATGAAACAGATAGCTTATCTTATTGTGGGCTTGTTTTTGATTTATCCTTGCTTTGCGCAGTCCCAGGATGCCCTTGGAGAATATGCCCTCGCACAGAAATGCTATCACACGTTGGACAAAACGAGTACTCAAGGGTGGGATCGTTGTGCCAGAAAGTTTGAAGAAGTTGCCTCACAATATCCCAACACAGAGACGGGAACGAAAGCTCTATTTAGTGTTGCCAAAATTTATCAAGAAAAATTTGATCTCACTCACAATGACGAAGAGCTGCAAAAAGCTTTTAATACTTATAACTCCTTTATCAAAGAATATCCCAATCATTCCCTGGCGGATGATAGTCTTTATCACATTGCCCTTTTACGCCTTCAAAAAGAAAAGGAGAAAGAGAAAGCGGAGAAGGCTCTGAACGCCATTTTGGCGAAGTACCCCAAAGGGGATATGGCTCTCAAGGCTCAAGAGCTTTTACAAAAGATGAATGGTGGAGGTGGCGAGGTCATTTCTGCAATACCTTCTAATGCAGAGGATAGCGATGTCCCAACAACAGAAAAAGAGCCGACGATAACTCTCAAAGAAGAACCCAAAAAAGACTTAAATCGTGATGTTGTAGTGAGAACCGTTGTGATTGATCCAGGGCATGGTGGTGATGATCCGGGCGCTATCGGGACGAGGGGAACAAGAGAGGCTGATGTTGCTTTGCAAATTTCAAGAAAACTTGCTTTCAAACTCAAAAATGATTTGCGTTTGAACACGTATTTGACTCGCACGACAAACCGGACGCGCAACTTGGAACAGCGTAACCTTTTTGCAAATAAAAGGGGCGCGGATTTGTTTATTTCTATCCACGCCAATGCATCCGAATCGGAAAACGCGAAAGGGGTCCAGACTTTTTATTTGAATAATGCCACCAACGAAGCCTCCAAAAGATTGGCGAACAGAGAAAACAAAGCCAATGGCAAACCAAAAGATCTCTCGCAGCAAATTCTTTCAACCATGTTGCAAAATGCCAATACAGAAGAGTCGAGAGACTTGGCAAGAGCGGTTCACAAATCGTTGGTGGATCGTTTGAAGGGAAATTACAAGCCGGTCAAAGACTTGAAAGTCGATTCCGCACTTTTCTATGTGCTGGTCGGTTCGAAGAGCCCCAGTATTTTGGTAGAAACCTCCTTTATTACGAATCCCTCAGAAGAAAAGAGACTAAAAGACTCCAATTATCAGTGGACCATTGCGGATGGCATTGCCAGGGGGGTTAAAAACTATATTGAGTCCCGCACAAAACTCGCCTCCTCACTATAAATGCAAATTCGAAATCCTAAATCCGAAATTCTAAATAATCTAGTTTGGAATTTGGAAAATTGTGATTTAGAATTTGTTTAGAATTTAGTGCTTAGAATTTAGGATTTTTCAATGAGCTCCATTATTTTAATTCTTTTATTCCTAGGTTTGATGGGGCTGATTGTTACTCTTTGGATTCGTGAGCGAAAATATTTAAAAAAGAAGACCTCCGAGACAATGCGCGATGAAGTCTGGCAAGAAGTCGTCAAAGAACGAGAAGAGGCTTTAGAAAAAAGGAGACACTTTCGCGACATCTTGAATAAGACAAAATCCCGTCTAAAATAGCTCGCTTCCTTGACTTTCTCTAAATTTCTCTTTAACTAGAAAGATATGCCCAAGATCAAACTATGCAAGGATAAGGGTTGCCATAATGCGCAAACCACACAAGGGCTGTGCCGTCTCCATTATTTAAGAAATTGGAAGAAACTCCAGGCCGAAAAGAAAAAGAAGGCGGCCAAGAATTTAAATCGCTACGTCGAATCGATTCTGAAACGGAGTCCCGACCGCTATGTCGATCAGATCAAGAAAGACATCCGCTCCAAGGATTTTGAGGATCGTGTGGAAACCGAATTCGGTACCGAACAAGACCAGTTTGAAGTCGTGGAATCAACCACCACCGAAGAGGAAATAGACGAAATCATCAACGACCTCAAAATCGAAAAAGATTTCTAGAAATTTCTATTGAGTTTGTTTCCTCCTGGCTACCTGGCGGAGAGGGTGGTGAAAGGACGCCCCTCAATTTTGGGACGACCCAAAATT
>MGRG01000011.1:0-136468 GCA_001798075.1 Deltaproteobacteria bacterium RIFCSPHIGHO2_01_FULL_43_49 | reverse complement strand
GGGCTCCGAGACGCCTTTCACCACCCTCTCCGCCACGCCAGTCGGAAACAAGCTCTAAAAAATAGCCCTTGTTTTCTACAACTGTTTTTGGCAAAGGTTTCGATACCGATGCCAACGCCAGTACAAGCGCTAGTCTCTATCGTACCTGTAACAGCGGGGCTCCTTACAGCCAATGACCAAACAAGCGAATCCGTTTGTAAACCAGAAGATGTTGTCCTTTTGGCTGAACAAGTGAGTTCGTTTGTTTCGGGTGCTCAACTTCCTCCATCGGGCTCAAGAGGAGATTCCAAATCTATTATTGATGCTCTTAAGAAAGCCTCTTTCGGTGAACGGATTAGAGTAGAACAACCTCTGACACCAGCTGCACTGGAAGCATTACCCTGGCTTGGTTTTGAAACGGGGCTCTTTAAAATGGGAGATGAATATTTTTTGATTAAAGGAGACAAAACAGCTCTACCTTTGCCTGAGAGGGCACAGTTCGTTTTTCATACACATGTATCCAAAGCTGCAAAGGCTATGTTTCCATATCAAGGTTTAGAAGGAAATTATCTCGTTGATCCAAAGTTAGGCAAATTAGGTGCTATATTATCAAGGAGTGGTGTCCTTATTTTTACAGGGGATGGGTTTTCAACCGATTCGATGGATCCTTTTGAAGATCTGTTTTTAGGAGCTACCCGGCAAGGTAGTGGGCTTGTTTTGGGATGTCTAATGTATCGTGCTTGCTGGGAGGATCATGTCGAGCCAAGGCTTTTTGTTCCTTGGGAATTATTAAGAGGGACTCTACCATCTAAGGAGCGGCCATCACAAGATTTGGCTGTGGTGATGAGACAAGAAGGTTCTCTGTTTCATCCAAAAGGAAGAGGCTATAATCCCTACGAAACCGGCAGATTTCAACTGGTCTCCTTTAGATAGCCAGTTCGGAATTAAGCGTTTGCTTTTCTTCCCTTCATACAAGCTCGGTAAAATAAGAAGACCACCGCTGCGTAGAGAGCGGTTGCCAACAGGTCTTCGATGCCTGTCCCAAAACCGGCAGAGGGATCTCGGAGTTTAAGGATTTTATCCAAACCGCCCACTGTCAGCACAGCAATCAAGATTCCTGTAAGAGCATCTCCAGCGATGAGCCCCGATGCGTAGAGAGAGCCTTGGTGATGAATTTCGAAGGCTTCTTCTTTTGACTTGGCTCTTTTTTGTGTGAAAACAGAAAGGAGCCCACCCACCATAATCATGGGCCAGGTTGTGATCGGCAAATAGAGTCCGATACCAATCTGTAACGCGGAAACGGAGCAGAGTTCAAAAACCAATCCAATCACAGCTCCGAAAATGAGGAGTGTCCAGGGAAGATTGCCACCGGTCGCCCCCTCCACCAATTTTGCCATCAGTTGTGCTTGTGGAGCTTCTAATGGGTTCGGATGTGCGGCTGTTGGATCTCCAAAGCCATAAGCCCAATATAGAAGGAGCAAGATAAAACCGGAGCGAACCGCAGAGAGTAAAACAGCCGCAATTTGGGCTACCTCAACTTTCCATGGTGTTGCGCCCACCATGGCGGCTGTTTTCAAATCTTGAGAAAGATCTCCCGACATACAGATCGCGATGCAAACTGCGGCACCTCCCATGATGGCCGCCATTTTTACAGTAGAGGCGTCGTGACCCAGGGCCACAAAAATAACGGTAATAAAAAGGAGTGCTGTAATGGTCATGCCGGAGACCGGTTGGTTGGTGTTTCCGATCAAACCGACCATGCGAGAAGAAACCGCTACGAAGAAAAAGCAAAATACAATAACAAGCAGGGTCTCTACAAACGAAAGATCGAAGGCAGGAACAAGCCAGATGACCAGAAACATTAACACCATCAACCCAAGAACCATTGGAAGTGGCATATCTCTTTCGATTCTGATAAATTTATAGCTGAAAATAGCGCACGCCTTTGCAACACCATAAAAGACCAGCCATCCAGCCGCAGTACCCAGCCCGCCCCATATGAAGACATGCATCAAAATGGTGTTGAGCTGATTCCATTCTTGATCGCCACCAAAGGCTCCGACCAAAAATCCCAAAATGGCTCCGCCGACGGCAATATTTTTGATTTCCGGATCTTTTCCCGATTGTTTTCTTTGTTGTTTGGCATCCACAGTGGCGTCACTTTTTGTAAACAACAAACGGACGCTGTAACGCAGTGATGCAATAATATCGGGTAAACTTTTCACAATGCTTAACAAACCACCAAAGGCAACGGTACCCGCACCGATATATTTTAAATAGTTGGCGCGAATTGCCATGGTCGACATGTCTGAAATAGGAGAGGTGCCTGGAAAGACAATGTTACTACCGCCGAGATAGGCTACTGCTGGAATAATCACCATAAAACCCAATAAACCACCACCCAGCAATGTTGCGGCTACCCTTGGGCCCACCAAAAAGCCTACACCTACCAGCAAAGGGGAAATTTCAAATCCAAAACCGGCTTTATAGAAATTTTTAAAACTCCAAAACATTTGATCTTTCCATAAATAAAAGGCCGACATCGCAAATTTAAAAAGGGCCCCAATCCCCATCCCTTTGAAAACCGGTTTTGCAGTAACCCCCCCTTTGTCGCCGGCCACCAGCACTTTGGAGCAGGCGGTTCCTTCCGGGAAAGGAAGGTTTTCATGTTCTTTAACGACAAGGGCATGACGCAGGGGAATCATCATCATTAAACCCAGCACCCCACCGGCTGTTCCTAAAAGAAAGATTTGTGAGTTTGAGAACTGATTTCCCAAAAATAAAATTGCAGGAATGGTAAAAATAATGGCGGCAGCCATCGCTTCGCCGGCTGAGGCAAAACAGTGAACGATATTATTTTCCAAAATGGTTCCCGGTTTTGCTTTTCGCCAAATTTTTGGAAGGAGCATTCTTAAAACGAACATAGAGATAACAGCAGAGGGAATCGATGCAGAAACGGTCAACCCAATTTTTAAACCGAGATAGGCATTGGCCGCATTAAAGAGAAGCCCCAATATCAATCCAAGAATGATGGACCGAAGTGTAAATTCAGGGACTGAAGCATTTTGGCTTGGTATATAAGGTTCTAACGGCTCCACCACAAATTCTGTTGGTCGTCTGGCCATATTATTTTCTCCTTGCTGTTTGATAAAGTGTGATGCCCATGAAGACAAACATCACAGCGGCGATCAAATCGCCAAGTCCTCCTTGGGCTTCTCCTAGATTCCATCCGGGGCCTACGTTCAAAACTTTAAAAAGATCAGGCCCAAAACCTTTTAAGAAAGAATAGACAATTCCCATCACAGCTCCGCCGGCAATGAGTCCGGAGCTGTAGAGCACGCCAGGACTTGTTTCTTCAGAGCCATCGGTCTTTTCTCCCGCTTTTTTAACAAGTGCGTGAATCAGTCCCCCAATCAACATTGAGAGGGAAATCGAGAAGGGGAGGTAGACACCGACTGCAAACGGGAGGACTTCCACGCCACAAAGATAGACAACAAGCCCAATAAAAATTCCAAACAAAACGAGATCCCACGGCATTGCTTGACTCAAAACACCGTCAATGATGAGCGCCATGAGCTGGCCCTTGGGAGCCGGAAGCGCTTCAGAACCGATACCGCCGCCAGTGGCCAGACCTGCTTTATGTAACCCGATCATGGTCAAGCCGATAACGAGGCAAGAAGTGAGAACACCAATAATTAAAGTGAGCTGCTGTTTGTACGGAGTTGCTCCAACGATGTAGCCTGTTTTTAAATCTTGAGAAGTATTTCCTGCATTGGCTGCGGCGATGCAAACAATCGTTCCAACACTCAAAGCGACCACGGCAAATTCTTTTCCCTTCCAGCCAAACATGACAAAAATAAGACAGGTGAGCATCAAAGTGGTGATGGTCATTCCAGAGATTGGGTTTGCAGAGCTTCCAATCAAACCGACAATGCGAGAAGAAACAGTGCAAAAGAAAAATCCCAAAATAACAATCAAGACTGCTGCAATGATATGAGAGAGTTTGGCCCCTGGCAAGAACGGCAAGAGGCTGATAATGACCATCATCCCAAGTGCCCCGACAACAGTAACCATGATTGGCAAATCTTTATCGGTTCTTAATTTTGTGTCTGCTTGGCCCGATTTTGATAATTTAAAATCTTTAAATCCTTGGGAAAAAGAGTTCCAAATGGTGGGAAATGACTTGATGAGCGTAATAATCCCACCAAAAACGACAGTGCCCCCACCGATGTAGCGAATATAGTTAGACCAAATTTCTCCCATGCTCATGGCGGAAATCAGTTTTGTGGCCGGTGCGATTGGTTGCGAGGTATATTGACCAAAAAAACTAATAACGGGCATCAGAACTAACCACGCCAAAGCACCGCCTGCTGCCGTATATCCAGAAATTCTGGGGCCGATGATGTAGCCGACTCCTAAAAGTTCTGGCGTGATTTCTGCTGAGACAACCGCTCCGCGCATCCAATTCAAAGCAAGGTGGGGGGTCTCTTTCCAAAACCCCATAATATTCATCAAAAATTTGTAGAAAACGGAGAAACCAAGGCCGGAGAAAACCAGTTTTGCAAGTTTTCCACCTTTTTCGCCGGCAATTAAAACATCGGCGCAGGCCGTTCCCTCGGGATAAGGAAGTTTTCCGTGCTCTTTTACAATCAGATAACGCCTGAGAGGAATCATGAAAAGAACACCGAGTGTTCCCCCAATCACGGCAAGGGTTAGGGTTAGTGGGTATTCCATTTGATAACCTAAAAAAATGAGAGCAGGGATCGTAAAGGTAACGCCGGAGGCAATTGACTCACCAGCAGAACCCGTTGTCTGCACAATGTTGTTTTCCAAAATGGTCGAGTTCCCAAGTTTTTTGAAGATGGCGATCGATAAAACCGCGATGGGAATCGATGCCGAAACGGTTAGTCCAATTTTCAATCCCAAATAAACAGTGGAGGCGCCAAAAAGAAGGCCAAACAAGATTCCTAAGATGATTGACTTAGGCGTGAACTCGCGAACTTGCTGGTTTGGAGCAACAAACGGTTTAAACATTTTGGGCAGATCTAACATGGCTTAAACATTCAAGTCAATTGACAAATATTTGAATTTGTTCAATGTTCGATGTCCGAAAAGTGGGACATAGAACATGGCACCTAGAACATTTTTTATAAAAACATTTGGCTGTCAGATGAATGAACACGACTCCCAAAAAATTGGGGGTTTGTTAGCCAATCTGGGGTTTGAGCCAACAACCCAACCAGAAACAGCCGATCTGGTTTTGTTTAACACCTGCACCGTGCGCCAAAAGGCCCACCAAAAGGCCTTTTCCGAAATCGGCCGTGCCATCGCCTTCAAAAACAGCGAACCCCGAACCTCGAACCTCGAACCTCGACTCATCGGTGTTTGCGGCTGTGTGGCCCAAGATCAGGGGGCAAAATTAATCAGCCGTTTTCAAGGGCTCGATCTTGTTTTTGGACCCGATCAGATTTATCGTCTTCCGGAGCTTTTGGAGATTCTCCAAAAAACCAAAAAACCGGTTCTGGCTACAGAACTGATTAACAGCGCCGAAGATTATCATTTTTTGGATGATGTTGCGGCAACCAAACTCTCAGGGCCCAGTGCTTATGTCACCATTATGAAGGGGTGCAACAGTCGCTGTAGCTACTGTATAGTCCCAAAAGTCAGGGGGACAGAAGTCTATCGCACGGCCAGAGAAATCATAAAAGAGATTGAATTTTTGGTTGAAAAAGGTTGCCGCGAAGTGACTCTGCTCGGTCAGAATGTCAATTCTTATCCCGACTTTTCTAAGCTGATTCGTCTCATTTCTGAAAACACAAATGTTGAAAGAATTCGTTTTACCTCTCCCCATCCCAAAGATGTTAAAGACGATCTCATTGAAGAATATGCCACAAACCCTAAACTTTGCTCACATATTCATTTGCCGGTTCAATCGGGCTCGGACACCGTTTTAAAAAGAATGCGCAGGGCTTACAATCGGCGCACCTATTTGAAAAAGGTTGAAAGCTTAAAAAAGGCCAGGCCAGGCTTAGGGATAACAACCGATGTCATTGTCGGTTTTCCTCAAGAATCAGACGAAGAATTTAATCAAACTCTACTGTTTTTAAAAGAGGTTCAATTTGACAATATTTTTGCCTTTAAGTATTCCCCCCGTGAAGCAACAGAGGCCTATTCGATGGAAGATGATGTTCCAATGACTCTAAAAGAGGAGCGATTGGCCAAAGTTCTGGAACTGCAAAACGCGATTTCAAAAAAAATTAATCAGCACTATGTGGGGGGAACACAGGAGGTCTTGGTTGAGCGAAATGACCGAATGGCCACTAGAAGATGGATGGGAAGGACCTCCTGCCACAAGATTGTAAATTTTACTGGCAAGAAGACCTCCATTGGCGATATAGTTAGGGTAGAGGTTACAAAGGCTAATAGCAATTCTTTAGAAGGTAACTTATATGGCACCTAAAGAATTCATCGAAATGAAGGTCACCGGGTTGACGATCGATCCTTTCACCAGCATGCCCATTGTCATTTTGAAGGATCAGGAGGAGAAGTATGCCCTGCCGATCTGGATTGGGTTGATTGAAGCTTCGGCCATTGCCACTGAATTGGAAAAAATCCAACTCTCCCGTCCCATGACCCATGACCTGTTGAAAAATATCCTGGAACAGGTGGGGGTCACGGTGGAAAAAGTATCTGTGAATGATCTTGCGGACAATACTTTTTATGCCCAGATTTTTTTGAAGGCAGGGGATAAACAATTAGTGATGGATGCCAGGCCCTCCGATGCCATTGCCATTTCGCTGAGGACGAAGTCTCCTATTTTTGTCGACAAAGAGGTGATTGGTAAATCTCGTAAAATAGATCTTTCCAAGGAAGCCCTTGATCAGGATCCATCCAAAAAGCAAAAATGGACCGAGATTTTGGAAAATCTCTCCCCCGAAGATTTCGGGAAATATAAAATGTAATCCCGTGTTTGACCTCTACAAAAAATTTCGTGCTACAATTCTCCGCCAGCATTTGATCTCGCCGCTGGATTCTGTGTTAGTCGGTGTTTCTGGCGGTGTCGATTCGATGGTGTTGGCCTCCCTTTTGTTGCAACTGCGTAAAGATATTGAATTTGGTTTGAACATTGCCCATGTCAATTATGGTTTGCGAGGAAAAGAATCCGACGATCAAGAAAACCTTGTTTGCCAATTCGCCAAAAAAAATAAATTGCCGTTTTTTGTGACCAAGGCGGTATTACCAAAAACATTCCAAAATTTTCAGGCGCTTGCCAGAGAGTTTCGCTATCATTATTTTACGGAAACAGCCTTACAAGTTGGGGCCAACAAAGTTGCGGTTGCCCATCATATGGAAGATCAGGTGGAAACCATTTTAGCGCAATGGTTGCGCGGCGCTTCTCTTAAGGGCCTTGCTGGAATGAGTTCTTCACGGGAAATCCAAAAATTAAACATCAAAAATCAAAATGACAAATCAAAATGCAAAATTGTGTTAATCAGACCATTACTTGCTTTTAGAAAAGAGGAGATCCAGGCTTATTCGAAGGAACATCATGTTCTTTATTTGGAAGATTCTTCAAACGCGACGGACCTCTACTGGCGCAACCGTCTCCGTCATGAGCTTTTGCCGGTCATTCAAAAACTCCGCCCTAAGGCTTTTGACAAAATTGTGAAATTGGGAGAAGAGCTCAAGGAACTCAATGACTATTTAGCGGGGCAAGCCGCACAGTGGTTAGGGGAGTTTGGTAAACAAGCGGAAAATGGCATTTGGCTGCCGCGACCCCGCTTGGCAAAACTTCCAAAAACGCTTCGATTGGAAATTTTTTACCAAACTATTTTAAGTCAAAAAGGTTCGGCCACTAATTTGAAAAGAGACCATCTTGCCAAGTGTGACCAGGTGAGCTTAGGCGAAAAACAGGAAGGGTCTTACCCCCTCCCGCAAGGACTTAAATTTGTTAGGGTTAAAGACGATTTGTATATTAAGGAGTGGTGAGAAAATGACGGGTGGCCCGGAGTGTTGCCGTGGGGTTTAGTTAGGGGTCCCCACGGCAACACGGAGGGGCAGGACCCGTCATTTTCTCACCATCACCATTATCTGAAGAGTCGTTGATTTCGTAAAACGCCTATGTTAACTTTATCACTAGGTGATCCCTTTGGGATAATTATATGAAACAAAGACATAAAACATTGGCCCTTTGGTTCTTCCTGGTATTAGTGGCTATCGCCGTTTTTCACTTCAGAAATCAGACCTTTATAACAGGCGTTCAGGAGATCCCTTTTAGCGATTTTTTAGCGGCCGTTCAGTCCAGGCAACTGGAAGAGGTGACCATTAAAGAGGATCTATTTAGTGGGAAGTTCAAGCCGGAACATCGCAATGGTGTCCTCTTTAAAGCGGTTGGGCCTCTCAACGTCGATTCCCAATTTATTAATCAAGTCGCTAATTCTGGAGCGCAAGTTCACTATCAAAAAAAAGAAGATGGTTTTTGGCCCCAATTTTTGATTTCGTGGCTGCCGATGATTTTGCTTTTTGCCTTCTTTTTCTTTTCAATGCGCCAAATTCAGGTAGGTGGCGGCCGGGCCCTTTCGTTTGGGAGAAGCAAAGCCAGGTTGCTGACTGAAAATCAAAGAAGGATGACGTTTAAAGATGTGGCTGGTGTGGAAGAAGCCAAAGAGGAACTAGAAGAGATCATTGCCTTTTTAAAAGATCCAAAAAAGTTTACAAGGCTTGGTGGCAGAATTCCTAAAGGTGTTTTGTTAATGGGTTCTCCTGGAACGGGTAAGACCTTGTTGGCAAGGGCGGTTGCCGGTGAAGCCGGTGTTCCTTTCTATAGTATTTCAGGTTCGGATTTCGTTGAAATGTTTGTCGGTGTCGGTGCGGCGCGGGTGCGCGATCTGTTTGAACAGGGCAAAAAAAATGCACCGTGTATCATTTTTATTGATGAGATTGATGCGGTGGGGCGCCATCGCGGTGCGGGGCTTGGCGGTGGGCATGACGAACGCGAACAAACATTGAATCAATTGTTAGTGGAGATGGATGGATTTGAATCGAATGAGGGAGTCATCATCATGGCGGCTACCAACAGACCCGACGTGTTGGACCCAGCGCTGTTGAGGCCCGGTCGTTTTGACAGACGTGTCATCGTGCCAAGGCCCGATGTGAAAGGCCGTGAAGAAATTTTGAAAGTTCACGCTCGCAAGACCAAAATCGCTAACGATGTTGAGTTGGCAACGATTGCCCGCGGCACACCCGGTTTCAGCGGTGCTGATTTGGAAAGTGTGGTCAATGAAGCAGCCCTCATCGCCTCTCGTTATAATAAAGAAGCGATCGAGATGATCGATTTTGAACTGGCCAAGGATAAGGTCATGATGGGTGCGGAGCGAAAGAGCATGATCATTAACGACGAAGAAAAAAAGAACACGGCCTATCATGAAGCGGGACACACCCTTGTTGCCAAGATGATTCCTGGGGCTGATCCTATTCACAAGGTTACGATTATTCCGAGAGGTGCAGCTTTGGGGCTCACGCAGCAGCTTCCCACAGACGATCGCTACACACAGAATAGATTGTTTTGTGAAAATAGCTTGGCCATTCTAATGGGTGGGCGTGCGGCAGAAGAGCTTATTTTTGATCAACCAACGACGGGCGCTGGAAATGATATTGAAAGAGCCACAGAACTTGCCCACAAAATGGTTTGTGAATGGGGGATGAGTGAAGCGATGGGCCCGCTTGCGTTTGGCAGAAAAGAAGAGGCGATCTTTTTGGGCAAAGAATTTTCTAGACATCAAGACTATAGTGAAGAAACGGCAAAACAAATTGATGCAGAAATTCGTAAACTCGTGACGGCTAACTATGAGAAGGCCAAAGATATCTTGAAGAAAAATGTGGATAAGCTGAAAGCACTCGCCGAAGCCTTGTTAGAATATGAAACATTGAATGGTGGTCAAATCGATCAGATTTTGGCGGGCCAGAAAGTAACACCAGTACCTAAGGCTGTGCCGCCCCCTCCACTAACGCCCACAGCGCCGGCAACCGTCACCGAGCGCAAGAAACCGAAAATGTCACCGGTCATGAAGCCGGTCCCCACAAAGGCTTAAATTCTAAGTGCTAAATCCTAAATTCTAAACGAATACAAAATTGTTTGGGTCATTTGAATTTAGAATTTGGAATTTGTTTAGGATTTAGATATTAGGATTTAGAGTTTCCAATGGTTAATTCAATCAAGATAATGGGCATTTTGAATGTCACCCCCGATTCCTTTTCGGATGGGGGGATATTTTTGGATCCGAAGAAGGCTGTGGAACATGCCCTACAAATGGTGGAAGAGGGTGCTGATATTATAGACATCGGGGGAGAGTCGAGTAGGCCAGGCGCACAATCGGTTTCTGTTGATGAAGAGCTCAGAAGAGTTTTGCCTGTGATTCGTGAGTTAAGAAAACAATCCAAAATTTCTATTTCAATTGATACGACAAAATCGGTTGTGGCCGCCCAAGCCATTGAGGCCGGTGCGACAATGATCAACGACATCAGTGCCGGACGTTTTGACCCTGAAATGTTTTCAGTCGCTGCAAAAGCAAATGTCCCAATTTGTCTGATGCATATGAAAGGGACCCCCCAAAACATGCAGAAAGACCCTCACTACGATGATGCGGTGGCAGAAGTGAAATTATTTTTAAAAGAACGCATTGAAGCGGCAAAAAAAGCAGGCGTTGGGCAAAAACAGATCATCATCGACGTCGGCATCGGTTTTGGAAAAAGGGTTGAGGATAATGTTGCTCTTTTAAAAAATCTCGACCAGCTCCAAAATTTGGGTTGCCCCATTTTGATCGGCACTTCTCGCAAATCCTTCATTGGCGCCCTAACTGGCGCCGAGGTCAAAGACCGCCTGCCGGGCAACCTCGCAAGTCTGGCCATCGCCATCCAAAAAGGAGCCTCCATCGCCCGCGTCCACGACGTCGGTGCCACGAAACAATTCCTGCAAGTATTAACCTCTCTTTGATTTTTTTGCTTTGTGCCAGGTTTGATAGTGTCCCGCAGCAATTTCTCTTTCAGCCCGTTTCAGCTTTTTTAGAATATCCGGTTCCGTTTCCAGAATATCCAATGTCTCTAAAATGGACTCATACTCTTCAAAGGGGAGTAAGGCACTGACCGGTTCTCCATCTTTGAGAATAATGAAGGATTGTCCCAGTTCCTGGGTTCGCCTTGCCAGTTCGAGTAACTGTTGTTTGGCTTTGCTGATGGTTATTAGTTGGGCCATAAATCACCTCCTGAATTTTTCATAAACTTCTTTTCGATGTTGAATTCTCAAAACTTCCACAATAATCTCTGTTTGACGAATGACATAAATGATCCTGTAGACTCCAACACGATACGACCAATATCCCCTCAAATCCCCCTTCAACATTTTCCCAATGTATGGGTTTTGCACTAGCCGATCAAAACCGTGAGCCATTTGGTTTTTATGTTTGCCCGTAAGACTTTCATAAAATTTCTCTGCCGAGGGCGATAATTTTAATGTCCACATTAATGGACATTATAATTTAATTATCTTGTACTGTCAATTTTCCTTGCAATCAGTACCCGTCACCTACAGACGCAACAAAATGGCCAGAATTGCCGATAACTATTAAAGAGTGGTAGGGCACAAAAGGCGTCGGACGCCTTTTGTGTAACATATTGTAAATAAAGGAGATTTTAAGTGCCGATTCGGATTGATAGGAGCCAACAAGAGGAACTTCTAGGGTTTATAGACCGGATACAGAAACCCCCGACTTCTACCCCTTTGTTTCCAAGTGAGGGGACTGAACAAATAGAAACGCTTCGCGATGCCATTCTAAGGGGTGCATTAACAGAGGGTGAGTTTGAAAAACTTCGTCGGATTTTAGAGCCGATGCGAGGAGGTGCAGAGCAGTTAGCAGCCCTTGTGGTCCGATTTGCACCGCGCTCAGAGGAATCATCTAAGGAAATTATTATTGATGGCCAAAAAATTACGCAAGAAGATGTCGATAGGTTGCTTGCGGTTGTTCTTCAAGTTTATAAGAAACCTAATGAGAGCGATAAGTCCGCTGAGGGCATCGAATTTTTTAAAAAACATCTTGCTGATCTGATTCAAGCTGGATTGTTTAGATTGGAGCATTACGAAAAAGTGCGGACCTTTTTAAATTATAAAGATCCAGCTCGATGGGTGAAAGCCTGTCTTTTTCTTGGAGAAACACTTCCTCCCCTAATCACTGCCGGTTTCTTTAGTCAGAAAGACTATGAAGCCATTGTCGCTGGTTTGGGACATAAATATTATGAAAAATTATCAGCACTGGATTTTTTTGAGAAACAGATACCCGCTCTGGGCCGCTTAAACTTATTTCGCCATTCGGATTACAATTTATTGACAGAAAAGTTAGAAGATGGAGATCCTTCCATTCGACAGAGAGCTCTAAATGTTTTTAACGCCCACCTAGAGAGTTTTGTTAGCTCTGGATGGTTTCAAAAGGAACATTATGATTTTATCGCAAGAAACCTGCCTGGTTACAAAAATGACTTCTTGCGTGAAACTACAGTAACTTTTTTCCTTAAGTACCTTCCCGTTTTGTTGGAGAAAGGCTTTTTTACCCACGGAGATTTAAAGGCAATGATTGGAAATCTAGCGGAGACGAGACATCCCCCCATAAGAGAAAAGGCGCTGGGGTTTTTCAAGGGATACCTTCCGACTCTTATCAAAGCAAATATCTTCGGCCCCGAAGATTGTATATGGATCATCGAAAAGGTTCTTTTTCATTTTGAACCCAGCGTAAGAGAGGGAGGAGAGAAATTTTTTGAAGCGAATCTTGATACCTTGCTAGAAACTAAAGCCTTCTCTTCAGAGGCTTATGAATTAGCCGCAGAGGCATTACCCAACAGGAAGGATGCCGAGCTGGGAAATCGAGGAGTTGATTTTTTCAGAGGTCACCTCTTGCAGCTCGTAGAACATGGCCTTTTAAGGGGACGAGAGATTGGCAATTTAGCCTATGTTGACTTCGATTTTTTTGTTGAGAATTTCTATGCCCTCAAAAATGCGGGCCTTATCAATGAAGAAACCCTAAAGGGTTTTTTAGAATATGCTCCAAGAGTAAGAAGTCCGGCGAAGGCTATTTTAATGCGTCTGGCACAATCGGAAGAATTGCTATTGTCTCCGTCAAGGTGGAAAGCTTTGAAGCAATTATTACCTTCTCCCCAGGTTGAAAGGGTTACTGGGCTTACGATAACGACGGCAATTGAAGCAAATCAGGCCAGATTGAATGCTGAAGAGATTTTTGGTCTTTTGTATAAGGCTAATGACCCAGCAACCCCCGAAGAAATTGCAAGTCTTGTCTCAACATTAAATGAGTTAGGTAAGTCGGGTCTACAAAGGCTGGGATGGAATTTTACTCCTGAACCTAACAAAGGTCTTTTATACACAATGCCAAGCTGGATGCGTCTGGATTTGGAAAAGACCGCCGAATTTTTTGGGGTCACAGATCACCCTATTTATCAGGCGACTTCGGCAAAGATTGCAGGACCCCAGGGCGATTCCATTTTGCTAGATTGGTACCTCACCGGCTTAGGGATCGTATGGGGAAAATACCGTGAGGCCCCCGAAGAAGAATTAAAAGCAAAGCGAAAACTCTTTTTAAACTTCCTGGAACAAAATTTAAAGCGAAATCCACCGACTCTATGCCGTCTCATCACCAAACGAGGCCAGGAGATTATAGAAGAATTGTTTGTGGAATCGTTAGAAAGTGGAATCAGCCCCCCAGAAAAAGAGGCTTTAGAAAAATTACGAGAGGGTCCTGTCTGGAATCGACTTAAGAAAAGTCCCTTATATCGACTCTTCATCAAGGCAAGTGGGTTTATGGAAGCAGAAGGGTTGGCATCTCTCAGGCGCCTGATTTTTGGATTGCGTCTGGAAGAGGGCCGCCTTGTTTATCCCCGTTATGAGGAGCTCAAGGGTGTTGTTGGTGAACAGTTTCTGGAGGGGTGGAAGAAAGAATACGCTGTTGAATTGAAAGACCTTTCATCTCTGGATGAAGAATCTGGAAAGAAGGCCCTCAAGACTCAAGTTTTGGAGCAGGTCAAAACACACTTAGATATCAAAGAAGGGAGCCAAGAAGAAAAAATTCCGGAAAACATTCGTCACCTACCAACTCAGATTCGCCAATGGATGGAGAGTTTTGAGGCAAGTGAAGCCTGGGATGGGGAGTTTGCCCACCAGGCACAGCGTCTGGGTGCCATTTTTGAGGCTCATTACAGGGAAATCCGCGCTTATTTTGGTGACACGTTTGCTAATATCCGCACCGATTTGCGCAACTTCACCATTGGGATCGAAAAGGGGGTTAAAGTTGCCAGGAAAAGTGAGCGTTTCATTATCTCTGGTGATGTTGAAAAGATAGCCCGTTCGGGGAGTGAACCGGTTCATACCTGCCAGACCTTGGAATATTCTTGGGTCAACGAAAAGGGAGAACCGATCCACCGAATCCTGCATGGTCAATTCAAAGTGGCAAACTGGGAGATCGATAATGTTGTGATGGCGAGACGATTGTTGGAAGTAACGATCGACGAAACGGGCAAAGAACACCTCTTGGTAGAAAGGCTTTATAGCGTTGGGGGATTTGGGCGTGTCAAAGAGTTTCGCTCTGAGATTTTGAAATATGCAAAGGGCCTTGGAATTGATGAATCGAGTGTCCATTTTTCAGATGAGGATTCGTTTGAAACAGCCCCGAAGGCTCTTAAAACCGGAGATCGCATTTATAGGGACACTTTTGAAGAAGGGGATGTCAGGAGACAGCCAAATGCGCGAAGGCATCCAAGAAGGAGACCAGCATCTATTACCAGCGAGGAAAGGGGTTTTGTTGTAATACCAATTTCTCATCAATTGGATAAGGGGGCTGAGTTGTTCCTCTCAACAGTAGGCCGGGGTGTAGCCCGTGCAGGGATCGGTGGTGTCCCCTTTGGTGTGGGTGAATATGTCTCGAATATTCTTTTGGGCCATGAAAATCCAACCTTTCAGGAATTTGCCAAGAACTTTGCCGCCCTTACGGCAGGTGGTGGCACAGGGCGAGTGCTAGTGGATGGAGTGACTAAAAATGGGTTTGCAAAACGATCCATCCCCCTCTTTATGGCCCTGGCCCTTGCTGATTATGTGAAACAAGGCAAAATTGATTGGGAGCATCTGCCCCAAGGGATTGCCAATATCATGATCGCCTCTGGAATCACACATGGTTTGGGCACTGTTCTCACAAAAGCTTCTTTGGTCAAAAAGATAGCCGTGGTCTTAAGATTGATTAAAATTGGCTCTATAGCTGGAGCCCCAGAGACAATGGGTGTCACTTTGTTAGGTGCTTGTTTGGCCTCCATTGTTGAGTTTACGATTTTAAAGGTCTTAGGCGATATCGAGCAAAAGGTTGTCCTTTACTTGGAAGAAGACAAATTACGCCAGGCTTATGCGGAGGCCATCCAAAAAAACAATGATCTGATGTCAAAATATAGGATGGCAAGATATATGAGAGGGGTAGATTCCCTACCTCAAGAACTTTTGAAAGCCCAGCAGGAGTTATTTTCTGCCCAAATGCGTTATGAAGGATTTATGCTGGGCAAATTAGAGTTGTTGAAAATGGAGTTGGACAAAAAGATGAAGGCGATTGATGAAGAAGAAATCGATGCTTTAACAATATCTTTAAATGAGCGCTGGTCCAGACAACAAGAAAAAGAATATAACGACAAGGAAAGGCAAGGGCTGCGCGAGGAGTATGCAGGAAAAATTAGAGTGGTTAAGAGGAGCGACGATCAAACACCCCCCACAGCCATTCCTTTAGAAAATATTTACGCTGGGGAAATTAAAGAGACATTGGCAATCAACTTAGAAAATCTTTTGGTCCAACAAGAAGAATACAACTCCCGCCTGAATGCTTTTTGGTCTGATGCCTTGGAAGAAACTGCGGCAGAGCTAGAAGTTGCTATGAACCAGTAGTGGGGATGTTGGTTCCTCTCCTTGACTAGCTTGCCCCTAAAGGGGCTTCCATCGTCCGCGTCCACGACGTCTCCGCCACGAAACAATTTCTTGCCCTATTGACAACTTTTTCAGAGTAGTAGCGATAATATCCCCAGATATGTCTGCAACCCTTTTTGGAATTTCGGCTCCGCTGTATACAGTACCCGGTTGTGCCGCGCTGGCGATTGAAGCCGCACGACCTTCCGAAGAACTTGCGAGTGAGTTTGAAAGCGTTGGTTCGGCTTATATCAGTGAGGGAGAATCTGATTTAGGTGGCCAACTTTTAGCTGTGTCCCATGGTTTGCATTCCTTGGTTGCGCGACACAAGACCAATACTCCGGATGCAAAGTTAAGGCAAAAAGAAGCAGCTGGGATCGTTGCAAAAACACCAAGAACGATATGGGCCCCGGTTGTTTCAAGGGCAAATGGTTATACCCCAAGTCCCCCCTTGGCCATTGAAACAAGGAAAGATATTCTAACGATGGCGGAAATTCTGGGCACCTATTGCCTAGAAAAGTTGGCAGAAATGGCAGTAAGCGATGTTGAAGCTGTCAACGCGCTGAAAAGGCTGAAAGATGATCCCCAAGTCAGTCCTGAAACGCACGAAAGGGTTGGGGAAATCTTGTCCCATTTATCGATTATGGCTTACTTGGACGATCGCAGTGCATTATGGACATTAACATTGGTTAGCAATGAAGAGGCCAGAGCAAGGCTTCACGCTTTGAAGCCTGAATTGCCCCCGAATCCTAAAGCCCCTGCCACAATCGTTCCCCCATCACCTAGTCCCTGGCTTACAGTTAGAGAAAAGGCAGAGGAGGTGAAAGCGTTTTTTCTTGAGCTGGAGGTTCGTTTGGCGCATCCAACACAAAACAGGTTGAAAATGGAAAGAATTTTAGGGAGGATTCGTTTAGAAACAGGATCGCCACGTTCTAGTTATCAAGCCCTGCTCAGATTTAGAAGGGAACTGGTCAAGGATGCCCGTCAAGTCAGTGTAATAATCGATAATAAAAGAGAGTTGTCATTCGATGTTTTTAAATTATTCATCCCTGATGTATTCAAGCAAGCGGCTTCAGACGCGGAACAATGGCAACTTGTTCAGGCAAGGGCCGAGGCTTTACAAAAAAAGTTGGCACATCTTGGAACGCCTTCGGACTCCTTTATCAAAGGTGTGCTGGCCAGCCCTGAGCTGTTTTCTTTCAAAGAATTGTATCAAATCCTTGAAGGTTATCTTTTAGCAATTCCGAAAGGAGAGTCAAAACTTTTTATCGCGTTTGTTGATTCCATCACGGCTCGCAGAAAAAGTCGGGCGAGGTCCATTGAGAAAAGAAAAAAATATTTGGCTAAAATAGCTCGTTTTTTAGATACCCATCCGGATATACCCGAAGCAGTTAGGGCGAAACTGGAGGAGAAGCTCGCCAAGCTTCGAGCAGTCCCCGAAGACCTATCACATTTTAGAGGGGCTGTTGACAGGCTCATTACAAGGATAAATAGCTTTCTGGCCAAGTGTGAGCTTCCTATCCTTGACTAGATAGCTCCTAGAAGGTACCAAATCCCCTCAAAATGACTGAAGAAAATACCTATATTGAGCAAAGAAAAAAGAAGGTCGAAGAGCTGCGATCGGAAGGCATTTCCCCTTATCCCCAAAATCTCAAACCAACCCACACAGCAAGTGAGATTCTCAAGAAATTTGACGATAAGAAAGGGCCAGAGCTCGAGGGTTTAAAAGAACAATTTGCCTTGGCTGGTAGAGTCATCTTTTTACGCTCTTTTGGAAAGGCCGCTTTTTTAAAGATTGCAGACCGAACAGATAAGATACAAATATATATTGAAAAACAAATACTTGGAGATGAACAGTTCAAGCTTTTTAAGAACATCGATGTCGGTGATTTTATCTGGGTTCAAGGCTCTTTGTTTCGAACCAAAACTGAAGAGCTCACTTTAAAAGCAACAGCCCTCAAGATCGCTACCAAAACAGTCAGGCCTCTTCCAGAAAAATGGCATGGTCTCCAGGATATTGAGACAAGATATCGTCAACGTTATGTCGACTTGATCGTCAATCCGGAGGTTAAGAAAGCTTTTTTAACTCGTTCCAAAGTTTTGCAAGCCCTTCGAGATTTTTTTGGCAAAAGGGACTTTTTGGAAGTGGAAACGCCCATGATGCAACCCATTCCCGGGGGAGCTGCGGCCAAACCATTTATCACCCATCACAACAAACTGGATATGGATCTTTATCTGCGGGTTGCGCCGGAGTTGTATCTCAAACGCCTCGTTGTCGGGGGCTTAGAAAGGGTTTTCGAGGTCGGTAGAAATTTCAGAAACGAGGGGATCTCCACACAGCACAATCCAGAATTTACGATGCTCGAATTTTATCAGGCCTATGCCAATTATGAAGATTTGATGAAGTTGACCGAAGAATTATTGGAAGAATTGGCGACCAAGACAAATGGCTCAACAAAAATAAAATATGAGGATGCCGAAATTAATTTTAAATCCCCTTATCCCAGGCTCACGATGAAAGAAGCAGTCAAAAAATATACAAAACAAGATCCAAATAAGCTTTCGACTGAAAAATTGGTCAATATTTTTGAAGAAGAGGTGGAGTCAAAGTTGATTCAACCGACTTTCATCACACAATTTCCGACTGATTTTTCACCATTGGCCAGAAAAAATGACCAAGACCCAATGGTAGCCGACCGTTTTGAACTTTTTATTTATGGGCGAGAAATTGCCAACGGTTTTAATGAGCTCAACGACCCGGAAGATCAAGCAGAACGCTTCAAAGCGCAAGTGGAAGCACTGCACAAAGGAAACGAAGAGGCCATGCATTTTGATGCCGACTATATTCAGGCCCTAGAAATTGGCCTGCCGCCGACAGCGGGAGAGGGGATTGGGATTGATCGCCTTGTCATGTTGTTGACCAACTCTTCATCTATTAGGGATGTTATCCTATTTCCACAACTTCGTAGCAAGGAGGAAAAATCCTAAATTCGAAACCCTAAATTCTAAACAAATCCGAAATCCTAATAACCAAAATTCCAAACAAAATTGTTTGGGTCATTTAAATTTAGAATTTGGAATTTGTTTAGGATTTAGATATTAGGATTTAGAATTTTACCATGAACTCTTTTTCCAGATGGATTGCTTGGCGATTTCTTTTCTCAAGCAGACAACGTTTTACGCCTCTTTTGACAATGGTGGCTTTGGGTGGAGTTGCCTTGGGTGTCTGGTCGCTCATGGTGGTGCTGGGTGTGATGCGTGGTTTTCAACAAGAATTGAACAAGCGCTGGATTGGGCTCAATGCCCATTTGACCGTTACAAAACTTTCTCTTCACGGCGGCGATTATGAAGCGTTGGTTCAAGAGTTGACAAGCTGGCCTGAGATTTCCGAGGCGAATGCCGTTGCAGAAAGCGAAATCATCATACAAGTTCCTGGCGAAGAAAAAACACTCTCGCTTGCAGCCAAACTCAAAGGAGTAGAAAAACTGACTCCCTCTTTTTTGGACCAGGTACAACTTTATCCTCAGGAATTTCCAGAAAATTTTTTGTTGGTAGGTCATGAGCTGGCTGCCTCTCTGGGTGCTCATCCCGATTTCGAGGAAAATTTAAAACTGGTTTACCCCTTTGGAGAAATAGGACCCACCGGTGATTTTGTTCCCAAACAAAAAGAACTCCTCCTCACCAATGTTTTTCGTACCGGTCTTTATGAATGGGATCATTTAAGGATTGTTGCCCCTTTGAGAGAGGCTGAGTCTTTGCTGGGAGATCAGGCGGAAACGGGTTTGCAAATTCGCTTAAAAAACCTTTCGCAATTGGAAACCGTTGAAAAAAAACTAACCCAGATTGTCAAAAGTCCCGCAGAAGTGACCAGTTTCGCCAAACAAAATAGCCGTCTCTTTGCCGCACTCAAGTTAGAAAGAATGGCAATGACCCTTTTGTTAATACTCTTCGGGCTGATTGCGTCATTTAGTATCACCGGATTGCTGCTCATGTTTGTCGACGCCAAAAAGAGAGATTTGGCCATCTTGCGGGCATTGGGTGTTTCTATCAAAGGGGCGAAACAAATTTTTTTCGCCTTGGGTGGAACGATCGGAGGGGTAGGGGCCCTCTCTGGTGGTGTTTTGGGACTGGTGACCTGTTATTTGCTCAAAATTTTTCCCATACGCCTTCCCGCTTCTTATTATTTGGATTATTTGCCGGTTCAGTTTCAGCCGGGCTTAGGAATTGTCATTATGATGATCGGTTTTTTGCTCGCAATTTTTTCTTCGCTTTATCCGGTGCATGTAGGGGCCAAGATGGAACCTCTTGCTTCTTTGAGGGAGGAATAAATTGAAGTTTTTTTTCAGTCTGACCCAAGGGTCTTCTCGCGTCATGCGATGGATGGTCATGACGGGAATTGCCTTGAGTGTGGCCAGTCTCACGATTGCCTTGGCAGTTACCGCCGGTTTTGAAAAAGATTATAAAAATGCCCTTCTTAATTTCAATGCCCATATTTTGATATTGCCCAGTGAAGAACAAACACTCACGAAAGAATCAATCGAAAAAGGATTTCAAGAAGCCAAAATTCCAGATGTTCAATTATTAAGTGTCAGCCCCTATTTATACCGCGAGGCCCTTTTGATTCATGAAGGAAAACTGAAAGGGGTGATTCTCAAAGGGACGTCTTCGGAGAAATTCCAAATTCCAAATCCCAAGTTCCAAATAAATTCCAAATCCCAAGTTCCAAATAAATCCGAAATTGTGTTGGGAAAGGCGTTGGCTCAAAATTTGAATTTTGATTCAACCAAGCAAGATAGTATCAAAGTGTTAATCCCACTCGGCAAAGAGGTCTCCGCCAAAAATACAAAACGCCTAGTGGTGGGCAGCACCTTTCAATCGGGTCTCTATGAATTTGATTCGCAGTTTGCCCTCATGAACCTTCAAGATTTGCAACAACTGTTCAATTTGTCCCCATCTTTTCACGGGTTTGAACTTCGCATTGATCAGCCTGAGATGGCTCCATTTGTGAAAATTGCCCTGGAAAAGACTCTTGGCGACAATGTTGGGATTCAAGACTGGGTGGAGATCAATTCTGACCTCTTTCAAGCCCTCCAAATGGAAAAATGGGTCTTTCGCATCATCATGGGGCTGATGATTTTCGTTTCCTCTCTGAATTTGATTGGGGCTGTCTTGCTGAATGTTTTTCGGCGCAGAAAAACCATTGCGATCCTGCAGGCTCTTGGTTTGAGCCCTTTTCAGATTCGACAATTATTTACGACTCAAGGCTTTTTGCTGGGGGCCATTGGGATTTTATCCGGCCTTGTGCTCGGTTTGTGCATTGTGTCAGGACTGAATCGATTTCACTGGGTGTCATTAGATCCCCAAATTTATTTTTTGGAAAAACTTCCGGTCAGTGTGGAACCATTCACCATTTTCATCATTGCCTTGGCCAGTCTCTTACTAGTATGGCAAACCTCTTGGATTGCTGCGGGGAGAGCTCTGACGATCCCAATTCGTGAAGGGTTGCATGGGCCATAAAAATGCAAAAATCAAAAATCGAAATTCAAAATTTGGTTAAGACATTTTGGGAAGGGGAAAAATCAGTAGAGGTTTTAAAGGGTGTTGACTTTGAAATCTCCTCTCAAAAAAAGATTGGGATTGTTGGTGCATCGGGTGTGGGAAAGTCGACATGGCTCCATATTATCGGAGGACTCGATCAGCCGACAAAAGGGAAAATTTTGGTGGAGGGGGAAGATCTCTATGCGATGTCCGAGGCAAAACGGGCGCAATTGAGAAATCGTTTTTTTGGTTTTGTATTCCAATTTTATTATTTGTTGGAGGAATTGAATGCCTTGGAGAACGTGATGTTGCCCTGCTTGATTGCCAAATTGCCAAAATCGGATGCCAAACAATTGGGATTGGAGGCGCTGCAAAGTGTGGGGCTGAGCGACAGGCTTACGCACAAACCTTCTCAGCTTTCTGGAGGCCAGCAACAAAGGGTGGCGCTAGCGAGGGCTTGCGTCTTGAAGCCAAAAATGATTTTAGCGGACGAACCGACCGGCAATTTGGATCAAGAATCGGGCAAGGAAGTTTTAGAATATCTGATGAAAGTTGTTGAGGAAGCAAAAGGTTCTTTAATGTTAGTCACACACAATAAAGACTTGTTGGGCAATATGGATGAAACTTTTGAATTAAAAGATGGAACATTACAAAAGGTACCAGGTACCTTTTAAGCAAGAATTAAGCACGGATCAATGTATTTATGAGTATGTTAATTGGAAGTAGGTTACGATGTTTTGCAAAAGGTACCTGGTACCTTTTGTTTACCCTCCTCTTTTTAACCTTCTCTTTATTATTTCCTACTTTTCTCTGGGCACAAGAAGGGGGGCGATTTGTTCAGGATGTGCGTGTTGAAGGATTAACCCGCGTTCCGGCGTCAACCATTCTATCCAATATAAAAACGAAGCGAGGCCTCATTATTAATCGTGAAACCATCAACCAAGATATTCGCCGTATTTTTCAGTTGGGACAGTTTCAAGATGTCCAAGTTGACGAGGTGAGTGGCCCACACGGTTTGGTGATTACTTTTATTGTCTCAGAAAAAGTAATCATCAGTGCGATTGCCATTGAAGGGAACAAAAAAATTAAAGATTCGGCAATCCGAGAGGTGATCACACTTCCCCTCCATCAGCCCTTAAATGAGAAAAAGTTGGCCGAGTCGCTTGAGGCAATTCGAGAGCTGTATGCCAAAAAGAATTTTTATCTGGTCGATATTGATTATCGGCTTCGTTCCACCCCCGATGGTGGTAATGAATTTGTTTTACATATTGGGGAGCGCTCTGCTGCCCTCGTTCGCTATGTACAATTCGTTGGGAATACCGTTTTTACAGATGAGGAACTGCGAGGGATTATCCGGACACGCAAAAAGGGACCTTTTGCATTCGTCACGGGAACGGGCAAATATAAAGAAGAGGAATTAAAGCAGGATACTTTAAGGCTCACTTTTCATTATCTCAAACATGGCTATCTCAAGGTTGAAGTCGATCCGCCTCAAATTTCTCTCACCAAAGACAGACGTTATTTCTTTGTTACCTTTCATGTTCGCGAAGGAGATCGATACCGTATCGGCAAGGTGACCATGGAGGGGGATATTCTCACCACCAAGGAAGAATTGGTGGCCGATTTACTCACCAAGACAGGGCAGATTTACAATCGAGAATTTATTGAGAAAGATTTGCAAGCATTGACAAAAAAATATGCCAATCAAGGATATGCCTTCGTCAATATCCAGCCCGTTACCCCAACCGACGAGGTCAACAAAACAGCCGATATTAATTTCCAAGTTTTTAAAGGGAATCGCATTGTTATTGAACGCATTGACATTAGCGGCAACACAACCACGCGCGACAAGGTGATTCGCCGAGAATTACAAGTAAAAGAGGGGGATATTTATAATGAGACAAAGATTGAAGAGAGTAGAAACCGACTCATGGCGCTTGGTTTTTTCAAAGAGGTCAATTTTGCCACCCCTCGGGGAAGCCGTGATGATACGTTGAAGTTGAATATCACTGTGGAAGAGCGCCCCACCGGTAGCTTTAGCGTTGGAGCTGGGTTTTCAACCGCGGAAAATTTTATCCTTTCCGGATCGATTCAAAAACAAAATTTCTTTGGGAAAGGTTGGAATGGAGAGGTATCGGCAGAGTTTTCCAGCAGACGGCAGCAATTTTTATTTTCCCTGACCGATCCTTACTTTTTCGATACCGAATGGATTTTAGGCATTTCTGCCTATCGCACGATCTTTCGTTTTACCGATTTTGATAGGGAGTCTTTCGGAGGGGGACTTTCCATTGGGCATCGTTTCTTTGACTATGCCTCCGTGAGTTTGGGCTATGAAGCAGAGCAGGTCGATGCAGTTGATTTTGCGGATGGAACACCGGTTCGTTTCACACAGAACGCAAGTGGTTTGACTTCTTTGCTCAACCTGACGCTCAATCGCGACACACGAGATAATCGTATTTATGCCAACAAAGGGATGTTGAATTCCGTCAAACTAGAAATATCGGGTGATAAGTTGGGCGGCGACAATGATTTCTTCAGGGTAACCGGTAGAACGCAATATTATAAACCGATCTGGAAGGGCTTTGCTTTCAAAACCTATGCCAGGGCCGGTTATATCAAAAGCCTGAACAATGATGTGATTCCGTTGTATGAACGGTTCTTTTTGGGTGGGGCGAATTCGCTGCGTGGGTTTTTGCCTCAGGTCGTTGGGCCACGCGAAAGGATAACTCGTTCCAACGGCACGCAGGCCGATTTCATTTTTGGTGGCGACAAAATGGTCATCCTCAATTTTGAGTTGGAATATCCTATTTACGAACCTGCTGGCTTGAAAGCGGTGACCTTTTTTGACGCCGGCAATACCTTTGGAGAAAATGAACAATTCGCTCTCGACCGTTTGCGAATGGATTATGGTTTTGGGGTTCGCTGGATTTCCCCAATGGGGCCGCTTCGTTTTGAATGGGGTTTTCCGATCAACCGCAAAGCGGACGAAGACAAAACCGTCTTCAATTTCACTATCGGCACGTTTTTCTAATTTTTTCTCCGGCCTTCGCGAAAAACGCTTTCATAATATAGAGTGGAGCTTCGGGGTTTAAATCTAATGAGTTGAAAATGACGGGCTCCGGGTCGGCTCAGCTGCACGCCCTCCCGAAAGATCGGGCTGACAGCATCGCCGACCACCCGTCATTTTCAACTTCCTAGGGAGCACCCCTTCGCTCCGATCATTATACTGATCGTTTTTTGCAGGGGCGCTACGAATTATAGCTGTTAACCCCCCTACACCTGTCAAAAAATTGACAGGCGTACCGCTAGGTGTCCGATACCTGCGTCGTACACCTGTCAATATTTTGGTTTTTAAAATAGCGATTTTATCTCTATCTTCGATATTTAACCACTGATGGTTTTTTCATAACCACCTATAATAACACAGCTTTTAGGTGGTGCTCTTCCTTATTGAACTCGAGGCAGGATTTTGGATATTAAGTTAAAGCAACTTTAGCCCTTTTTTAGCCGAAAACTAAGGTATAAGGAGTTTGTTATGAGTCGCGAAATCAAGTTTGCACCAGGGACTCCCAAAGATTTTAAAGCAGCCATTGAGCACCTTGTCGAACAAGCGGGGGTGCCTTCAGAAAATCTAGACGGGGCATTGGATGGAAAGAGAGATGGTCAAATTTCTGAGGCCGAATTTATCCACTTTGTCTATAATAGCCCTGATTGGCAAAAATATCTTCCAGCTCTTGATAAAGCTGGCCTCAAACATCCGCTTGATATTCACAAACTCCCCAAGCCAATTCTCGAGCGAATCGCCCAACTCAGACAAAAAATTGATGGCGAAATAAAATTAACACCGAACGATGCCAGATATTGCGATGCCTTTGTCCCGAAATTTTATGAAACCGGTCTGGCAACTTATGCTAAAGGGGGGTTGGGTTTTGATCTCCCTGTTGCCGCTAGTCGTGAAACACATGAACTGACAGCATCGGAAGCCTATCAAGCTGTGTTGCATCCTGGTGATAAAAGCTTTGAATACGGTTCTTGCAGTGAAGCCACCTACAAGATCATGTCGGCTTTTCGTGCGGCGGGTGTTCCATGTGACATTGTTGCTGTAGAGACGAAAAATCATATGTTCCCCCGCTATAAAACAATCGATCTTGATCCTTCGATAGGTGCAATTGATTGGGAGCATTCTCTGGATAGAGCAGGATTGGCAGCAGCGTATTTTGACGAAGAGTTAGGTGCAGGTTTAATGCACGGCGCCTTACAGCCCGCTGAAAGAATACTGTTTGCAAGTGCTTACAAAGCTATTACGGGCAGAACTTGGGATGTAAATGGTTTTAATCGACAAGCATTGATGAAACTTAAAGATGCAATTAGAAAAAGAGACGCAGAGGCAATTTTTCAGGAATGCGCTTTACTCATTTCCAATCATTCCGAGAATGATCATAATATAATATTTGACGCTGTTTATTCTATAGAGGATATCCCGAAAAAAGAATGCCTTGCTCTGCTTCAGCAATTGCTTAATCGTTTTCCCGAAAATCCTTATGTCCTTTGGGTAATAATTGATGTTTATTCCAATAAACGGGCCTCTTTGCCGCGTGAGAGTGATTTGCAAAGAATTAGCAATCCATCAAGCGGAAATGCTGAATATATACTTGCTATAGATTATAAAAATAAAGGAGATTTAAAAAAGTATGAAGAGTTGCTTGATCAAGCGTTGGTAAAAAATCCGAATCATACGCTGGCTCTTCTAGCCAAGGCTGATCTGGTTTTCAAAGAAGGTAAAGGAGATGTTGTATCGGTTGCACAATTAGTTCAGAAAGCAGTTGCATTAGCCCCAAATTTTTTCGGAAGTTATAGTTTGATTTCCAAGATCGCTTTAATGCAAGGAGATGTGGAAAAAGCCTATAAATATGGAAGGAAATTTTTTTTCCATACCATCAATGAATCCAGTATACTTGTTTTTGGCTATGCCGCTTTGAAGGCACGTCATGAGGAAAAATCTTTTGCCATTCTTCAGCCATATTTTACAAGTAGATCATTGTACAAAATTTCATCTTATTTATTAATGGCACAGCTGGCTTTGAATATTGGGAAAAAATCTGCAGCTTTAGAATATGCCCAAACAGCGCTGAAACTTGCCAAAACAGATGAAGATAAAGCCGCTGTTTCCGCTTTGTTAAAACAAATCAAATCTTCCTGATTTTTATTCATAAAGTCACTCAAGATCCAAGAGAACTTCAATGTTGACATTTTTGTGTAAATAGTTTACTATAGTTAACAATAATAGTAAAAACATATGTATTTACAAGTACTTAAAAATATTATGGTATCAAGAAACCTTCGGCGGGCGGATCTAGCCCGGATGGCAGGTGTTTCCCGGGCGGCTGTTTCAAAATGGTTTCATGGGCAAAAAGGATTGGCAAATGTGGAGAGTAAGACAATCCTAAAATTGGCTTCAGCACTTCACGTTTCTCCAGATGTTTTCCTTAAGAAGAGGCCCGATTTGTCAATATTAGAAACAAGATTTTTATGGGATCATTTGTATCCCAATATGGAGAGTTTTGTGCAAGCACTTGTCCGAGGTCAATTGCCGGCCATAGCACGGTTGGTTCAGGAGTTGGGATTTTGGCAATCTTTTAGAGTATTAGGAAAAAGAGTCATTGTATTGTTTGACCGATACAAAAAGTATATGAAGCCGGCCCGTCAAAAACAATTGGAGGTTCTTTGGCCATTGTACCGCTCTTAAAAATAAAACCAAAACCCAAAATTTCTGAGAAGACGTGTTTACCTTCACTACGTGAGGCTCTCTACCATATCTTTTCCAGCTGTAAAAAAGATTTGTGGCTCGTTGGGGGTACTGCATTGGCAGGTTATTATGCGGAACATCGTCGGTCCGACGATTTGGATCTATTTGCTTTAGATGCGTTCGTTCATCGGTCCGCAACGTTGGCAGTGAAAGGACTACAAAGCAGAGGAGCTGTTTTATTGAATGAAAGAAGTTCCCCTTATTATTATCATACAGATATCCAGTTTCATGGCCATTCTTTCACAACGGATGTCGTTTTAGATGAAAGGTTACATCAGATAGGCAAGGCCATTCAAACAGAGGATGGTGCTTGGGTTGCCGATCTTCCAACATTATTTGCAACAAAGGCAGCTTGCTTGGTGAGCCGTTGTTCGGAGAAGGATCTGTTCGACCTCGACTGGATACTTTCCAAGATCGAAAATTTCGACATTGCAGATATCATTCAATATGGATCCCAAATAGATGGAGGACTCAACGTAGAAACCTTGCTGCTTAGCTTGCAGGGAGCTATCTTGCATAAGGAAAGATGCCATTTCCTTCTGGCAGGTTCTTCTATCACAGTGGAAAAGGCCTATAAAAAGGTCCTTTCACTTCGAAAAAAGTTGACTCAGCTCCTCTTGGATTATGAAAAGAGGATTCCAATATCGTTAGATGTGCAAGCCCTATCCCAGTCTGTTAAAGATCAGAAAAAGATAAAATAAAAGCCCTCTTAAAACCCTTGTATTTCCCGAAAATAATGCTATATAGCCTCTCCGTTTAACCATTTTAAAGAAAGGAAGGTTTTATGTTTAAGAAAGCAGTCGGAATTATTGCACTGGCAGGGCTGATGGCCCTCGGCGTCTCTTCTCTCAAAGCCGAAACGTCCCCCAATGGCAAAATGCGATTTGGGATGGTCGATTTCCAAAAGGCCCTCTACGAGACCAATGAAGGTAAAAGGGCAGAGGCTTCGTTAAATGCCGCAATGAATGAAAAGAAGAAAAAATTTGATATTCTCAGGGGTGAACTGGATGCCATGAAGACCGATTTCGAAAAGCAGCGCCTTGTTTTGAGTGGTCAACCCCTCGAAGAGAAGAAACAAGCCCTTCAGAAAAAATTGATTGAAGTGGAACAAACCGGTGCCTCTTATGAACAAGACCTTGGCAATAAGAAAGCGGACGCTCTCAAAAAAATTCTGACTGGATTGCAAGGTGTCGTGCAAGATATCGGACAAAAAGAAGGCTTCACCTTAATTTTTGAAAAATCGGGTGGCGGTGTTTTGTTTTCATCCGGTGCTGAAGATATTACCGATCGAGTTATCAAAGCTTATAACGCCAGCGCGAAATAATCGATGACGCTTTCAGCAAAATTGCTGGACATTTTGGTTTGCCCCCAATGCAAGGGAAAGCTTGCCCAAGTCGAGGGGGGAAGGGGTTTGTTGTGCAATCATTGCCAGTTGAAATTTCCTGTTCGTGAAGGAATTCCCGTCATGTTAGTGGAAGAGGCCCTCGATATGCGGGGTACTCCGCCTCCCGGTAGCATCAAACAAACACCGACATCAAACTCCCCTGCGAGAGAGAGCCGCCCGGCAGCCGGCATTTCTGGCCGCGTGGTTTTCCAAGTCCTTGCAGGGCCGGATGAAGGTTTAGAGTTTGATTTAACCAATGGTTATTGCCGTGCCATGGGAAGGGCGGTGGGAGACACCACCAAAACAACGGTTCTCAATGTCGATTGGGCACTTTCTTTAGATGAGGAGACAAAGGGTCTTATTTTGCAATACATCTCTCAACAATTTCGCAAGTCTCAAGCTGTTAAAGAAGCATCCAAGGATCAGTTGGGGGCTTTCAAGCGCGGCCCCGATATCGTTTTGAAAGACCATACACTCTCCCGTCTGCACGCCATGATTTTTTATGATAATATCGGGATCGGTATTTTGGATCTGGTCAGCAAAAATGGAACTTTTGTGAACGGGGAAGAAGTGGAATCGAGACTCCTCAAAAAAGGAGATACGATCGAGCTGGGCGAAACCAAGATTGTGCTTTTATGAAATCCATGACTGGTTATGGAGCGACCACTGCCAAAGTAGGTCGCGGCCGTTTATACATTGAGCTCAAGACCGTCAATCACCGGTATTGTGAAGTTTCTTTGCGCCTACCGGCCCGCATGGGTGCTTTGGAAGCAAAGCTTCGAGAATGTCTCCAAGCTAAATTTCAACGAGGTAAACTGGAAGTTTTTGTAAAAGAATTAGATTCCGTCTTTGGACCTCCCGAATTGGTTTTGGATGTTGAGTTAGCCAAACAATATCAATCGGCACTCCAGCGCCTTCAAAAATCGCTGAAACTGCAAGGAAAAAGCGACCCTTTGAGTTTGATGGGGGTTCAAAATTTCATACAGGCGAAAGAAAAAGAGGGAAATTATTTAAATCTTTGGAGGGATATCCAAAAGCTGTTAATCCTTGTCGTGGGGCAAGTTGAAAAAATGCGTCATACGGAGGGGGCCCATCTGCTTGCCGACCAAAAACGTCGGTTAAAGTCACTGCAAGCATTGTTAAAAAAAATCGAGAGTCGTTCTCAACATAATTCCAAACAGAGACGCTCAGTTTTTGTGACCAATCCGTCTAATGGAAATGTTGAAACGAATTTAGCGCCGGACAAAATGGACATCAGCGAAGAATTAACCCGACTAAAAAGTCACGCCAAGCAATATGAAAATCTGTTGAAGCAAAAGGAACCTGTAGGACGCAAACTAGACTTTTTGATTCAGGAGATGCATCGAGAGACGAACACGATTGGGGCCAAAGCAGCCGACGCTGAAATCTCTGGATCTGTGGTTGATTGTAAAGCCCTTTTGGAAAATTTGAGAGAACAAGTCCAAAACGTAGAGTGAAAAAAAACTTCAAAGGCCATCTCATTGTTTTATCGGCTCCATCCGGTACCGGCAAAACCTCCGTCATCCGTCGTCTTTTGAAAACGCACCCCAATATGATCCATTCCGTTTCTTGCACAACACGACCCAAGCGTACTGGTGAAGTGGAGGGGGGAGACTATCACTTTATCGATCGCGATACTTTTATCAAAAAAATCGATAAGGGTGAATTTGCAGAATGGGCGGAAGTTCATAATCGTTTTTATGGCACGCCCAGGGCACCACTTGAGAAAGCGCTAGAGGAAGGTAAGGACGTGATTTTGGATCTTGATGTGCAAGGGGGGATGAAGGTGAAAGGCTTGTTTGGAGACAAGGCCATCACAATCTTTCTGTTGCCACCCTCGGTTGAAGAATTAGAAAGGAGACTTTCCACAAGAGGAACCGATTCCGCCGAAGAGCGACAAATTCGTCTGGAAAATGCCCGTCACGAATTGGCCATGAAAGATGCTTACGACTACCAGATCCTCAACAAAGATTTAGAACAAGCCTGCCTGGAGATCGAGAAGATATTGGCCTCCCATTAAAAGTTGCGTTTTTTTAGCTAGTTAGCTACTATAAATTTAAGATAAATATGCTGCGTTTAGATGACCTTTTAGAAACAGTTGCTTCCTACAATTCCGATGCCGATTTCGACCTCATCAAAAAAGCCTATGTCTTTTCTGCCAAAGCCCATGAGGGTCAAATGCGCCGATCGGGCGAACCCTATCTTATTCATCCTTTAGGAGTTGCTTGCTTGCTGGCGCAAATGCGGTTGGATGTCCCTTCCATTGCTGCTGCCCTTTTGCACGACACGGTCGAAGACACCAAAGTAACGTTGGAAGAAGTGGAAAGACTTTTTGGTTTGGAAGTCAAAAGCCTTGTCGACGGCGTGACGAAATTAGGCAAAATCAAATTTAATACTTCGGAAGAGCGACAGGCAGAAAATTTTCGAAAAATGATCATGGCCATGGCACAAGATATTCGAGTGATCTTGGTCAAACTGGCCGACCGCGTTCATAACATGCGCACCTTGGAACACATGCCGGAAGAAAAACAGAGGGAGATCGCTCAAGAAAGTCTCGATATTTATGCCCCCATTGCCAATCGACTCGGGATTCAAGAGTTTAAAGTAGAACTTGAGGATTTATGCTTAAAGTATCTGAAACCAGATATTTATCGCATGATCGATGAACAAGTGAGTGCGCGCAAGGAACGACGAGAAAAGTACATCGCTGAAGTCAAAAAACTACTCCAACAGGCCATGAAACAGCATTCCATTCCCTGTGAGGTCACAGGAAGACTGAAACACTATCACAGCATCCATCGCAAGATGGAATCACAAAACATTCCCTTTGATGAAGTGCACGACATTATTGCTTTTCGCATTTTGCTCGATTCCGTTCAGCAGTGTTATGAAGCCTTAGGCATAATTCATTCGATTTGGAAACCGATTCCAGGGCGGTTCAAAGACTATATCGCGATGCCCAAGGGGAATAATTATCAGTCTTTGCATACAACGATCATTGGGCCGGAAGGAGAGCGGGTCGAATTTCAAATTCGTACTCGAGAGATGCATGATATAGCGGAACACGGGATTGCGGCTCACTGGAAATACAAAGAAGGAAAACTAGCGGCCGATACCAAAGATGAGATGAAGTTCAAATGGATTCGGCGTCTTTTAGAGTGGCAAACCGAATTGAAAGATCCCGCCGAGTTTTTAGATACCGTCAAACTCGATTTGTTCGCTGATGATGTTTATATCTTCACACCCAAGGGTGAGCTCAAAGAATTGCCCCGTGGTTCCACCCCAATCGATTTTGCCTATAGTGTTCATACTGAAGTCGGCCATTGCTGTGTCGGAGCCAGAGTCAACGGAAAAATAGTTCCATTGAGTTACAAGTTGCGAAGTGGCGACTCGGTAGAAATCATTACTCGCAAAGATATACGACCAAATAGAGATTGGTTGCAGTTTGTCAAAACTTCAAAGGCAAAGGCAAAAGTTCGCCAATATCTCAAGCAAGAAGAGCACACTCAGAGCAAACAGGTGGGTTGGGAATTGTTAGAAAAAGCAGCCCTCAAATATGGTCTCACAGTGAATAAATTGTTCAAAGAGCCCGCCGTAGAGAAGTTTGGGAAGGAAAATGGACTCAGAGATTCTGACAGCATTCTTGTAGCGTTGGGTTACGGCAAGATATTACCAGAAGATATTTTGCAAATTGTTTTACCCAAAGAAAAGATGCGAGAAAAGGTTGCCACTTCCAAAGAAACCGCCTTTTCCAAACTGGTATCAAGGATCAAAGGTCGTTCGAAGGGTTTGGTGAGGGTGAGCGGGGTTACCGACATGCTGATTAGTTTTGGTAAATGTTGTAACCCTGTTCCGGGTGATCCCATCACCGGTTACGTGACGCGCGGTAAAGGGGTGAGTGTTCACGTTAGTGATTGTCCAAAGTTATTCGCCACCGATCCCGATCGTCGTATTGACGTGGAGTGGGACAAGGCAATGCCAATTTCGCGTATTGCTAAAATCAAAGTCGTTTGCGCTGACAGGCCGGGGATGTTAAAAGCCATGACGGAAGCGATCACCAGCAACGGTGTAAACATTGCCCAAGCCACCGCCAGGACAAGCGAGGATCAAAAAGCTGTTAATACGTTTGATGTCGAGATCACCGGCATCGACCAACTCCGCCATGTCTTAAAATCCCTGGAGAAGGTTAAAGGGATTATTTCGGTTGAAAGAGTGAGAAGCTAAATGAAAAAGAAATGTTGACATTTTTATAGAATATTCTAGTATTTACTAGAGGATTCTTTTTTATGGAGAAAATCGCTTTGGCCACTCAGATTCCTGGAGATCTTAAGAAAGAGCTTGATGCGGTCTGCGAGCAAAAGGGTATTTCTATCAGTCACTTCACCACAGAAGCCCTTCGAGAAAAAATAGAAGAGCTACGAGAAGAGGAAGCCCTTCTCCGGATGGCCATGGAACGGATGTCAGAACCTGGGGAACAGTCTTATGCGGACTATAGGCGATACCTCAAGAAGCTAAAATAATCGGATGTCTTACTTTGCCTCTTTTAAGCCCTCATTTTTGAAAGATTTGAAAAGCCTTCCCAGATCTGAAAGAGTTCGCGTGGAAGCGGCAGTGGATAGAATCATTCAGGATCCCTTTGAGGTCCAATCCAAAAAATTAGGAGGATATACTTCTTTGTATCGTTATCGGATAGGCGATTATCGTTTAGTCTATTATGTCAATCAAGAACAAAGAAAAATTCTATTTTTATTGGTGGCGCATCGGAAGGAAATTTACCGTTATCTTAAATCATTGGATTTCATCGACAAGCACCGTTGATACAAAGTTCGTAAGGAATCGCAACTTCGTGAATTTTTCCGTTCGAGGCGTGTTCCCTCCAATGGCGTGAACAAGCTTACCTTGTTTGGATAGAGTTTGTTTCCGACGTGGCGTAGCGCAAGGTGGGTTCAAGCGCTTTAAACTATGGGTATAGTTTGGAGCGCCCCTGTGAAAAATGCTTAAACAAATGATTGGTGCGAAGGGGTGACCCGGAGTGTTTGTTGTGGGGTTTAGTTAGGGGCCCCCACAAAAACACGGAGGGGCAGGATCCACCACTCCAGTTAGGTCCCGTCATTTTCAACGAATGGAAGAACCCCGAAGCTCCAACTTTCATTAATAAAAGCGTTTTTCACAAAGGTCGGAGAAGAATTTAGGCGGCTTTTTGGACGAATCCGGAGCGGATGCAGCGGGTGCAGGCCATAATGCGTTGAGCCTTGCCGGCATGCCAGGCCTTGACCTTTTGCAAATTAGGAAAGTTCCGTGTCTTGGTCTTCATGTTGGAGTGAGAGACCTTGTTGCCGGTGACCGGTTTCTTGCCACAAATTTCACATTGTCTTGCCATGAGCTCTCTCCTATAGATGCGTGGGTGCTTAGCAGATGGGGAAAAAAAGTCAACAGAAACCAAGAGCTTGGAAAAGCCGGCGAAGAGGCCGCTGTAAACTATTTAAAAAAACAGGGCTTTCAAATTTTAGAGAGAAATTTTAGAACCCGTTTTGGTGAGATTGACATCATTGCGACAAGGGCAAAGGAATATTATTTTGTGGAAGTTAAAACACGGAAAACTCTAGATCATGGACATCCTTTAGAATCATTTCCTTTCTATCGCATTCAGAGACTTAAAAAAATGACCTTATTTTATGCCCAGCGTCACAAGATTCTGGATGAAAAACTTCATCTCTCGCTCTTAGGCATTGATTGTTCCCAAGCTCAGCCTCAGATATTTTTCTTAAAGGATATTTTAGAATGACACTCATTAAACTCCATATCTTTTTTGCCATTTTTAGTTTTGTTTTTATGTTAGGGGCCTTTGTTTTGGGGCTTATTTTTCTTTTCCACGAAAAGCGGCTCAAATCTAAAAATTGGGTTATCTTTATGTCACGCCTGCCACCCCTTCTTTTAAATGAAAAACTGGCTCTCAATTGGCTGCGCTTCGGCTTTTTTATGCTGACTGCGGTTTTGGTGACTGGCGCCATGTTGACACATTCTTGGAAGTCTTTGTTACCTTGGCAGATTTTACATGGTGTTTTGGCCCTAGTCAGTTGGGGGATCTACGCGGTTATTTTAAACAGGCGTTGGGTGGGAGTAGGGGGCAAGAAGATATTATTGCTCTCTTTCTTGGGCTTTGCTACCTTGACCATCCTATTTTTATGGAACTGATTAATGCAATTTCTAACGGGGCGTGTAGCTCAATTGGTTAGAGTACTTCCTTGACATGGAAGGGGTAGTAGGTTCGAATCCTACCACGCCCACAATACCCCAAAGTGGGGCTTTCAAACCCCAGATAATCCATATAATCCATTGAAATCATTAGTGTTTTTGTCCAATTCCTTTGGCAAGGAACTTGCAATTCAACAGTCCACAGAGGAGTTGTGTATGAAACGTTTGGTCGTATTGTTAGCTAGTTTAAGTTTGGCGACCACTGCTTGTCTTTCAGACAATGTGCAGGACTATAAACCACTTCTACTTCATGTGGAAGTGAATCTAGGAAACCCTATTCAGGCCATTGAAGAAGAGCTTGCTAAAGATAGAGATAGAAAACTCACAGAACAAAACCAAATATTAGAAGAAGCAGAAACCCAGTTAAGGGAAGCAAAAGAAGCATTAGAAAATGCGGAAGAATTTACATCAGAACAAGTGGCTGAAATAGGATTAATGGAAGAGGAGGTTAATTCACTCAAGGAAGAAGTCAAGGACAACAAACAAGCTATTTGGGATGAATATTTTAATAATACCGTAGGGCTCAACAATCTTATTAAATTGTCCTCAACTTTTAAGGGAGAACGAGATACTCGTGAAGAATGTCTTGGCATTACAAAATATCCTACCTCTATTGAGGAGAATGCCTATTTCACACTATGCCCAACGCGTCCTACTAATGACATTAGAAATGATTTTGCCGTGTTCACTGTTGCCTATCATTGTAATATTAATGATGAGTGCAAAAAGCCGTCTCCCCTGCTGACCTTTGCTTGTATTGATATGAACGCTCGACATCCCGAATACAAGGTGAGTACTTGTAGTTTTCTGCCATACAAGAAAGCAGATTATCAGCACGAATTAGCAACAATTGATTCTGATGTCCATCACAAATGGACAACAAAATTGCTTGAACCAATTCATGATGTCGATCTTGAAGGAGGCAAGGGATTTGTCTTTCAAATGTTTGTTCCCAATAATAGCCTCGAAACGAATAGTGTCGGTCAGTGTGAATTAAACACAACTGACAAGGAAACCGTCACTTGTAAAATCAAGGCAGATGATGTTCGCGCACACATGCGAAAACTTGTCATCAGAACTTTTCGTAGTATCCCTGACAATGCGGAACTAAGGGCTATTTCAGAATCTGCGGAATTGGATGTTCCACAAGCAGAGGAAGTTTCCTGCCCCGATGGACAAGCACCAGATGCCTCCGGTAATTGTGTTGATCAAAATGACCAAGAGGATGAGCCGGAGGAGGGAGATGCTTGTGAATTAGTGAGCTGCAGGGCTGGCGAGCGTTGTGATTCTGCAACTGGGCGTTGTGTGACAGGTGGTTCTGGTGGCGGCGGTGGAGGTGGTACTGGAGGTGGCTATCACTCGTTGCCTCCGCCAACGGGTGGCCAATCTAGCAGTGGATCTAGCGGGTCTGGAAGTTCTTCCAGTGGTTCTTCCAAAAAAAGTGGTGGATTTTGCAATATGTCCCTCAACCCAATCGATGCCGGTTGGGAATATCTATTTTTTATCGCACTTCTCGTGGGTCTTTGGGTCAGTCGCAAGAAATTTACTTCCTAATCGCTTCTGTTCAGTTAATTGGAACTTCGGGGTCCTGCCGCTGCGCTCCATTGTTACGCAGTCGATGTTACCTAGCACTTTGCTACCACGTACTGCGCTACCACATACCAAAGTATCCAGTGGATATACCTCCACAGCTGAAGACGACACCGACGATAATGACGGCATTGCCTTTGATGAAGACAACTGTCCAGGAACCTACAACCCGGATCAAAAGGATTCTGATAAAGATGGTCCGGGGGATGCTTGTGATTCCACCAGTCAAAGTGTTGCAGGGCGTTCTGTTCCTGGGACCAATCTCACTCAAGCCGAGTTGCTGGATCTAATGAATAGTATAAATAACAAAAAAGGTGGTGGCTTTTGCAGTCTTTCTTTGAATCCTGTCGCTTCCGGCTTTGAATATCTCTTCTTAATCGCAATCTTCGTAGGCCTTTGGGTGAGCCGCAAACAATCGTTGGGTAATTAACGCCTCAATAACATTCGTATCGATTCCGTCCAGCTTCTGTGCAATCGGATTTCATGAATCCCAAAGACGAACCACTCCGTCCATAATTTGAGTCGTCTGCTCGTCACGGTCTTTGGATTTTTTGGAAGAAAATTATCTATCTTGGGTGTGCTCATAAGAAACAGGGAGCCATCAGGTGTGAGATATTCGCGGAGACCGGCAAGAATTCGCTTTATAAACGCTCCACCGGGATCTCTAGTGCTTAGACTATCTACGCCATCGTCTTGCGGCCAAGGGGCATTCAACAAAATTGCATCGTAGCGATCTGTGGCGGCTTCAAAGCCGTCACTGACCCAGGCACGCACCGATGAGGGATCAATTCCCAAATAGGCCGCACTGGCCAGTGTATTGGCAACCGCAATGGGATTAATGTCGGTTGCATCGACGGAGATGCCCAGTCTCTTGGCGAGTACGGCAACTTCTGCCCCCGCCCCCGAACCGATAACCAATGTTTTCATGCCAGGGTTCTTCTCTTTCATGTGTTGAAGGTGGGGGAGAGCTGTCTGAAGGAGGACGGTAACGTGCCAAGTGGCCGGATCATAAACGGTGGGAAAAGCCGGCAGGGCCAGATCATTAAAATCCCACCATAGATTGGTGTATCGCAAATGATTTTCGCTCTCAACTCTCGTACCTGGTTTTACAGGAAGCAATTTATGGAGTTGATGCCCACCACTGGTTTCCGCGAAGAGGAGGGCAAATGGAATTTGTAATCCGTTGCTGTGTAATCGATAACTTAACAAGGTCATTTTTTCATGAGGTGCTGTTACAGAAGCCTCAGAAAATATCGCCTCGGGATCTGGAAACTCATCAAGCTGGGGATACGCTTTCAATGTTTTTTCCCTTGTGCCGATTTCCTGAAAAGAGAGCTTTTTTTGATCGATCCCAATGGCGCCCAGAAACATATCCGCTGCCTGAACCAGACGCTCCTCATCGCCCCCCGAAAAAACGGGGGGGATTGTTGGGATGGCAAAAGCCCCTGTCACGATCTGGACTTGCTGGGCCAATGTCACGAGACTCATTGAAATCTCCTCTTTATTATTATCGGCAAAAATCTGAGAAAGTTGTCTGTTGACTGATGATATCATATATAATATCATTATTTTATGGGGGATTGGGGGAGGTTCTTTGAAGAAATTAGACGAAACCCAAAGAATGTTCGTTTTGGCGATTTGTGTAAATTGGCTGAGAAATTTGGGTTTCGGTTTAGGGGAGGCAAAGGAAGTCACCGAGTTTATGTCAAGCAGGGGGTATTTGAGATTCTCAATTTTCAAAATGTTGGCGGGAAGGCAAAGCCATATCAGGTGCGACAGTTTGTTAATATTGTTGATAAATATGCTCTAAGACTGGAGGATTGAGTATGTTACCCTTTGAGGTCCATCTTTTTTATAGTGAAGAGGATGAAGGTTTTATTGCTACGGTACACGAGCTTGCCGGCTGTTCCGCTTTTGGCAAGACGGCAGAGGAAGCGCTAAAAGAAGTGGAGGTAGCGGCCAAATTGTGGATTCAGGCTGCAAAGAAGGAGAAAAGAGAAATTCCCGAACCAATTATGTCCAAAAAATTTAGTGGGAAATTTGCCCTTCGCATGCCCAAGGAACTCCATCGTGAATTGGAACGAGAGTCAAAAGAACAAGGTGTCTCCTTGAATCAATGGATTCTTTTTAAATTGGCCTACGAAAAACCGATTCCTATTTTTAAAAAACGCCGCGCTGCTTAAATTCTTCGCCGATTTCTACTGTCAAAATTCCAACGATCATATTGAACAAAAAGGTTAAAACATACCCTCTTCCTTTTTTGGTAGTGGGTCAGTTTGAAAATCAGTCCCCTTGAAATATCTTACGCCTATGGCATATTGAAACCATGCCAAAAGCCAGAAGAAGAGACCTCAACACAACCGCTTTCAATATAGTTCAACAAGTGACTTCTGGAAAGCCGAAGGAAAAGGAGCATCGCCTTGTTTCAATAGGGCGAATAGGTGGCTTAAGGGGCGGAATAGCCAGAAAAAATGCCTTATCTCCTCGAAAACGCAGGACAATAGCTAAGAAAGCCGCAAAAGCCCGTTGGAAAAAGTCTTAATTGTGTACTACTCCCCAATCTTTACCATTTTTTACAAAAGGCCCGTTTGGATGTTGTTTTTTATACAGAGTAGTTTGAATCGTATTTTTATTAGATTTGATACCGCCTTTTTGAAGGGCTTTTACTACCCCGTCAGTAGTTTTATCAATTGCACCATTCATCAAATAGGCCTTTCCAGCCTCTTCTACGCTTAATTCACTATAAGGCAGTGAATCACTTTTGTGGGGACTAGCCTTTACAAGCTCAAGTTGACCTCCCAAGTTGGCAAGTTTGGTTTTGATTTTCAGCACTTGCTCTTCTACTTCTTGTAGGGCCTCTTTGAGTGGCACAAATTCCTTTAAGGCTTCCACAAGAGCCTTACGTCTACTTTCTAGGTCTTTTAGCAAACCTTCATAATGTTCCTTAATTGGACTCATAAAATCCCTCCTTGATTTTTTTTCTCAAACATGGGAAACAACGGGGCATGGGGCGTATTAGCGCCCCATGCAGTTAAACCCGCTGTGGTCATGCTATATTATCATGTACCACCTCCGGTGTTGATAACGGCCTCATGTTACTCCCGCCCAACGGTAAAACATGGGGCTGTTTTGTTTTTGCCAAGCCGTTTCTAACTCAATCTATAATCTCGGTCAAGGCCAAAGTTATAAAAAATATAGCCAGACTTATAGTTTTTTATCTTGACTTTTATGTCTTGCTCAAGCATAAAAGTCATTATGAATAAGTTGACGAAAGAAAAACAAGTCCGAGTAGTCGCCGCCCTAGTGGAGGGCAACAGCATCCGTGCAACTTGCCGGATGACCGGTATTGCCAAAAATACCGTCGTCAAATTGTTGGTTGAATTGGGGCAAGCCTGCTCCGAATATCAGGATAAGGCTTTCCGCAATCTCTCCTGCAAGAGGATTCAATGCGATGAAATTTGGAGCTTCGTCGGAATGAAAGATAAGAATGTCCCCGACGATAAAAAGGGGCAATTCGGATATGGCGACGTTTGGACATGGACGGCCCTTGATGCCGACACAAAGATCATTCCTTGTTGGTTTGTCGGTGATCGGAGTGCAGAGTCGGCTCTTCACTTTATCGGCGACCTTAAAGGCCGCTTGGCTAATCGAGTTCAACTTACCACCGATGGCCATCGGCCCTACTTAGAAGCTGTTGAAGGAGCCTTCGGAGACGATGTTGACTACGCCATGCTTCAGAAGATTTATGGGGCGGAAAAGAAAGGTGGTGAGACACGTTATAGCCCAGCTCAATGCATGGGGGCGCGCAAAGCAATTATCACGGGTAATCCCGATCATGCTCACGTTTCAACCAGCTACACAGAACGGGCCAACCTAACAATGCGGATGCAGGTGCGCCGATTTACCCGTCTGACAAATGCTTTTTCAAAGAAGCTGGAAAACCATGAAGCGGCGATTGCCCTTCACTTCATGCACTATAACTTCGCACGGATTCACCAAACTTTGCGGGTGACTCCGGCGATGGAAGCTGGTATCTCTAATCATGTTTGGGAGCTTGAGGAAATCGTTGGATTACTTGATAAAAATAAATGAAAACGATTCTTTTTGAGGTTGGAGTGCTAGTTATAGGCATATATTCTTTTTTTAAAGTGTCAAAACCAGGAGGTGCATTTATTTGTCTTGGTGTTTTAGGATATTTTTTCTCAAAAATTGTGATGATTTATTACATTAAAAAGGGGGCGCATGGCATCTTTGAAATTGATTCTAAATTGCCTTCGCCTCCTCCTGGGGGAAAATACTTATGGGAATACACCGCAGGAACTGGAATTGTTCCAAAATGGGTTTCTTGGATAGGCTCTAAAAGCATGTTTTTGGCTTTAATTGGGTTTACAATTTCATTACTTACATTTTTTGCATTATCAAACTGACCCACTACCCCTTTTTTGATTATTACCACTGAGCAGTTAACATATTGATATTACAAATGTTTTTTATTAATTTTAAAAAAGATGTGTGGCATGCGAATTGCAGATTTTAGGCCAAGGTGCTTTAAATATGGCTGCTTTAAGAAACCTTTTTAAACTTGTTTTTTTGTTGGTTGCCCTTTCTTTTACCTCCAGTGTCAGGGCTGAGTTACGTTGCGAACCGTTTGAAGAGTACGGCCTTAATTATCAATTCGTCGAACCTTTTGAAAGTTGGATTATTATGGATTCAGACGTACCTCTTTTTCTGCACGTACGGGGATCTTTTGAAAGTTGTCGTGGAACAGACCTCGCTTACAATTCATACAGTGCAAGTTCATCGTCTGTATGGGGTCCTATTTATGATTACTTTGGTGTGGAGCTTGTTAAACCAGATGGCTCCACAACAGTCTTAGTCGGGGGTAGAAATAGACCAACAATAAACTATTCTTGTCAGATGACTGACCCCAGAGGATTTTTCTTCTGCGACTTAGCTCTTCAGGCAGGTATTTTAGAAAGAACCGATCGGGTCAAAATAAGATTATCCCTCGATTTTAAGCAAGATGGTTATATCTGGGTTAAGTACGACGTTGGTGATGGACGGTTTGTTCCATTTTATGCCGCATTGAGTAGTGCCTATTCTTCAATTATCAATTTGGCAGAATTGGTTCTTGTCTGTAACGAAGGACAAGTTCCAAATGCTTCTGGAACAGAATGTATCACAGTTCAAAGTTCTTCTGGTGATTCAGCGGATACCGGTGGGACAAGCGAAGGCGTTGATCAACCAGCCGATGGTGGTAATGTCGTTGGTGGGTACCGTCCGGCATCTCCGCCGACGACTACTAGTCAATCGGGCGCAACAAATAATGCTGATGTGACATCATCCCAAAAGGGTGGCGGTTTTTGTAGTCTTTCTAAAAATCCAATTGATGCCAGCTGGGCCTATCTCTTGTTTGCCGGCATTTTCGCAGCCCTTTATGCCCGCCGAAAGCAATTTACTTCCCGACCATAAGGTAGTGGCTACCTTTTGGTAAATTTAAAGATAGTTGGAGCGAAGGGGTTGACCTAATAACATGTTGAAAATGGTGGGTGGTCGGCGATGCTGTCAGCCCGATCTGTGGGGAGGGCGTGCAGCTGAGCCGACCCGGAGCCCGCTATTTTCAACAGATTAATTGAAACCCCGAGCTCCAACTCATTGAGTCACTCCTTTTTCATAATAAACAGATAATTAAACCCTCGGAGATAGAAATTGCCTTCGAGGGCGGCCTTTTTCCATTGGGATTTTTGCAAGCTCTTGTTGTGTCGTGTTACTGCTATAATATCGATCGGTTTAAAATACCGGCACAAAATTTCAAACATTTTAAAACCGATCGGCACAAAACCACTCTTCTTTTTGTAGGAATCGCAGATGTAGAGCCCCATGTATCGTCTCGGCTTTAAAATACGGTGTATTTCTTTGATGACCTTTTCCATTTCTTCGAAATAAAGTGGATCTTCTGCTTTGATGCGTCCGATGCATTCTTCTTCTTGAGAATATTGCAAGTGATCGGAATAGGGAGGATCGACAAAAACAAAATCGGCTTGGTCTTTGTCTAATGGGAGATTCCTGGCGTCCGCTTTTATCATGTCTTTTCGGAAAGGGGCAATATCATAACCTGATACACGTCTTTTTAAATCACAACAGACATCGATCGTCGTGCCGGACCCACACATCGGATCGACAATCAGATCATTGTCCCGCGTGTATCGCGTTAATAGATTCCAAATAATATAGGAGGGGGTGGCTCCTTGATAAAACTGGCTTCCTTGCATCTTGCTGCCGTAATGTTGGGAAGGGTAATCCCAGAGCGTTGTAGATTGAAGAGTCAGGGGAAGTTTTTTGAGCATTTATTTTTTCGGTTTTTCTTTCCAGTCTTCTGCTGTGGGCGAAAGTGTACCTCTTAAATAGCGATTGGCCAAATAGACCTCGTTTTCACCTTCTTTGCGGACATAGCTTTCCAGAAAACCGGCCCCCGTTTTGCCAAGATAGAGATGCTCTATTTTTTTACCGACACTGTCAAAGAGCCGAATCTGCATCCCGACAGCATTGACCTCAAAGAAACCATGTTTTTCGGGATTGTTGCCGGCCAGGGAGCTCAGTTGAACATCCAGAAGGATGTTTAAAATCAAGTCGACCTTATTGCTATCTGCTTTGTACCATTTCTCGGGAGCCTCCGTTTCTTTTTTAACATCCGCTTTCTCAATATTTTCCTGAATTTTTGTTTTGAACCCAGAAACCATCCATCCCCCATCCCCCTTTTTGAGACGAACGCCGTTTAGCAAATACTCGATTTCAATCATGGCAATGGTTTGAACATCCAAATTTCCTAAAAGAGGGATATCAACAACATCACCTTTTTTATCCGCTGTGGGTTTTTCCAAAAGCAATACAAAAACTGCAGCCAACAGTGTAACGCCAAGATATAAATAAGGTCTGGAGATTTTCTTCATGTTTTTTTGGCATAGGCAGCTTGCAAAAGCCTTGCCCTTGTGCGCCGCCAAAAAATCATTCCGATCCCGATGCCAATAATCAAAATGGGACTAATAAAAATGTCGATGATTTTGATCGTTGTTCGCGCTCCATCAGAAAGAATGGCAATAGGTTGGTTTAATATCCCCTTAGAACGAATACCGATCAGCTGACTTCCTGTGGCGAAGAAATCGACGGCATTTTCCATAAAGACTTCATTTTCCGGGAACTGTTGTAAAAATATATTTTTTAAAAAGTTGGCGTTACTGATAACTATCATTTGTGTTTCGGGGCTCTCTGCATTCTTTTTAGTGACAAATATGCCCAAAGTATGGTGGCCCGGTGTCCCTTCAGAAATAACGTTATTTGAGATATCGGGTAACAAAGGGGTTCCTGGATCGACACTACTTTTGACTCCATATTGAGTGGTTTTAAAAAGCTCTGTGATGGTTACCCCTTCGGGCGCTTTTTCAGACAAGAGTATTGGGCTCGACCAGGGTAAAATCAGCGAGTTGAGTTCCGCCACAAACGGTTGCTCCTTGTTGAAATTTTCCGAACGGATGAGGATCCAATAAGGATAGGGAAGGTGATAATTGACCATCCCTCCAACAAATGTGGCCATGGCATTAGAGCGATCCACAACTAATTCTTGTCCGATTTCGATTCCGTAAGTTTTTAGAAAATCTTGCAAAGGTATTTCTTGCGGAGTTGGTCTCAGGCCTGCATTGAGGCCCACCGATACTTTTTCAACCAACAAAATCGTCTTCCCCCCTTTTTCGGCATATTGGGTAAAGGCCGTTTTTTGCGCATCGGTGAGTTGGTTGGGCACGATAAAAAGTAGGGTTGGCATTTCTTGGGGGTCTAATTGTTTCAAATTCGTATCCGAAATGGTGCGGATGTCATAACGAGATCTCAATTTTTCCAGCGCCATCTGATAACTTTCTCCCGCGACACTTTCAGGAGTTTCGGGACCCGCGATGGGTGGCGTTGGCCCCCACCATCCGACAACCGGTTTTTTGGGGTTGGTCACCTTTACAATCGCGTCGGCGAGACGATATTCCAAATTGCTGATGTTTTGCACCACAGGCAACACTTCTTGCTTGCCGGAAAAATTAACCGTCAGCCCCAGATAAATTTTTGCAAGCTCCTGTTTATCTTTTGCAATCACATTGACCTCAATGGGAGGGATTCCCATCATTTGAATTTGTTGCTCTTTAACCGGATTTTCCTGGGGATCGAGAAACTCAATTTTAATGCGGCCCTCCGAGTAGGTCTTGAACTCTGAAAGGATATCTTCGACATCTCTTTTTAAACCCATCAAAGCGGGTGGTAAATCTTTGGTGAAATAAAGGCGAATCGTCACCAAATCATCCAAAGTTTTTAAAATGTTTTTGGTTGCCGGGGCTAAAGTATAAATTTTGTTTTGCGTGAGGTCAAGTCTCACGAAATGGTTGGCCGCCAAAAGATTGAACGTGAAAAGACCAATGATTGCTGTCAAGATAAGGGTCCACCTCGAACTACCCTCCAGCGACTTGAGGTTGAAAAATAAGAAAATCCCAATGACTGACAAATAATAAAGGATATCTTTGCTATCGATAACACCCCTTCCAATCGAATCAAAATGGGTTGCCAGCCCCAAATACTGCAAGAAGGAGGTGAGTGATGTTGGAAGATCCATTGTGGCGAAGGACTCTCCAATAATGAGCAAACCAAAACAAGCCACCACCCCTAAAATAAAGGCAATGATTTGGTTATCGGTCAGTGAGGAGACCCAGAGTCCGATCGAGAGATAGGCCCCGCCCATGAAAAGAAGCCCCAGATAGCCTCCAATAATGGGCCCCGCGTCAACATCGCCTAGCCAAATGATAGTGACGAGAAGGGGGAAAGTAAAAAAAAGGGCGATCGCGATGAGCCCTAATCCGGCCAGGAATTTTCCAATAAGGACGTCAACCGCTTTGAGAGGCATGGTAAACAAAAGTTCAATGGTTCCTTGTTTACGTTCCTCGGCCCATTTTCCCATGGCAATGGCCGGCACAAAAAAGAGATAGATCCAGGGCATGAAACTGAAAAATGGTCTTAAATTGTTTTGGCCGATCAAAAAGAAGTTACGCAAGAAAAGCCAGTGAACAACACCTAAAAAAGTAATGAGAAAAACATAAGCGATCGGAGTCGCAAAATAGGCCTTTAACTCTCGCTTCGCTATGGTGAGGGTTGTTTTCACTGTTTCGTTAGCTCCAAAAAGATTTCTTCTAGCGAAGTTGTTTCCCTTCTTAATTCCGCCAGACTCCATTGATTGTTGACTACCCATTTAAAAATTTCTTCACTCTGGTCATTTTGTTCTTCGCTCTTCATCAGCACATTTTGCCAACCGCCATTTGCTTCTGCTTTTTGAATTTCAGCCGTCAAACCTGTTAGCCCACTTATTTTGCGTTCCAGTTCTTCTTGGGGGGCCTTGATTTTGACAAAATAACGACTTCCCCCTTTCCCTTTTTGCACCAGATCATCCAGGCTTCCTTCTCCCACAAGTCCGCCGCGAGAAATGATGAGGGCTTTACTGCAGACAGCTTGCACTTCCTGCATGATGTGGGTGGAAAGAATGACGGTCCGTTCTTTCCCGATTGCTTTGATCAGACTTCTGATTTCTTGAATTTGATGGGGATCCAAACCGGTCGTCGGTTCGTCTAAGATGAGCAGCGGTGGTTTGTGAATCAACGCTTGGGCCAGGCAGACTCTTTGTTTAAAACCTCTGGAGAGCTGACCAATTTGTCTTCCAACAACCTCCTCCAAGCCGCACAGTTCTATTGTTTCTCTTAAGTAACTATTTTGTTTTTCTAAAGGGACTTTTCTTAGGTGTGCTACATAGGTTAAAAACTCTGTCACCTCCATGTCGTGATAGGAGGGGGCATTTTCTGGAAGGTAACCGATTTGCTGCCTGGCCTCTTCTGGGTCTTCCAATGCTGAAATCCCATTGACCCATATGGAGCCTTCATCGGGTTTCAGAAAACCGGTGACCAGCCGCATAGTCGTTGTTTTGCCAGCACCGTTAGGGCCCAAAAGGCCGATCACTTCGCCACGGCTGATTTTGAACGTAACCCCTCTGACAGCCTCAACGTCACCAAACGATTTTTTTAAATTCTCAACTTGCAGCATAATTTTGTCGCTTCGGGGTCCTGTCCCTCCGTGTTTTTGTGGGGGCCCCTAACTAAACCCCACAACAAACACTCCGGGCCACCCCTCCGCTCCAACTAACTCGTTCGCGCCTTTTCAACCATGTAAATCAAAAAGAACTGAATACTTTTTGCAATGTTAAAAATAATTACAAAACAAATGGGAATCGCGCGAGGACAGGGGGTGGACAAAACATCTGTGCGGGAACGAGGGCGTATTGAGTCAAACAAAATAATATTCGTTTCTGCAGATAGAGCTGACGGCAGGTAAGATACTATCTGCATCTTTTGAAACGAAATTATTTTTTTGACGAGATAGCCCGAAGTGGAGCACGGTTTTGAACACCCCCTGTCCGGAAGCGATTCCCGGTTCAATACTTTATCCAATTGCAAATTCTAAGATTTTTTGGAAGAGTGTCAAGGTATGATTATTGGGCTGACGGGGACAAATGGCTCCGGCAAGGGGGAAGTTGCAAAGTTCCTGCAAGAGACCGGTTTTACGTACACCTCTCTTTCTGATGTTTTGCGAGAAGAGCTGAGAAAACAGGGCCGGGAAGTCACGAGAGAAAACCTAACGAATTTTGCCAATGAGCTTCGCTTAAAAAAGGGGGCAGGATGTCTGGGGATTATTGTCGCTTCCAGACTTGAGGTGGATACGAACTATATTGTCGATTCGATTCGTCATCCCGATGAAGTGGAGGCTCTACGCCAATGCAAAAACTTTTCTTTGTTTGCGGTTGAAGCCGAACCTAAAATCCGTTTTGAAAGAGTAAAGGTTCGTGCCAGAGAAAAGGACACCATCACTTATGAAGCTTTTGTGGCTCAAGAGGCAAAAGAGGCCGCCGGCAAGAATCCAACCGATCAGCAACTCAACAAAACAATCCACAGTGCCGATGCCAAGATAGAGAATAATGGCACAATTGAGGAGCTTCGCCAAAAAGTAAAACAAGTCCTCCAAACTCTAGCGATGCAATCCAAGCGCCCCGGCTGGGATGAATATTTTATGTCGATTGCCCGGCAGGCAGCGCTCAGAAGCAATTGTATCAAGAGAAAAATTGCCGCCATTCTAGTTAAGGATCAAAGAATTATTTCAACCGGCTACAATGGAACTCCGAGGGGGATCAAAAATTGCAATGAAGGGGGTTGTCCTCGATGCAACAGTTTTGGAGCCTCCGGCGCCAGTTTGGAGACCTGTCTTTGTTCCCATGCCGAAGAAAATGCCATCGTTCAGTCTGCTTATCATGGTGTCAATATCAGTGGCGCTACATTATATACTACGATGTCACCCTGTCTGCTCTGCACGAAGATGATTATTAATTCAGGGATCAAAGAAGTTGTTTATAACAAGAGTTATAATTTAGAAGAGGTAGCTTCCCGCCTTTTAAAAGAAGCGGGGATTCAAATCCGGCCATTTTTAAAAAAGATAATTTAGTTAAAATTAGGTTCCAGCATTACCTTCACGATTGCCTTTTTATGGGCATCGGTGAGCGCGGCAGAACCATCGGTCGTTCCGCCCAAACGGGCGACAGCACTGTCGATGCGTTGTTGCATAAGAAGCTTAGCTGCCTTTTCAACGGCGGGAGTGACTGGTCCCCCGCCTGAAAAAGTGGAGAAATAAGTGAATTGGATAATCTGGATATCTTCGTGCAACCCCAACAGCGCCTGCATGATAACCGGCCCCGCGCCAAACGAAGTACGTGCGCCAAGCCAGGACATCAAAACGGGTATGTCCAGTGTGTCCCTGGTGTAAGTTACCGATCCCCCAGCGGTGGCAGTGGTAGCAGCCCAGTTGTGCAACACAGTCATCGGGATGGGCCAGTTCTTTGAGGCTCCATTTTCATCCCTGAAAGTTCCAAAATCAGTGGGGAGTGTGTTTTCCACAATTCCCATGGCGGTTGCAAAGGCCGTTTTCATAGCGCTTATTTCGGCATTCGTTGAGGCAATGTTGGTTTCAAATGCCGAAAATGCTGTCTGAAATAGAGTATTGATCTGGGACTGTTTGGCAGAATCCATTGTTTGGTTTTCAAAATCAGCCCGAAACTGTGTGTCAATTGCTTCAAATGCGGTCAACATCGTTGTGACCGCGGAATTATAACGATCCACCTGACTACCGGATGCACCCAACGTGGTTAGCGCGGTTGTATATTCCTTGTTGATTTTGACAGCAGCAATTCTCAGGAAAAAGCTGCTGAGAGCTTGATTTACTATGGTGTTAGCAGCGGAAGAGAGTCCTGCCAGGTCATCGTCAGCATTGGCCACCTCTCCTGCAGAATCGAGGGCGGAAGGAATCAAACCTACATCAAAGCCGGCCGCATTGGCGGCATCGATAAAAATGTCGGCGATAAAACCGCCCGCCTTTGCCATGGAGTCCGCATCATCATTATCCACGGCAGTCTTGAAGTTAGAGCAGTAATCGGCAAGGTCTCTTGTATTGCTAGTCGTGTTCGAAACAATTTTCTGTTTGAAAGTGGTCAGTTGTGAAGCCGTTACCCCCCCGCTTGTCTGCAAAAAGTCGACAAACCCTCCACTTCCCAAAATGGCATTTCTGCCACCGGTGGTTATTTTTGATCGGTCCGAAGAAGAAAGCTGAGATGATTTAAGAAGCATAAAACCAAAGGAGGCATAGATAGGGTCATCCGTTCCCGCAGCAACGAATCCCTCTAGCATCGCCTTGGCCTGTGTGTCCGATAATCCATTAACACCCACAAGTGTTGTTGAGGTGGAATCGGGGGCAGGGGCCAAACTTTGTCGCACAACAGTTCCAGCCTCATTTTTAATGGTGATCGCAATGAAATTGGTGGTGTCTGCCGTGGGGACACCTGTTGTGAAAGAGAAAGAGATTTTTCCGTTACTATCGGACGTTGCATTGACTGTTTCGATATTTGTCGTCGTCCCGTTGCTGTTGACCTTGGCTAAAGTGACCGTGTAATCCTTGTTGGCATCAAGTGCCAGAGTAGCCTTGCTCAACAAAAGGCACATCCCGAAAATAAATATTTTTTTGAACGCACTCATAGAGTTCTCCTTTTCAAAATCTTTATTGACCCCTGCCGGATACATTTCCCGATCCTGAGGTGCCAGAACCGGAGTCAGAGCCAGAACCTGTTGCTCCACCACAGCCGCTGACATAGAGGGTAAAAACAGCCAAAAGTGCTAAAAACATTTTTGACAACAATGTTCGTTTCACATTCATGAGAAATCCTCCTTTTCCTTAAGAGAATTGTAAGGCATTATGAGGGGTGGAACAATGAAAATTTTCCGTCAAATTTTTGACGAATCCTTTTTCCCCTAAAGTGTAATGAGTTTAGGCTGTTGGGCGAGTTCTCAAAATTTCTTCAGATTATTATTCGACGTTATTCGCAGGCCGGCATTTGAAATTTTCCACTGTCATTTATTACTTTTTCCGATTAGCATGACCCTGTGCCTAGTTCTCAAAATCGTCGCAAATATGCCCGTCTAGACATTGCTTTAACCGTTAGCTATGCCGTAGAAGGAGTTGGGGGAACACTTTCTGAATATGCAGAGGCGGTTAGCTCCGACATCAGTGCGGGGGGCTTGCGTTTGATGGCACCAACCCCTTTGGAAAATGGAAGCAAACTCGATTTGGAAATCTTTTTGGGAGATGATCCGCAGCTTAAACTTCATGCCAAGGGAGAAGTAGTCTGGCAAAATAAAATCTCTTCAACCAGCTTTGAAACAGGCATTATCATCCAAGACATGAGTGTGGATGACAAAAAACGTTTCTTGGCCTTTGTTTTTGATCAAATGAACCGCTTCGTTGGATTTCAAAAAACCCCTTGATATTACAATTGTTTTCTGTAAAACCACCCCCCTATGGTTTGTAGAATCGGCCACGAGAACGATCCTGTAGAGAAAATGAGGCATTCCTGCGCGCATGTCATGGCCGATGCGGTGAAAAAACTCTTTCCAGAGGCCAAAATTACTATTGGCCCTGTGATTGAAGATGGCTTCTTTTATGATTTTGATTACCCTCGCGGTTTTACCCCCGAAGATCTGAAAAAAATTGAGACCAAAATGGCCGAGGTCATCAAAAAAAACCTTCCCTTTGAGTGTAAAGAAGTGAGCAAAAAGGAGGCCCTCACTTTTTTTAAAAAAGAAAAAGAAACCTACAAATTGGAAATTATAGAGGGTTTGGAAGATAACAAGATTACTTTTTACACCCATGGCGATTTTACAGACCTTTGCAAAGGCCCCCATGTTGAGCGAACCGGTGACATCAAAGCCTTCAAATTGCTCAAAGTCTCTGGTGCTTATTGGCGAGGGGACGAAAAAAACCCGATGTTGCAAAGAATTTACGGTACTGCTTTTTCTTCCCAAAAAGATCTGGAAAATTATCTCAAACGTTTGGAAGAAGCAGAAAAGAGAGATCATAGAAAATTGGGTCAAGAACTGGAGCTTTTTGAAATCAATCCGGACATTGGTGGGGGATTAGTTCTTTGGCATCCCAAAGGGACTACCCTCCGAATGGTCATCGAAGATTTTTTGCGCAAAGAATTAACCGCGGCAGGTTATGATTGGGTATCGACTCCTCATGTGGGACGCTCCACATTATGGGAAACCTCTGGCCATCTCAACTTCTTCAAGGAAAATATGTATGCGCCGATGGATGTCGAAGGACAGACTTATTATCTAAAACCGATGAACTGTCCTTTTCACATTTTGATTTATGGCTCGAAACGGAGAAGTTACCGTGAACTTCCCATTCGCCTTGCCGAATTTGGTACCGTCTATCGTTTCGAACGCTCCGGTGTTTTGCATGGACTGACTCGAGTAAGGGGTTTCACACAAGATGATGCCCATATTTTTTGCACCCCGGAACAGGCGGATGAAGAGATCAAAAATTGCCTTGGCTTAGTTTTGAAGGTCCTCAAGGCTTTTCAGATAACAGAATTTAGAGCCTTTGTTGCCACAAAACCCCCTCAAGTTGTGGGCAAAGATGAGGACTGGGAAAGAGCAACTAAAGCTTTAAAGAATGCAGTGCAAGTTCATAAAATTCCTTTTGAAATTGATGAGGGTGGGGGGGCTTTTTATGGCCCAAAGATCGATATCAAGATCAAAGATGCCCTCGGTCGCCCTTGGCAATTATCAACCGTTCAGTTCGATTTTAACTTGCCGGAACGCTTCAAAATCGGCTATCAAGGCGCCGATGGACGCGCCCATCAACCCTTTATGGTGCACCGGGCGCTACTCGGTTCCTTCGAAAGATTTTTGGGGTTATTGATTGAGCATTATGCAGGGGCGTTTCCAGTATGGTTGTCTCCGGTTCAGGCCGTACTCATAACCATCTCGGATTCTCAAATCCAATATGCTCAAAAAATGTTGGAGACCTTGCGCCGTGAAGGTTTCAGGGTCGATTTGGATGGGCGCAATGAAAAGTTGGGTTTAAAAATTAGGGAAGCGCAAATGAAAAAAACTCCCTATATGTTGGTGATTGGTGATAAAGAGGTGAAAGAAAATAAATTGGCGGTTCGCTCCCGTAAAGAAGGGGATTTGGGTGCGATGCCGGTTAACGATTTTGTGGAACGCATTCGCAAAGAGATTCAAGAGTATCATTAAAAAGGAGGATTCGTATAGCACAATATCAGTCGTTTGGGGTTCGTGAACGAGAAGCGAGAGTGAATTTTAGAATCAAGGTTCCTGAAGTCCGTGTCATTGCCTCCGATGGAAAGCAGTTGGGAGTCATGCAAACAAGGGAGGCCTTAAGGATTGCTCAAGAAGAAGGCTATGATCTTGTGGAAGTATCGCCGACGGCGAGGCCGCCGGTCTGCAAGATCATGGATTATGGGAAGTACAAGTATGAACAGGAGAAAAAGAGAAGAGAAGCGAAGAAACACCAAGCGGTTGTTCTGGTAAAAGAGGTGAAACTGCGGCCCACAACCGATGAGCATGATTTGCAAACCAAACTGAAGCATGTGAAACGGTTTTTGGAAGATGGCAACAAGGCAAAGTTAACTGTGAAATTTAGAGGCCGAGAAATGGCCCACAGAGATTTGGGAGAAGCGCTTTTGAAAAAATTGATTGCAGAAATTGGGGATGCCGCCAAAATTGATCAACCCCCAAAGTTTGAAGGAAAAATGTTATCGGCCGTTTTAGCACCGAACTCAACAAAAAGGACATAATATGCCGAAGTTAAAGACAAACAAAGGAGCGCGCAAGCGCTTCAAATTGACAGCAAAGGGAAAGGTTAAACACAAGAGGGCATACTTAAGGCATATCTTGGGTTGCAAATCACGCCGTCAAAAGAGGCATTTGCGAAAAGCTTCGATTTTAGGTGAGTGTGATGCACCATCTATTAGACGTTTACTGCCTTACGGTTAATTTTATATTGGAGGTTTTATGGCACGAGTAAAGCGAGGAACAAAAGCAAGACAAAGACGTAAAAAAGTTTTGAAACTTGCAGAGGGTTATTATGGTGGTCGTCATCGTTTGTTCAGGACAGCCAAAGAGGCGGTCGATCGAGCGTTAGTTTATGCCTACAAACATCGCAAAACGAGGAAGCGCGAGTTTCGTCAGCTTTGGCAGATTCGCATTGGTGCCGCCGTGCAAGAGCTGGGGCTTTCTTACAATCATTTCATGCATGCCTTGAAGAAAAAAGAGATTGGACTGAATCGCAAGATGTTGGCAGAATTGGCAGCGACACAACCAAAAGATTTCGCAGAGTTGGTTGCAATGACCCAAAAATGAAAGAGGAATTGCTGGCCAAGATTGAGGCGCTGCAAAAAGAGGCCGTCCAGGTATTATCTTCCTTTCAAAGCATTAAAGAACTTCAAGATTACAAAATCCATGTTTTAGGAAAAAAAGGTCTTTTGACCGAAGTCTTGAAGGGTTTGGGTGGACTTTCGCCAGAAGAGAGGCCTTTAGTGGGTCAAAGAGCCAATGAAGTCAAACAAACCATTGAATCGCAATTAATTCTTCTTCAAAAATCTTTGGAAGGGAAAGAAAAAGAGGCAAAATTTCGCTCACAAAAAATTGATGCCACTCTTCCCGGTTTGCAATTTGGCAAAGGCTTCAGACATCCTTTGAGCCTTGTTCAAAAAGAAATTGAACAGATTTTTTTAAATTTAGGTTTCTCCATTCATGAGGGCCCTGATTGCGAATCCGACTATTATAATTTTGGAGCCCTTAACTTTCCTCCCGATCACCCCGCTCGTGAAATGCAAGACACTTTTTATATCAAATCCGAAATCCGAAATCCGAAATCCGAATTGTTGCTTCGAACCCATACGTCGCCGGTGCAAATTCGGGTGATGGAAAAACAAAAACCCCCTCTCTATATTATTGCACCGGGTGCGGTCTATCGCCATGACCACGATGTTACCCATTCACCGATGTTTCACCAGGTGGAAGGTCTCATGGTGGATACAAACATCACCTTTGGCGATTTAAAAGGGGTGTTAACACTCTTTTGCCGAACTATTTTTGGTGCTGACCGCAAAGTCCGCTTTCGCCCCAGCTTTTTTCCTTTTGTGGAGCCGGGGGCGGAGGTCGATATTTCTTGCGCCCTTTGCAACGGCAAGGGGTGCCGCGTTTGCGGTGGCGACGGTTGGTTGGAAATTCTGGGAGCCGGAATGGTTCATCCCGCCGTTTTGGAAGAAGTCAAAATCGACCCCAAAAAATATAGCGGGTTTGCTTTTGGTATGGGTGTGGAGCGGATTGCCATGCTCAAATATGGAATCGACGACATCCGGCTGTTTTACGAAAGTGATTTGCGCTTTTTAGAGCAGTTCTAATGTGGGTGGTAAAAAAGTAGTAGGTCCTGCCCCTCCGTGTCCTGTGGGGGCCCCTAACAAAACCCCACAGCAACACTACGGGCCACCCACTACTTTTTTACCGCTCTCTTAATATGTCACTGCCTCTAGTGAAGAGTATAAAAGAAAACCTATTGATTCCGTCACAATGTTCGCCCATCGTGCGGAAGATGCATTTCAATATACTGGGTATCATCTAAAATCCGTTCGTTTCTGGCGTCCTATCCAAGCTCAACTCAAATCGCTGGATGAAAAGAGGGTTGGGCTAGCACGGACTCTTCATGCAGAGTGGCAACAAAAAAATAGGGGAAACTAGCTCTCTCTTATATTCCCGTTTTCTTTTGAAAACGCTTCAAGCTGCCAGTTTAAATTCAACCGTATCGTATTCCATGATGGGCATTTTGACCATTCGCCCCGATACTTTGGTTGTCTTGACTTTCAAGGCACCAACCTCTTGGAAAAAAAGGATGACTTTGTTTAAATTGGACACATCAATTTTGGTAAGCTTGGCCAACTCATAAATAGACCTCGGCTTGAAGACCAAAATGTACTTCAAAACATCGAGATTGCGCACAAAGCGGTCAAAATCCCCCTTGTTGTCAAAACTGATTTCGAAGTGGGGTTTCTTCAGTTTCCCCTTTTTAGCTTTACGAAAGGCTTTCTTGAAGTCAGCCAGTATTTCATCAGATGTTTTCAGTGACACAATGAGACGTTTCATATTTTCACCTCCATGTGGGTTAAAACCAAATTTTTAAAATCCTGAATCAATTTTTCTTCATCAACATACTGATAGGGTATTTCCTGATTGTCCAAATGAATATGAGGTCCTTTTGGATGATGATTGTCCATCAGCACCCTCTTTCCACTTTGAGGATCCATCAGGATAAGCCCGTATTTCACTCCATCCCGATACTTTGAAGATTTTCCGATTCTATAAATTTCCATTTCTAGTATGTACCGCCCCTGGAGACGTGCTTTATGCCAGTAGACCAGGGCAGCTTTCATATTGGTTTAATATTACCTATATAGGGTGAATTTGTCGAGCTATTTTTTATATTGATGTGTATCCCCCTGTCATTTATATATCCCTTCAGAATATGAAAACCTCTCTCAGTTGGCTCAAAGAATTTGTCCCAATCCGCTCCAAACCGGAGGAGCTTGCACACCAGTTAACCATGGCTGGCATCGAAGTGGAGGCCATTGAGGGTTCTGGAGACGAAACAATTTTAACATTAGGCATTACCCCAAACCGCTCCGATTGTTTGAGTATTGTTGGAATTGCAAGAGAAGTGAGTGCCATTCAAAAGAAGGTTTTCAAGCCAAAGATCTTTCAGGCCCCCAAAGGAAAAGAATCCATCAAAAATTTTTTAAAGGTGAGCGTAGAAGATAGCAAAGCATGTCCCCGCTACATGGCTCGTATGATTCATGGCGTGAAAATTGGCCCATCCCCATCGTGGCTGACAAATCGTTTGGAACAGGTGGGCTTACGACCTATCAATAATGTTGTCGATTGTACCAACTACGTTCTTTGGGAATTGGGACATCCCTTACATGCCTTTGATTACAAAACATTGAATGGTGGAGAAATAGTCGTCAAAAAACAAAAAGGGGAGACGCATTTCACAACACTCGATGGTGAAACAAGAGCCTGTGATCCAACCGATCTTTTTATTGGTGATTTAGAAGGCCCCGTTGCCCTGGCAGGAATCATGGGTGGTCAAAATTCGGAGGTTCAAAATGCGACCCAAGATATTGTTTTGGAGGCAGCCTGTTTTGAACCGAAGGGAATTCATCGGACTTCAAAACGTTTAAAACTCATTAGCGAATCTTCGTATCGTTTTGAACGGGGTGTCGATCCCAATGGAGTGCCAAACGCTTTGCATCGCCTCACCGAATTGATTGTGAAAACAGCAGGAGGGAGACCCACACAAGACTGGATCGATATTTATTCAAAAAAGATCAAGTCACTTTCTCTGGAACTTCCACTCTCAGAGGTCCGGCGCATTTTGGGAGTTGAAATTTCAGCTCATGAAGCCAAAACTTTGTTGAGTGCTTTGGGATTGCAAGTACAAATGGCTGCTAAAGTTTTGAAAGTTATTGTTCCAACCTATCGACCGGATTTGACAAGAACAATCGATTTGATTGAGGAAATAGTCAGACTTAAGGGCTACGACAAGATTCAAGCAACACTCCCAACGATCAAAATGAATTTGCCCCAACAACCGGCTCATCGTTGTGCTGAAGCAATTACCATCGATTGTTTAACAGGTCTACAATATAGCGAAGTTTGTCCTTTGAGTTTTACCTCTTTCAAAAAGGCAAAGGTTTTTGATAGTGCCGAGGGCCTCGTTGAAATCAGTAATCCACTCTCTGAAGATCATGCCTGTTTGCGACCCTCCTTGATGCCTGGTCTTTTAGATGCGGTTGCCTTCAATACACACCGCCAAAGAAAAGATATCAAGCTTTTTGAGTTGAAAAAAGTTTTTCATTTGGAATCGGGAAATGTCGTCGAAACAAAACATCTTGGGCTGATAGCAACCGGTACACAGTGGCCCAAGCAATGGCAATGTAAGGAAAAGAATGTCGATTTCTATTCCCTAAAAGGGCTCCTTCAACAATTATTGACCGATTTACATCTTCCTGATTTGCATTATGAGACAACCGATTTGCCCAATTTTTTAGTTCCTACCGCAGCGACTACCATTCATTCTCAGGGAGGAGCGATAGGCTGGATAGGCCTATTGAATCCTGAAATTTTCAAATTGTGGGATTTGGATCTCCCCCTTTATGCTTTGGAGGTTGACTGGGATCAATTAGCGGGACTCTCAAGAAAGGTCACCATTCATTTTAAACCTCTCTCCAAGTATCCTTATATAGAGAGGGATTTGGCATTGGTAGTTGCTGACAATTTATCGGCTTCAAAAATAGAAGGGGCTATAAAAGACTTTCAAAACCCCTGGATTGAAAAAATCCAGTTTTTTGACCTATTTAAGGGAGGAAACCTTCCGCCCGACCACAAGAGTGTCGCTTTGAATATCCATTATGCCTCAAGGACGAAAACCCTCACCAATGAAGAGGTCAACCAGGTTCATTCAGAGCTAATTCAGCGTTTAGAAGCAGCACTTCCCGCCCAACTTCGTAAGTGAACTTTTAACTAGAACTTATAACTTGTTGTGTTAGAATGCTTTTGCTATAGAAATAGCCAAGGAGGCCAAAATGACAAAAGCAGAGATCATTGAACAAATCTATGAGAAGGTTGGTTTTTCCAAGAAAGAATCCTCAGAAATTGTCGAGCTTGTTTTCGATACCATGAAAGAAACACTTGAAAAGGGGGAAAAAATCAAAATTTCCGGTTTTGGCAATTTTGTCGTCCGCGCCAAACGCCCCAGAGTTGGAAGAAATCCACAGACCGGTGAAGAGATCGAAATTTCGGCAAGACGGGTTTTAACATTTAGACCAAGTCAGGTTTTAAAACAGGCACTCAACAAATCTGAAATCGTATCATGATCATAAAAACGGTAGTCATTCCCAATAAGCTTTATTTTCGTATCGGGGAGGTAGCCGACCTTTTGGGTGTAAAGCCGTATGTCTTGAGATATTGGGAAACTGAATTTCCCGATATCAAACCGGCCAAATCCAAATCGGGTCAGCGTCTCTACAAAAGACGTGATGTCGAATTGCTGGTTCGCATCAAGCAGCTTTTATATCTTGAGCGTTTTACAATTAATGGGGCGAGAAAGAGGCTTAAAGATGTGATGCGGGAAAATAGGGGGCATGAGGCCGTTCATCAAATGCCACTCGAGTTGCCCAAAGAAGAGATGCCTTCGCCACCAAGACCCAAAAGAATTTCACAACCGCAATCCCAACCGACACTCGATAACCGCAAAATTCTTTTCAAAATCAAAAGAGATTTGGAATCCATCCTAGATGCCTTGAAGATTTAATGGGAATGCCTTTGTTTATCTACGGTACGGCGTGGAAGGAAGGGGCAACAGCAGAGCTGGTCAAGACTGCCGTTACTGCCGGATTTAAAGCAATCGATACAGCCAACCAACCGCAACATTATCAAGAAGCGCTTGTGGGGGAGGCCCTTGCGACACTTGCTAAACAAGGTATGACTCGCGAAAATTTATTTTTGCAAACCAAGTTTACTCCTGTCGATGGCCAGGACCATAGAATTCCCTATGACCCAAGTGCTGATTTGCATACCCAAGTCTGGCAATCGTTTAACTCTTCGTTAAAAAACCTCCACACCGACACTGTCGATTCTTATCTCTTGCACGGCCCTTATTCTCACCCGGGCTTGAGCGAAGAAGATTGGGAAGTCTGGGCGACACTCGAAGAAATTTATAAATCAGGAAAGGCCAAAGCAATCGGCATTAGCAATGTGAACAGGGGACAGGTGGAACTTCTTTTTGAAAAAGCAAAAGTCAAACCAATGGTGGTTCAGAACAGATGCTTTGCAAAAATGGGTTGGGATAGAGACGTGCGCGATTTTTGCAAAGCCAACAATATTGTCTACCAAGGCTTTTCATTGCTCACCGCAAATCCATTTGTTTTGCAAGATTCCCAAGTGAAAAAAATAGCATCGCGAGTAGGGAAAAACCCAATACAGGTAGTTTTTCGATTTGCTGTGCAAGCTGGCATGACCCCGCTGACCGGAACAACAGATCCTCAACACATGAAAGATGATTTACAAATCTTTGACTTTGAACTCACGAAAGACGAAGTAAACCTCATCGAAACCATCGCGGGGTAATCAGTATTTCACTGTTTTTTTGAAATCTTCCAAATGTTGAGGATATTTTCTTTCGACGACAATTTGCGAACTTAAAATCAAACTACGAGGATTGCCGATAAAATAAGATAACATCTCTTGTACAATGGCTTTAAATTTTTCATAGGGTAGTTGAACATGGTCGATGACAGCGTAAATGTCATCAGGATCGTGCTTTAAAAAACGCTCTAATTTGGAGCGAATCAAATCTTCTGCAGGGATAGAATCAATCGTCAAAAATCGGCCCCGATAATTATTAACAACAGAAGCGTTTTGTGAATCTACGGTAGATGTCAAAGCAACAATCTGAACTGGGATTTTCAGTTTTCGACACACTTTTTCAAAATAATCGGCATCTTTATTGGGAAAAACATCGATATCATTCGTTGAGCGTGTGATAAAATTTTGTAAAAGAAGAGCAACGCCACCAAGGAGAGTCACCTGAATTTGCTTGTTTTGTTTTGCCAGTTCATGATCAATTTTTGGGAGCAGGGCCAAAACAATTTCTTTAGTTAGAACCTTGATTTTATTGTTTTGTTTCATGCCACATTCTCTTTCTGATAAAAGCGCCATTGGGCTAATTGAAGTTGTGATGGAAGAGGGGATTCGTGCAATCGCCAATCTCCCAGGAATTGAAAGTTTTGAGCGTCTGGTTTGAAGGTATCCAAAAATCTTACATCTTCCAAGAGGGCATTATAAAAAGAGCGTCGGCGCGGATAGAGCTGATAATTTAATTGGGCTTCTTCCAGAAGCATTTTACGATAGCCATCAAGCAGAGGAAGTGCGGCTTCTGTCAGTTCATAAAAAACCTTCCCCTTTTTATAAACCTTTTTTACAAGACCTTCTCGCATGAGGGTCCTAACCGCAGGCAAATCGTTTTTTACCTCCGCTCTCGGAACAACCCCAAACGCCACAAATTTTGCGAACGTATTTAATTTTTTACTCATAATCAATTAGTTGATATTACATAACTATTTTATATCGATTAACTATCTATAGTCAATATTTAAATAAATACAAATAATATCATATAGTTATATATTATTAATAGTTGTTATAACTGCATTTAATTTAGGGACATCATTTTATCCTTTCAACATCTTTGCAATTCCTTTACTTCGTTGCCAACGGGATAAAACGACAAATGACTTGTATTTGGGGCAAGCGCTGCACCAAAAATTGTATTATTATTCCCCGAACCGAAGCCTACAAACGCGGCGGTGTGCCGTGTAAAGTGTGTGGGGGATAATAGTTTCAGTTAGGTATGCGGTATTAATATCTAGAGCTATAAAATGACGTATAGAAATAAGCAGAAGAGATTGATTGAGTTCAAAAAAATCTACTTAGAATATCTAACTCTAAGTTCGGAGGATTATCCTTCTGGTAGTGAAGACAAGCAAAGGATATCTGAGCTTCGATCAACAATTAACAAAGCTGTGCCGGTAATCATCCGACATGTAAATGATGTGGGAGGAAGCACATCAATTTATTCAGCAAATATAGGTGGTCTTTCAGGAGAATTTAATCTTTTCGCTAACATCTTTCATAATGCTTTTGATCATCAGAGGGTATTGGATTTATTGGATAGAGCGATTGGGCGATATGATTATATTATAGAAAATCAGTGGAAGAAATGGATCAATCCATTGTATTGGATTGGAGAGCTTATCAGAATCCCTTTCTACCTACTGCGCTTCGCAGGATTTGATGCAACAAAGGTTGAGATGTCTATTTTTGGGAAACTCTATAAAGTGATTGTTAGTTTTGTGGCACTTTTCGGTGGATTAATCAAAATCTATGAATTCTCTAAGTCCTATTTAGCAATGAGAGGGATTGTTCTGCCGTAAGCGCTAGGTATGCAATGCCTAACATTATACTAGATCCAAAATATCAAGACTACGATTGACTCTATTTGATTTTTGTCCATAAAATCAGCGGATGTCTTCTAAATGGCTCATTATAAAGTTTTTGTTGGTTCTAGTTTATTTTTCATTGCCTGCCATTTGTTGGTCAGACTGTTTTGATGCCTTTCGCAAGTGCCGGAATGAATGCATGACTAATGGTTGCGAAGATTCCTGCCAAATAGGTAAGAGTAACTGCGAGGATGAAGAAGATCTTTCAGAAGGTTGCTATGCTTTTAAACGGAAATGCAAATCGGAATGTGACTACCTGTCAATTAAAGAACAAAACTTGTGCGAAGATGCTTGTCAGGCTGGATATCGTAAGTGCGAGTAAATTTTGGTTGGTCTGGTAAAGGAATCAAGTCTTGACTTTTTCCCTCTCCAACACCCCTTGCCAGGGTAGATTAATTAGGTATTGTGTCCCCGGATTTCTATGGAAATCAACATTCTAAATTGTTTTTGTACTGACGATCCACAATCGGGCAATCCTGCTGCAGTAGTCAGTGGTTTTTCTGGAAGCGCTGAAGGTAAACAGCAATTGGCTTCTCAATTAGTCCTACCAGTCACTGTTTTTATCAAAGATCAGGATTTATCGCAGCCAATTTTGGAATATTACTATCCATCAACTATCATGCCCCTTTGCCTGCACGGCACAATTGGAGCAGCGTATCATCTAATGAAGCTTCGTAGAAGCGATACTCTGATCTGCAATACAACATCGGGGTTGAAACTTGATGCGATGCTCCTTGGGGAGGTTGTCAAAATTAAAGTGTGCAACGAATTACTCTCACCGATTGATTGGGACGAGCACGAGATATGCAACATTCTGGGTATTGATCGATCAGATATTGAGAATCGTTTGCCGTTTCAAGTTGCGTCTGTGGGAAGCCCAAAATTGTTGGTCCCTTTGCATTCGCACCAGCGCTTAGCAGCGCTACAACCCCATTTTGACTTGCTTACCTCTTGGAGCATCAAAAATAAAGTTAATGGTGTGTATGTTTACACAAAGAACCAAAAGATATCCGATGTATTTCATGCTCGTGGGTTTAATCCAAAAACAGGTCATAAAGAAGACGCTGCAACAGGAGTTGCTGCAGCTGCGTTGGCATGTTGTTTAAGACGAGACCTTACAATTGAACAAGGCCAGTCCATTCATCGGCCTTGCCGAATTCAAGTTATCTACAAAAGTGACGAAGAAATTTGGATTGGCGGAAGTGTTGCACTGCAGAGTGGTAAACATAAAAAAACCCAGACGGATTAAAATTCAGGCAAGGAATGTTTTTAGAGGATTTTGTGTTTCAGCTGACTTGGGAAGAAGTAAAGGCCCTTCGTTCAAGGTCACAATTTGTGACCTTGAAGAAACAACGAACTGGTTGCAATTTGCGACCGGTTAGCATGCCATCACAAAAACTAGGCTTTGAGGTGCCAAAATGGCACCTCAAATGCAAGATCGGGTTTGGTACTGATCTTTAAAATCAATAAGTATCTAGTTCTTTCTGTTTCAAATCCGTCGGTTGTCTGATTAAATCGGTCACCTCATTTTGATCAAATCCCATTAAAGGTATCCAAACTTGGCACAGCGTTTGCTTAGGTAATGAGGGGAGGTGAACCATGACAGAAGTGATTCCTATCGAGCGCATTGAAAAACGCATCTTTTTACTAAGAGGGCGCAAGGTTATGCTTAGTTTTGATCTTGCAGAATTATATGGTGTGGAGCCCAGAGCTCTCATACAGGCTGTCAAACGGAACATCGAAAGATTCCCTCCAGATTTCATATTTCAGTTGGAAAATCAGGAGGTTAGAATCTTGAAGTCACAGATTGTGACTTCAAGTTGGGGTGGGTTAAGAAGGGCAAATCCTTACGCTTTTACAGAACAGGGAGTTGCCATGCTCTCCAGTGTTCTCAAGAGCAAACAAGCCGTTCAAGTGAATGTCGAAATCATGCGTGCTTTTGTGAGGCTTCGAGAAATACTAGGCACACATAAAGATTTGGCTCGTAAACTGGAACAACTGGAAAAGAAATATGACCATCAATTCAAGATTGTTTTTGATGCCATTCGGGAGTTGATGACGCCACCACCGGTGCCGCTCAAACGCAAGATTGGATTTGGTAGTGATCTTTAAAATCAATCTATATTCTTGCGACGGGCACGATGCGATACCTAACGCAGCTAATCCCTCACATAATGGCAGGTGTAGCCGTTGGGGTTTTTCTGAAGGTAGTCTTGATGGTAATCCTCGGCGGGATAAAATGCTTGAGATTTAACAACCTCAGTCACAATAGGGTTCTTCCATTTTCCTGATTTGCTAATCTCTTCTTTAACTTTGAGGGCAATTTTTTTTTGACTTTCGTTCTGACAAAAAATGGCCGAGCGATACTGAGTTCCCCTGTCATTTCCCTGCTCATTCAAAGCCGTTGGATCATGCAACCTAAAAAAATATCTTAATATTTCTTCATAACTAATTTTTGAGGGGTCATAGGTGATCTGGACCGACTCGGCGTGACCCGTTTTGCCAGTACGCACCTCTTCATAAGTTGGATTTTTGAGAGCCCCTCCCGTGTAGCCAACGACCGTTTCCAAAACACCCGGCAGCTTTCGAAAAATCTCTTCCACCCCCCAAAAACAACCGCCGGCCAACGTGGCCACTTCCTTCTTTTGCGATTTTTGAAAGAGGGGGAGGTATTGTGCATATCCTTCTGCTTCAAGTTTTTCGACCGGAATGAATTTCAAAGAGGCCGAGTTGATACAATAGCGAAGCCCCTCTGGGCCCGGCCCATCTGGAAAAACATGCCCTAAATGGGAGTCACCCTCTTTGGAGCGGAGTTCTGTCCTTTTCCTTTTCAGGGTATTGTCTTCGCGTGTTGTGAGATTGGTCCTTTCAAGAGGTTTGGTAAAGCTGGGCCATCCGGTTCCAGAGTCAAATTTGTCGAGAGAACTAAAAAGAGGTTCTCCCGACACCACATCAACATAAATCCCATCTTTTTTACTATCCCAATATGCATTTTGAAAAGGGGGTTCGGTCCATCCTTTCTGAGTGACGAAATGTCGCATGGGCGAAAGTTTTTTCCTGTGCCACATAAAGACACCTAACGGAAGGGCCACCACATCAAACAAAAGAGCCAGTGCGAGTAAAAGCGGCATAAATATGGCGAGCTGAATGTTGGAAATGAAACTGGATGTGATCAATGAAGCAAATCCAAGGATCAAGACGGCGGAACTGAGGAATAATGCGCGCCCCGTACTGGAGAGGGCCGCCTCCACGGCCTCCGTCGGATGCATCCCCTGTTTCATGCGGCGCTTCATGCCACACAGAATGTGAATGGTGTCGTCGACAATGATACCGATACCCACAGCGGGCAGGATCATGAGGGCCAGGGAAAAACCGACGCCGCACCAACCCATGATACCGATCGTCATCAGGATGGGCAAAAGGTTGGGGATCATGGCGAGCAGACCCCATTTGATGGAGCGAAAAAGGGCGATCAATAAGAGACAGACAACGACAAAGGCCATGATGAAATTTCTTATCAACTCCGTCAGCATCCGTTTCTCCATCTCTTTATACAAGAGTGACAGGCCGCTCCAAGAAACGCCGACACCGACTTTTGCAAAGCTGTTTTTCAGGTAATTCAACGCCTGTATCATTTCGTCATAATATTCCTGTTTATCGGTTCGGACTCGAACGTGTATTCGCACTTTTTTAAGATCTTCTGACAACCAGCGGGCAAGCGGCGATTTGTCGGACACCCGGATTTCTTTCAAAAGGCTGGTCCTGTTTTTCCAGAGCTCTTTGATATTTTTTGGGACTCCGTTTTCCACAACATAAGATGTGATGCCGATATCGATTGGTGAAATCGTTGTCGTGACCGGTGCCGTAAGACCCATCGCCATCTGCATGCTCTGGATCAATTTGAATTTTTCCGGATCGGAAAAATTGGTGCCGTCCAGGGTTTTCATCATGATCTCAAAGGAGGCTCCCCCGGAGAGTTTTTCATCCATTTCGGCGAGTTGTTCTTGAGGGGCCGTCCCCTGTTTGAATATTTGCGGAAAATCGAAACGCACATGCGCAAACCGGATGCCATACGTTGAGGCAAGCGTAAAAATAGCCAAAGCCCCAGCCAAAAGGAAAGGCCGTTTTTTGATGACCATAATGAAAAATTGGCCGGGTCCCCTCTGCGGCTGTTTTTTTATGCCGATAAGCAGCGAAGGAAGCATGGTTAAAGAGGCAAGGAGGGCAAATGGGGCCCCGATGACGACAATCAAACCGATGGAGCGAATCTGTTCGATGTTTGAAAACAAAAGTGTGGCGAAGCCGGCGACGGTCGTAACCGTCGTCCAGAGACAAGGAATGGCGCACGAGCGAAACATTTTGCGCAGGGCTTCGGTGTCATTTGCCCCACTGTTTTTTTCGTTTACGAAAGGTTCTATGAAATAAACCGCATTTTCCAGACTGATTGCCGCAAGAATGGGGATTGCCATCAGCGCAAATTGTGAAAGCGGCACGTGAAAAGCCGCCAGGACTCCGCAAGCAAAAGAGATTCCCGAGGCAGCAACCAGAACGGCCGCCGCAACAGCGCGCCATGTTTTGTAGGCGAGGCCCAATAAAAATATTCCGGCAAGGGCTACGGCAGCGACGGCAACAACAAGATCACGACGTGACAATTCAATCGCCTCCGACTGCATGGCAAGAGGGCCTGTCAAGAATGCACGTTCGGGGGGTCGAATGAAGCTGTTCACGCTGGACTCAATATTTTTTGTGAGAAGTAATCCTTTGCTGGGGATGATCGCTTCGGGTTCGGGGACGATGGCTATGACGGTCCTTCGGCCGTCGCGGCCGACAAGGAGATTTCTTGTCAAAGGCAATATCTTGAGTCTCTCGATGTCCGATACGGGGTTTTTGGAAAGAGTAGCAAGACTGATCAGCGACTCTACCCCTTTAATTTGACCAAGTCTTTCTGTCAGTTGCTTTATCCGAAGCAAATTCTTTTTTTCAAACACAGGCCCATCCATTTCCCAAACGAGGGCCAAAAGGGGTTCCGTGCCGAAGCTTGCTTGCAAATCCTTGTAGGTTTCAATTTGAGGATTATCTTTCAGAAAGCGTGAGCCTAGCGAAGGATCCAAATTGAGTCCGCGGGAAAACCAGAGGCCAAAGGTGATACACGCGATGCCAGCCGTTAAAATCAGATATCGAAAGCCTTTTATAAAATTTATAAATCTCATTGCAAATGTTTCAACATCATCTATATTGCGCCGAGAATCGAAGTCAATCCGTAAAGGGGGTTTTATGAGAAGAGTGTTGCTCTTTTTGGCGCTGGTTTTAATGGTGGCGGGTGGTTTTGCTTATGGATGTTCTCTCACGGGCCACCAAAATATTTCACAAAAACAAGACACATCAAAATAGGGGGTGTGATATGAAAGCTAAGATAGGACTTGTCGTTTTTGCGATGCTTTGGTTGACTCATTGCGGGGGTCTTACCGGAACCGGCAGCAGCAGCAACGCTGGCACAGAAATTGGCAGCAGTGGAGTGAGTCTGACCAGCAACGATTTTTCCACTGTGGGCGTGTGCAGCGGGTCACTCGATGTCACCACCACCACGATAAAAAATGCACTGGCTGCGGCGACTTCCTTCACCTTCATGGAGAAGACATTCACTTCTGATGCCGATAATCCTTTTATATGCGGCAAGCAAGGGACCTGGGATCCCAGTACCGCCGGGGCCTTCGCCACCACCAATGCAACCGTCCTGTTTGCGGATTTGCTGACCAATATCATTCAAGGGACCCGTGGCACGATCATGATGTGCAATACCGGTTTCGATTTCACCGAAGTGGATTATGGTTTTCATGACGCAGACACCTTTCGCGGGGAACTCACTTTTACCGATGGAACGACGACCTACCGCGTGAGACTCCGTTTCACGGTCACGGGAACCGATGCCGGCAAGACCCTTGCTTCGCTTGGGCTGACGTTGGCTGATATTTCGCTGACCGATGGAAATGACGCCGCACTCACAACGGCCCAAGACATCTTAAATCTTTTTGCCGCCAATCCGTCATCCATCACGATTAAGGTTAAGGCCGGCGGAACAACGCGCATTACAGGGACGGGCGGAATCATTTGCGCAAAAACGACTTAATCCCTCTGGTAGAAGATTGTCTACCCATTCGCCCGCTTATGACCAACTCTTTAGATTTTTCAGGTTTAGGCATTTCGCCCGAAATTTTGGCTATTCTGGGTCGCCTGCATTTCACAGTGCCCACGCCTATTCAACACCAATCGATTCCAGCAGGGATTGCAGGTAAAGATATTATTGGCATTGCCCAAACCGGAACCGGGAAAACCCTTGCGTTCAGCATCCCTATAGTTGAGCGTTTGCGTCTGAGCAAAGGGCGGGGACTTATTCTCCTTCCGACCCGTGAACTGGCGATGCAGGTGAATGAAGCATTTCTGAAGATAGGGAGACCGTTTGGCATAACCACGGCGGTCGTGATCGGCGGGGAATCAATGTATCATCAGAAAAATGCCCTCAGGCTTCAGCCCAACATCATTGTTTCCACACCAGGGCGTCTTTTGGATCACCTACAGCAGAGAACAGTAACGTTGGATGACATTGAAATTCTGGTGTTGGATGAAGCCGACCGGATGTTTGACATGGGTTTTGCCCCGCAACTTCATCAGATCCTTAGAGTTCTTCCACGAGATCGTCAGACCCTTCTCTACTCCGCCACCATGCCAACGGCGATCGTCAACATAGCCACCTCTCACATGAAATTGCCGGTGCGAGTGGAAGTGGCCCCTTCCGGAACAACTGTAGAAAATGTGGAGCAAGAAATTATTATCGTCTCTAAGGAATTGAAGACAGCACTCCTTGAGGCTGTTCTTAGAGAATCCCCCGGAACCGTGCTTGTCTTTTGTCGTACCAAACGGGGGGCCACCAAAATTTGCCGCGACTTGAGCAAGCGTGGTCATCAAGTGGCGGAGATTCACGCTAATCTTTCGCAACGTCAGCGCAAAATGGCGATGGAAGGTTTTAGAAGAGGCAGATCCCGAATTTTGATAGCCACTGATATTGCTTCGCGGGGTATTGATGTTACTCACATCGAGACGGTTGTTAACTATGATCTCCCCGACAATGCCGAGGATTATGTCCACCGCATTGGTCGCACCGGCCGTGCCGGTCGCCAGGGAAAGGCCATTTCTTTTGCGACACCTGACCAGAAAAGAGACATCCGAGATATTGAAAGGCTGATTCAAAAAACGCTGAAAATTGTTTCCAGGCACCCGCAATCTCAACCCAACTTCCCGGTTCCGGTTGGTGGGCCTTCCCGTTTTACGAGGCACTTTGGTGGCCGCCGCAGAAGAGGGCGTGTTGCCTACAGAACGCGATAAAAATTTGTCGAAACATTTTGCATATCTTGAAAATTTCCCTCTCCAACACCCCTTGCCAAAACAGATCAATTAAATCAATAAGTATCCCTGCCTGCCGGCAGGCAGGGCGGTTCATTCTGTATCATATCCGTCAGTTATCTTATTAAATCCGTTACCTCGTTGCGATCAACTCTCATTAAATGCACTTTAATTTGGTACAGTGCTTGCAAAAGCAAGAGTCATGACCATTTTTGCTCTGACAAATATAAGTTGCTTTTAGGTATAGAAAAGGTATATAATTAATATGGAATTTGAGTGGGACTCTGAAAAGAGTAGGTTTAACAAAATAAAACATGATGTTTCCTTTGAAGAAGCCATCGCTGTTTGGGAGAACATCCATATGGAAGTTAGAAATCTCGCCCATTCAGAGGATACGGAAAAACGGAGTGCCACAATGGGTTGGATCGGCAAGAAACTCTATGTGGTTATATGGACAAAACGAAAAAACAAAATACGAATAATTTCTGTAAGGAGGGCTCGTGAGCGTGAAGAAGCAATCTTTTTCAAAAAAGTTCAAGAATAAGGACGAAATGGATCGGTTTTTGGAAAATGAAGATCTTTCTGAAGACTTCAATAAAAGGGGGATTGTGAAAAAGCCCCAAATGAAAAAAATCAATCTTGATTTACCTGCTGATTTGGTACAACAGATTGATCATATTGCACAAAAGATTGGAATAGCTCGCCAGCCTTTAATTAAAATTTGGATTCACGAAAGATTAAAGACAGAGGGTTCAAGATGATATGTAATTTCCTTGCACACCGTTAAATCAATAAGCATCGCTGCCTGCCTGCCGGTAGGCAAGGCGGTTCTTTCTGCATCTATCCATTCTCTCTTTTTGCATCCACTCTGCTGCCTGCTTCAGAATAATGAACTGTAATCAGAATAGGGCGGCAGCAGACATGACAATCCTCCACATATTCGACAACCTCATCCGCAGGTTCAGGTTCAATCACGATCGACTCGCCACAATAGGGACACGCAATTGTAATTTCTTCGTTCATTAAAAGCCCTTTTAAATCTGTAAATCCGGAAACACAATACTTAATTGACCTTTCCATCTGATGTTATAATCAACCCCTATGAAATTACCGTTGATTGTTGCCTTTGTTCTGTGTTGCCAAAATGCTTGGGCTGAAGATCTTAAGGTGGGGAATCCCGCCCCTGATTTTTCGACAACAGATGATCTTGGGAAGCCAGTTTCACTTAAAGACTATAAAGGCAAGACGGTCATTCTCTATTTCTATCCCAAAGACGACACGCCGGGTTGCACCAAAGAGGCAGAAAGCTTCCGCGATCACATTCGTGCCTTCGAGGGAAAGAATGCCGTCATTCTGGGGGTCAGTTTTGATACCCAATCGTCACATCAAAAATTCAAAGAGAAATATCGTCTCCCATTTCGTCTTCTAATCGATCCGGATAAAAAAATTGCCAAGGCCTATGAATCGTCAGGGCTCTTCTTTGCCTCGCGCAATACTTTTGTGATTGGTGGTGACGGGAGAATCTTGAAGATTTATCGTGGCGTTAATCCTTCGTCTCATGTGAAAGAGTTAATCAAAAGTTTCTAGCCCCGAATGAAACATTTGTTAGCAATCATTGTTATTCTCTATTCCGTAACCGCACCAGCCGTTGCGGGTGACGCGGCATTAACAATCACCCCTTCAGTGATTCTCACAGATGAAGATCATGGAATTCTTTTTAGCATGGCTGTCGGCTGCCAGACAGAAACATGCCCTGAAAGTGTTGAGCTGATCCAGTGGACCGATGAAACGCGGCAAAAAGTCAAGGCCAAGTGGCTGATGCAAGACAAAGGCTTGTGGGGTGACCAACAAGCGCTTGATCATATCTACAGCCGGCAGGCCTATTTCAAAAAAGGCTTTCCCATCACTCTTTACTTTAGTGCCGCTCAAAACAGTCATGCCCAACTTCAAGTTATTGCCCGCCCAACTTTTTTGGAATTACTGAAAAATGTCTTTAAAAAACTAAAAGCATCCCTATAAAAACTCTTACACTGGATGCATAATCTGTTTCAAATCCGTCAGTTGTCTGATTAAATCCGTCACCAACATCTGCTTAAATCAATTTTAACCGTGTTTAACCTGGCACAGCGTTTGCTTATGTAATGAGGGGAGGTAAATCATGTCAGAAATCATTCCGATTGAACGAATCGAAAAACGGATTTTATTCCTGCGGGGCCATAAAGTAATGCTGAATGCAGATTTGGCCGAACTTTACGGTGTAAAAACCAAAGTCCTCTTGCAGGCTCTCAAAAGAAATATAAAAAGGTTCCCATCGGATTTCATGTTTCAGCTTAATTATCAAGAAGTTAGCGTTTTAAGGTCACAATTTGTGACCTTAAAGAAAGGTCGAGGAGAGCACCGGAAGTATCTACCCTATGCCTTTACTGAACAAGGAGTAGCCATGATTTCCAGTGTTTTGAATAGTGATAGAGCTATTCAGGTGAATATTGAGATTATGCGGGCTTTTGTGAGGCTCCGAGAAATACTGAGCACGCATAAAGACCTAGCCCGTAAGCTGGAACAACTGGAAAAGAAATATGACCATCAATTCAAGATTGTTTTTGATGCCATTCGGGAGTTGATGAGGCCACCACCGGCACCGCCCAAACGCAAGATCGGGTTTGCTTAATTTTCTTGCGTGAAGTCCCAAAATCCTCTAGGAAGGGACGGCAATTGCTGTTTCTGACAAATTCGTCGTTCCTCAAAAAGCTCCAGATGCGAGGCAGTGAGGAGGAGGCCACCGCAGCATACTTATGATGGTATGTGAGGATGGCTGACGACGAACAACGAAGCAGATGGACTTTTTCAGGAATGACTAAAGGAGATAACTATGGCTATTGTGGAAGAAGGGGAATACAAGGGCAATGCGATGCTCGTCCTCAAAAACACAGAGGATGATCGCTGGCCTTTTCAGTTTGGGCTCAAAAAAGCAAAGCTCATTGTTGAACATATTGACGACATCAAAAAATTTGTAGAAAAACACGACAAGCCGGAAGCAAAATAGAAATCTGGCTGCACCTTGAGAAAATCTTTCCATCAGCAGCGCCCGAGACACCATTGCGCCCCGCAAGCAAGGAAGTCGGATGCCCTTGTTCAATTTCTTCAAAAAACATCCGTCGATCCTCATGAACGGCTTAGGCTGGAAACATCTGGTGGGCCTCTGAGCATGCGCATTTTTGATCTCATCTCGCCTATCGGCAAAGGGCAGAGAGGTCTGATTGTTGCCCCTCCAAAAACGGGGAAGACCACTTTTTTAAAAGAAATTTGTTTAGCACTTGCCGCCAATCACCCTGAAGTGAAAAGCTACTGTTTGTTGATCGAGGAACGCCCGGAGGAGGTAACCGATTTTACAAGAACCGTAACCGGCGAGGTGGTCGCCTCGTCCTCCGATCATGATACCGAACATCACATTCAAACGGCCAACAAACTTCTGGAGAGGGTGATCGGAGAGGTCAACGAAGGAAAAGATGTCTTGATCCTAGTCGATTCCCTCACGCGGCTCGCAAGGGTTCACAATCGGGATGCACGCAGCGGCAAAACATTGAGCGGCGGCATGGACGCCAATGCCCTGGAAGTACCGCGCCGATTTTTTGGAGCCGCACGCAAACTGGAGGAGGGAGGATCGCTGACCATTATCGCTACTGCCTTGATCGATACCGGAAGCCGAATGGATGATTACATCTTTCAAGAGTTCAAAGGGACGGGAAATCTAGAGCTTGTTCTCTCGCGAAAACCCGCTGAAATGAGACTTTTTCCCGCAATCGACATCTCCGCATCGGGAACCAGAAAAGAAGAAAAACTTTTTACAGAACAGGAGTTCGAAGCGATTCACAAAGTCAGGTCTTACTTGGCGGGTCTAAATCCGATCGATGCCTTGAAGAAACTGATTGAGACTCTTCCAAAATATCCTACCAACGCCGACTTTTTAAAAAATTTCTGATTGTCGGGACGCCGGGATTTGAACCCGGGACCCCTACCACCCCAAGGTAGTGCGCTACCAGGCTGCGCTACGTCCCGAAATAAACGGCCAGTTTTTAGCAGTTACAAGATTTATTGCAATGCCAAACTAACTTAGTGCATTGTATGAATGTGGTGAGGCGAACGATAGCGCGTCAAAGGGAAATGTTGTTGCATCAGAGGATGATGCCGCGCCGGTTTATGATGAGTGTGCGGTGATCTCTGAACCCTGATCGGTGTCAATGGTCTTGGGCCCCACAAAGGATGTTGCACACGCATAATGGTCACCGTTTTTTGTGTAACGTTCTGCTGGGTTTGTAGAGCAGGCTCTGCTACTTCATACAACTTCGAAGAGAGCAATCCTAAAGCGGCGATAATAAAACTTCCCCCCACAAAAATTTGCGGCGTGATCGGCTCTCTCAAAACAGCCCATGCAATAAGACAACCAATCACCGGTTGTAAAAACCAAGAAAGGGCAACCATCGAAACGCTCAAATGTTTAAGACAAGTCAGCCACAGGAAGCAGGCTAAGAAGGAACAACCGAGTCCCAAATAAAGAACAGCAATCCATGTCGTTGCATGCAACTTGGGTATTGTTGTCCACAATGCCGTTCCTTGAAAAGGGAGCATGTAAAAAGAGGCAAATAACAAACAATAAAAAGCCACGAGTTGAGGGGAATAACGGGTCAATAACGGTTTGAACAGAATAGGCAAAGAGGATTCACCAATAATAGCGAGCAAGAAGAAAAGATTTCCGAGCCAATGGCCGTTTGATAATTGGTTTGAATTAAAAGAAGTGCTCGACAGGACGATAAATCCCATCAGAGCCAAAGCAAGCCCCCCTAAAGTTTTGGAATCTAAACTTTCCTTCAAAATCAGAAAAGCTAAAACGATCGTCACAACCGGTTCCATTGCCATAATAAAAGCACCATCGGTTGCTTGAGAGAGGTTCACTCCGACAATTTGAAAAATAGAAGCAAAAGTGAAAGCGAAAAAAGCCCCAATGGCAATTCGCATCCAATCAAAACCTGCCAAGCGCATGTTGGATCGGAACAAAACGAAGGGGAGAAAGGCGAACATTGCCAAGGTGTGTCTTAAAAAAACAATTTGGAAGGGGCTTAATTCCTGCGAAGCCAGTTTCATGATCGTTGGTTGGCCTGCATAACAAAAATTCATGAATACAATGAGAAACAAAAAGCGCATGGGTGATTCCTACTGCCACCGGTGAATAGGGGCAACAATAAATATGTATTTATATTTACTGATATTTATTAAATAGTTATATATATTTGTATTTTAATTTACTTAAGCTCTCCTTCTTAATTTTCAGGAATCTTAGGCAGAATTGGCTTTATTTTTTTAGTAATGTCATCTAACACGGCTTTCCCATGAAAAAACGGGTCGTTTTAGGGATGTCTGGAGGGGTGGATAGCTCTGTCGCCGCATGCTTGTTAATGGAAGAAGGCCTAGAAGTCCTGGGTGTTTCCATGGAGCTCTATAGCTGTGACTCTCCTTTGAAAAAGGGTTGTTGCACCCCAATCGATCGTTTAGATGCCAGAAAGATCTGTGAGCAGTTCAAAATTCCTTTTGAAATTTTGGATTTGCGCAAGCCTTTTAAAACTCACGTGATGGAATATTTTGCCTCTGAATATTCAAAAGGGCGCACTCCGCTCCCTTGTGCCCCTTGCAATCGAGATGTCCGTTTTAAAGCTTTGTTGGAATATGCCGATAAAGTTGGCGCCTATGGAATCGCAACAGGGCATTATGCACGTATCCAAAAAAATGAAGATGGAACTTTTTCTCTTTTACGAGGTATCGATCCCAAAAAAGATCAATCCTATTTTTTATGGGGACTGGGCCAGACAGAACTTTCTCGTTTGAAACTGCCGATCGGGAATTTTTCCAAACCTCAAGTGAGAGAAATGGCCAGAAAATGGAATCTTATCACTAGTGAAAAAAAAGAGAGTCAGGAGCTTTGTTTTGTTGGGGACGATGACCATGCGCGTTTTTTGGAAGAACATTTTCCCGAAGCGGCATTTCAAGCTGGTGATTATGTTGATGAAGCGGGTAAGCGACTCGGAAAACATCGGGGTTTGCATGCCTACACCATCGGCCAGCGCCGCGGTTTGGGTGTGGCATTAGGTGAGCGTCGGTATGTGGTCAGCCTCAATCCAGAAAAAAACGAAGTTGTTTTAGGTTCCAAAGATTCGTTGAAAGCGAGTGGGTTGATCGCAAAGGATGTCCATTGGATTGCCCCCCCACCTTCCATCCTCCCCCTCGAGGGGGGAGGAATCAAAGGAGAGGGTGACCCTGTCGTTCGTATTCGCTCAACACATCCTGGTGTTGAGGCGACACTCAACAATTCCGAGGAAGGTTTGAAAGTAGAATTTAAAAACCCCCAAGAAGCAGTGACACCAGGCCAGGCCGCTGTCTTTTATCAAAACGATGTCTGTTTGGGTGGGGGCTGGATCGAAAGGGCATTTTAAAAAAGAAAGGGTGTGAGCACCATGCGTATCAGCAGTGATGAAAAAAAGCGTCTGAAAGTTTTGGAAAAAAAACTGGGTTATTCTTTTAAACACCGTGAGCTTTTAAAAAAAGCGCTAACACACAAATCCTATACAAATGAATTGAAACTTCCACCGACAGAGCACAATGAACGGATTGAATTTTTGGGCGATGCCGTTTTAGAATTAGCCATCAGTCATCTTTTGATGCATAAATTTAAAGATCATCCTGAAGGGGAGCTCTCCAAGTTAAGAGCCGCGATTGTAAATGAATCAGAGTTAGCAGAGCTGGCTCGCATTATTAAATTGGGAGAATTTCTTTATTTGGGAAAGGGAGAGGGCCAAACCGGTGGGCGCGACAAGCCCTCTCTTTTGTCTGATGTCTATGAAGCCATTTTGGGAGCTATTTATCTCGATCGTGGTTTTCAAAAGGCTTTTAAATTAGTTGAAAGACAATTTGCAAAAATCGTCGACAAGGTGGGGGCGGAGGGATTTGCCAAAGATTACAAGACTAGATTGCAAGAGATTGTGCAAGGGCGCTATCGTGTGACGCCTCGTTATAAATTAATCAAGGCGGTTGGACCAGATCACAGTAAAACTTTTGAGATTCATTTATATATTCAAGAAGAACTTTATGGTGTAGGACATGGCCCCAGTAAAAAAGCGGCAGAGCAGGCAGCCGCGCAACAAGCATTGGAGAAACTAACTCATGCAAAGTGAACAATTCAGATCCGGTTGTGTAGCAATTCTTGGACAACCCAATGTTGGCAAATCGACGTTGCTCAATAAAATCATCGGCGAACCGTTGGCAATTGTCACTTCAAAGCCACAAACCACGCGCAATAGAATTACTGGAATTTTGAACCGTCCCAATGCACAAATTGTTTTTGTCGACACACCCGGTTACCACTCTCTTCCACGGCTTTTAAATCAGTTCATGCTGGGAGAAATTGAAAAAACAATTGAAGAGAGCGATCTCTTTTGTTTCTTGGTTGATCCAACCTCTGATACGCCGGAACTAGATGATGAGGTTATCGACCGGCTGATAGGCAAAAAGACATTAGTCATTATCAATAAAGCCGATAAGATTCCCAAAGAAAAATGGAAAGAATACGCTGAGGAATTGAAAGAGAAATGGAGTTTAAAAGAACTCTTCTTTATTTCAGCACTCACTGGTGATGGGGTCGAAGAGCTGATTCAAACATTTACCGATCGATTACCTGAAGGCCCAAAATTTTTCGAAGAAGAAATCTATACCGAAATGCCGTTAAGATTTTTGGCGGCAGAGGCCATTCGTGAGCAGGCACTCCTTCTTTTGCACCAAGAATTGCCGTATAGTTTGGCTGTAGAGGTTGAATCGTTTGAGGAAAAGCCCCAGATTACCGTCATTAAGGCCAATATTGTTGTTGAAAAAACCTCTCACAAAAGCATGGTGATTGGAAAAGAGGGCCAGATGATCAAAAAAATCGGCACCCGGGCCCGTGAAAAAATTGAATTTTTGATGAGCGATCAAAAGGTCTTTTTGGAACTTTTTGTGAAGGTCGATCACGATTGGACCACTAGCCCCGATAAGCTAAGACAATATGGCTATGCTTAATCTTCTTTGTCTCCTTCGGAACCATCTCCCGCTAAGAATCTAAAGGCTTTATCGATACGTTCTAATTCAACTAGATTGCTTGTTTCCATTCGAGCTCTCCACATTGCCCTCGATATCTCTTCCAGGCTGGCTCCTTCCAAAAGGCCTAAGATTTTTAAGGCCTCTTCTTTAGCGATTCTTTCCTCTAAATCAGAACGATAAGAACTATCAGTAACTATGCTACCAACTGCATCTAAGAAGCTCCTAAAACCTTCTAGTCGTTCGTCTTTCTTCCCTTCTATCCATACCACAACAGTATTAAAAAATCGTTTCGTTTCTTCATCGGTTTCTTCATTTTGCATTAATAGCCGAATTGGTTTTACAAAAGTGATCCAAAAAGTGGGGTCTTCCCTAAATAATTTTCCCCCTGGCAAAATGGAAGAAGGCAATAATTCGAAATAACCCCTTATGTTTTGAATAAATTTTTGGGATGCGTGCTTAAATATTTCTGGCTTTTGTTGCGCAGCGATCTCAAAAAGAGATCCCACGGCCAATATTGGTTCTTCATCAGCATTGAAAGGAGTATAATGCGACAAAACCTCTTCATCACTGTGGCGTCTCTTCCAGAGAAAATCTAAAATATCTGAATAAAAGACCTCTTCTTCGGGGATATATTGGGGGTATAACAACGTTTTACTATGATCAGTAAATATGTTGACCCCTATTAATGTTTGAATCGCTATCTGGGCCTGAAGATAGCCTTCCTGGGCAGCAGCCCTTAAAGCATGCAAATCTCTATCCGTCAGCAATTGTCTAAAAAAGTCCATATAGTCTTTTCGAACTTGCTCATGCTTTGTTCCACACCCTTCTAAGATACAATCCATGACGCCCATTGCATCAATAGATCTTTTTTCAATCTTTTCTGTCAAAATATCGATAATTTTTCTGTCTATGCGAACCGCATGTAAATATCCATAGTTTTGGCCATCAAGCAGTTCCTGAAAATAGGCGGAAATATCTCCTTGTTTTCCTAAACCTGTCATTGCAGCTGTCTCCTTCACAACTTCATAAGGGATTGTGGTTGGCTCTCCGTAAGGTTCAGACCAGGAAGAAAGATATAAAATGGCATAGGCGAAATCGAGATTCCTTGTTTTCTTGAATAAAGCTAATGCTGACTCTAAGGCTTTTTGCCTCAAGAGGCGAGGCTCTTTTTCTACGAATGGTACAAAATAAAGTCCATAAAGTTTATAGGCAGTTGCAATGTCTTTGGCTAATGCTTTCTCCAATAAAGATACAAATCTTTCTCCTTGGACCGCTTCAATCCATTTTCTGTCTAGCGGTACTCTATTTCCTTCTTCATCAACACGGGGATAATAACTATACCTCTGTCGAAAAACTCGTGAATTAAGTGCAGCCTCATAAACTTTTAGACAAAGCTCTGCAATAACCAACGCATTGGTGGCCAAGGCATTTTCTGCTATGTTAAAGATTGAATCGATATTGCGTGCGGTTACAAACTTGGGATACATTTTTCTGTGTTTTGTACCGTTTATGAGAATGTTAGCTGCTTCATGAGATCCATTTTTTAATTCTATTAGAAGGGTCTGAATATCCTCATCTGTTATCTCCTCTTTACTCTCAGATTCTAACTTTTGACCAATTCTTTGGATGGCATCTGAAATAGGATCTTTCTTCATTCCATTATCGTCTTTAGAAGAAGCCATTATGAATGATGAATTCATTCTAATTGGTACCAGTTCACTATTGGCATTGTGGGGAGCTAAAAGAGGATGATAATGAGGGGGGTTTTTTCTTTGCGTACCTCTCAGTTGTTCTAGCCTCTCCAAAGTGGCTGCGGTGGGAATATCAGTTGGTATCCCTAGCTCTGCCAACAATGTAGGTTTGGAATCAGTTCCATTTGGGGTCAAGATATTTTGCATAGTGGTTTCCAGAGCCAAACTGGCCCCAGAAGCTTGGAAAAAAGCAGCTGCATTAGCGGCAAAGATACTCATAAATTAAAATTCTCTACTATTAGAGTTATCGGCAATTTTTCAAAAAAGTTGCTTGCTTTTTGAGGGGGTTCTGACTACAACCCCCCGCGACCTAACAGTTCGATATGGCTAAAGAAAAGCACCTCATGACTGAAGCCGACATGGACAAAACCTTAAAGTCCATGGCCAAACAAATCGTTGCCGACAATTTAGGAGAGGTTATCTTAGTTGGGATTCGCACCCGAGGTGTTCCCTTGGCCCATTGGCTTGCGAAACAGATTGGCACACTCACCAAAAAAGCCCCGAAGGTTGGCATTCTAGATATCAATTTGTACCGCGATGATTTGTCGGAAGTGGGGGATCAACCAATCGTTCAAAAAACGGAGATCCCATTTAATATTAACGGCCTCGGCATTATCCTGGTGGACGATGTTTTATATACAGGGCGCACGATCCGCTCAGCTCTTGATGCGTTGATTGACTTTGGCAGACCCAAGTTCATTAAATTGGCGGTTTTGGTTGACAGGGGTTGGCGCGAGCTTCCCATTCAGGCCGATTATGTGGGCAAAAAGATCGCCACACATGCTGAAGAGGTTATCAAAGTAATGCTTAAAGAGAGTGATGGCAAGAATCAGGTTATCTTGAAGGAGAATTTTTCGAACAGGCAAACAATGCATATTCAATGAGCCTTTCAGTAAAGCACATCTTAAGTGTCAAAGACCTCAGCAAAAAAGACGTCGATTTGATTTTGAAAACGGCGGAAAATCTTCAGGAAATTTCCAAACGCCCCATCAAAAAAGTCCCGGCCCTTCGCGGCAAAACGGTGATTTTGGGATTTTTTGAATCTTCCACTCGCACACGCGCGTCGTTTGAAATGGCGGCAAAAAGACTCTCAGCCGATACACTCAGTATTTCTTCTTCGGGAAGTTCGCTTTCAAAAGGAGAAAGCCTCCTCGACACCGTTCGCAATTTGGAGGCAATGAATCCCGATTTGCTGGTCGTTCGTCATCAGGAATCGGGTATGCCTCATCTTTTAGCCAAAGCGGTGAAATGTCCGGTAATCAATGCCGGCGACGGCACCCATGAACACCCAACACAAGCCTTGCTCGATTTGATGACCATTTTGCAGGTCAAAAAGAAAGTTCAAGGGCTCACTGTCGCTATCATTGGTGATATTCTTCATTCACGGGTTGCTCGTTCCAACATTTTGCTTCTGACAAAAATGGGGGCAAAAGTGCAAGTGGCCGGACCCGCCTCAATGATTCCTGCGGAAATTAGCCAATATTCGGTCAAAGTTTCTTATGACATTCGCGAAGTGATTCCCCAAGCTGATGTGATTATGATGCTACGCATTCAAAGAGAAAGAGAAGCAGAATCCCTTTTTCCATCGCTTAGAGAATACGCACGATTTTTCGGACTCAACAAAGAGACAATGAAACATGCCAAAAAAGATGTGGTGATTATGCACCCAGGGCCCGTCAACCGCGGCGTGGAGATTGCGCCGGATGTGGCTGATGGACCCCACTCAGTCATTTTGGATCAAGTAACCAATGGGGTGGCGGTGCGCATGGCGCTGCTTTATTTGTTGTGTGGAGGAGAAGGATGAAAATAGCAATCATCAATGGTCGTGTCATCGATCCCTCACAAAATATCGATGGGAATTTTTCCATTTTGATCGAAAATGGTCTAATCCGTGAAATTGGGCACTTTAAAAAACCGACAAGCGGTTATGAAATCGTTGATGCCAAAGGAGCCATTATCTCGCCAGGTTTCATCGACCTCCACACCCATTTGAGAGAACCTGGTTTTGAATATCGTGAAGATATTACTTCCGGCAGCCAAGCAGCGGTGGCTGGGGGTTTTACAACGATCCTTTGCATGGCCAACACCAATCCAGTCAACGACAACGCTTCAGTGACACAAATGATTCTCAAGAAATCCAAAGAAGCGGGTTTGGCTCGAGTGCTTCCGGTTGGCGCTGTTTCTAAAGGCCTCAAAGGAGAAGAGTTGGCAGAGATTGGGGAGATGGTGGAGGCCGGTTGTGTAGCGATTTCTGATGACGGCAGGCCGGTTATGAATGGCAAACTGATGCGCCACGCCCTCGAATATGCCAAAACATTTAAAGTCCCTGTCATTACTCACGCAGAAGATTTAACGTTGTCAGAAGGTGGCTGTATGCATGAGGGAAAGATTTCTACTTCATTGGGTGTGACTGGAATCCCAGCCGCCGCCGAAGAGGCAATGATTCAGCGCGATATTTTGCTGGCAAAATTAACCAAACATCATCTCCATGTGGCTCATGTCAGTACAAAAGAGGGGATTGAAATGGTTCGAAGAGCCAAACTCGAAGGGTTATCCGTAACCTGCGAGGTCACTCCCCATCATTTGACACTGACCGATGAAACTTGTCTTGGCTACAATGCCAATGCAAAAGTAAATCCGCCATTGAGGACAAAACAAGACTCTCAAGCTTTGTTAGCGGCCCTCAACGATGGAACCGTCGATGCGATTGCAACCGACCACGCCCCTCACTCTGAAGATGAAAAAAATGTAGGTTTCGGTTGTGCCAATGTCGGTTTGATCGGTTTGGAAACAGCTTTGCCCGTTTTGTTGGGATTTGTTTCTAAAAAGCAGTTAACATTAAAAAAATTGATTTCACTTTTAACAGTTGGCCCTGCAAAAGCTTTCAAGCTCAAAGGGGGGACACTCAAAAAGGGAAGCCCTGCCGACATCACCATCTTTGATCCCAACAGATCCGTCACCATCGATCCGGAAAAATTTCATTCCAAAAGCCGCAACACCCCTTTTACTGAAATGAAACTAAAGGGAAAAGTTTTGTACACGCTTTACGGTGGAAAGGTTGTTTACGATTCGTCATTGCGAGAAACGAAGTGACGAAGCAATCTAATTTTTACGTTTATATCATGACAAATAAAGATAATAGGGTTTTGTATACAGGCGTTACAAATGATTTAGTTCGCAGAGTTTATGAGCATAAAAATAAATTGATTAACGGATTTACATCTAAATATAATTTAAAAAAGTTGGTGTATTATGAAATATTTGATGACGTTAAATACGCAATTAGCAGAGAAAAACAGATTAAGGCAGGATCGAGACAGAAGAAAATTGGGTTGATTGAAAAAATGAATTCGAGTTGGGATGATCTTTACAAGGTTTTATAGTAGAGAGATTGCTTCGCCCCTTTGGGGCTCGCAATGACAAAGAAAAAGATGATTCAGTTTGATTTTTCAAAGTCGGGTATTCCAGAAGGCAAGCTCAAGCCAGAGCCTTTTCCTTTGGCAAATGAGGGGTGGCGAGATCTTCCCTTCGACAAAGAAGGAGTCGCAACAATCAAAGAGGTCGCCAAAAAGTTCTCCGAAAAATTTGAAAACTTGATCGTGCTGGGAATCGGAGGCTCTTCGCAAGGTCTGAAAGCCCTGGCGCAAGTCTTGTTGCCCCCCAAAATAAAATCACGTTTGTGGATTCAGGAAAGCCCGGATCCCAAAAGTGTGGCGGCATTACTAGAAACGTTTGATCTTTCCAAAACTTGTTTGAATGTGATTAGCAAATCGGGGAACACGATTGAAACAACTACACTCTTTGAACATTTTGCTCCAAAGTTTGATAAAGTACAAATGGTTGTCACGACAGAAGAAGGGGATGGCAAATTATATGCCGCGGTTCGTGAGAAAAAACTGACCCATCTTCCCATTCCCAAAAATGTCGGCGGGCGTTTTTCTGTTTTTTCAGCCGTGGGACTTTTCCCCCTGGCGTTTTTGGGTGTTGATATTGATTCTCTTTTGGAGGGAGCCAGAAAGGCCTTAAGCAACCCAGAAAATGCCCACAAAAATGGCCTCCTTCATTATCTCCTCAATAAAGATCACGGCAAAACCATCTCCGTCATGATGCCTTATTCCGATTGTCTCTATGATTTTGGCAGATGGTATGCCCAACTTTGGGGAGAGAGCTTAGGCAAAGAAGGGAAGGGCCAAACTCCCCTGGTTGCTTTAGGGCCGCAAGATCAACATTCTTTGGCCCAACTTTTTTTGGATGGCCCTAAAGACAAAGTTGTCACGATCATGACGGTAAAAACACACGCAAAAGACCCCCTGGGCCAACTCTTGCTTCGCGAAGCCAGTGCCACCGCTCAAGCTTTGCACGAGAAAAAATGTCCTTGTGTTTCGATCCACCTTGATGATTTAAGCCCCCAAACTTTAGGAGAATTATTGATGAGCTACCAAATTCAAACCGCCTTCACGGGTCATTTAATGGGAATCAACCCTTATGATCAACCGGCGGTAGAGTTGATTAAGAGGAGGATTTAGTGATGAATCCAGTGGGAGGCACTTTATTTGTAACACCTCTTTTTGCATCACAAGCAGAGCTAGCCCAAAGTTTGACCGCGGGACAGATGCGACTCATTGATATGAAAGCTCTGTTTGAGGTGCTCGAGTCTCAAGGAATGTCGCCGGATGATTTAGAAACGAGCTACATAAGATGGCGTTGCTTAGAAAGTGGGCAATCCATTCCTTCCGAACAAAGAACAAAAACATTGGCCGCTCAAATTCATGCCATTCCTGAAGGCAAATTTATTGAGGCCCAGAAACGCTTAAGAAGAAATTTTTTAGGAGCTTGTGCAGGAAAGCAATCTTCCCCTTCAGCACAGATTTTTCCATTCCCTGTTTTTCCAAAAAGAAAACCTCAAGAAGCAAAACCAACCGATGAGTTGATAGTGTTAATAAAAAAAATGATAGAAGAATCTGAGGTGGATGAAAATGCGGGAGAGATACTGAGAGACGTTGTAATAGACTATGCTAATCTTTTTACATCAACTCATCTTTTACTTCTCTTGGCTGCTGCCAGGGTAAATTATTATTCCGCATGGGCTTTGTGGGAACTGGTGAAAGAGCGTATTGATCTTTTTGAGGAATCCCATATTCCCCTAATGATTATGGCAGGTAAAATCAATGAAGGAGCTGCGTGGGCTTTAGCGGAGTTGGCTGTTCAATCCAATGAGTTTGTGGAAGCATCCTCCGTAGGGTTGTCGTTTGTCGTTCAGATCAATCCGAAGTCGGTTAAAGCCTTGGAGCATTTGGCTTTAAAGGGAAAAACGAAAAGGGCAAAAGTGTTGGCAATCCGTGCTTTAACAAAAATAGCTGTTTTGTCTAGCGATCGTGTTCTTGCAAAAAATGCTGCAGAGACATTAGGGAAGCTCAAAAGGTAATTGTTTTTACCCCACCCAAACTGATTTACGTTTTTTAATTTATTTCTGTTTGGCAAGAAAATCGTCGTAGACTGTTTTTCTAGGTCCCAAAGTCAAAATCTCAATTTGTCTTTTTTCTACATTGATCCAATAAAGGATTCGATAATTTCGCACTCTAAGTGAAAATAAACCGGTCAATTCTCTTTGCAATCTTTTCCCAATCCAGGGGTTTTCTTTGAGTTCCTCAAGGGCTACTCGGATTTCTTGTTTTATAGTTGGATGTAAATGTCGAATGCGCGTCTTTGCTTCGGCGGTGTACAATAGGGTAAACGGCTTCAATCTTCAAAAACCTCTTTGTGGGAGTAGGTTCTTTTTTCACTCCCTTCCTTCAAGGCGCGATGGAGGGAACGGATCAGTGATTGATCTTGCAAGATTTCCAAAGTTTCCAAAAGACCCTCATACTCCTCTGGGCTCATGAGAATACCCGCTGCACGACCATCTTTGGTAATAGCGACAATTCCCCCTCTGCTTCGAAGGGTTTTTAAGAGCTTCATTAGCTCCCGTTTAACCTGTGTGACGGGAAGGATCTTATCAGAGCGTATCATAAATGACCTTTAAAAGACCCTTTAAAGGTATCTTTAAAATAAATCCATGTCAAGCAACTATTTTGGGTTTTTGCCGAAAACATATACAGAGGTGTAAGTATGCCTTTTTCGGGTGGTTTTTTAAGTTCCATGGCGTCTGGGGCGATCTACCAAACCGCTTCGTATCTTTTAAGCCATGATTTGCAGAGCCTTGCAGAGGAGGGGAATGCAGCAGGTTTGGGTCTGCTCATCGGGGGGGTGAGTGAGGTTCCAGGAATCGACCAAGAGGATTTAATGCAAAAAGGTCAGGCCATGGTCCAAGCGGTTCGGCAAGGGCGAGTCAATCAGGCGAGTGCAATGAGGAGTAATCTGGTCAGTGAATTGAGGAGTTTGTTGGTAGCGAGCCGTCTATTCAAACAGAAGACAGATGAATCCCTCCCCCCACTTCGTGAAAACGGTATTCCCCAAGAGACCGATTTGGAGACTGGAGCAATCAGTCCGGAAGGGTATTTAGATTTGGTGGCCAAAGAGTTTGGTAGGGTTACAGAGCGCTACGGAGTGGTTGAAGCCAGTCTATCCCCCACGATTCGAGAAGGTTACACAAAAGAGATGGGTCTGATTCAAGAGCGACTGAAATTTTGGGAAGGAGAGATCGCGCAATTCAAGACACAGCATGGCAAAGAAAGAGATCAGTATAGAGAAGATATTATTTTGGGAGAGCGGATTTTATTGGACCGTGTCTTGAATTTGGGGGCCTCCATATATTCCGAGCCGGTTGAGGAGAAGTTTTTGTCCGGAATCGGACTTAGGGAGTCCATCCATCCGCCAACAGCCCCCAAACTTTCTATTAAGAAAGGAGTGAAGAGAGCCATTCTCGATGCCCTCATCAATCACGATGTGGGTTATGGAAGAGCCCTCCATTTGAGAGCCCACCAAGTGATGACCTTGAACAAGGTCAAAGGGGTATTGAAGATGCAGCAAGAGCAGTTGAAGGAAAATGAGAAGCTAGCCGAGCAATTATTGGTGGGGACTATTGTCATGCCGACCGGAGGAGGCAAGACACGGGTGATGGTCGCCTCATTTGCAGCCGCCATGGAGTTGGGTTTATTTAAACTGGGAGATAAATTTATTATTTTGAATCATACGGAACAGATTCATGAGCAAAATCTCAAAGTCGTCCGTTTATTGAGCCCTTATTTTAAAAGGAGGTTTGGAAGGAGGCTTCGGGTGACCGAATATAAGGCTGAGGATAAAAATTTAAGAGGGGATGTTGTGGTGGTCAGCATTCCTTCGGTCAACACTTTAGAAAAGAGAGAGCGCTTTGAAAAGGAACTGAGAAAAGCACTTGGCCAGTCAGGAAAACTGGCGATGATCGCGGTGGATGAAATTCATCATTTGGAGATAAGTCCCCATACTAGCAAAGAGAGTTGGAAGGAGTTGATCCGAACTTTAAGAGAAGTGAGCCCCAATTTTTATCGTATCGGTTTTACAGCGACCCCTACCGGCAAAGAAGGGCCCTATATTGTGAGGATTGCAGAACATGTCTTGATGCAATCGGGGGTAACCCCCAGGACATATCTAGTGAAAGTGCCAGGGATTGATTTAAGCCAGCTAAAAATTAGTAAGTCCGCAAATGATTTTCAAACCAGAGAATTGGTCAGTACGTTATTGGATTATCCGGAAAGAAACCAGAGACTCTTTGAAGCTCTGGAGAAAAGTGGATTGAGAAGACCAGACAAGAGCCCAAGTGGCAAAGAGGCGTTGGAAGCCGTCTTAACTTTCGCGGCAGATTTGCGCCACGCAAAGATGATGGCCAAGGGCTATGTAGACTACTTTGGTCAAGAAGGGGAAGGCTTAAGAAAAAGAAATCTGACAATGATTGGAGGAGAGCGGGGCCACATTGGGAGGAAGGAATTGGAGAAGAGTTTGGAGGCTTATAAACAAGGAGAGATAGACGGGGTTATTGCGATTGTCTCGGGTGAGACTAAAAAAGAGATTCGGGAAAAGATCCTTTCAGCCGTTGAGAAGGGAGAGGTCGAAGCGGTCTTCAATGTAGATGTCTGGCTGGAGGGGGCCGATTTATATATGTTCACTCATTTGTTGGGAAGTAGGCCCACTTTTTCGAGATTTAAAAAAGGTCAGGAGCGAGGACGTTTAAACAGGAGGGGGCCCAAGGAAGTGAGCCGGAGAGGTGAACTGTTGTTGGATAAACCAAAGATCATTTTTGAAATTCTAGATCGCTATCACAGTATGGATCGCGCTTTGATGTTTTATGGCGATTTGATGGGGGTAGCTGGACATACCCAGGCAAAGCCAGGAGAATTATTCGATGCAATGTCTGGCGAAGTTGTTTCTGAAATCGATCGAGAAGGACAAAAGGTCGAACATAAAGACTTGGGAGAATTACTGCCGACCCGGCGAAGATTAGCAAAACCCGCTCAAGCAGAATTGCAAAAGCCGTTGGTGGCGAAGTTGTGGGAGGTTTTGGAGAATCGGTATGGAGAGGATGTGGAGACAATGGCTATTGATTTGGGCCTGCCGGTAGAGGAGATGGAAGCCATTTTACAAGGCAAAGGGTGGGTCAATGCCCGTTGGTTTTTGAGGAGACTGGCGACATTGTTATATCAAGACAGGGATATTTTTGTAGAGCTTTATAATGAGGAGAGGGGGCTGGGGGGTGAAGCGGTGACACCGGCAGACATAGCGATCGTTCAAGGGGCATTGGCCTTTTATGAAAAGTGGGAGGGAACCATCAAGGGGGAACTCGTGATCCAACAGGTCACGATCACCCGTACCAGTTTACAGAGTCTGTCGCGGGGGGTGTTGGGTGAAATACAGTGGAGAAATATATGGAGGGGGATGGCACTTTATTTTGGTGTGAGGGCTGAACAACAAGGAGAAAAACAAGCCAAGGCGAAGGATGAATATGAGAGATTAATGAAATACCTTTTTGATCGAGAGGGTTGGAGTCTTTCTGCAAAGACAGCCAAGGAGCGATTGTTATTGGAGGCAAGGAGGGCTGTAGCTCTCAAGTTTGGTGGTGTTTTGCCTAACAGGCCAGGTCTCGAGGGGGTTTCAGGGCAAAACGTTCAATCTCCTCTTAGACGATGGTTCAAGGGAGAAGAGGTTCGTTTTAGTAGGGGCTATACTACCCACGATTTTTTCACTCAGGTCAGAAGTCTGTTGGTTGGGTTGGGAAGAAAAGCACAAGAAGTGGACGACTGGATCGTGGATGCGGTTTTTGAAAGCCAGGATTGGAGTCACTCTGCAAAAACAGCCCAAGAGCAGCTCTTGTTGGAGGCAAGGAGGGCTGTAGCTCTCAAGTTTGGTGGTGTTTTGACTAACAGGCCAGGTCTCGAGGGGGTTTCAGTGCAACTTGCTCACTCTCCTCTTACACGATGGTTACAGGGAGAAGAGATTCGCTTTAGTCAGAGCAATACTGCCGATAGTTTTTACTCTCAGGTCGGAAGTTTATTGGTTGGGTTGGGAAGAAAAGCACAAGAAGTGGAAGAGTGGATCGTGGGTGCGGTTTTTGAAAGCCAAGGGTGGAATACTTCTGCAAAAACAGCCCAAGAGCAGCTCTTGTTGGAGGCAAGGAGGGCTGTAGCTCTTAAGTTTGGTGGTGTGCTTCCACGTAATCCGGGTCTCGATGGGGTTTTAATGCAAGAAGCTCGATCTTATCTTACACGCTGGTTAAAGGGAGAAGGGGTTCGTTTTAGTAAAGGCCATACTGCTGATAATTTTTACAATCAGGTCAGAAGTCTGTTGGTTGGGTTGGGAAGAAAAGCACAAGAAGTGGACGACTGGATCGTGGATGCGGTTTTTGAAAGCCAAGGTTGGAGTCTCTCTACAAAAACAGCCAAGGAGCGATTATTGTTGGAGGCAAGGAGGGCTGTAGCCCTGAAGTTTAGCGGTGTGCTTCCACGGAAGACAGAACTCGATGGGGTTCTACAGCAAGATGATCGGTCTCCTCTTACACGATGGTTACAGGGAGAAGAGATTCGTTTTAGTACGCGCCATACTGCAGATCATTTTTACGCTCAGGTCAGAAGCTTGTTAGTCGGATTAGGCAAAGGTGACCAAGCCGATCCATTAATTCAAGCCGTAAAAACTTCTCATTAATATTACCCCAACCAAACCGATTTTCGTTTTTTGAGGTTTTTGTCGACCATTTTTTGGATGTGGGTGCGCACTTGTTCGGTGAGTCTTTGAACCAACAGACCATCGTCGGCTTGAGTCGATTTATATTTGTCAAAAGAGATTGGTTTACCAACTTGAATACTCCATTTTGTCGGCAAAGGGATAAGACCCAAAGGGCCTAGCCAAGGAAATGTCGGTGTCACCGGCAAATAGGGAACCCCCATCGCTTTTGCCAATATGTTCGATTTCCAGATGATCGGGTGAATTTCTTCCGCCCCAATGATCGCAACAGGAATGATGGGTGTTTTTGTTTTGATGGCGAGTTTGATAAAACCACCTCTTCCAAAACGTTTTAACTGATAACGTTCCTCATAGAGTTTACCCAATCCCTTAACACCCTCCGGAAAGACCAACACAGCCTCTCCCTTTTTTAAAAGCCAGGTTGCATTCTCAGGGCAGGCCCTAACAGCCCCCAGACGGCTCATGATCGTTCCCATGAAAGGGAAGTGATAGACAAAATCTTCAATTAAAAAACGGACACTTCGGTTTGTAGGGTGTTCATTCAGAGAGGCCACCGTGAGCATGGCCCCATCATAGGGAAGCATTCCGGAGTGGTTGGCCACCAAAAGGCAACGCCCCTTTTTGGGAATGTTCGCAATTCCTTCCACATCGACTCGCCAGTAGTCATAATAGAGGAACTGAAAAAAGGGGCGAAGGGCTTCCACCATCGCGGGATCCATTCCAAACTCATCCACCTCGCCTTGTGTCTCCCCTTGAAAATAGTATCGGGACAATTGATAAAGTGATTCTTTAAAGGTATCAGGCTTAAACCAATCCTTTAATAAAATAATGATATCCTCTCCTGATTCCTTGAGGTCTTCCCATGAGATTCCGGCATCTTTGGCAATCTGTTTGAGGGTGGCTTGAAACATCGATTGCATCAACCCAAAGGGGATGGCCTTGGTTGTCATGATGGTTGTTTCAAGGTTGTCCAAAAGAGGGCCTAAATTTTTTGTTAAATTGGAGAGAAAACGGTGCGTTTTGGCACCCCCAAGACCTAGGGTTTTTTCCAGGTCATTTGCCAGTTTTTGAAACTGGCTCGCCATTTTATGTCTCTTTTTATTCATAAAGGTTTTCAATTTCTGCCAAACGCTTTGTTGTTTCTGCTTTGTTCAGTTTTTTTCCAACAAAACTCAAGAGGGCCTCTTGCGACGTGTAAACCGGCTGAAATTTCAACTTGTGCCAAGCCTTGGTTCCGTCGGCAACGCATAAGTATTTTAAAAAATTCAAATGCGAAGCGGGGGCCACGCCAATGTTGAGATACCATAAAAGCTCTGCAGGAGGATAGATTAAGAATGTAGGCACGGGGATTGGAATTTTTCTGGCCAATTGGATGGCGCGAGAAAGAGGCAGCACCCCTTTGGCAACGATATTGTAAATTCCCGGATGATCTTCTTCGATCACCTGCAAAAAGGCTTTCAAAACGTCACTCTCATGAACAAATTGGAGTAAGGGATCAAATCCCATAACAGTTGGGATTAATGGGTTTTGTAAAAAGTGGGTTTTAAAATTATTGACCGTTGGGCCCAAGATTGTTGCCGGTCTTAAAATCGTGACAACTTTTTCTGGGTGTTTTTTTTGAAAGTTCAAAAACTGTTCTTCCACTTCGATCTTATCTTTTAAAAAGGGGCCTAGTTGATCCCCTCGTGGAGCGTGTTCTTCCGTTAAAAAGTTTGGGTTTTCCGGGAAGGCACCGTAGACATCGGTGGTGGAGGCCAAAATTAGTTTTTTTACTTTTGCCGCCTCTACCGCTGTGAGGAGATGCATCGTTCCCACCGACTGTAGTTCGTGAGCCTCTTCGACGTCACGATGGGGTTGGTTCAGCAAAGCCGCATGGATCAATATTTTTGTCGAATACTTTTTAAAAATGTTTGCCAGGGTCTGATCAACATCCCCTTGAGTTAAATCAACGTGAATCCATTTTGCCTTTTTGATTTTGAAGGGTGGAGGGGTTTTGTCGAGCGCTAGAATATTGCGAAAACGGGGTGTTTTTTCTAATTTTTTTAATAGTGTGGAACCTAAAAAACTGGCCGTTCCTGTGATGGCGATACTAAAATGGCCTGCTTTTGGTCGCTTTGATATGGGCATAAGTCGTCGTCAGGCATATTACGCCATCCACCACAGCGCCTACAATATAAAAGAAGTGGGTTGGATGAAAAAGCGTGAGACTTAAAAACCCCAATGTGGAAACTGCTTTGGCAATAATAATGATTGGGACAAGATGTTGGTTTCTGAGCCAGTCGAACTGGGCTTGAAGAGAAGCGTAGGCCAAACAAGCCATAAGCCCTAGGCTTAAAATCCACCAAATTTCATAGCGAGGATTTTCCAAGGGAGCACTACGGAAGTTAAAAAAGACAAATCCGATGTTATCCATGTATTGTAAAAGGTAGTTTGGCTTTGCGGTAAAAAGAACGCCTAAAATCAAAAAACAGGCCCCCAAAAACCGAAGCCACAAGATAATATCTCGTTCTTGACGGGTAAACCCAGCGTCCCTCATACCATCTCCCGAATTTTTTGTGTCACTTCCATCGAGCAAAATTTGGGGCCGCACATGGAGCAGAAGTGGGCATCTTTAAAACCCTCTGCCGGTAATGTTTCATCATGATATTCTTTGGCTCGTTCCGGATCGAGGGAGAGTTTAAATTGTTCCTTCCAGTTGAAGTTAAAACGGGCTCGTGACAACGCATCGTCACGATCTCTTGCATTTTTGCGGTGTCTTGCCAGATCGGCTGCATGGGCTGCGATTTTATAAGCAATCACCCCTTCGCGGACATCATTTTTGTTAGGCAAACCTAAATGTTCTTTGGGTGTGACGTAACAAAGCATGGCAGCACCCGACCAACCCGCCAAGGCAGCACCAATTGCGGAGGTGATATGGTCATAACCAGGCGCAATGTCGGTTACTAAGGGCCCCAAGACATAGAAGGGTGCCTCATAACAATATTCCATCTCTTTTTTGATATTCATGTCGATTTGGTCCATCGGGATGTGTCCTGGTCCTTCGATCATGACCTGCACATCGTGTTGCCAGGCTTTTTTGGTCAGCTCGCCCAAAACTTTTAATTCGGCAAACTGGGCTTTGTCGGAAGCATCGGCAATGCAGCCAGGCCTTAAACCATCGCCCAGTGAAAAAGAGACATCATATTTTTTGAAAATTTCGCATATCTTGTCAAAGTTTGTGTACCAAGGGTTTTCCTTTTTATGATGGATCATCCATTGGGCAATGAGTGAGCCGCCCCGACTGACAATTCCTGTGATTCGATTGCGAGTGAGAGGAATGAAGTCGAGCAGGACACCCGCGTGGATTGTCATGTAATCGACCCCCTGTTTGGCTTGGTGTTCAACAATATCAATCAAATCATTCGCTGTGAGGTCTTCCACTTTTCTTACTTTTTGAATGGCTTGATAAATGGGGACCGTTCCGATGGGAACAGGGGAGGCTTGAAGGATGGCCTCTCTGATTTTGTCGATGTCACCACCTGTGGAGAGATCCATCACTGTGTCGGAGCCATAATGAATGGCCATGTGTAGTTTGTCGAGCTCTTGTTCCACGTTGGAAGTCACTGCGGAATTACCAATGTTGGCGTTGATTTTGCATTTTGAGGCAATGCCAATCGCCATTGGTTCCAAACTTGTGTGATGGACATTGGCCGGAATGATCATCCGCCCTCTGGCTACTTCCTCTTTGATCAATTCCACTGGAAGGTCTTCACGATTCGCCACAAATTTCATTTGTTCTGTGGTGATTCCTTTTCGTGCGAAATGCATTTGAGTTCTGTTTTCCATTGTTCCTCCCTTTTTAAATCCAATCTTTCCAAACCGGTTCATATCCGGCTTTGGTAATTGCACGGGCCACTTCGGCCGGTGTTCGTAAATCTTCGATGTCAAATTGTTTGCCCGCCTCTTCGGGATGGGCATAGCCACCCGGTTCTGTTTTGGAACCAGCACTCATGTGCGTCACACCTAAATAAATTAATTGGTCTCTCAGTTCCGGTTTTTCTCTCGTTGATAAAACAAGCCCCAATTCTGGAAGGGCTACTCGCAACATCATTATAATGTGTGCGAATTCTTCATCCGAAACAGGATAGGGGGCTTGAAAACTGGAAGCACACGGTTTCAAACGAGGGAGACTGATTCGAAACTCCGTTTGCCAATATCGTTTCATTAAATATTTCGCATGCTCAATGAGTCTTTGAATTTCCTTTTGCCATGGGGAAAGTCCCAACAAAACTCCAATGCCGACTTGCCGAATACCGGCTTTGCAAGCCTCTTCAACTGCGCTTAAGCGTTTGGCATAATCTTTTTTGGGGCCAGCAATATGAACTTGGTTGTAGACCTCTTTATCATAAGTTTCTTGATAGATCACAACGCCATCGACTCCATACAAAGCTAATCTTTGATAACTCTGTTCGTCTAATGGGGCTACTTCAATACTGAGAGAAGCAATTTTTGGGCGCAGTGTACGAGCAATCTCACTCAAATAATCGACAGAGACTTTTTTGGGATGTTCTCCAGAAACTAAAAGCAGGTGTTTAAAACCTTGGTTGATTAAAATCTTTGCCTCTTCCAGTACCTCCGTTACACTGAGTGTTTTTCTCTCAATTTTGTTGTGCCTTGAGAAACCGCAATAGAGGCACGTATCGACACATTCATTGGAAAGATAAAGAGGAGCAAAGAGTTGGATCGTTTTACCAAAACGTTGGACAGTCAGGCGATGCACCTTTTCTTTAAGCGATTCCATGTGGTTTAAAGATCAAAAATCAAAATTACAGATTAAAATTTAAAATTTTTGGATTTTGGTTTGTCATTTTGATGTTTGATATTTAATCTTTGAATTAATTAAATTCTCCATTGGGCTCGAGGCTACTGCCATTTCTTTTTGTTCCGCCCGCCCAGCAAGCCATGCGAGTCTTCCCGCCTCGACTCCCTTTTTGAATGCTATGGCCATTTGAATGGGGTCTTCTGCGGTAGCAATAGCGGTGTTCACAAGAACGGCATCAGCTCCCATTTCAAGTGCTTCGGCAGCATGGGAGGGGACACCGAGTCCTGCATCGACAATGACTGGCACTTCTGCCTGTTCAATAATAATTTCTATCGCTTCTTTTGTTTTTAATCCTCTGGCTGATCCGATCCAAGAGCCAAGGGGCATCACAGTCGCGCATCCAATCTCTTCTAGTTGTTTTGCCAAGATGGGATCGGCTTGAATATAAGGAAGCACTGTGAAACCTTCTTTGATTAAAACTTGGGCCGCCTTGAATGTTTCGGCACCGTCTGGCAACAAATATCTTGGATCGGGAATGACTTCTAGTTTCACCCAAGTTCCAAGGTCGGCTTCTTTTGCTAGTCTTGCAATGCGGATGGCCTCTTCAGAATTTCTTGCTCCAGAGGTGTTTGAAAGAAGTTGGTATTTTTTGAGATCGATAAAACTTAAAATATCATTTTCCGGTTTTGCTAAATCGACCCTTCGAAGGGCTACCGTGACAATTTGAGCGCCCGAAGCTTCCAGCGTTTCCTTCATTATATTATAAGAAGCAAACTTCCCCGTTCCCAGCAGTAGCCGAGAGGTAAACTTTTTATCCCCAATTTTTAAATTGTCATTTTGATTTTTGATTTTTGATTTTTGCACTTTTTACCCCCCCGCTACTGCCCTAATAATTTCAATTTTGTCGCCTTCTTTTAAATAAGTTATCTGCCTTTGTAAAAGAGGGAGTATTTGGTCATTATGAGCCACTGCGACGTGTTTTTGCTCAATTTTGAATTGGTCTAAAAGCTGGTTAATCGAGAGATTGGTTATAACGGTCTGTGGTTGACCATTTAAAAGAATTTGAATTGTCTTTTCCACGCTTCCCTCCGCCGGTATTACCCGGATCAGGTTCTAAGGGTATTTCTCAGCACGAGGCACCCCTAGCGCTGGGGATTCTCCTAACATAAGGTTGAAAAGCGAGTCAATAGTGAGTGTAGAGAGAAAGTGAGGGGTGATCCGTAGTGTTGCATGGGGTTTTGTTAGGGGTCCCCATGGCAACACGGAGGGGCAGGACCCGTCACTTTCTCTCTACACCTCGAATTTGTCTTGACGGAGGACCTCAAGTTTTCTTATAGTTGTACTTGAAGGTTGGAAAGAAGTTTTTTATGAAGAAACAGATCGAAATAAAGGTAATGGGCCAAAAGTTCGTGGTTCGAAGCGAGTCCAGCGAGGAATATATTAATGAGGTGGCCCAATATGTTGACCAGAAGATGAACGAAGTGGTCAAAAGCTCCAATGCGGTGGCCTCTTTAAATGTGGCAATCTTAGCGGCCATGAATATTGCAGATGAATTTATGAAATATAAGATGCAGAAAGAAAAACAGTGGTCTAGCGCAGAAAAGAAGATTAAAGATGTAATTGAACTAATTGATTTACAAGCTTAATTTTACTCACGAAAGGAGTTTGAAAATTTGAAAATTTTGCGACGGGACAACCTGCGATGCGCGTGCTTGAATGTGCTTATCTTAGAACCGATAAGTATCTTCAGGGAGCTGTCCCTTGCTGTGGTGAGCAAGCCTGCTCAAGCCTTTTTGCAGGAAGCCTAAAACAGCAACATGGTTCCCCCCTGACTAATGTTAGGGTTCATAAGATAACCAATCACACGGCAAGCGCGGGACCCGTCCCTATTTCTAAGCGTACCCTTCTTGAAAAGAGTTTTAATGCATAAAGAAGTTTTAAAAATGATGGACATAAAAAGGCATTTTATAAAAGAAAAGGATTGAGCTTTTCCTATTCTTTGGATCATCCCCTCTTTGAAAGAAGGCGCTTAGAGTCAAGGAACTTATGGATTCCAAAACTCAGTGGCGCCAGGAATTACTAGATAAGCGCAATAATTTAGATTCTAATTTTGTTCGTGAAGCCTCGCGCAAAATCGAACGTCATCTTCTTTTGTTAGAGGAATTTAACCTCGCCGAGCGAATTGGCCTTTATTCCGCTTGCCGCAATGAAGTCGAAACACAAAATCTCTTCACTAAGGCGCATGTGTCGCGCAAAGAGGTTTTTTATCCGGCAGTCAATCCTAAAACAAAAGAAATCCACTTTTACAGAATCAAAAACTTAAACGAATTGGAGCCTGGTTATGCAGGTATTTTAGAACCGAAAAAACGAGCCCATCCTTTGAGTGATATTAATTTTTTAAATCTGATTGTCGTTCCCGGTGTCGCTTTTGACAAAAAAGGGAATCGAATCGGTTTTGGGCATGGGTTTTATGACCGTTTGTTAAAACCGTATCGAGGCAAGCGCATTGCGTTTGCCTATGAGTTTCAAATCGTCGATTCGCTACCCTCTCAACCTAGAGATGAAAGAGTAGACGTTATTGTGAGTGAGGAGAGGATTTTGCGGATTGTATAGGAGGTAATATGGAATGGGTTCTAATTGGATTGGGTACTTTAGTCATAGGGTTCACCGTCGGTTTTTTTGGTCGTAAGCTTATAGGATCTAGGAAATTAGCCGATGCGGAATCGCGAGCAAAGATTTTGTTTGAAGAAGCAGAGTCGAAAGCAAAAACGATTCGCAAAGAGGCGGAGTTAGAAGCCAAAGATGCCCAGTTGAAGGCAAGGGCTGGTGTGGAAAAGGAAATCGCGGAAAAACAACGAGAACTACACGGAATGGAGAAGCGACTTCAGACCAAAGAGGACAATCTCGAAAAGAAGTTTAATCTTGTTGAAACGAAAGAGGGAGAACTCATCAAACAGGAAAAAGCGATTCAAGATAAAAAGGCGCAGCTTGGCACTTTCGAAAAACAGTACCAAGATCTTATGCAAGATACGAGGCGTGCTTTGGAGAGGGCCGCGGGTATTACTATGGAAGATGCCAAAAAGCAGCTTCGGGAATCCTTGATTGAAGATGCTAAAAGGGAATCGGCCACGGTTGTCATGAAGATTGAAGAGGAGGCAAAAGCGGAGGCTCAAAACAAAGCAAAATATATTATTGCCAGCACCATTGAACGCTTATCCTCTGAATATGTTTCGGAGAGATCGCTCAGTGTGGTGCCGCTTCCCAATGAAGAACTCAAGGGAAGGATTATTGGAAGAGAGGGTCGTAACATTCGCGCTTTTGAAGCGGCAACCGGTATTGATGTGGTGATTGACGATACACCGGAAGCGGTCGTTTTGTCAGGGTTTAATCCGGTGCGACGAGAGGTGGCGCGCATCACAATGGAAAGACTATTGCAAGATGGTCGTATTCATCCAACCCGCATTGAAGAAATGGTCGCCAAAGTGACTGAAGAGGTCAGCCTATCCATTGTGGAAGCGGGTGAGCAAGCCTTCATGGAGCTCAAATTGCCTAAAGCCCATCCTGAAATTGTAAAATTGTTGGGGGCACTCAAATATCGCTATAGTTACGCGCAAAATGTTTTGCGACATTCCATCGAGGTTGGTTTTGTTTGCGGCATGATGGCCTCAGAGCTCAAAATTGACGAGATGAAAGCAAGGCGTGCAGGGCTTCTGCACGACGTTGGCAAAGCGGTTTCGCATGAAGTCGAAGGGGCCCATGCCTTGATCGGCATGGAGTTTTGTAAAAAATATAAGGAAGATGAAGCCATCTGCCATGCTGTTGGGGCCCATCACGAAGATATTCCACAGATTTATCCTTTGGATTGTTTGGTGGATGCGGCCGATGCCTTGTCGGGTGCCAGACCGGGAGCTCGTCGTGAAGTTTTGGAAAGTTATGTCAAACGATTGGAAGATTTGGAGAAGATTTCGCTATCTTTCAAAGGGGTTGAAAAAGCGTACGCCGTTCAGGCCGGCCGCGAAATTCGCGTGATGGTCAATTGCCAAGAGGTGACCGATGCCCAAGCCTTTGTCATCTCAAAGGACATCGCTCGAAAAATTGAGCAAGAAATGACCTATCCTGGCCAGATTAAAATCACGGTTATCAGAGAAATGAGAGCCACGGAGTATGCGAAATAAATGAATATTCTGTGCATTGGTGATATTTTTGGGGAGCCGGGGCGCAGGGCTGTTGAGACTTGGCTTTCTCGTTTGATTGATCAACACGGAATCGATTTTGTTATCGCGAATGTGGATAACGCGGCGGGTGGTAAAGGAATCACCGACAAAGTAGCCGAAGAACTTTTTCAATATCGCATTGATGTCATGACGGCCGGAAATCATGTCTGGGAACAAAATTCGATTTTTCCTCATTTGGAAACGCATCCCATTTTAAGACCCTACAATCTTTTGGAAAAAAATCGGGGAAAAGGGCACTGCATTGTTCCTTCCAAAAAAGGTCTTGATGTCGCTGTGATTCATCTGCAAGGGAAAGTTTTCATGGATAACAAGGGGCCCAAAATGAGCTCTCCTTTTCAAGCAGCGGACGCCTTGTTAAAAGAAATAGGAAACCAAACAAAAATTATTCTGGTTGATCTTCATGCCGAAGCGACGGCGGAAAAGAGGGCTTTGGCTTGGTATCTTGACGGGCGTGTCACTTGTGTTGTTGGAACACACACGCATGTTCAAACCTGTGACGAAGAAATTTTGCCAAGGGGGACAGCCTATATCAGCGATTTGGGAATGACGGGACCTCATCGCTCCGTTGTGGGGCTTGATATCGAAATAGCAATCAAGCGATTTTTGAGTCAGGGAGAGTTTAAGGGTTTCAAAGTAGCCAAAGAAGATGTTCGCCTGGAAGGTCTTTTGATTGATGTTGATGAAGAGAGCGGGAGAGCCATTTCTGTTAATCGGATCCGGAAGGTTTTATGATTAAAGATATTAAAACCGCTCTGGAACAAGCAAAGGCTCTCGTTTTTGATTTTGATGGGACACTGGTCGATTCCAATCCGATTAAATTGGGTGCTTTTGATAAATGTTTTATCGATTACCCTCAGCATTTCGAGGCCATCATGGCCTATTGTAAAAACAATCATCATGTTCATCGTCACATCAAATTTAGGCATGTTTTCGAAAAGATCTTGAAAATGCCCTACACTCCAGAAATCGAAAAGCGGATGCTCGATCTCTATGATTTAGAGACGACACAAAAGGTGATCGAGGCGCCGGAAATTCCTGGGGCCACGAAGTTTTTAGATAAATTTGCCCCGGGTCGGGAGATAGCGGTTCTTTCAAGCACGCCGCACGATACGCTTCATACTATTTTAGAAAAAAGGGGTTTAAAAAAATATTTTACAAAAATTCAGGGTGCCCCCGTTTATAAAACGGATTGGTTAAAACAGTTTTTAACAGAACAAGTTTTTAAAAAGGATGAGGTTTTGTTTTTCGGCGATTCCGCAGACGATGCCCAAGCCTCTGAGAATGTAGGTATCCCTTTTGTCGCAGTTGGTGAAACAAAACTTTCTAAAGCAACCTATCATATCGTGAATTTCGAAGGCCTCTCCTAAAAGCCCCTAAAAGCAACTTTTTTTGAAATCTACCGATAATAGTATAGGAAGCGAATATGGTGAATTTATGGGCAAATTCTGTTGTTGGATTGCAGCTCTCGGCTGCTGATTTAGCCCTAAATAGGGCTATGGAGCAGGTTTTGACTACCACAGGGTACCAGGTACCTGGCGGTACATTACCATATAGTAACAGGTACCCTGTGGTAGATGAGGGGTCGGCTGAGGGGCTGGATGAAGCCGCTTTGGCTTGGCTTAAGCAAGATCGGATTCATAGAGGGGCCAACCGTTTTGCGCGCCTTTTCGCCGACGCTCCTACCACCAGGTACCAGGTACCTGGTGGTATGTTAGCCAAAGGACCAGTTCAGACCGAGAAAGCTCCACAAGGAATAGAAGAACCAGATGCCCAAGGAGAAACCGGTGGGATTTTAAACCTTCCTTTTGAGGGGAAAACCAATGGAACAAAATTGATTAAAGGGCAAAATGGAACTTATGAAGTGTTAGAAGAACTCAAAGGGGGCGGAGAAGCCAGAATTTATTTGGGTCGCAATGTTGAAACAGATCAAAAGGTCATTATCAGAAGAATGCGCGATGCCAAAGATTTGAAAGAGGTCAGGAAAGAGGCACTGGCCTTAAAGAATATAGATAACCCTTATGTAGTACGTTTTCTCGATATTAGCATCAAAGAAAGTAAAGATCTCTGGGAGCTTCCTGAAATCAGTTTGATTATTGAATATGTGGATGGCCAAAGTTTGGCAGAGTTGATTCAGCCGAAAGATGCGCCTCAATCCAGAAAGATCTTTACAGAAGCAGAAGTCATTCAGCTTAAAGATCAAATGTTATCTGCCATTCAAGCAGCGCATGAAAAGGGAATTTTGCATCGAGATATCAAACTCAGCAATATCATGATGACCAAAGCAGGCGACGCTAAACTAACCGATTTTGGAATTGCCAAGATTTTAACAGAGGAGACCCGTGGCTCAAGTTTGGGTGCGGGGAGTGTATATTACATGTCACCAGAACAGTTGGATGGAAAATCGGCTAGTAAAGCAACCGACATCTATCAAGCGGGGCTTGTTCTCATTAATGTAATGCTTGGAAAAGAAAGAGAAGCCTCGGTGAACACCCCCTTTCATCGACCCAAAGATCAGATTGAAGAACTGCGAAAGCAAGGCCATTTCAATGAAGAGCTTTTGGGTTTTGTTTCCAAGATTACTGCGGATGATCCCAAAACGCGATTGGATGCAATGAACGATTGGGGTAGACCAACACAGGCAATTGAAGTTGCCACGACACAAGTAATCTCTACCGGTGTTTATTTAAGTGCTTCAGAAGTATTGAGCGAATTGCTTCGTGTTGGGGATCAAGATCTTGCCTTAATGCCATATGATATTTTTTCAGTTTTTTATCATGGTGCGGGGGTCATTTCATTACCGATTGGAGCTAAATTTTGTTACGATCTTTTTCCTTCTGGGCCTGGTTCACTTTCAATGTCTTGGGCTATAACAGGTGTATTCGCCATTGCATTTGTGGTAGCAGGAGTAGCCACTTCTTGGGCATATGGTGAGTATAAAGAAATAGGTAGTGCATTAAAAACTGTATGGTATTGGATCAAAAAATCGCCAACGACATATATTTCTCAACTCAAATGGGGCAAAGATCGACCCCGCGCGGTTTTTCACGATGGAAAAATCAAAAAACCAGGATTTTTTGGAAAACGTCTCGATCCGGTTGATGATGTCGATGATTTGCAAAAACCTCATGAAGGCTATGTTTTGTTGAATGGAGTTCAGTTCGATACCGCCAGAATTGTCCCCATTGGATTTCCAGATGCTTATAAGATCCAATTAAAGGGGACACTAAATGGGAAACCAATACGGGTTATGTGGCATGCTTCCGAAAAAGCCACTGGTCTGGAGCTTCAAGGAATTCTCTCCGAGTTCCGAGAAAAAAAAGTCTTTCATGTCATTGGCAAAGTCCAATCCGATGGCACCATTGAACTTGTTAGCTGGGCCCCCGCCGTTATCAAAGAAAAACCTGCTGTACGTAGAGGTCCAAAAGTTCTGCGTAAGTGGGATGGGTGGGATGGGTAAGGAACTTTATGAAGAATCCCACATCGTGTCCGGCACCCTTAAACATTTTGGGTTGCAAACGTTCTAACGTGCTTGTTGTTTTTGAGAGGGAGGAAGTATATTTTGAATTGTGCAGTATCCCTTTTGCAGAGCATCAATAAGACGTACTAAATGAAGCTCGTACATCATATCATCAAGGGGAAATTCATTGCGCACTTGAGCCTTGATCTCATCAATTTGATTCTTTGAGAGGCCTCGTCCTACAAGCTCTTTTTCAATATTGAACATAAAAGCTCCTACAATTCTGGCGGTGCAATGATTTCCACCTGCCCATATTTTAGCTCTAGATTGACCGTATTGGCAAGGATTCTTGTTTTGCGTTTGACAAAGTGCTCGAAATTCCAGCTGATTACAATGTTGATTCGGGCAATCGTTGCAAGTGCCAAGTGTAGAGCATCTGAGAAATATTTGTTTGGAAAGACACTTTTTTCGACATATTTCCACGCGAGTTTTTTCACATCATCCGTTACCCTTAGGACGCCGAACCCCTCTGTTAATTTTAAGACATTTTTTCGTATAGCTTCGTTTCCCATTTTTCCAAGTTCATCCAAAACAAGTTCAGATGCATATTTTTCATAAGCCTCCAACCGATGCCAAAAATCTTGTGTGGTTTTTTGGCGTACAGAATCACGGCTGTCAAAATAGGCACTGAATACAGAGGTATCTAAATAGACTTTTTCCACCGGTGTTCAAACTAACAAAATAGACTTCTTCTGACAAGCTGGAACACTAATCCTCGTAACACTTGCATTTTTCTTAATTTCCTGCATAAAGGCAAACCCATATGAAATTTAAAATTGCCATTGCGGCAGATCATGCCGGTTTCCAAATGAAGGAGAGCCTCAAGTCTTATCTGCAGGGACAAGGTTATGAGGTTTTGGATTTTGGCTGCAGCTCAGAAGAGAAATGCGATTATCCTGATTTTGCGGAAAAAGCAGCCAAAGCCGTCTCTGAGGGGAAAGCCGATCGGGGGGTTTTGGTTTGTGGAACCGGAATCGGCATGTGCATGTCGGCAAATAAAGTTAAGAAGGTTCGAGCAGCGGTTTTAAGAAGTTTTGACGATGCAAGGCTTTCTCGTGAACACAACAACGCAAATATTGCTTGTCTGGGGGCAAGAGTGAGTGCCGTTCATCAAGCCCAATCGCTTTTAGAAACCTTTTTGAAAACCTCTTTTGAAGGTGGGAGGCATGGCCCAAGGGTTCAGAAAGTCGATTCATTACTCAAATGACAAAGCTAGCCTCTTTTGATCCAGAAATTTATAAATCGATTCAAAGCGAAACCGAGCGTTTGGAAACGACTATTGAATTGATTCCATCCGAAAATTTGGTGAGTCCTACTGTTTTAGAAGCCCTCGGCTCTGTGATGACCGTCAAATATGCGGAAGGCTATCCTGGCAAACGCTACTACGGTGGTTGTGAATTTGTCGATCAAGCTGAAGAGTTGGCCCGTGAGCGCTTGAAACAGATTTTCAAAGCGGAGCATGTGAATGTGCAGCCGCATTCTGGGTCTCAAGCCAACATGGCAGTCTATTTTTCCATTTTGAAGCCGGGCGATGCGATTTTAGGAATGGATCTCAAACATGGTGGTCATCTCACTCACGGCTCACCCGTCAATTTTACAGGTCAGCTCTATAATGTTGCGTTTTATGGGGTTGATCCTGAAACCGAGAGAATTGATTTTGATTTGGTCAAGCAGATTGCCCACCAACACAAACCAAAACTGATTGTCACCGGTGCCTCCGCTTATGCCAGAGACATTGATTTTAAACAATTTCGAACGATCGCCGATGAAGTTGGAGCTTTACTGATGGCTGACATTGCTCACCCCGCAGGACTTGTTGCAAAAGGGTTGCACTCTGATCCTGTTCCTCATTGTCATTTTGTGACTTCGACAACTCATAAAACTTTGCGGGGCCCACGCGGTGGGATTGCCATGTGTAAGCAGGAATTTGCAAAAGCCCTCGATAAAATTGTTTTTCCTGGGATTCAAGGTGGCCCTCTCATGCATGTGATTGCCGCAAAAGCGGTTGCCTTCAAAGAGGTCTTACAACCAGAATTTAAAACCTATGCCGAGCAGATTGTAAAAAACTGCCGCACTTTGGCGAAGTCTTTAAGTGAATCTAGTTTTCGAATTGTAACGGGTGGCACCGACACGCATCTTTTTTTAATCGATCTGACCGAAAAGGGAATTACCGGAAAAGAGGCAGAAGATGCCCTGGGAAGAGCCGGTATTACGGTCAACAAAAATACAATTCCCAGAGAAACCCGTTCCCCATTTATCACTAGTGGCATTCGTTTGGGGACTCCGTGTGTTACAACGCGCGGGATGAAAGAAAAAGAGATGCAGCAGATTGCACAATGGATTGCTGACACCCTTAAAGATATTAATAATACACAACGCCAGTCTTCGATTCAGTCCGAAGTCAGAAAATTATGCCAAAGGTTTCCATTTTATTCTTAGCACTATCGTACTATCGTACCAACGTACTATCGTACGAACTATGAACTGTCCGTTTTGCAAACATCCGGAAAGTAAAGTTATCGACTCCAGAGATTCGCAAGATGGCGAGATTATCCGTCGCCGTCGTGAATGTGAAAAGTGTGGCGAGCGATTCACAACCTATGAACACGTTGAAGAGGTCTTGCCAGCCGTGATCAAAAAAGATGGAAGACGTGAGGCGTTTGAGCGCAATAAAATTTTGCAAGGGATGCGCAAGGCTTGTGAAAAAAGACCGATCAGTGTTGCCACTTTAGAAGCCTGCGCAGATCGGATCGTTAAATCCATTCAGGAATTGGGCCTATCAGAGATCGAAAGCCCCACAATAGGGGAGAAGGTAATGGAAGAGTTGCATTCCCTAGACGAAGTGGCCTATGTTCGTTTTGCCTCGGTCTATCGCTCTTTTAAAGATATTAATGAGTTCATGAAGGAACTCAAAGATTTGCTAGGCAAACAAAAGTAGTTTTATGGCACGACCTTCTCATGCCCATTTCATGGCAAGGGCCATTGAGTTAGCCCTCAAGGCCAAGGGACAAACCTCACCCAATCCAATTGTTGGTGTCATCATTACAAGACAAGGCCGAGTTTTGTCGGAGGGTTTTCATCGCAAAGCGGGTCAAGATCACGCTGAAATTATCGCCCTCAAAAAATTGGAAAAAAATGAAGCAAATGGTTCTACCATGTATGTAACGATGGAGCCTTGTTCTCATCATGGAAAAACACCTCCGTGTGCGCCACGAATTGTCGAAGCGGGTATTCAAAGAGTGGTGATCGGTTGCAGGGATGCCAACCCGCAGGTCAACGGACAAGGAATTCGTTGGCTTAAGGATGCCGGTGTAGAAGTGATCGAAGGGGTGATGCATGATGCTTGCATTCATTTGAATCTTCCTTTCCAAAAATTTATCACCACGAAACTTCCCTTTGTCACACTCAAGGTCGCCATGTCTTTGGATGGGAAAATTGCCACAGCAACAGGGGAATCTCATTGGATCAGCAATACTTTGAGCCGCCAATATGTCCACCAATTAAGAGATCAGGTCGATGCCATTTTGATTGGGGCTGGGACCCTCAAGCGCGATGACCCTTTGTTGACCGTTCGTTTGCCCCGCAAAAAATCAGAAAAACAACCCCTTGTGGTTATTGTCGATGCCTCTTTGGAGAGCCCAACCACCAGACAACTTTTTAAAGTAAAGGGAAGGCAAGTGGTTTTGGCCACAACGCAGTTGGTCTCTTCGGAAAAGAAAAAAATCTTCACCGATTTGGGGGCAGAGGTCCTCACCTTGCCGGCCGATCTGACAGGCCGTGTCGACTTAAGAGAATTGTTAAGGGCCCTGGGAAAAAAGGGGGTTACTCATCTTTTGGTAGAAGGGGGGAGTAGTATTTTTTCTGCTTTTATTTCCGAAAAGTTAGTGGATCATCTGGTTTGTTTTTTGGCACCGAAAATTTTAGGGGGTCAGGCCCTCGACTGGCTCCCCGAAATCAATATCCGCAACCTCAAAGATGCCCTCGAACTGGACAACCTTTCTGTAAAAACATTGGGGGATAATGTTTTGATTGAAGGAGAGCTCAAAAAGTAGGACTTGATTTATTTTTCAAGATTTAGTAAGATTTATCTAGATTGAGAGGATTTAGCATATGTCTCGAGAATCTGCCTTTGCAACCAAATTACCATCGGAGTTGAAGGACACCTTAGATCAGGTTTGTGAACAACTGGGGCTTCGAAAGAATTTTGTCGTCGAGCAAGCTTTGAGGGAGAAACTAGAAGATTTATTGGATACTCATGATCTTCAGGAAGCCATAAAAGAGGCCAGCGGCTTTCACTCCTGGGAAGCAGTCAAAAAATCATTAAAACTATCTAACAAATGAAATATTGTGTGGAATTGGAAACTCGTGCGAAAAGAGAGTTTCTTAAACTTTCTAAAGATGTCCAAAGATTGATGGCCGACGTTCTGGATGATTTAGCGAATAATCCAAGACCCCCTGGATGTAAAAAACTTACCCAACAAGAAGGTTATCGTATTCGCAAAGGAAATTATCGGATTCTCTATACGGTCAATGATCAAGAGTCACTCATACAAGTTTATCGAATAGGTGATCGCAAAGATGTTTACCGACATTAACCACAGCAATCTGACACAGGAGTAACATAGGGTTTTTCTGCGGGTCCAAAAAGGCAAGAGGAACCCGTAAGAGGTGTAAAATATTTGCATTGCCCTGAAAAATTCAGGATCCCAATTGTTCTGCCGTTCATATTTGCACTACTATTAAAAATACCGATGTGCAGACCATCATTCATGCCACCAACGATTGATCCCCCCGCATTGAAAATTGCGATTTGTACTCCGTCCATCATAAATTCGGCTACATTAAACATTCCAATTTGCAAACCAGACATATTACGGACAGAAGAATTAGCTAGTGAAACCTGAAAACCTTTCATGGCGATGTTGTAATTAGTTTTATTATGTGCACCAACCAAGTTGGCAAAAGAGAGCTGGAACCCTTGCATAATTTCTCCAGCTTGATTGAACAAACCAATATGCCCACCAATTAAATTGCCATCCGACTGGTTTACTAAGCCGATGCCTATTGTTCTAGCTTCTTGCCTGACATAATTCCATAACCCAATATGAAGGCCGGTTATTCTTTCATGTGCATTCACAATACCAAGCGATAATCCTTTAACATTCTCACCCTTGTTAAAAAGGCCGATTTGCAAACCTTGAAAGGAGTCTTTGAAATTGTTGTAGGTGCCGACCTGAACTCCATTAACTGTTTCGGTACAAACGCCTGTTTCATTAGCTTCTTGGGAATCCACATAGCCAATTTGAATTGCAGGTGGCCAAAAACTTCCGTTCACTTTAAAACCATTTTTTTCTCCGCAATTTGCCATAAAGACCTCCTTCTTATCTTCGAACCTGTTATCGACAGTCCTCAAAAAAAGTTGCTAAGAATTTTTAACTCCTATATATAGCTCCAAAATCTTATGTTTACGGGCATAATAGAGGGGACCGGCAAAGTCAAGTCTTTCAACAGAAAGCCAGACGGTGCCCAGCTTGAAATCGCGGTCGATTTTAATCTGGAGCAAACCAATGTCGGGGAATCGATTGCAGTGAATGGTTGTTGTCTGACTATCACCTCAAGATTGGGCGATACGTTTTGGGCCGATTTGAGTCCAGAGACTTTGCAATTAACGACGTTGGGTTTTTTAAAAGAAGGTTCTGCTGTCAATCTAGAGCGGCCATTGAAACTCGGCGAAAGGCTCGGTGGACATTTAGTGCAAGGACATGTCGATGGAGTAGGAGTTGTTGAAAAAGTGATCGATGCCGGTGAATCGAAAAAGATTACAATTAAAACTCCTTCTCATTTAAGTCGCTATTTAGTCGAAAAAGGTTCGATTGCTATTGATGGGGTAAGCCTCACGATTAATTGCTGCGACAAAGATTTTTTTGAAGTAATGATTATCCCCCATACACAGGTTAAAACCACATTTCAGGCCCTTAAGGTGGGAGATAGGGTCAATTTAGAGGTTGACATCATTGGGAAATATGTGGGCAAGCTCACGCACCTAGATAGTGAAGAATATAAAAAAGGTACGAAAATCACTCAGGAATTTTTAAAAAAACACGGATTTTAAGTATGGCACTTTTGAATCTACAAGGTGAACGTCAATCCAGTTTGACCAATGTCGGTCAGGCCATTGAAGATTTCAAACAAGGCCGGATGGTTATCCTTATTGATGATGTCGATCGTGAAAACGAAGGGGACCTGGCGGTCCCCGCAGAAAAGGTTACTCCCGAAATTATCAATTTCATGGCCAAACATGCCAGGGGTTTGGTTTGTCTCGCATTAACTCCAGAGCTAGCTGACAAACTAGATCTACCTTTCATGGTAGCAGAGAACACCTCTCGCTTTGAAACAGGATTCACTGTTTCTATTGACGCGAAGGAAGGGACAAGCACGGGAATTTCAGCCCAAGACAGGGCAATCACAATTCTTAAAGCGGTGGCCGATAATGTGAAACCCGATCACTTTGTAAGACCGGGCCATATTTTTCCATTGCGTGCAAAAAATGGCGGTGTGTTGGTGCGAACCGGTCAGACAGAAGGCTCGATTGACTTGGCAAAATTAGCGAGTCTCAAAGGGGCGGCGGTGATTTGTGAAATCATGAATGACGATGGAACGATGGCCAGGCTTCCAGACCTGGAAAAATTTGCCGGTCAGCATCATTTACATATTGTTTCTGTAGCCGATATCGTTCGCTTCCGCCTTAAAAATGAATCGCTCATTATAAAAGATTCGGAAGCCAAACTTCCCTCCGAATTTGGTGGTGATTTTCGGCTGATTTCTTTCAAAAGCTTGGTGGACGGCAAATATCATATCGCGATCGTTAAAGGAGATATCACCCCTGAAAAACCGGTTCTTGTTCGTGTTCACTCGGAATGTTTGACGGGCGATGTCTTTGGCTCCGAGCGCTGTGATTGTGGAGAACAATTGCGAACCTCTCTCAAAATGATTGGTGAAGAGGGCTCCGGTGTTCTTTTATACATCCGCCAAGAAGGACGAGGGATCGGACTCCATAATAAGGTCAAGGCCTATGCCCTACAGGATGAGGGACTTGATACCGTCGAGGCCAATAAAAAGTTGGGCTTTCAAGTTGATCTAAGAGAGTATGGAATCGGCGCCCAAATTTTATCCGCAATCGGTGTGAGAAAAATGCGCCTGCTGACCAACAATCCTAAAAAAATTGTGGGCCTTACCGGTTATGGTTTGGAACTGGTTGAAAGAGTTCCCATCGAAATGGAACCAAGGGCACATAATAAACATTATTTGAAAACCAAAAAAGACAAAATGGGACATTTGTTGAGTAAAATATGAAAACACTCGAAGGTCATCTGGAAGCGAAAGGTTTGCGGTTTGCGATTGTGGTTGGCAAATTCAACCAGCATATCTCCAGCCATCTTTTGGAGGGTGCCAAGAGTACTTTGCTCAAGGCCGGTGTTGCTGAAGACGATATTACCGTTGTTTTTGCCCCTGGGTCTTTTGAGATTCCCTTGCTTGCTAAACAGTTGGCCCTCACCAAAAAAGTTGATGCCGTGATTACCTTGGGGTGTGTGTTAAAGGGTGGCACTTATCATTTTGAATATATCTGCCATGGCGTGACTTATGGTATTCAACAAGCCATTTTGGACACCGGTATTCCCGTTACTTTTGGAATTTTGATGGCTGATACAGCCGATCAGGCCCTTGAGAGAGCGGGGGGAAGACTGGGGAACAAAGGGGAAGAAGTCGCCCGTGCGGCGATCGAAATGGCAACTGTTTTAAAAAACATTTCAACTGCACTTTGAAATTTATGGGTACTCGTAGGTTGGCGCGCGAAAGCGCTCTTCAAATGCTCTATCAAATCGAGATGTCTGGAGGCGCACTTCAGGACGTCGTTAAGGGATTTTGGGAGCGCCAAAAAGATTTTGTCCCGGAGGTTCAGGAATTTGCCGATCGCCTTGTTAGCGGTGTTTTAGAAGAAAAAGAGCTTGTGGACGATTTTATCGTTAGACATTCTACCCATTGGAAACTTTCCAGAATGTCTGCGGTGGACAAAAACATCTTGCGTATTGCTGTTTATGAGTTAAAAAGCTGCAAAGACATTCCCCTCAAAGTAACCTTGAACGAAGCCATAGAAATTGCTAAGAAGTTTGGAACCGAAGAATCGAGTTCTTTTATCAACGGAGTCTTGGACAAAATAGCGAAGGAGTTAGAGAAGGAGTGAGACGAATATGAGTGTGATCATTATTGGGGCTGGTGATGTCGGCTTTTATCTTGCCAAACAACTGGTTGCCGAAAAAAAAGCTGTTTTGGTAATCGAAAAGGATGAACGAAAGGTTCGTCGCTTGACCGACGAGGTGAACTGTCAGGCCGTTACGGGGTCTGGTTCTAATCCCGCCGTTCTCAAAGAGGCAGGGATTGAGAAAGCGGAGATGTTAATCGCGGTGACCGACAGTGACGAGGTCAACATTGCGGCATGTACCATGGCAGGTCTTCAATCCCATGTCCCAATCAAAATTGCCAGAGTTCGGCAAGAAAGTTTTTCCGATCCAGAGACTCAAGCGGAGTTCAAAATCGATAAACTGGGAATTGATCTGATTATCAACCCGGAACGCCAAGCGGCAGAAGAAATACTCAACATTCTCACAGTCCCGGGTGCCGTAGAAATTTTGAAATTTTTGGATAACCGTGTTCGTCTCATTGGCGCAAGAGTAACCGATAAATGCCGCCTGATTGGAATTCCTTTCGAGGAGCTGACAGGCTTGAGACAAGAGCTGCAAATCTTGGTAGCTGCCATTTTTAGAAACAACCAGATGTTGGTTCCCAAGGGGGCCGATGTGATGAAGGCTGGAGATCTCATCTATTTTGTAGCCCGTCCAGAGGATGTTTCCAAAATCATGGAATATTTGGGCCATAGCGGCGCTGCGGTAAAAAGAGTGATGATTGATGGTGGAGGGCCGATTGGTTTAACGCTGGCTAAAAACCTTGAAAAAGAGGGAGTCAGTGTCAAAATTGTTGAAAATGATTCCCAACGCTGTTCTGTTTTGATCCGCCAACTCAACAAATCGGTTGTTCTGAATGGTTTGGCAACCGATCAGGACCTGCTTTTGCAAGAAAATATCAAAAATATGGATGCCTTTGTTTCTGTGACGAGTGATGATGAAAATAATATTTTGTCGAGCCTTTTGGCAAAAAGACTGGGTGCCCCGTGGGCGATCACCCTAGCAAACCAGACCGCTTATGTGCCGTTGATTACAGCCATCGGGATTGATGTGGTGATTAACCCTCGATTGCTGGCTGCCGGCGCTATTTTACATTATGTAAGACGTGGTAAAGTTTTGTCGGTTGCCAGTCTTCGTGATGAGGTCGAACTCATTGAAGTAGAAGCCCTGGAAAGTTCCGAATTGGTCGATAAAAAAATTAGCGATATTTCTTGGCCCGCCAACTCCTTAGCCCTGGCGGTAGAAAGAGGGGAGGAGGTTATCATTCCCACAGGTGATACAGAAATCCACCCCCACGATAAGGTCCTTTTATTTACAGCCCGCGACGCCATTCCCAAGATCGAAAAACTCTTGATGGTAAAGCTAGAGTATTTTTAAACCCTGTGGATAACTTCGGCATTGACTCGACCCACCTGATTTAGTAGCCACCAGCTCATCAATCATAGAAATTAAGGAGGCAAAATGAGTGATCTCAGAATCGATGTGAACAAGGATGGTCTCTTGGACAAAGTTTCTTGGGTTTGGCGTTCTCCATCTCTCTTTGCTGACTATCTGGAGCCACGGGCGACCGTTGAGATAGCCACAAATTCAGACAATTATGTTTTGCTAGACAAGTTACCCAGCCTTAAATTTGAGGGAAAAGAATTCAAGGTAGGGGAACTCATTAAACCGAAAAAAGACAGTGATATTGACCGTCGTATTTATGCGTTTACCGCAGAGACCAAAGAGGTCCAAAATAAAGTTAGTGGACATTGGGAATACTGTTTGCAGGTTTATCTGAAAGTTGAACCGGTTGCGGACGATAAGGAACATAAACGATCCAAAAGAGAGTTGGGTGAGGCCATTTGTCATCCCAAACTGTTTGGTGATGAGCCAACAGAGATCAGTCTTTCAGGGGTTCCTGGCTAGATGAAAGCTATTTTTGAAAACCTTCTTCTTTTAGGCCGACCTGCCAGCGGCAAGTCGGAGTTTATTGATTTCATGAAAAAGGTGGACGATGAGAAGCGTGCAAAACGCTATCATTTTGGTCCCTTTGAGGAGCTGGATGATTTTCCATGGATTTGGGAAAAATTCATGGAAGATAGTGTTTGGGAAAAGGCGGGGTATCCCCGCCGTTTTTCTTTTGGGGGTGATAACCCAGGACTGTCCAAAGAAGGGGGCCCACTTTTTGATTTTTGTATGCACAAGTTCAACGCGGAATATCCAAAATATAATGCCGAAACATTATTTATCGAATTTGCACGGGGTGGGAAAGATGCCTACCAAAAAGCACTCAATGTTTTGTCGCCGGAAATTCTAAAAAAAGCGGCGATTTTATTTGTTCTGGTCTCTTATGAAGAATCGTGCCGCCGTAACGAAGCGCGCTACCGGGAAAAACTCCAGCACAGTATTTTAGCCCACAAAGTCCCCGATGAAACAATGCAAAATTTTTATCAGACCCATGATTGGTTAACCCTTACTAAGGGCCAGGAGTCGGGTTATTTAACCATCCAAGCAACAAAAATTCCCTTCGTGACGATGAAGAATGAGCCAGAGCTAACCGACTCTGCTTTATTAGACAAACGATATCATGCGGCCTTGCAAAACTTATGGGAGCTAAAAAAGTGATTCTCTTTAAGAAACTGATTCTTCTTGGACGACCTGCCAGTGGAAAATCAGAATTTATCGACTTCATGAAGAAGTTGTCTGATGCCAGACGGGCTGAAGATTTTCATATTGGTGCCATTGCCGAGTTGGATGATTTTTTATGGCTCTGGGAAAAGTTTCAAGAAGATGACTTGTGGGAAAAAGCAATCGGCAAAAGATGGTATTCCAAAAGGGCAGAACATGGTTATGTGATTACCGATGGTTCTATTTTGGATTATTGTTTGGCAAGGTTTGGCAACGAATTTGAAAAACGAACTCAAGATCACAAGACAACCACCTTTATTGAATTTGCTAGGGGGAAAGGGGATGGCGGCTATCAATATGCCCTGAATAAATTGTCAGAGGATGTGTTAAAAGATGCCGCTGTTCTATTTATTTTCACCTCTTATGAAGAGGCCACTCGCCGCAACGGAGCCCGCTTTCAAGAGAAATTAAAACATTCTGTGCTGGCCCACAAAGTGCCTGAAGAAGACATGATTCGTTTTGGAAAAGAAATTGATTGGCCAGAAATCACAAACAACGCTCCTGGTGGTTATTTGAAGGTGCGAAATTTCAAACTTCCGTTTATAACGATGAACAACGAACCGGAACTAAAAGATCAAGAAGGATTGTCCAAGCGTTATAAAAATGCTTTACATCAACTCGCAAAACTTTATGGGGAGGGGAAATGAGTGTTCTTAAGACAATGCAAACAAAACTTGCTGCGCTGGGTATTTTTGCTTTTTGCTTTGGTTATTTTGCCTCCTACGTTCCCTACTCCATGATGACAAAGATGATTACGAGTGGGCTTTTTGAAGGGATGAGCGGAAAACATTTTTCGGGTTTTGAGATTCTTCCTGCAGTCGGCACGGCAACTTTTATTGCGATGTATGTCTATTTAACGCTTTCCGGATGGTGGAAGCACAGCACCCACTCCACCATTTTGGGTGTTTCCATACCAAGACCCCGTTGGATCACTTTTATTTCAGGATTATGCACAGCAGGCGTGATTATTACCACGACACTCTCCTATGCCCTTGAGGGAATCAGCATTGTTTTTGCCATGTTGCTCATGCGGGGTGGAACATTGGTTATTGCCCCCATTGTCGATTTAATTGCTGTTAAAAGAAAACGAAAGATTTATTGGCCCTCTTGGGCTGCGGCAGCTTTAAGTTTGGCCGCTCTTTTCATAACTTTTTCCGGCAGGGCAGGGACAACTTTAACTTTGGTGGCCATTATTAATATCGCTTGTTATCTGCTCAGTTATTTTTTGAGGTTTTTCTTTATGAGCAATTGGGCCAAAAGTACAGACGCGGCAGAAAAAAAACGTTTTTTTACCGAAGAACAGATGGTGGCCAATCCCGTATTTTGGGGGGCCATTATGATTACGGGGTTGATTGGTTCTCAGATGGACCCGGCCAGCATACCCGGGCAGGTTTGGCAGGGGATGACAACATTCCTGTCGAGTGGCTATGTAATTCACGCTTTTTTAGTTGGAATCTTTTCTTATGGAACAGGTCTCTTTGGTACCCTTATTTTCTTGGATCCCCGTGAGAATACGTTTACGGTGCCGGCAAGCCGTGTTTCCAGTGTTATTGCAGGAGTTGTTGCCACCTATGCCTTGGCAATCTTTTATGGCTCCAAATATCCGCCGACCAGTGAGCTTACAGGGCTTGCCTTGCTTATTGTAGCGATTCTCTTTTTATCCTACCATTCGATTGTCGAGAAGAAAAAGAGAGCTCACTACGATCCACGTGCCCTCGAAAAGGAAGCAGAAGAGGTTCATCATCCTCATATCTTGAAGGCTCAAGCGGAAAAAGCAGGGTAGGTTTATGCAGGTTGTAACCGATTTGTCCCCTTCGTTGGTCAAAGAGACCATTACAGGATTGGGGCTTAAACCCTTTGTTGCCACCCAAATCTTGGAATGGCTCTATCAAAAAAAGATCACCTCTTTTGAGGAGATGTCCAATCTTTCCCAAGCAAATCGCAAGCTTCTTGCCGAGCATTTTCAATTTTCATCGACCCGCGTTGCCGATTTGAAATATTCCACAGATGGGACCTGCCTCTTTTTATTTGAGCTAAACGACAGCAAAAAAATTGAGGCCGTTTACATTCCGACAGAAAGTGGCAGAAAAACGATTTGTCTCTCCACTCAAGTGGGCTGTGCCATGGCCTGCACTTTTTGCAGAACCGGTGAGATGGGTTTGATGCGCAATCTCACTCAAGGGGAAATTTTGGAGCAGGTTTTAGCTGTTCAGCACTGTTTTCCTCAAGAACGCATAACCAATCTCGTTTTCATGGGGATGGGAGAACCGATGGCCAATTTGCCGGCTCTCTTGAGCGCTTTAGAAATTTTGCTGGACCAAAAATTGTTTGGATTTGCTAGAAGCAAGGTTACTGTTTCAACAGCCGGTTTGGTTCCCAAAATGTATGATTTTATCAAACAATCAAAAGTTAAATTGGCGATTTCTTTGCATGCTCCCAACGATGAATTAAGAAATGAACTGATGCCGATCAACAAACGCTATCCTCTGAATCAGTTAATCCAATTTTGCAGAGATTATGCCAAACAATCCCGATTTCGAGTCACTTTTGAATATGTGATGTTAAAGGGTGTCAATGACTCCGTTGAGCTAGCCAATCAACTCGTCAAACTTTTGAAGGATGTTCCTGCCAAGGTCAATTTAATCCCGTTTAACTCTTTTCCAACTTCCAATTATCAGCCCTCCGATGAGGCCACCATTGATGCTTGGGTCGACATTCTTTTTAAAGCCGGTATCCAAACTAATGTCCGTGCCAACCGCGGCCGCGACATCCTCGCCGCCTGCGGTCAACTCGCCGCCTAAAATCTTCTCCGGCCTATACGATTGGGTTTGTTTTCTTAAGTGACGAAAGCTTCCACTCATTGGGTTCTCAGGGACGTGGGTTGGTTTGAGGAGAACCCCCAAACCACCCACTCCGCTCTCCCCCGCCAAAATATGAATAGCCCCCACAAGGAGTTGGCGGGGTCCGAGAGGCCCTTCGAACCCAACTCGCTCGCGCTTTCGTCACGCCAGTCGAAAACAAACCCAATGCACAAGCACTCCGAATTATAGCGATAGTTCGAAGCGCCCCTGCGAAAAATGGTTGGATATTAATGATTGGAGCGAAGGGATTGGTTATTCTACAAAAGATTTGAAAATGAGGGGTGGCACGGAGTGTTTGTTGTGGGGTTTAGTTAGGGGCCCCCACAGAAACACGTAGGGACAGGACCCGTCATTTTCAACTCATTAGGTTTAAACCCCGAAGCTCCACTCTATGTTACGAAAGCGTTTTTCGCAAAGGTCGGAGAAGGGTTTCTTATGGTTGCCTCGCATCGGTTTTAATGTTAGGCAAGGCGCGAAATTAAGCCCCACCACCTGTTTATTGGCCAAAAAAGCCAACGCCTTTGGCGTGAAACAGGTGGTGGGGTAGGAAGGTTTTTATGTCTCAAGTCAAAATTGGTGTCATTGGGGGGAGTGGGCTCTATGAGATGGAAGGGCTTAAGGTTTTGGAAGAAAAATGGGTCGAAACTCCTTTTGGAAAACCCTCCGATGCCATTATAATAGGCGAGCTGGATGGAAAGACAGTTGCCTTTTTGCCTCGTCACGGCAGGGGTCATATCTATACCCCATCCGAAATCAATTTCCGTGCGAATATTTATGCCATGAAATTGCTGGGCGTTGAGAGAATTCTTTCTGTCAGTGCTGTCGGTTCCATGAAAGAAAACATTGCCCCTGGTCATATCGTCATCGTCAATCAATTTGTTGATCGAACCCGCCAAAGGGTTTCCACATTTTTTGGAGAAGGTATTGTTGCCCATGTCAGTTTTGCTGATCCAGTCTGCCCTCATCTATTCGACATCGCTTATGATGCCTCTAAAAAAGTAGGGGTCACCGTTCACAAAGGTGGAACCTATGTTTGCATTGAAGGGCCGATGTTTAGCTCCCGTGCTGAATCAAAGATTTTTCGCTCTTGGGGGGTCGACGTCATTGGCATGACCAATCTGCAAGAAGCGAAGCTTGCGAGGGAAGCCGAAATCTGTTATATCACGATCGCTCTTTCGACCGATTATGATTGTTGGCATGAATCGGAAGAGGCAGTGGATGTTTCGATGGTTATCAAAATCATGCAGAAGAACATCGCGACCGCTCAGGGAATCATTAAAGAATCTGTGAAGGGGATTAAAGAAAAAAGAGATTGTGCCTGTGGTGAAGCCCTAAAATATGCGATCATGACAGACAAGACGAAAATTTCTGCTGCAGCAAAAAAACGGTTAGAACCAATCATCGGGAAATATTTTTAGCGAGTGAGGATCTGGCTTTGCCAGTCCGAACGAGAGGGGAGCGGGGGGATGGGGCCCACACCGAGCTAAGCGAGGTGGGGCAGCGATCCCCCCGATAAAAATGGAAAGTATTGGGTCCTATTTAAAACGCCAGCGCGAGATGCGCAAAATCAGCCTAGAAGAAATCGCTCAAACGACCAAGATTAGTTTGAAATGTCTGGCGGCTCTTGAAGCGGACGATCTTGCCGCACTTCCAGGTGAGGTCTTCGCAAAGGGATTTATAAGATCCTACGCCAGAGCGATCGGCTTGAATTCGGATGAAGCGCTGCTCCAGTTTGAGGAATATCTCAAGACGGTTGCTAGCCCCGATCCTAGAAAAGGTCATGTTCGTTGGCTAAGGCATGGGGGTTTGCAACTCAAATCTTGGGTGGTGTTTGTGGTGCTGATGGTTGTTGTGGTCGTTGCAGCCTATCTCTCATCCCGCTAGTTAAAAGGTTCCATTATTATGTTGAACAAAAAAGTTCAGGTCTTGAGCGAGACCATCAAGAAACTCCTTCACTGTCATGCCGACGAAAATTTAAGCAAGATTTTGGCAAAGGCCCATGCGGCAGATATTGCTTATGTGTTGGGCCAACTGGATGTTGTCTCACAAGCCCACGTCTTCTCTTTATTAAAAAATTCTGAGCAGGGGGCAAAAGTTTTGGCAGAGATGGAGATGACTCTTGTCACACCACTATTAGAAAATTTGGGAGGGCAAAAGGCCTCTGAGATATTAAGTTATGTCTCGCCAGACGATGCGGCAGACATTTTAGAAAATCTGCCGGGAGAACTATCCAGCACGATTCTTTTGTCCTTGAAAAAAGAAGAGGCAGAAGAGGTAGAAGGGCTGATTCGCTATCGGCCAGATACCGCCGGTGGCATTATGTCACCAGATTTTTTTGCGTTGCATGAAGAATTGACGGTTGAACAAGCCATCCAAAAAATTCAGCAATCCAGGGATGTTGAAACCATGTTCTATGTCTATGTGGTTAATTCTCAAGGGCACTTGATGGGGGTTTTGTCTCTTAAAAAATTGATTTTGAATGGACCTAAAATCATCCTAAAAGAGGTCATGGACAAAGATCCCATACGCGTGCGACTGGATGAAGATCAAGAAGAGGTGGCCAGAACCGTTTCTCGCTATAATTATCTCTCAGTGCCTGTCGTTGACGATGCCAATAAGTTGGTTGGTGTGATTACTGTTGATGACATTATCGACGTCATTAAAGAAGAGGCGACCGAAGATTTATTGCTCATGGCAGGGGCAGACAAAGGGGCCATGGTGCCAGCACCACTTTGGATCACTTTAAAAAAGAGAATGCCTTGGTATTTGGTCACTCTTTTGGGAGGGCTGATTGCTTCCGAAGTCATTGCGCGATTTTACAGTTCGATCAGCAAGGTGAGTTTGTTGGCAGGGTTTATTCCGCTTGTTTTAAGCATGGGGGGCAATATTGGGACTCAGTCTATGGCCATTGTGGTCAGTTCTTTGAGTGTGGGAAGACTGAGTGCCCCAAAAATTTTTTCTGTCATGTTTAAAGAATTTCGCTTGGCGGTTATTTTAGGTCTCGTCTACGGTCTTGTTTTGGCGGCCTTTACCCATTTTCGCTATGGGGTTCCTTCCTTTTTGCCCTTGGCCATCGGTTCTGCGTTGGCGTTGTCGATGGTGATTTCAGTTTGTTTGGGGAGCTCTCTTCCATTACTCTTCCAGAAATTGGGCCTAGATCCGGCAATTGCTAGTGGCCCTTTTGTCACAACACTCGTAAATATATTTTGTATGTGGACCTATTTCACCTTAGCGACTCAATTCATTATTGTTAGGCCCGGATTTTCATGACCCCACCACCTACCAATTCGCCAGAGGCGAACAGGATGTTGGGTTCTACGAACCAAAGGCAGGTGGTGGGGTGAGCCTCAAGACCGATCAAGCCATTGTCTTACGCCATATTAAGTATGGCGATGCCGATCTGATTGTCTCACTCTTGACAAAAGAGGAGGGTAAAATTGGGGGACTTGCCAAAGGGGCACGGCGATCCAAAAAACGTTTTGGTTCCAGTCTTGAGATTGGTTCTCACCTCCATGTTGTTTTTGAAGCCGATACAAAAAGGGATTTAGTATTCCTCAAAGAGACTTCCCTTTTGAAAGGAAATCCACAATGGCGAAAATCACTGGTTTCCATTGCCGCTGTTGGTTTCGCATTGGAACTTGTCGCAAAAACACTTCCCGAAAAACATCCTTCCGTTCAAAAATTTGAATGTTTAGAGAGATTCTTGGAAAACTTGAACGAAAAAGGATCTATCTCCAGTCTAATGGAATTCCAACTGGAGTGGCTCTCGTTGTCTGGTTGGCAAGCAAATCTTGAATCGTGCGGCATTTGCGGAATTCGCTTAAAACCATCTAAAGAGTGGGAAGCCTTACAAAAAATACTTGATCACTATTGGCTCCACATTCTTGGGAAACCCCTTGTTTCAAGAAAGTTGCTAGACACAGCCCTTTTGGTGTAGGATAGCCGCACCATGAAACGATTTTTACCCTATTTTATTGCTTCGTTTATTATCCATCTGATTTTACTTCTATTGATTAAACTCCCGGAAACAAACCCTCTCGCGTTGCTGGAGAAATCGAGCCCCATCTGGATTGATCTTAAAAAGGGGAAATTTGAGATTGTTGATATTGACCGACCTGCAGTGGAACAAAAACCACAAGCAACCCCATTTTTAGGGATGTATGATAGCAACGTGGAAAAACAAGAGGTTGCAGAGCTTCAAGGAAGAAGCGAAAATCAAAAATCAAAGACTAAAAATCAGAAGTCAGAAAAGCAAAAGGCCGCAGAAGAGGGGGTTATTGTTGGAAAATTAAAACCACAGAGTACAGAAAATTTTAATGAACCTCTTGCTGAAGATTTTTACCCTGATTTGAAAAAGGGGGAACATACTTATTTGAATGTTTTGCGCTTTCCCGACGTTCAGTATTTCGTTAGACTAAAAAGGGTCTTTAAACTGACATTTGATCCGCTAACAGGTCTTAAGGAAGCCTATATCAATAACCAAATCACGAGAGGCAAGGTTGAAACCATTTTGGGAGTCTCTGTCGATGGGGAGGGCAATTTGGCTGAAGCGTTTGTTTTTAGAAGCTCCGGTGTGGAACGATACGATCAAGAAGTCCTGCGCACCATTCGAGCTTCCGCTCCGTTTTCAACTCCTCCTTCCAAGCTTTTAGATTCAGAAGGACTGGTTCGAATGACCTGGACTTTCACGGTCTTCCTATAGCCAGGGTATCTTTTTGATAAGCGGGGTCTGAGTGAGGGGTGTCAATATTATAATGAAGACCTCTACTTTCCTTTCTCCATAGGGCGCTTTGAATAATCAAATGGGCGACGAGGCTTAAATTTCTAAGTTCAAGTAAGTTCTTATTTATCTTGAAATTCCAATAGTATTCATGAATTTCATCAAGTAATAGTTTAATTCTGTTTTGTGCACGCTCCAGGCGTTTGTTGGAACGGACAATCCCCACATAATTCCACATAAACGTTCTAATTTCTTCCCAGTTTTGAGAGAGGACGACCTCTTCATTGCTGTCGGTTGCCCCTTTAGGATCCCAATCGGGGATATTGGGACTTTCATGAGACTCTTTCAGTTTTTGAATGGCATCTTGGGCGGCATAGCAAGCATAAGCCGCTGCTTCTAGGAGCGAATTGCTGGCCAGCCGGTTAGCCCCGTGAAGTCCCGTATGGGCTACTTCCCCACAGGCAGAAAGGTTTTCTAATGTGGTTCGTCCCTGTTGGTTTGTTGCAACACCGCCACAAAAATAATGGGCAGCGGGTACAACGGGAATGGGACTTGTTGTGATATCAATCCCGTATTTCAGACAGGTTTGATAAATATTTGGAAAACGCTCTTTGATAAAGTGAGAGGGTTTATGGCTGATATCCAACCAGACATAAGGGTTTCCACTTTTTTTCAATTCAGAATCGATGGCCCGTGCGACAATATCCCTGGTTGCCAAATCTCCTCTAGGGTCATATCTTTTTATGAAAGGTTCGCCCGTCAGCAATTTTAAAATCCCTCCTTCACCGCGCAGTGCTTCGGAAATCAAAAAGTTCTTTGCCTCTGGATGATAAAGACAGGTCGGATGAAATTGAACAAATTCCATATTGGTTAACGTACAACCAGCCCTATAGGCCAGGGCCATCCCATCTCCGGAGGCAGAGTCGGGATTGCTAGTATAAAGATAGACTTTCCCAGCTCCACCGGTTGCCAACAGTGTTATTTTTGCCTGAAAGGTTTTGATTTCTTGTGTTTTGATATCGAGGACATAAGCACCGTAACATCTAGGTTTTGGCGAGCGCTGCTTCGATTCCAAATGACGATTGGTGATCAAATCGACCGCCATATGGTCTTCAAAAATTTTTATATTGGGATGTTGCCTGCACGATTGAACAAGGGCCCGTTCGATTTCAGCTCCGGTTGCATCTTGTGCGTGGGCAACACGCGCCATGCCGTGTCCCCCCTCTTTTGCAAGGGCTAGATGTCCGGCGGCATCTTTGGAAAACTGAACGCCAAGCTGCATGAGATCTTTAATTTGAGCAGGGGCATCACGGATTACTTGGCGAACAACTTCTTCATGACATAATCCTTCACCCGCATTCAACGTATCTTGAATATGTCCTTCAAAAGAATCTTTGGGATCTAAAACGGCCGCGATTCCACCTTGAGCCCTGGCTGTCGTTGCCTCTTGAATTTTTCCTTTTGTGACAACGGTCACAGAGCCATGGTCAGAGACCTTCAGGGCAAAGCGCAATCCCGCCAATCCGCTTCCTAACACTAAAAAATCGGTTTTCATCGGTGGCTTTTGCTATCACTCCCCTTGACATTACGCAAGTATTTCACGAAAACTCTCGTATGCCTTTGAGTCTTCGCGATCGTTTTTTAAATGTCCCAAACTATATTACCTTTGGACGTTTGCTTGCCGTTCCCATTTTGATGGTAGTGATGTTATGGATGGAGGGGCCTGCCATGAGTTACACCGCGGCCTCTATTTTTATTTTGGCGATGATATCCGATATGATCGATGGTTATTATGCCAGAAAATATAAAATCATCTCTACTTTTGGCCAATTTTTTGATCCTTTGGCGGACAAGCTACTCTTTTTGGTAGCCATGATTTTTCTGGTGGAACTCGGTAGAATTCCTGCCTGGATTGTTTGCATCTTTTTGTCGCGCGAGGTGATTGTGACGGCGTTAAGAGGTGTTGCTATCGATGAGGGGATTATCATTGCAGCCAGTCATTGGGGAAAATACAAATCGGCGCTGGTTTCAACCACGACAATTGGCCTCTTGATCCATTATCCGTTGTTTGGTATCGAATGGCGGCTTGTGGCTTGGGTGTTTGTTTGGCCCGCTTTAATTTTTTCTTTGGCATCCGGCATTCATTATACAGCCCGTTTTGTGCAGGAATTGAAAAAAAGAGATCGATTAAAACGTTAATGGGAGGAAATTATGGCATTGGACAAACCATCCACATCAGAAGAAGAATATTTCGCAAAGCTTGAAGTTGAAAAGAAAAAGAAGCTCGCGGAGACTCGAGTTACAAAAGTCTCTCAAACAGAAAAAGAACAACTTAAAAAAGAGCATTGGATGCGTTGCCCCAAGTGTGGCATGGAGTTGCAAACAATTGAGTATCGCGCAGTGGCCATTGATAAATGTTTTAGTTGCGGTGGTCTCTATTTGGACGATGGGGAATTAGAAAAAATCGCTGGTACTAAAAGCAATCTGTTTCAAGGAATTGCAAATTTGTTTAAAGGATGATAGGGGCGCGAAATGTTTGCGGGAGTAGCACAGTGGTAGTGCGTCTGCTTGCCAAGCAGAAGGTCGCGGGTTCGACCCCCGTCTCCCGCTCCAAAATGAAACCTATTTTTTATATTTTGTCTGCTATTTTGCTAGTCAATTGTTCCCGTGGAACGACTCCTCAACTGTCACCCGAGGCAAAGCAACTAGCCGCGCCAGTTGCGCTAGAAGAGGGGAAAGCAGCCTTCATCGGTCAGGTTGTCTTTCAAGGAACGCCACCATCGCCCACTCCATTGCAAGTGGCTTCTTTTCCGGAATGTTCAATGGCCCATCCAAAGGGAATTCTTTCCGAAGATGTCTTGGTCAAAGATGACAAAGTAGAAAATGTCTTTGTTTATGTGAAAGAGGGGTTGAGTGGTCCTTTTCCTGTGCCTCAGGAACCTATTGTGTTGGATCAAAAAGGTTGCATTTATAAACCCCATGTTTTTGGTATTCAAGTGGGTCAAACCCTCACGATTTTAAATAGTGATCCGATGATCCACAACATCCATTCGGTCATTGCTGAAGAGACTCTTTTTAATGTTGCCATGCCAGTCCAAGGACAAAAATTGACACAGACCTTTTCAAAACCTCAAGTGATGGTGACGCTAAAATGCGATATCCATGGATGGATGAGGGCCTATGCCGGAGTGTTGCCCCATCCTTTTTATGGAGTGACCGATGAAAAGGGGAATTTTGAAATTCGAAACATACCCCCGGGCCAATATACCATCGCTGCCTGGCACGAACGTTTTGGAGAGCAACTTGTCAAATATGTCACTCTCAAACCAAGCGAAATAAAATTCGTCCAAATAACCTTTTCGTCTATACCTTAGTTGAAACTTTCCCGGAACATTTGATCGTCAAATGAGCGATCAAAAAGCCTACGAGCAAAACCGCCAAGAAAATCCAGTGGCTGGTTATGGGAAAATGGCTGGCTGCCCCCATACCAAATAACATTGGAATCGACAAAAAAGTATTCAGCTTCGATGTATTCGCAGCTCTTTTAACAATGCCTGCCATTTCGGGAGGGTTTTGCCCCGCTTTTACCCATCCGATAATCTTTCTTTGAGCCGGCCAAATGATAAACCAGACATTGAACCACATGATCGTGCCAAGCAAACCGCCAAAAGTGATCCAGAGTCCCCACGATGTTGTAAACAATCCGCCGTCTCCCCAAAGACCGGCGCTGGTTGCTACCCAAAGTTTCCAATAAATAATCAGGAGGCCCGAAAGAAAAGTAAACATCGCCCCCCAACGAAACCAAAATAGGGCCCTTGGCATTAGTTCCGGAACGACTTTTTTCTTCGTTTCGGCGTCGAGCAGTTTCGCAAAATGGACATTCACGAAATTGAAGAAGTAGAGCATCCCAATCCAGGTAATACCGGCAATAAAATGGACCCACCTGGCAAGAAACAGAACTAATGTATGCAGATCTAAATTTAACATATCCCCCCCTTGTTTAAGTTGGATGCAAAATAAACGAGTCCTGTCCATTCGTCAAGCAAAAGCTAACCTATTAAAAAATAATCATTTTTTTCTTTGACACCTCTTGAGAAAAAATCTATGAAGGGGCAACTTAAGGAGGAATATTTAGATGCCCATTATAATTCAACCGACAGAGAAGCAAAAGTCTTCTGAATTTGGAAAACTTTTGCAAGAGCAAGAGACACAAGAAATTATAGAGGAGGGAAGCCTTGTTAAAGGCAAAATCGTTCAACTCACGCAAGATTTTGCGATTGTTGATATCGGTTTCAAATCGGAAGGCCAGGTTCCGGTGCGTGAATTTCGCAATCAAAAAGGCCAGTTGACCGTTCAAATCGGTGACGAAGTGGAACTTCTTTTGGAAAATATGGATGACGATCAAGGACTTATCCATTTATCCAAAGAAAGGGCAGATGCCGTCAAGGCCTGGGATACCCTTGTCAAAATTCAAGAAAGCGATGGAGTGGTTGAAGGGGTCGTCGTGAGCAAAATCAAGGGTGGTTTGGTTGTTGATGTGGGTGTCAAAGCCTTTTTGCCCGGCTCCCAAATCGATGTCCGTCCGGTACGCAGTTTAGATAAATATGTCGGCAAAAAATTCCATTTCAAAATTTTAAAACTCAACAAAAGGCGTGGCAATATCGTCCTTTCCAGAAAAGGGGCTGTTGACAAAGATCAAGGCCAACTCAAAGAGGCAGCCCTTCAAAACATCAAAGAGGGGCAAGTTTTGGAAGGGAGTGTCAAAAATGTGACCGACTACGGCGTTTTTGTGGATCTCGGTGGTGTGGATGGTTTGCTGCATGTGACCGACATGAGCTGGTCACGTATTCAACACCCTTCCGAGATGTGTCGTGTGGGGGATTCCATTCGTGTGATGATTCTTAAATATGATGAAACAACGCAAAGAATTTCTCTGGGACTCAAACAATTGAAAGAAGATCCTTGGACTCAGGCAGAAGGCAAATTTTTGGTTGGTTCGAGAATAAAAGGAAAAGTAGTTTCTTTAACCGATTATGGTGCCTTCATTGAATTGGCTCCAGGCATCGAAGGGCTCGTACATATTTCTGAGATTTCGTGGAACAAAAAATTAAAACACCCATCGCAAGCTTTGACTGTGGGACAAGAAGTAGAAGCGATTGTCATGGATTGTGATATTGCGGCACGCCGCATTGCACTGGGCATTAAACAATTGACCCCAAACCCTTGGGAAACTCTTTCAGAAAAAAATCCGGTGGGCTCCAAGATTTCTGGAACCGTTCGCAACATTACCGACTTTGGAGTTTTTTTGGATTGTGGAGTAGGAGTCGATGGTTTGATCCATATATCCGATTTAGCTTGGGTTCAAAATTTTAGCCACCCGCAAGAAATCGCCAAAAAAGGCGAAACCCTTGAAGCGGTTGTGGTCAATATCGATCCAGAAAATGAGCGTTTCTCTTTAAGCCTCAAGCAATTGCAGCCCAATCCTTGGGATACAATCCAATCTCAATACCCCCAGGAAACAAGCAGTGAGGGAAGTGTTGTCAGTCTCAATACCGCAGGGGCTGTCGTGGATTTGAAAAAGGGAATAACCGGCTTGGTTCCAAAGGCAAAACTTTCCAAAGAAGTAAAAGTGGGAGAGAAATTGAGCCTCGTTGTGCAAACGGTTGATCCGGAGGCTCGCAAATTTCATTTAAAATTAAATGAAAAAGTGGATTAGGCGAATCGGGTTTTTGTTGCTTTTGTTCCTGGCTTTTGTGGGGCTGGGTAAACTTGTCGGAGGCCCTGTGAACCCTTTTGAAAGGGCGCTCGGAATTCTCGAAATTGATGGGACAATGTGGGTATCCGATGAATGGGTCAAACAGATCGAAGAGTTTAGAAAAAGTAAGCGCATTAAAGGAGTGGTTGTCAGAATCAACTCGCCAGGGGGTACGGTCGCTGCCTCTCAAGAAATCTATTCGAGTCTGAAACGCTTGTCGAAAACAAAGCCGGTCGTTGCTTCGATGGGGTCGGTTGCTGCCTCGGGGGGTTTTTACGTGGCACTCGGGGCCGACAAAATTTTGGCGGATCCCGGAACCATCACTGGTTCTATCGGTGTTCGGATGGAGCATGTCAATTTAGGCGATCTGTTAAAGCTTGCTAAAATCCAATACGAAACGATCAAGAGTGGACAACTAAAAGATTTGGGTTCTATTTCAAGACCGCTGACTCCGGAAGAAAGAACGTTGTTGGAGGAATTGATGGTCGAGGTTCATCAACAGTTTAAAGAAGCTATTGTTGAATCGAGGCAGCTAAAAAAAGAAGAGATCGAAAAATTTGCGGATGGAAGGGTTTTCACAGGGGCCAAGGCGAAAGCGTTGGGTCTTGTGGATGAGTTGGGGGATTTCGCCCAGGCCATTCAAGTTGCGGCAAAACTGGCCGGCATTTCAGGGGAACCAGAACTGGTTTATCCCCGAATGCCAACTGTTTGGTGGTTAAGAACATTGTTTGGTCAGGCCAAAAGTTTGTTTACAGGGCCATTGGCTCTTTATTTGTATCCATGAATTAGCTATCAGCGATCAGCTTTCAGCTGACAGCTGATTGCTGAGAGCTGATAGCTTATGAAAGGAGGTTTCATGAATAAAAGTGATTTGGTGCAAGCGGTAACGAGCAAGCTTCCCACTTTGGCAGCAAAAGATGTGGAAGTAATCGTCAACACCATTTTTGATTCGATGACCCGTTCTTTAAGTCAAGGAGATCGAATTGAAATTCGCGGCTTCGGTAGCTTTGAAGTTCGAGTGCGAAAGCCCCGTCAGGGGAGAAATCCGAAAACAGGCAGGTCGGTGCAAGTGGGAACCAGACGCGTCCCATTTTTCAAAGTGGGCAAGGAGCTGAAAGAAAAGGTCAATAATCATGGATAAGTTGTGGGCTCCTTGGCGGATGGAATATATCCAAGATACGCGCGTTAAAACGGAAGAAGGGGAGTGCATTTTTTGCCATTTGGCAAAACAGACCCCGGATGATAAAAGTTTGGTCCTCGCCAGAGGCAAAGAAAGTTATGTCGTCATGAATCGGTTTCCTTATAATTGCGGTCATTTATTAATTGTCCCCTATCAACATACGGCAAATTTGAGTGATCTTTCGAAAGAAGGCCAACAAGAGACGATTTGGCTCCTCGACAAATCGTTACAAATTTTGGAAGAATGTATGAAGGCAACCGGTTTTAATTGTGGTTTGAATCTTGGCAAAAATGCTGGGGGAGGGATACTGGATCATTTCCATTGGCATGTGGTACCGCGTTGGCAGGGGGATACGAATTTTTTACCAGTATTAGCTCAAGCAAAACCGATGCCGGAATATCTCTCGGAGACTTATAAAAAACTAGAAAAAGGGTTTCAGAATTTGGGGGAAGTAAGATGAAACGACTGATTTTTGCAACCGTGATGGCCGTTTTATTTTTTACCCTCCTCAATTTTGTCTATTGCAATCTGGATGATGCCACTTTTGCCTATCCGGTCGTTTTCAAGTTTCGCATTCCTGTGATTCTGTCCGATGGTTTTCGCTCGATTCCCTTGCCTTTGGGTTTTGTTCTTTTGTTGGCATTTTGTTTCGGAATGGTAGCCATTGCCTTGCTGGAGGCACTTCCTTCTCTTTACAAAACTTTGGAGCTGCGTGCTAAAAATAAGAAAATCAGAGAGTTGGAAAGAGAACTCTCTATTTCCCGCCAACTGGCGGGAATCGACAAAACGACAAATCCCAAATCCTAATATCTAAATCCTAAACAAATTCAAAATTCTAATGTTCAAAATTCCAAACGGATTGTTTTGGTCATTTGGATTTGGATCATTGGAATTTGTTTAGAATTTAGGATTTAGTGCTTAGAATTTTATCCCCTAAGTCCCTTTTTGGATCGTTTGATTTTTTTGAGAGGTTCTCCCCCTTGTGGCGCGGGCTCCCCATTCTTTTTGACCTTGGTAATTTGCTTGAGTTTGAGCGCTTCCGATTCCGAGAGATTGGAAGGCCCTGCGATAAAGGTGGATGCTTGCAATTCGGCCTGCTGCTCGGGAGTAGCGACTAAAGAAATCTTCTGAAGATCTTGTTCGACTTCCTTGGCAATCCCTTTCTTTTTAAGCAAGTTGTCGAAGAGCAACTCCAGACGGCGAAGAGGAGAAGGGGAATCTTCCAACAATTTTTTGATTTTGAATTTGGCCGATTTTTGGATCAGGATCAAGTCGTCGGGTTGTTTAAATTCTTTCGTTAATTCGCCTACAAATTTTTGGAGTTCTGGATCTGCCAAGGCACAAGAGGGGGCGATCGAATCGCTCACGAGCTGGCCAAAACCTTCGTCGGTATATTTCCCTTCGTTGATCCGCATGGCATCGAAGGGGATGTGGATCTCGCCGCTGTAGCGGTATTTATTGAGTGTTAGAAATTCTTCGTGGGTCAGTTTGAAGAGCCCATCGGCCTGTTTGAAGGGCTCAAAAGCAACATGCCATGTCTCTCTTGGAAATTTTTTGGTATCGACAAAGCCATTGTCCCAAAGAAAATCGACGAAGGCCACGGGGTAATAGACACAACCATCCTCGGCTTTGTCCACGGCCTGCCAGATGACCTCCATGACATTGACATTTTCATTCATGGATATAATTTAACTTTTGGAAGTCTAAAGTGCAAGTGATAAGAAAAAAGGAAAGGTGCCCCGCCAAGGCGGGGGCACCTTTTTCGTTATAATACGTAAGATGGCTGGCCGTGGGGATAATTGCGTCTTGTATCCCATTCAAACGCCTTTTCAGCAGAAGCAAGATTCAAAGCAGCCAATCGTTCTTTGCTATCCAATGTCAACGCGTGACGTTCTGTCGCTCCAGCTTCACGTTCACCGGCAAGCGCAATCACCGTTTTACTTCGTGTTCCTTCAATATTTTCCATTCTTTCACCGGCGTCTTTGGCAATCATTACTTGGTCATCCGAAATATTTTCAGCAGCCAGTGCTCTGCGGTCATTAAGAGTGGTCGCCATAGTGAATTGAAGTGAGGCCAGCCAGACCTGAATAAGAGATTGACCTAGTTGAATAATTCCTCCTCCAATCAGCTTACCCCAACTGAAGTTCATCAAACCATTAACTAAAGCCTGTCCGTCTATTTGTTTGGCGGGATCAAACATGTCGGACGAAAGTCCCAGTTTCAGTTCTGGGGTCCCCAAATCCAAACCTTCAAGCTTTGGTGCCGCTGGTGCTACTTTATCCTCACCTCCTCCAAAAATTCCTCCTGATATCATAGTATCCTCCTCATAAAGTTTTCCCCCTTCATTTAAGCAACGGGTGTTCCATGACTTCTTTTCGCCCGTCTTTCTCTTTCATAATTGAGTAATTCTAATTTCTCAGTGAGCATTCCCTTACTAAATTGTTGCAAGGCATAGCTATATTGTTTGGTGGTAGCGACATGCCCCCTTCTTTCTTGTTTCGCCATCGCCTCATCATTTTTTCTTATGGCCTCTTCTCTCTGAGGCTCCATAAATATCTTATCGACACCCCATGAAATTCCAGCATAGACTGCAGCCACAGCTAACCCGATAAGAATATCATCAATAATTGCAATTCCCAAAAGTCCTAGAATCATAAATTACTTTCCTCTCACTTTAGTTATCGGTTGCCCAATAGGCAGAAGTTGCTTATAGTGAGTTAAATTGTGAGGCTTGATAAGTATATGAAATTACATGATTTTAGAGCCCTGTCGAAGGCTTTGAGTGAAATTGAGAATTCCGGCCCTCAAAGCTTACAGATTCTTAAAGATTGTTATGCCGCAAAAAAGGGGGCTCCTATTTTGGGGGTTACTGGCCTTCCCGGGGCAGGAAAATCGACTTTGGTCGATCATTTGATTCAGCATTTGAGGGGGGCTGGCAAAACGGTTGGTGTGATTGCCATTGACCCTTCCAGTCCTTTTACCGGTGGGGCGTTATTAGGGGATAGAGTCCGCATGCAGCGGCATGCCTCTGATGAAGGGGTTTTTATCCGCTCGTTGGGGAGTAGGGGGTCTCACGGAGGCCTTTCAAGAGCGACAAGAGATCTCACCGTTTGTTTGGATGCTTACGGTTTTGACGAGATCATTATTGAAACTGTTGGGGTTGGCCAAACTGAACTCGACATCATGGGACTCGCCACAACCACGGTTGTTGTTTTGGTCCCCGAGTCGGGGGATGCTGTTCAAACAATCAAGGCAGGCTTGACAGAAATTGCTGATATTTTTGTCGTCAACAAAGCAGACCGTCAAGGCGCCGACGGTCTTCAAAAAATGCTGCAAGCGATGGTGGACATGGATAACAGTAGGAGCCAGGCACTAACTGTCACAATTCCTGTCCTCTTGACACAGGCTAATCAGGGGATTGGGGTTCAAGAACTATGGCGGGCTGTTCTCAATCACCGAAAAGCACTTCAAAAAGATTCCCAGCATGAAAAGCGCCAACAAACATTCCGCTGTGCTCAATTTTTAGAGTTATGTGGAGAAGCGATTCGTCAACAAGTAGAATCAAAATTGCTTTCAAATAAAAAATGGAAAGATCTCGTTGACCAAGTGGCCAGTGGAAAAACGAACCCTTATGAGGCTTTGGAAAAAGTTCTGAAATATTTTCAAAATGTGGCTGGGGACGGAATCGACAATGCAGGTTTATTATAGTGCGACGAAACCGGGAACCCCAATGACAATCCTTTTAAATTGTGCAATTATACCGTTCCGCTCGAACTTACTTTATCAAAAATGGTTGAAAATTACCAGACCCACCCTTATCCCGCCTTCGGCGGGAAGCAGTCGGGCAAAAATTCCCTCCCCCAGACCCCCTTCCTTTTTGCCCGACTGCTGGCGAGGCCGTTTTTTGGCGGCGGCGGGGCTATTTTTTGAGGACAGAAAGAAGGAAATGAGGTGTGCTTGCCCGCACTCCCGTGCGCGCACACTGACTCCCTAAAACCTGTATCCACAGATGGGCTTGACAATTTGTTGACACGCTTGCTATACTTGTGCTACTGTTTTAATACAGTAAAACAATGCTATGGAAAAACAGCTAACGACAAAACAGGCGACCGAGCTCATTGAAGCGATTTTATCGCTCAAGTCAGCCAAAGAATGCAAAGCATTCTTGAGGGATTTGTGTACTCTATCTGAAATTGAAGCAATGATAGAGCGTCTTCAGGTTGCCAAAATGGTAAAAAACAGTATTCCGTACCGAGAAATTAGCGACAAGACCGGTTCAAGCACAGCCACTGTTACCCGTGTGGCTCATTGGCTCCATCATGGGATGGGTGGCTATGATCTTGTGCTTGACCGCATGAAATAACAGAACCAAGCACTTGAGGTTTTGGCCACCCGTTCAGATGAGCGGGTTTTTTAATTTATCAACTTACCAATAACTATTATGAACAAGATTGAACCAACAATTCTTAAAGGGACACGCGATTTTCTTCCGCAGGAAATGATGCGGCGGAATGCTGTAATGGAAATTATCCGTAAAGCGTTTGAACAGTTCGGATATTCTCCAATTGAAACGCCGATTATTTGTCCAGCCGAAACAATTCTAGGTAAATACGGCGAGGAAGGAGATCGTCTAACCTATTCATTCAAAGACCGCGGTGGAAGACTCATTGCGTTGCCGTATGATTTGACCGTGCCGTTCGCGCGGTTTGTCGCGGCCAATTACCAGGATTTGCCTATGCCTTTCAAACGCTATCAGATTCAACGCGTTTGGAGAGCGGAAAAACCGCAAAAGGGCCGCCTGCGTGAATTTTATCAGTGCGATATTGACATCATAGGTTCAAAAAGCCTTATCTGCGAGGCAGAAATTGCAAAAATAATTGTTTCGGTATTTGAGAGGCTACGCATTCCCAATATCACGATCAAAGTAAATTCAAGGCGATTGATGAATGCCATATTGCAATCTTTTGGCATAGATCAAAATGATAGTTTGGCCGTTATCAGGATTATCGACAAAATTGCCAAAATCGGCAAAGAAGCTGTTATCTCTGAATTGCGAAAAATGGGAATTGATAATGCAGAGAAAATAATTGCAACACTAACGCCAGAAGGCACAAATAAAAGCACGCTCGAAAAAATCTCCAAATACGACATTGCCGAATTGAAAGAATTTCTATCCTATTGCACCGATCTCGGTGTGCCAGAAAAGAACATCCAAATTGATCCGACGTTAGCGAGAGGTCTTGATTACTATACCGGCCTCACTTTTGAAGTCATTAGCGAGGACGCGGATTTTGGCTCCATTTGCGCCGGTGGGCGTTACGACAATCTCTGCGGTTTATTTTCCGACAAAGATTTTTCAGGGGTTGGTGTTGCCTTTGGATTTGAGCGAATCATGCTACTGCTTGAACAACTGAAAATTACTGGCAACGGTAAAGCGCCTTCGCAAGTTATTGTAACTATCTTTGATGAAAATTCTGTAAAAGATGCCTTACAAACGTATAGCAAACTCATTGAAGCGAACATTGCTACGGAAATCTACTTTGAGCCAGACAAATTATCAAAACAATTCAAATTTGCCGATAAAAAACAAATTCCTTTTGTTCTTATTCAAGGACCGGAAGAACGGGAAAAGCAAGAAATCACAATTAAACGGCTGCAAAACGGGAAACAGAAAACGATACCGGTAAATCAATTAGTTTCTTATTTATCCAACTACTATGAAGCGCAATAATATCAGAATCGCAATCCAAAAAGAGGGACGACTTAGGAATCCGAGTCTTGAATATCTCGAATCTTTGGGTCTGCAATTTCCCAAACAAAACGGGAGAACGCTTGTTGTTCCTTGTAAAAATGCCGATGCTGAAATTTTGTATGTGCGACACAGTGATGTACCGCAGTATGTGCAAAACGGAGCCGCCGATTTTGCAATTGTCGGTGGCAACGTGCTATATGAGAAAGATTTTAAGATCAGAGAAGTTGAGAAACTTAATTTTGGCAAGTGCAGTTTGGTTATTGCTGTGCCTTTGGATTCTTCTATTCAAAAAATACAAGACCTTGAAGGAGAACGCATTGCAACTTCTTATCCGAATAGCCTCCGTAAATTTTTGCGGAAACAAAAAATCAATGCGGCCGTCATTGAAATAAGAGGCTCGGTTGAAGTCGCGCCTGCCCTGGGGCTCGCGGACGCAATTTGCGATCTTACACAAACAGGCAATACGCTCAAAGAAAACTCTCTAAAAACGATAGAAACATTATTTGACTCCATGGCCGTATTCATTGAATCGCCTTTTGAAAGTATACGAAAAGATGAATTTATCAAAAAGTTTATAACTACCGCTATATGAAAAAATATTATTTCAGACAACTTGATGAGACTTCGTTGAAAAACCTTTGTGAAAGAAAGGCTATCCGTTTTGATGCGGTTCTGCCTATTGTTCAGGATGTTTTACGCGAAGTTAAATCGAGCGGAGATAAAGCCATCCGCGAGTATACGGAGAAATTTGATAATGTCTGCCTTTCTTCTTTTGCAGTAAGGCAAGCGGAAATTGAACGCGCTTGCGAACGCGTATCAAAAAACATACAAAGTGCTTTTAACAAAGCGGCGCGCAACATAGAAAGATTTCACAAATCGCAAATAGTCAAACTAAAAAAAGTACAAACAATGCCCGGAATTACGTGTTTTACGGAAGCAAGGCCAATCGAAAAGGTCGGGTTGTACATTCCCGGCGGAACAGCGCCATTACCTTCAACGGTTTTAATGCTTGGTATTCCTGCAAAACTTGCTGGATGCAAGGAGATTGTCCTTGCGACACCGCCCGCAAAAGATGGAAACGTGGCCGATATTATTTTGTTTGCCGCAAAATTATGCGGAATTACGCAAATCTTCAAAATTGGCGGCGCGCAGGCAATTGCAGCTCTTGCGTTTGGAACAGAGAGTGTACCGAAAGTTTACAAGATTTTCGGACCCGGCAATCAGTATGTAACCGCGGCAAAAATGCTTGTTTCAATTGACACTAACGGCGCGGCTATTGATATGCCGTCCGGGCCGACAGAAGTGCTCGTTATTGCCGATGAAAAGGCGCGAGCTGATTTCGTGGCGAGCGATCTTTTGTCGCAAGCAGAGCATGGCATTGATTCGCAGGCGATTCTTGTTACCACTACGGACAAAAAAGCCGATGAAATTTTAGCGGAAGTGAAACGCCAGCTAGAAACTTTGCCGCGAAAAGAGATTGCTCGAAAATCACTTGGCAATAGTTTTATTGTTATTATTGATTCAATTGAAAAGGCAATTGTTTTTTCTAATCGGTATGCGCCGGAACACCTTATTTTGAATGTTGAAAATGCTGCAAAATATATTTCAGAAATTACAAACGCCGGTTCTGTATTTTTGGGGCCATACTCTTGTGAATCAGCCGGCGATTATGCCAGCGGCACTAATCACTCTTTGCCGACGTATGGCTATGCCCGCGTTTACGGTGGTGTTTCTGTGAGTAGTTTTCAGAAACAACTAACCTTTCAGAAGATTACAAAACAAGGAGCAAAAAATTTAGGGCCGATTGTAGCAACGATGGCTTCCCAAGAATCGCTTGAAGGGCACAAAAGAGCCATGCAATTACGTTATCAGTAATAATTATGTTTATGAAAAATTTAGCATTACAAAGGATTCAAAAGATGAAACCGTATAAACCGCCGCTTGACGGCAGGTCGGCGTATGACGGCATGCTTTTGGATTTTAACGAGAGAACAAAGCCGCCCCAAAACAAAGTCATCCGCGCGTTAGAAAAATTTGTAAGGAGTCAAAAATTACAAGTGTACCCAGAGTATTTTGATTTGGAGAAAAAAATTGCGGACTACGCTGGTGTAAAGGCCGATCAAATAATGATTACCAACGGATCCGATCAAGGAATTGATATTATTTTCCGAACATTCACTGAAAAAGGTGACAAGGTTATTATTCCCAGCCCAAGTTTTGCAATGTTTTACCAGTGTGCTCAAATTGTCGGTAATGAAATTGTTAGCCCGCTTTATAAAAAGGACGATCTTGCTTTTCCTCTTGAGGAAGTGTTGGCGACAATTGATGAGCGAACTAAATTGGTTGTCGTGTGCAACCCGAACAATCCAACTGGTACGGCTGTGTCAGAAGCAGATATAGAAAAAATAGCGAAGCAAGCAAAAGGCGCAATTGTTTATATTGACGAGGCTTATTTTGAATTTTCAAAAATTACTGCCATTCCGCTTATCAACAAATATCCGAACATCATTGTAACGAGAACATTTTCAAAAGCATTTGGCCTTGCTTCTTTAAGAATCGGGTATGTCGTTGCCAAAGCAGAATATATTTCTGAAATGTTGAAAATTCGTGGACCCTATGATGTCAACATGGCCGCGTATTACGCGGCCTGTGCGGCGCTTGAAGATAAAAAAGACATGGAGAGCTATGTTAAAGATGTAATGGAGAGCGCAAAGCCATTAGTGGAGAAATTCTTTGCTCAAAACCGCATACCCTATTTTATCTCTCGCTCAAATTTCGTTTTATTTCGTCCAAACAATCCAGAAAAAACAATGCTGTTGCTTGAGAAAAACGGAGCGTTGGTACGGCCACAGAATAAGCAGACTATTGAAAATACTTTGCGTGTAAGTATTGGCACGACAAAACAAATGAAAAAGTTCATTGAAATTTATAAAAACGACGTGCTCAAAAATTCAAAACGGAGATACGCCTTTCTTGATCGTGATGGAACTCTTATCTTTGAACCTCAAGATACTTACCAAGTTGATAGCGTAAAAAAATTAAAAATTCTTGATGGCGTAATAGACGGACTGCAAGAGTTAAAAAGTCGTGGCTATTCACTGATTATGATTTCCAATCAAGACGGTTTGGGAACGTCTTCTTTCCCACAAGAAAATTTTAGGAGGCCACAAGAAAAAATGCTGAAAATCTTTTGCGACAAGGGAATTGTTTTTGATGAGGTTTTCGTTTGTCCTCATTTGCCAAATGAACCATGCAATTGCCGGAAGCCTAAAACCGGATTGGTGGAAGACTTTTTGCGAAATGCTAACATTGATAAAACAGTGTCTCTCGTTTGCGGCGATAGAAACAGCGACCAACAGTTTGCGGAAAACATCGGCGTTAGCTTTGTCCCAATGGACACCAACGGAAATTTTTACAAGGCGATTAAGTCATTCTTAACCAAAACTATATGAAAACAAGAACTGCGACAATCAACCGCAAAACAACGGAAACTGATATTAGCGTCACTATAAATCTAGATGGGACTGGTAAATATCAGGTGGAAACCGGCATCGGTTTTCTCAATCACATGCTTGAACTATTTTCCAAGCATTCGTTAGTAGATCTTACTGTGAAAGCGAAAGGCGATCTGAAAACAGATGAACACCACACCGTTGAGGATGTTGGAATTTGTTTAGGTGAAGCACTGCGCAAAGCCCTTGGCGATAAAAGGGGCATTGAGCGGTATGGATTTTTGTTGCCTATGGATGAGGCTTTGGCGCAAGTTGCGCTCGATTTGGGTGGCAGGTCTTATCTTGTTTGGAATGTTTCTTTCAAGCGAGAGAAAATCGGAGATATGCCTACCGAACTTTTCGAGGATTTTTTCAAAGCAGTAGCTGACAATCTCCAAGCGAATATCCACATCAATGTAAAGTACGGCAGAAATGAACACCACATTGCGGAAAGCGTCTTTAAGGCGTTTGCGAGAGCACTAAGATTTGCCGTGAGTCGCGATAAACGCGCACAAGATCTATTACCATCCACCAAAGGAAAATTATGATTGCCATTATTGATTACAAAGCAGGAAATATTGCGTCTGTAAAAAACGCCTTGGAGCGGTTGGGTCAGTCATGCGTTATAACCTCCAAGCCAAAAGAAATTTTGGCGGCAGACGGCGTTATTTTTC
>MGRG01000010.1 GCA_001798075.1 Deltaproteobacteria bacterium RIFCSPHIGHO2_01_FULL_43_49 | reverse complement strand
TGGACCAATAATCTCTTTGAAAAATGTGTCTGCTTTTCGTCCTCTCCTGATTTAGTTCCGTCGTCCGTCTGGGTTTCTTCTGTCCGTCTGGGTTTCTTCTGATTCTGGGTTTCTTTTCTGTCTGGGTTTCTTTTTATCCAACAGTTCCGTCGTCCGTCTGGGTTTTTTTTGCTACCCCTGCCTAAACTACTGTCCAAAATCCGTCGTTCATCTGTCTGATTTCCGTCAGCTAAAACTCCCTAATCCAAAATAAGAGCAAAAAAGTTGGCACGGGACTTGCTTAGATAAACTAAAGATGCCGACGGTTTTCAAAAAAGGGGGTTACCGTTTCTTCTTTTACAGCGCTGATTTTGCTGAACCAAAGCATATTCATGTAGAATATGGAAATGGTGTCGCTAAGTTTTGGCTTTTTCCCCTGCAATTAGCCTCTTCTTATGGGCTGAAAGCTCATGAGTTAAAAAGGGCTAGAATTTTGATTGAGGAGCATATAGGATTGATCGAGGAGAAATGGAATGAGTTCTTTAGCAGAACAACATAGTCAACCGGAAGCCATTGCAATCGAAGTTTGCTTTACCGATGATATGATTTGTCTTACCCTTCTTGACGGGCGTGAAGTGCGAGCCCCGTTAGAGCTTTACCCAAAACTGGCTCAAGCAAGCCCTGAACAAAGGATGAATTATCGTCTTATTGGAGGGGGAAGAGGGATTCATTGGGAAGCCTTAGATGAAGATCTTTCAGTTGAGTCGATTGTTTTGGGAAGAAAAGCAAACTGACGGTTTTTGATCACTCCCTGACGTAAATATTACAAATTCAGAAGCTCTTCATTCGGTTATCCGAAAAAATCTCCATTTATTTTAACAACTTATCAATTTTTGGTTTCTTGGCATGTTCCCTGCAATAGAGAGGATTGAGATGAGAAACGACCGAAAGGGAAACGCGGCGGTGGAATATATGTTGGTTGTCGCGGTGCTTGTATTGGGGCTGGCGGCGGCTTTTTACAGACCGCAGTCCAATGACAGAAATGTGCCGAGAGCTTTTAGTAATTGGTATCACGATTTAACGGAAAGAATTTCAAAACCTTAAGAAAGGAGAAAACTATGATTTTAAAAAACCAGAAGGGGCAAAGTGCAACAGAATACATGCTAATTATTGCCATCGTGGTTTTAGGTTTGGTGGCAGCTGCTTCGCGATTAATCCCAAAATTTCAAGATGGGGTGGAGGAGCTAAGCAATAACGTTGTGGAAACATTGAGGACAACCCATGACATGTCAAAAGAAGGAAACTAATAAAGGGAACAGCGCTATCGAGTTTATCTTAGTATTGCCGTGGCTAGTGGGGTGCCTCCTTATTTTAATCCAAATGGCAATCTGGGTAACGACGGCTCAACTGCTTCATTACGCCGCTTTCAAGCAGGCCAGATCCGCTAGTGTTTATGAATTTGCCGGCGGAAAAAAAGAGATTGAAGCAATTCTTCCAATTTCTCTTCACTCTAAAATACCGGCCCTTTTTATTCAAAAAGCTCTGAAAGGTATTGAAACGAATCTCAACCAACAAGGTGAAAAGGACGACAAATACAAAATCACACAAATGGATAACTTCATCGGCCTTTGTGGAGACAAAGGGGAATATTACTTATGCGATCATTGAAAAATCAAAGTGGGCAAGTCGTTATCTTTTTTGTTTTGCTTGTTCCCATCTTTGTCTTGGCCCTTGTTCTTTTTACAAAATTTTCGAGAGATGTTTTTACGAAGATGAAACTCCAAGGTGCGCTAGATCGCGGAGTTTATGCAGCAGCTAGTTATCAAACAGAAGTTTTAAACCAGACTGCCTTGCTGAACCGGAAAGCCCATGACCTTTTTCTTCAACTGGAAAAAGAGTTCAAAGGAATTAGCCAGCCAAATGACGAGAAAGCAAGGGAGAGAATAAAAAATCTTTGGATCAATCAGAATAATCTTTATGACGAAATGGATTCTCTTGCCAAGGTTGTCTACGAGAGGGCCTTTGAAATTTTTCAAAACGAAGTCAAAAAAGATTTTCCAGATGTTAAGTTATCTTCACTCTACCGAGTTTCCCCTGTCTTGTGGGACGGACCAAAAATCGATTTTTCTTTTGATAAGGTAAAGGGAACCGTCATTTTTGATCCAACCGGTCACCAAAAAGTACCCAAAACCGATTTTGAAGCCAGAATGGCCTTTGTCAAAGACCCCAGTCAAACGATAGCCTTTGTTGGAGCTGTTGAAACAAAAAACGGGTTACAGGCTGTCGCCGCTGCACAACCCTTTGGTGGAAGTGTTTGGAATTTTGCTTTGAGTTCCGACAAAGACGAAACCCTTTTGTATCAAACATCAATGGTTCCCGTTGATACCTTGCCATTGGAGGATTTTAACCCCGATGAAATTCATCACTAATAAAGGTGCTGCCACAACAGAGTTTGTTTTAATCTTCCCCTTTGTCGTTTTGTTTCTCATTTCTTTTTTTAAAATTTATCAGGGGATGACGGGCAAAGAAAAAGAGTTGTTGGGAAACGACCAGACCTACAAAGAGGAGCTTTTTAAAAGACAGCAGGAAAAGCCGATTCTTGAGAGGCCGTGTGAAGTTCACCCTTTAATCTGTGCAGGGAGAAAGCCATGAAAATGAAACGCTCTGCAATATGGGCATCTCTTATTGGACTCTCCGCCCTTGTTTTGGCGTGGGGGTTTTTAAAGGCTAAAGAGTTAAGTCTCAATAAAATGCGGGAGTCTTATCCTGTCTTGATTGCCAAAAAAGATATTTTACAAGGTATGAAATTAGATATTTCGATGGTGGAACTATCAAAAGCGCCTCGCCGTTTTTTACAACCGGCAGCCCTTTCTTCGCTCGATGCGATTGTGGGGATGGTCACGGCAGCTCCCATTTTGCAAGGAGAACAGATTCTAGAAACCAAACTTGTTTCTATAGGGGCGGCGACTGGGCTTTCTGTAAAAATTCCTCAGGATCAGCGTGCTTTAAGTATCGAAGTCGATGAAGTTTCCGGTGTGGCGGGGCTCATCAAACCGAATGACTTCATCGATTTGCTGGCCACTTTTGAAATGGAAGATAGTAGCGAGACCTTGCAAACGGCAACGTATACTCTTGCCCAAAAAGTTCTAGTTTTAGCGGTGAATGATGATTTGGGAAATCCCTTCAATCCAGAAATTTGGGAAAAAAGGACACAAGCAAAAGGTCTTTTTGCTTCAAAGGGATTTTCCGATGTTGCCGGCATGCAACGTAGAAAAACACTGACTCTGGCCTTGAGCCCTCAACAGGTTCAGGAAATCGAATTTGCTAAAAATAGTGGGACACTTGCCGTGGCTCTCCGGTCAAAACTAGATGGAGAACCCATTGAATTAGGTCCGGTCACGGCATTTGATGTTGTCGGTTTCAAAGGACGTTTAAGAAAAGCAAACTATAGGGAGTATCGAGGACGATGACACGATAAAATTCCAATGTCCAAATTCCAAACACCAAATAAGTTCCAAAATCCAATGCTCAAACACCAAACTAAATTTTTTTGGTCATTGATACTTGGTTATTGGTTTTTATTTGGAGCTTGGTGCTTGGTTTTTGGAACTTCAGCCAGCGCGACTTCCATTCCGCCTCAATCCCTAACTAAAGGAGAGTCGGCAACAATCTCTACGGATTACGAGATCGGTGATGTGGCGGTGGGAGATCCCAAGGTTGTTGATTTTTTGATTCAGGAAAATCGCAAACAGATCTACCTCAATGCAAAGGGGGAAGGTTTTACAACGCTCACACTTTGGGACACCAAAGGTGAAGCGAGAGATGCCATTCCGATCACCGTTTATCAAACTAGCCTCAAAGGAATTTTGAGCGAGGCCAAACAATCTTTCGGGTCATTAAAAACGATCCAGTTTTTGGTGAACGATAATACCGTTCGTATTATCGGAGAGGCTCCAAGTCCATCTGATTATAAAAGAATCCAGGCGTTTGCTTCCCATTATCCTCAAGTGGTCAATGAAGTGAATATGGCCAAACCGGTTTTGGATACGATGACTGATAAAATTACCAAAGCAATTGCTATTCCCGGTATTAAGGTTCGCTCTGTACGTGATAGGATTATTTTAGAGGGTGTGGCTTACAGCCAGCAGGCGGCTAACAAAGCCTATGAAATTGCTAAACTCTATGACCCCAATTGTTTGAATTTGGTTGAAGTGCGTCAGGCCGATCGAAATCCTGGAAAAGAATCGATGGTGCAACTCGATATCTATTTTATGGAGGTCCAAAAGTCGGCCCTGAGGACTTTCGGAATTGAATGGGCGCCCGGCTCTTTTCCAAGCAGCGATAGCGCTACAGGAAGTCTTGGGGGTGGGGTGAGTCAAGGCCTGGGCCTAGCAGGGATCGGGCAATCTTTGATCGGTTTTGTTCTCAATTTATTACCCAAAATTCGTTTTGTAAAAGAGCATGGCCTGGGGCGTGTTTTGGAAAATCCCACTTTGTTTGTCAAAAGCGGCGACTTGGCTAATTTTTTTAGCGGTGTTCAGGTTCCTTATTATTCGCAGCAAAATGTGCAGTTCAAGGAGGTAGGAGTCAAAATTGATGCCCAGCCAATTGTTGCCAATAGCGATATCGATTTAAAGCTGAGTGCTTCTATTTCTTCTCCATCCCCTCATATCGATGGTGGCATTAATTCTCATTCGTTGAGTACGACCGCTTATATCCCTTCGGGACAAGCGTTTGTCTTAGGAGGGATTTTGAGCAATCGCGATGTAAAAACGTTTAATCGAGTTCCTAAAAATCTGGCGACCTCTTCCGCTCTGTTTACACTTTTTTTGTCGAAAGATTTTCAAACAAGCAAGTCCGAACTGGTTGTTTTTGTTTTGCCAAAAATTGTTGATCAATTGACAAGTGCAACCGCCAGTCAGGATCAGTGGCAACAAATGGAAGAGCAACTAGTCAAAGATCGTTCCATGAGAGAATATCTAGAATACATGAAGAAGAAAAAGAAATGAGTCAGGCAAAAATTATAACAATTATGGGTGTTAAAGATGGTGTTGGGACTTCGACTTTTGCCTATCAGCTAGCGCTGGCTTTGAAAAAAACAGGAAAGAATGTTTTGCTTTTAGATGGGGATGCCGCACATCAAGGAGACCTCCAACTCGTCAGTAAAACCCAAATTGTTTGGAGAAATTTGGATGATTTGCAAAAGGTTCCAAGGCCTGTAACCCCAAGTTTTCTTTATGGATTTTTGAGAGGGCCTGAAGGAATCCCCAGCTTGCAATTGGCCACAGATCGTTTTCAACTCAAGTCAAAGAACCCAAAAGATTGTCTGAAAGCCCTTAGTGAGATTGTCCCATTTTTTGACTGGGTTGTGGCCGATACAGGCTCCCACTGGAATCCTTATTCAGCCCAATTACTCAACAAAGCGGATTTATTGCTCTTTGCCCTAAATCCGCACGTCACACTCATTAAAGAGGCCAAAAGAAAACTAGAAGAGCTAACCATTAGCTATTTTCCTTTAAAAAAAGTTGGATGGCTAGCGCTCAAATGGGATTTTGATTCTTTTTTAAGTATTGCTTCTGTTGAAGAACTTTTGAAAATTTCCTGTTTTGGTACGACCGCGACTGAATCCCTCCTCAAATTACAAAAGGCTGATTGGGCGGTGGAGGGAATGCAAGCCTTTTTACCCGACCTTTTGTATTCGGTTGTCGATGAAAAAAATAATAAATCTTTTTTGAGCAACCCTTCCCCTAATCTTAATGATCGAAATGAAATTAAAGAATTAAAAATTCAACTTCTTAAGGAAATTCAGGAGAGGATGGAAAGCAAAGGAATCAAGGAAGAAGAGGGGGTGCGCTCCAAAGTTTCAAAAATCATTTTGGAAGTTTTTAATGACAAAAGTGATTTGATCCCCTCTGAAATTGATCGCTCTTATCTATTGGAGGAATTGCTCGACGAGTTGCTAGGGCTTGGCCCGCTTGAAAAACTTCTTGGCAACGAAAATTCCGGGGAAATTTTAGTGAATGGAACGAATACAATATATATCGAGGAAAAAGGACAGTTACAAAAAACACCTTTTCAATTTTTAAGCAGAGATTCACTTCAAAAAACAATCGAGAGAATCCTCCTTCCGACAGGGAGAAGAATCGACGAATCCTCACCCATGGTGGATGCAAGGCTTCAATGCGGTTCTAGGATCAACATGATTATTCCCCCGTTGGCACTTGACGGTCCCATCATTAGTATTCGCCGGTTTTCCAAAAAAATATTTAATCCGCAAGATTTAGTGGGGTTAGGTTCCTTAAGTTCCGAGATGGTTCAATTTTTGGAAACGTCTGTGGCCAGCAAACTCAACATTTTGGTGGCAGGCGGCACCGGATCTGGAAAAACAACTTTGTTAAATGTTCTTTCGTCTTTTATTCCGGAGGACCAGAGAATCATCACGATAGAAGATGCGGCAGAGCTTTCTTTGAATCAACCTCATGTCGTGCGTTTGGAGTCAAGGCCCCCCAATATAGAAGGAAAGGGGGCAGTGACGATTAGGGATTTGGTGCGCAATGCTCTTCGCATGCGACCTGACCGGATTGTTGTTGGAGAGTGTCGTGGGGCAGAAGCGCTCGACATGCTCCAAGCCATGAACACCGGTCATGATGGCTCGCTAACCACTTTGCACGCAAACAGTCCCAGAGATGCGCTGACAAGGCTTGAAACGCTCGTCATGTTTGCGGGAATGGAGCTCCCTTCAAAGGCAATTCGAGAGCAAATTGTCTCTGCTATCGATTTAATTGTTCAAGTTGCGAGACTCGATGGTGGCTGCAGAAAGATTGTCTCGATCATGAAATTAGAGGGGATGGAGCAAGAGACATTCACGCTCCAAAATCTTTTTGTTTATGAAAATGGAACTTTTAAAAAAGAAGCGCTATAACATCGCAATAGAAGAAGCCCTGCCTCATTGCTTTACCATCATCGCAAATGCAATGAAGGCGGGCCTTCCCCTCATACAATCTCTTCAGATCGCAAGTAGAGAGGCCCACCCTCCCTTGGCAAAAGAGCTTCAAGAAATTTTAGAAAAGGTTTCATTGGGACGCTCTCTCGATGAAGCGCTTCTTTTGAGTGAGGGGAGGCTTAAAATCCCCGATTTTTCTTTGATGGTTCATTCGATTGTCACTTTGCGCCAAATTGGCGGCAATTTTGTCGTTCACTTTGAAAATTTAGCCAGAATTTTGCGGGAGAGGGAAAGGGTTTCGGCAAAAATTCGTCTTTTGACCACTCAAGGAACCACTCAAGCGACTATTCTGGGGTTGATGCCGTTCGGTCTTTCGCTGATTCTTTATTTTTTATCTCCTGAGTTTGTCTCGCCGCTTTTTGAAACCCCTCTTGGTTGGCTCACAATTTTTTTAGTCTTAATTTTGGATGGCATTGGTTTTTTGTGGATCAATCAGCTGAGCAAAATCGAAATATGAAGAAAAACTTTTTGCTGCTTTTATTGTTCAGCCCTACTTTGGTGCCAACCTATCATATTTCCACCATTGAAAGAAAAGACGGGGTGGTTCATCAGTCAACATCTACAATTCAAAAGGAAAAGATTTTCGAAGAAGTCATCACACTTGATTTAGAAGGACTCCCTTCTCTCGTTTTGAAAAAACTGCTCAAACCTGAAGTCGATGCGGTTCAAATGGGGGGCGAAAATGTGGTCCACTATAACTACGATCTATCTCTTTTGGCCAAAGAACAGATAATCCCTCTCGATGAAACAGAAGCCGGCCAAACGGTCTGGCTCAAACCTTTCGGCATCCAGGAATTGAAATTTGTGGGAGCAGGCGAGGCCTGGATTACCGAGGGGAAAAAGACCCTCGTCGCAGAACAGTTTAATCTTTCAGGAGAAGTTTTGAAGGGCGAAGATAAACACCGTTGGACGATTGAGTATGCCCTGGGAGTTCAAAAATGATTTTTTGTTTATCGACATTGCTTGGGTTATCAGCCGGTTGGCTTTTCTTTCTTTTTGAAAAAAGATTGGAACAAGAAGAGTGGCGACTCAAATGGTTTGCCACTTCCCAGGAGCTAAAAAAGGAAGATTTTTTGCTGACATTTAACAGAAGATTGATTTCTGTTTTTTCTCCATTTTTTAAAAAACCCCTCTTTTTAAAACTAAAAATAAAATTGGATTCTTTTTTGAACCTTAGCGATTTTCTTTCCTGGAGTTTTTGTCTTTCGCTGGAGGGGAGTCTTTTATTTCTTTTCTTTTTTGGTTTTTCCTTTTGGAACGGTTTTTTAGGTTTTTTGATGGGCTTTTTTTATCCTTGTTTATGGCTCTTTTTAAAAAAACGGGAAAGGGAAAGAAAAATTCGCCGCGATTTGCCCCTTTTTATGGATTTGCTCGCTATTTCTGTCTCTGCGGGCCTAGATATTATGCAGGCCATTCAAAGAATTGCCAAGAATTTGCCTCGAGCCGAGTTGATTATTGAACTAGAGAAAACACTGGAGGATTTGAAAATGGGCCGCAGCAGACAAGAAGCCCTTTCGGCGCTCAAGGATAGAATCTCCGTTTCTGAGATGAAGAGTTTCGTTTCGATACTTTTGCAAGCCATGCAACTTGGCTCTCCCCTGGCACCCGTTTTGTTGGCCAATGCAGAACAGATGCGTGTCAAAAGATTCTTGGATGTAGAGCGTCTTGGGGTAGTCGCTTCGCAAAAAATTCTTTTCCCTCTTATTTTTTGTATCATGCCCTCCGTGTTTTTAACCATTTTTGCGCCTCTTTTTATTCGTTTTTTTCAAGGAGGGATTGAAAGTTTCTTATGAATATACTGAGAATAACCAATAACCAAATTACAAACACCAAATAATAACCAATGATTAAATCACCAATTATCAAACAAAGTTTCGATCTAGAAGAAAGGACGTTGAAATTTGCAAAACAGGTTTTCAATCTTTGTGGGCAAGTAGTCCAAAATATTATTAATAAAGAAATTATTAGTCAGGTAGTTCGCTCAAGTGGTTCCGTTGGTGCTAACTACCGCGAGGCAAATGACGCTGTCAGTAAAAAGGATTTTACTCATCGTATGAAAATTGCCCGTAAGGAAGCTAAGGAAACACACTATTGGTTACAGCTTTTGGAGGAAACTAACCCTGCCTTAAAAAACAAAGTGAAAGAAGTCCTACAAGAAGCTTTAGAGTTAAAGAAAATTTTGTCTGCTATTGTTAATAAAACGCATTAATATGCAATTTAGAATTATGTTTGGTTATTGGAATTCGGTATTTGTTAATTATTTGGAACTTGGCATTTGGTTATTGGTGATTCAGAGGTTAAAATGACTTTTAATAAGATATATTTATTTTTTGGTTGTTATATGCTCTTGAGTGCCTTTTGCCTCTGGAGTTGGGCTTATTCGCAAAGAAACGAAGAGTTAGAAAAAGAGCGACAAAGAGGAGAACGAATCGCCGAATTGCTGGCCTCCCAAAATTCGATAGCCCTTCAAACCCGGTTTGAATCAATGTTATCGCTCAATGGCGTGGATCAATCGCCAGGGGTTGTCAAAGCCTTCATTACAGATCATCAAGGAAATATTTTGGTTCCCTTGGCTCATTATGGAGAAAAATTTTTATCTGCTGAGAATAAAAAAACTCTTTTGATTAGAAACCCGATTTTAGGGCCAAACAAAGAATTTTTAGGAGAAGCTATTCTTCTTTTTTCCCCTGTTAAGCCGAACTTTTATTCTTTATGGGTCCTCTTTTTAATCCCTCTTTTTCTACTCAGTGCGCTCTACTTGCTTTGGGAAAAAAAGATTAAAACAAAAGAGATTTCTCCAACAGTGTGTGCGCAGACTTCCTCCTACTCATGGCTGCCGGTGTTGGCATCGTGGCTGAAAAGCAGCCTCTATATTTTTGATGAAGAAGGAAACATTGTCGCTGCATCCACACCGACGACACCCAGTCATCTTCTGGATCTTTTTCCCCAAACCCTTCAAGCGCAAAAGGTTTTGAGTTTGGTACAACGCTTAAAATTGAGCGGCACGCAAACAACATTGGAACAAGGAGTGGATGAAATACTTATCGGGAGTCTTGACGCAAATGACGGCAAAAAACATTATCTTTTGGCTAGCAACTAGCATTCCCTTTTTGTCTGCTGAAATTAGCTACAGTGCTAACCAGGCAGCTGTAGTAATATCTGAGCGGCTCTATCGGCGTGCAACAATGCAAACAGAAACAGGGGAATTCAAAAATGCCCACCAAAATTTTCAAATTGCACATTTTTTAAATCCTTCCTTTGAAGGAGCGTTTGTTAAACAAAAAAATCTGGAATTGTTTTTACAAGATAGAGCTAAGCATTATTATACTGAGGGCCTACGGGCTCATGCCGCTTCAAGACCGGCTGAAGCAAAGCTCTTCTGGCAAAAGGCCTTGCACGTTATTTTAGATGAGAGTGATCCTTTTCATCAAAAAATCACCAAGGCCCTCTCTGGCGCTTTTGAATACACACCCATTCGGTTGCAAACAGAACAAAAGATGAATCAAAATAATGCACGCGGGAAAATGGCTGTTGTAAAAAGTTTTTTAGAATCGGGGAACATGGCCCAGGCGATGCTCACTCTCAAAGAGGCTCTGTATGAAAATCCAAAAGATGAAAGGGCTCAAGATGTTTTGGGGCGATTAGAAAAAGCTCAAGTAAAACAAGTTGCCACTGAAGATTTATCGGAGACAATTAATTCAAAATTCACAAAGGCACAAAAAATCTTCGAGGAGGCTAAAGAATTAGAGAAAAATAAAAATGCGTTGCAGGCCTATAAAAAATATAAAGAGGGAGTTTCTCTTTTTGCGGAAAATGATTTGAAACCGCCATTTTATAATCAGTTATTAGCACAACAAAATGACATTGAGACTTTGCTAAAAAAGGAATTAGAGCCACTTCTTACTAAATGGAAACAAACACTCGATGATCCTGGCAATGGTTTGAAAGAGATTGGAGTCAAGTTAAAGAAAGTTGTTGAACAATATCCACCCTCAACACAAGCACAAGAGCTCCTTGCAAAACTCTATTCAAAATTAAATCAGTTGGCATTGCCTCAACTGATGGAGGCCAATACACTTCAAGAGCTAGAGGGATGCGTCGCTTCTATGGATCCGTTTGCAAGTGTCAAAGAAATTGCTATTTTTCAGGAGGTTGAAGCGTGGCAAGAAGCGAATAGAAATCTTCAAACTTGTCTCGTCTTCCAGAAAAACAAGAATGAAAATAACCGTTGATACCATTTAACAAATAATTCAGACTTGTTTTTTTCGAGCGTTTCCAGCGTTTTATCAAACCCGTCGCAGATCTTATTGAGCTTTCGCATTTCATCGACATGTTCTTTTTCAAAAAGATCCGAGCGGCGTTGTGCAAGATTGTGAAGCGCCCATTGGGCTAATTTATGAGTTTCTTGATCCTCCATGCTTGTCAAAGTAATGAGTCCCAGGATAGCCCTTTTTGCTAAATCACTTCTTTTAGAAGCTAACTTATGTAGGACAAAAACCCCATCTTCAAAGGTACATCCTATCTCAACAATATCGGGGATAAACTCTCCACTGAATTTTTTGGGGGCCTTAACGGCAATTTGGAATACTAACTTTGCTGCCACAGAACTTTTTTTGCCGAGATTGACAAGTTCTCGAAGGGGAACATCCCCTTTTGGATCTTGTAGACCAACTTGTGGTCTTCCTTGAACCACTTCTATTGTTGCAAATTGGAGTGCCCCCATTCTTCTTAAAGCATCGAGATGTGCGGCAGCCTCTTTGAAACGACCTTCATTGGGGGAAGTCTTTACCAGGATTGCAAACTCAGCAACTTTTCGTTTCCCCTTTCCTTCGTGTGGGCTTCCATCTTGCAGGGCTCTGAGTTCACCGGCACAAGTGCCAAGCGTATTGGATGAAAGCTCTTCAGCCATTAACGCAAAAACATCGGCTATTTCTGCGCAGTTTGCGCCATTCAGCGCGTCTCTTGTAACAAGAGTTTCAGCAAAAACCCGTTGGCCGGCGGCCATGGAAGTCCAAATGATGTCTGTGCCAGTGTACATAGCTAGTTGGTTATCGCGGCCTTCTAGAGAAAGTTGCTTATTTGTGCAATCTAAATTCTCAACCCTTCAGAAAAATTTTCCGCTTGAAAAGTTAGTGACTTGGCATAGAGAGAAGCTATGGCAAATCAAGTACTCGAATATATTGAGAAAAACAAAGATCGGTTTTTGAAAAACCTGTGTGATCTCATTAAGATAGAGAGTGTTTCCGCAAACCCTTCAAAAAAACAGGAAAGCCTGCGCTGTGCGGAATTAGAAGTCAAAAACTTTAAGGAAAGTGGTTTGGAAAATGTCCAACTCATTGCCACAAAGGGAAACCCCTTGGTCTATGGCGACTGGCTCCATGCCCCCGGCAAACCGACTATTCTAATTTATGGCCACTACGATGTTCAACCCCCCGACCCTTTGGACGAATGGAAAACGCCTCCTTTTGAACCGACCATCAAAGACGGCAATCTCTACGCCAGGGGTACTTCCGATAACAAGGCGCAACACTTCACCTATCTTTGCGCGATTGAAGCCTATTTAAAAACCGTCGGCAAACTCCCCATCAACATCAAAGTTATTTTAGAGGGGGAGGAAGAGATTGGCTCGAAGGGAATCGAAAAATACGTTCAGGAAAATGCAAAGTTTTTATCCTGCGATGCTGTTTTGGTTTCGGATACTCCCTGGTTTGATTTTGAACACCCATCCATTACCTATTCTTTGAAAGGACTTTGCTATTTTGAAGTGAAGGTTAAAGGGCCTTCTCACGATTTGCACTCTGGTCTTTATGGGGGGATGGTGCGCAACCCTTTGCAAACGCTGAGCTGGATTTTGGCAAAACTCAAAGATGACAAAGAAAGAATTTTGATTCCCAATTTTTATGACGACGTCAGAGAAATGACGGCATCTGAAAAAAAAGAAATAACCTCTATTCCTTTTAATGCAAAGGCGGTTAATGACGATGCCGGAACGTCGCGGTTAGTCGGCGAACAAAATTTTAATCCGATGGAAACGAACTGGACACGCCCCACTCTCGATATTTGCGGCATGTGGGGCGGCTATCAAGGGGCAGGGTCTAAAACCATTATTCCTGCAGAAGCGGGGGCCAAAGTCAGTATCCGCGTCACAGCGAATCAAGACCCCAAAAAAGTCGCCAAACAATTTTGTGATTATGTAAAAAGTCTTTGTCCAAAGGAAGTCACTTTAACTGTGGATGTTTTATCTGCCACACCTCCTGTTTATATTAATAAGGATAATTTTTTCATGAAGCAAACAGCGAAGGCCTATGAACAAGGTTTTGGCAAAAAGATGATTTTTCAAATGCAAGGTGCCTCGATTCCGGTAACCACCTATTTTCAGCAGGTATTAAAAGTGCCGGTAGTGTTGGTTGGGGTGGGACTTCCCGATGATCGCTTACACTCTCCCAATGAAAAAATAACTTTGTCGAATTTTTTTGGTGGTATCAAAGGGGCCGTCCTGGCATATCAAGCATTAGCAGAAAAATCTCAGGAGTGAAAATTCTAAGCACTAAATCCGAAATTCTAAACAAATTCCAATGATCAAAATTCAAATGTCCCAAACTGTTTGGAATTTAGAAAATTGATTTGTTTAGGATTTAGATATTAGAATTTAGAATTTAATATACTATGCTCCTGTGGCGGAACTGTCCCGGCGCCTGCACGATTTTTTTTCAAAAAATCGTTTGCGGCGCCGAGGATCCTCGACCTAACGTATAATTTTTTGCCAATAGTAAAAAATTATGTTAGGTCGGGAGCAAATCCCGATGCGGCATAATTTTTTGTGCGACGGTGGCGGAACGGCAGACGCGCTGGCCTTAGGAGCCAGTGGGGAAACCCGTGGGGGTTCAAATCCCTTCCGTCGCACCAAAAAATTATAAGCCACATCCCGTAAGCAACTTTTTTTGACGGGGGACGATAATGGTTAAGAACATTGCGTATTGGAAAGGATTTTTTATGGGAATAGGAATTGTTCTGCTTCAAATAATGCCTGCGATTGCTAAGGATGAGCTAAAACCGGTATTGGAGAAAAAAAATGAAGAGATACCTTCGCCAAAAACTTCAAAACCCGATCTCAATCTGTTTAAACAAAAATATTGTGACACATTAAAGTTTAGCCCTTCTGTATGTGCCAGTCGTAATCTCCATTTGAAGCAGACTTTACCTGTGGATGTTCAAGTCGCTGGCGACCAAAAATTCGAACTCTCTGGACTTGCCGTTCGAAACGGCCAATTATTTGGGGTTAATGATAAAAATGATCCATTTCTTTATCGCATTGCGACGCGCGGCAGTCAAAGCGCTGCAGAACGAGTTTCTGAAATAAAACCTCTCAGTCCCGAAATCACTTGCGATGGGAAACCCCTGGATTTGGAGGGTCTTGTTCCCGATGGAAAGAAGGGCTTCATTGTCATCAATGAGGCTTGCTCCAAAGCAATAAAAGTTGCGAATGATGGAACACCCTCTCTTGTCAAACTTGATTATCTTGAAGAACAAATTCCCACCGTGGGAAATGGTTTTGAGGCTGTTGCATTGGACCCTGTAACGAACCGTCTTTATCTTGTCAAAGAGAGGGCGCCAAGAAAAATTTATGAATATGATCTTGCCTCTGGCAAACTTTTACGTGCCTTTGATATCCCTTCTCCCATCGGCAATCCAGACGGATCGCCCATCATGATTCCGAATACAAACCCCCAGGGAAAACCGTGGACCTACGGTCCAACTGCAGCCGATGCTTATGTCGAAAGCCATTTTCTTTATCTGCTTGAGCGTGAATCAGCCTCGATTCTCAAAATCGATCTTTCAAAAGAAACCCCTCAATTGGTCGATTTTGTCTCCTACGCCCGCAACAATGTGGATAATCTTTATGATACCGGAGAGCCTTTTGGTCTGGCCGAAGGGTTAACAATGGATGGTGCTCATCTCTATCTTGCAACCGACAACAACAGCAAGCCGACCAAAAGAGATCCAAAGGACACTCGCTCACGTCTGTTTATTTTCAAACGGCCAAAGGGTTTTTGAATAAGGTGTCGGACACCTACAGTGTCTAGGTGTCCGACACCTACACCATACACCCGTCAAATTTTTGACACGCCGAAAAATTCTCCCAAGCAACTTTTTTGGAAGATTGCCGATAACAATAATAGAGCCAGAGCAGAGCCAGTTAAAGGGGGAGAAAGACTTGAATATGTCTGGTAGTTTAAATGTAGCCAGTGCCCTTGCAAGGGGTCCTTTTGGCCTTTTTAACGCCGTTTGTGAAACTCCTACAATAGATGAAGGTGCCCTTATAGGGGCTTTAGGGATGGTCGACCATGTTGCAGCTAGCCTTCCCCCAGAGAGTTTTGCTTCAGCCGATCGAACAGCTATGGATGGTGCTTTGAGGCGACTGCAAGAGATGTTGGAAGGGCGCAAAGCAGTTGAAGCAGATGTTCTTCGTGAATTGGGAGTTGTAGGGGATGTTTTTAAGCAGGTGCCTAAACCTCATTATGAAAAAGCGGTTTCTTCAGTCAGCGCTGCTTTACGGAGACAATCTGCAAAATTTGCTGCCACCCAAGCAGCGCGAAGAAGGATTACCGATTTTTTGAAAAAAAGTATGCCAGAGCTTTCAGAAAAATATCCTCACCTCGTTCGAAGACATCCTAAATTTGTGACACTCTTGATCGATGCCAACCAACTCCAGTGCGCTGAGAAAGCAGAAGAAAATGAAAAAAGGATACCTGTCATCCTCCATCACATTGCCATTACTAGCCAAGATAAACGAGTCGCAGAGAGGGCATTTTTTCAACTGATTGAATTAGCGGAATTAGAAAATGAATCAGCCGTGCAGAAAATTTCAATTATCTTTGACACTCACCGATTTTTATTCACGACCGGCCATATTATTGAACTAGGGAATGTTAAAAAGACATTAGAGGCAAGGAAAAAATATGCAGTGATCGCTTGGATTAACCACATTTTGTCCGAAATGCATTGGTATAGACCAGAACTGTTTCCAGAGTATCAAAAACCAGAAAAACCCTCTCCTGAAACCGCCTAAAATTTCGCTTGTAACAGCCTTCTAGATATGGTCTGTAGCGGCGAATTATGGAAACTCAAACGCAAAATGATATTTCTTATATATGGACCAGGCTAAACCGTCGCTGGCTGTTGAGCGGCCTTATTTCTGGAGTTGGAGCAGGGTTATCGATGCTTCTTTTGGCCTCGTTTTTGTCTCTTAAAATCCACCAAGAATTGACCTTTCCTTTAAAATTGATTGGCGCCGCAGTATTGGGTGCCCAAGCCATGCAAATAGGTCAGTTTGGGGGCGGTGCTTTCACAGGTCTTCTCATTCATTTTGGGCTTGCCAGTTTTTTTGGTCTTGTCTTTGCCCAGTTTGTTGCTGAGTGGAGTCGCAAACGAGTTCTTTTTCTTATGGGTCTTTTGGGTGGACTGGCGGTTTGGCTTTTTTGGGCCACCATGTTTATGCCTTCTTTCAATGAGCCGATGGGCTTTTTACTCCCCAAAGGTATTTCTTTGATCTTGCATGCAACCTTTGGACTTACCTTTGGAGTGCTTATTGTTGTGGCAAGGGCTTTGTTCTGTCAGAATAAATCTTAATGAAAACAGAATTGGAAGCAGTCAGCTCCGTCAAGAAGCGCCTTAAGGTAGAGGTTCCTTCTGATCTTGTAACTCAGGCCCGTGCTCAAGCCGTTTCCGAGTTGGGTAAAAAAGCGAAGGTCGAAGGTTTCAGGCCAGGCCATATCCCCCCACAAATTATTGAAAAGAAATTCGGTCATGAACTCCAACAGATGACGATTGAAAAGGTTGTTGACCAGACATTGGGTCTTGCTTTTGAACAAGCAAAGCTCAGGCCTATTTCCAAGCCAGAAATTAACCCTGGCATGTGGTCTGCAGTGGGTAATTTTTCTTACACGGCGACATTTGAGGTTCTTCCGGAAATGACACTCAAAGATTACAAAGGTTTGAAACTAGAAAAGACTGAAGTAAAAGTCGAATCAAAGGAAATAGAAGAGGAATTAAAACGTTTACAAGCGACCATGACGCAGCTGGAACCAACCCCAACAGAAACAGCATTGGCCATAGGTCATGTGGCAATCATCGATTTCAAAGGTTTAGCGGATGGAAAGAGGTTTCAGGGTGGAGAAGCAAAAGATTATGTCATTGAAATGGGAACTGGTAATATGTTGGCCGATTTTGAAGCAGGTCTCAAAGGGGCCAAGGCAGGTGAAAAAAAAGAACTTCGTTTCGAATATCCAAAAGATTATTTTAACAAAGAACTTGCGGGAAAAGAGGCTAAGTTTGATGTGACAGTAAAACAAATTCGTAAGAAAAATGTCCCAGAACTCAATGATGATTTTGCTAAAGACTTGGGCAATTATAAAAATTTAAACGAAGTGCGCGATGATGTGAACAAACAAATCGCCACAACCAAAGAAAACCAACAAAAAGGAGAGCTTTATAACCAAATCTTGAAACAGCTAGTCGATCAGAATAAATTTGATCTTCCAGAATCGCTCGTTCAGTCAGAACTGGCTTATATGTTGAATGACATTGCGCAGGAGATGAAGCGTCGGGGCCAAAAGGTTGAGGACTTAAATGTCGAAGAGGCTATCAAAGAATTAAAACCAGACGCCGAGTTTCGAGTCAGAAGTTTTTTAGTTTTGGATCAGGTGGCCGAAGACGCCAAGCTGGAAGTCACCGAACAGGAGATGGAAAATCGCCTGGCAGCCATTGCCAAGGGCCTAAAAAAGCCTCCAGCTGAAATTAAAGCCTATTACGAGAAAAATAAGATGGTTGGTTCCCTACAAACTCGAATTTTACATGAAAAAGCCCTTGAATTTGTCCTAAATGAGGCTAAAATCAAAGTAGTGAAGCCCAAAAAAGAGAAGAAATAGTCAAAATTTGGGTGATTTTAGTTAAAAATATCAACGAAATGAGGTGTTTATGAATCTTATCCCCATGGTGATCGAGCAGACCGGACGTGGTGAAAGGGCTTACGATATCTATTCCAGGCTTCTCAAAGAAAGAATCGTCTTTGTCGGCTCTCCTATTAATGATGAAATATCGAGCCTAGTGATTGCCCAGCTTCTCTTTTTGGAATCTGAAGATCCCGAAAAAGATATTCACCTTTATATTAATTGTCCAGGGGGCTTGGTGACTGCCGGTTTGGCAATCTACGATACGATGCAATATGTAAAACCAAAAATTTCAACTTTGTGCATGGGGCAAGCAGCCTCCATGGGGGCCATTTTGTTGGCAGCCGGCTCTCCTGGAAAACGGTTTTCCCTTCCCCACTCACGAATTATGATCCACCAGCCTTTGGGCGGGTTTCAAGGACAGGCCTCTGACATCGACATTCAAGCCAAAGAAATTTTGAGAATGCGTGAAAAAATCAACGACATTTTGGCAAAGCATACAGGCCAACCGCTCGACAAAATTCAAAACGATACCGATCGTGATTTTTTCATGAGTTGCCATGAGGCAAAGGCTTATGGCATTGTGGACGACGTGCTGTCTTATCGAACTGATAAAGAAAAGGGGAAGATTCAAGCCATCGGAGGCTCTCATGGTTAAAGATAGCATTGAGGACCCAACGAGTCTTAGTTGTTCTTTTTGCGGAAAGAATCAACGAGAAGTCAGAAAGTTAATTGCCGGCCCCACCGTTTATATCTGCGATGAATGTATTGAGCTTTGTAATGACATTATCGCTGAAGAAAATTCCCGATCCCGTCAGGTAGGAACTAACATGGGGGTTCCCAAGCCCTCAGAGATCAAAGCCTTTTTAGACGAATATGTCATTGGCCAAGAACACGCGAAGCGCGTTTTGTCTGTCGCTGTCCACAATCATTACAAAAGAATTGAGTCACGTGCTCACGGAAGAGATGATGTGGAACTCCAAAAAAGTAATATTTTGCTGATTGGCCCGACAGGTGTCGGGAAAACGTTGTTGGCACAGACATTAGCCAAGATGCTCAATGTCCCTTTCACAATAGCCGATGCCACTTGTTTAACGGAGGCGGGTTATGTGGGGGAGGATGTTGAAAATATCATTCTGAATTTGTTGCAAGTGTCGGATTATGACAAGGCCAAATGTGAGCGAGGGATTGTCTACATTGACGAAATCGATAAAATTTCTAGAAAATCGGAAAACCCTTCCATTACCCGCGATGTTTCCGGCGAAGGAGTTCAACAAGCCCTCTTGAAAATTTTGGAAGGAACCGTTGCTAATGTTCCTCCTAAAGGAGGGCGCAAACATCCGCAACAAGAATATATTCCCATTGATACAACCAATATTCTATTTATCTGCGGCGGGACTTTTGTGGGGCTTGAAGATGTTGTGGAACGCCGCATAGGGGATAAAAAACTTGGGTTTGGGATCGACGTAAGGGGCCGCACTCAGAAAAAACTTTCCGAGTTGTTAAAAGAAATTCAAACAGAGGACTTGATTAAATTTGGTTTGATACCAGAATTCATAGGAAGACTCCCCGTGATTACCTCACTCGATGAGTTGGATGATCACGCCCTGGTTAAAATACTGACAGAGCCTAGAAACGCCCTGGTAAAGCAGTATCAAAGGCTCTTTGAGTTTGAGAAGGTCAAACTCCAGTTTACCTCCGGCAGTTTGGAGGCTATCGCAAGAGAGGCCATTCGACGCAAATCGGGGGCAAGAGGACTAAGGGCTATTCTGGAGTCGGTAATGTTGGATGTGATGTATGATATTCCGTCGCAAGAAGGGGTGAGAGAGGTGTTGGTCAGTGAAGATGTGATTGTGAAACGTGCAAAACCGGTGCTCGTTTACGAAAAGCGGGCACAGACAGCATAATAAGGAGAATCTATGGCGGGAGATCTTGTTCCAAAAAAAGAGCCGATTGTAGTGCCTCTGTTGCCTTTAAGAGACATTGTTGTTTTTCCCCACATGGTGGTTCCCCTCTTTGTTGGCAGAGAAAAATCGATTGCAGCTCTTGAAGAAGCGATGAACAAAGAAAAAGATATTTTGTTAGCCGCCCAGGTGAATGCCAAGACCAACGATCCAAAACCAGATGACATCTATAAAGTAGGAACACTAGCCTCCATCATTCAACTGTTAAAGCTTCCTGATGGGACGGTCAAAGTTTTGATCGAAGGGAAAAGAAGAGCCAGAATCCAACAGTTTTTGCCAAATACGAATTTCTTCATGATTGAGATAGAGATTATTGATGAAACACTCGAAAAAACCATTGAACTCGAAGCCCTCATGCGAGGTGTGAAAACCACTTTTGAACAATATGTTAAATTGAATAAAAGAATTCCTCCCGAAATGCTGGCTAGCGTGGCAACTATTGATGATCCGGCCCGTTTGGCAGATACCATTGTCGCCCATTTATCGCTCAAACTATCCGACAAGCAGAAGATTTTGGAGATTATCTCTCCCACCGAGCGTTTGGAAAAGCTTTTGGGGATGATGCAATCAGAAATTGAGATTTTGCAGGTCGAAAAGCGAATCCGTACCCGTGTGAAAAAGCAGATGGAAAAGACCCAGCGCGAATATTATTTGAATGAACAGATGCAGGCCATTCAAAAAGAATTAGGGGAAAGAGATGAATTTAAAAACGAAATCCAAGAACTCGAAGAAAAGATAAAAAAGAAGAAACTTTCCGCTGAAGCACAAACACGCTGCAAACAAGAACTGAAAAAACTCAAGATGATGTCCCCCATGTCGGCGGAAGCCACGGTGGTGAGGAATTATCTCGATTGGATTTTGTCGCTCCCTTGGGGTGAGTTGACCCAAGACAAGTTGGATCTCAAAGAAGCGGAAAAAATTTTGGAAGAAGATCATTATGGTTTGAAACAACCCAAAGAGCGTATTTTGGAATATTTGGCTGTCTGTCAGCTCATGGGAAAAGTCAAAGGTCCGATCCTTTGTTTTGTGGGACCTCCGGGAGTTGGTAAGACGTCGTTGGGTCGTTCTATCGCCAGGGCGATGGGAAGAAAATTTGTCCGCCTCTCATTGGGTGGCGTGCGCGATGAAGCAGAAATCAGAGGCCACAGAAGAACCTATATTGGGGCACTCCCTGGAAAAGTCATCCAGTCTCTTAGAAAAGCAGGGTCTAACAATCCCCTTTTCTTGTTGGATGAAGTCGACAAGATGAGCATGGATTTCAGGGGAGATCCTTCCGCCGCTCTTTTAGAAGTTTTGGATCCGGAACAAAATTTCGCTTTCAGCGATCATTATCTCGATATGGATTATGATTTGTCGCACGTGATGTTTCTTACCACAGCCAATACGTTGCCTGCTATTCCATGGCCGTTGCAAGATCGTATGGAAATCATCCGCCTTCCTGGCTACACGGAGGATGAAAAACTCCATATCGCCAGAAAATATCTGATCAAAAAACAGTCTGAGGCGAACGGACTCAAAGAAAAAGATGTTCAGTTTACCGATTCGGCACTCAGGTCGATTATCCAACATTATACTAGGGAAGCGGGAGTGCGTAACATGGAGCGTGAAATTGCTTCTATTTTTAGAAAATTGGCCAGAGATGTGGTGATAAAAGCGGTGAAAACCAATGGCAAAGCGATCAAAGTTACACCGGCCAAGGTTACCGAGTACCTTGGGGTCCCCAAATTTCGTTATGGTTTGGTGGAAGAGGAAGACCAGATTGGGATTGCAACCGGTTTGGCTTGGACAGAGTTTGGTGGTGAATTACTGACTACGGAGGTAACAGTGATGCCCGGCAAAGGCAAATTGATTGTGACCGGGAAATTGGGTGATGTGATGCAAGAGTCCGCCCAGGCCGCAGTCAGTTATATTCGCTCACGGGCTGATGCTCTAGGTTTGGGCCGCGAATTTTATCAAAAACTCGATATTCATATTCACTTGCCAGAAGGGGCTATCCCTAAAGATGGACCTTCCGCAGGTATCACGATGGCAACAGCACTGGTTTCCGCCCTCCTTAAAATTCCTGTAAGAAAGGATCTCGCGATGACGGGCGAGATTACTTTGAGAGGTCGCGTATTACCCATCGGTGGTTTGAAAGAAAAAATCTTTGCAGCACATCGTGGACAGATCCGGACTGTATTGATTCCGAAAGAAAATGAAAAAGATCTCAAAGAAATCCCAAAAAAGATTTTGAAGGATGTAAAAATCGAGACAGTAGAGCATATGGACGAGGTTTTACAAAAGGCCTTGGCATTGGATGATCCTTCCAAGCTGTTTCGCGGTGTTCCTCCAAGGGTTGTTCCACCTCCGGGTACAAAAAGGGGTGCTTCTCCCGAAGTACCCATTGTGATGAAGCATTAATTGAAGAAGCCCCAGGGAAACGTCCATCTTAAGCATGTTAGTCCAAAATATGTCAGCCGTGGTGGCCTGAAGTTGGAGCATGCCCTCAAAGAATTTCAAATCAATGTGAGCGGAAAAATTTGTCTCGATGTGGGGGCCTCCACGGGTGGCTTTACCGATTGTCTCTTACAACAGGGTGTCAAAAAAGTCTATGCGGTTGATGTCGGTTATGGACAATTTGCCTGGAAGCTTCGCCAAGATCCCCGAGTGGTTCTACTTGAGAGACAAAACATCCGTCATTTATCTAAAGAAATGGTTCTTGAGCCGATTGATCTTTGTATCATCGATGTTGCCTTCATTTCTTTAAAACTTGTTTTTCCCTCTGTGCAACCTTTTTTGTCTCAAAAAGCGCAAATCATTGCTCTCATCAAACCACAGTTCGAAGTAGACAAAGGTTTGGTTGGGAAAAAGGGTGTGGTGAAGGATTCCAAACTTCACCAAGAGGTTGTTGAAACCATTAAACTCGCAGGCCAAAATGTTGGCTGGGTTTTCAAAGGATTGAGCCCTTCCCCTATTTTGGGAGCTGAAGGAAACCAAGAATTTCTTATTTTCTTCGAGACGCAACAAATGTTATAGTGATTTTAAGGGGTTATAATGCTATTTCGATTCGCCTACTTAGCCATTTTTTGTATTTTTTTTGTCGGTTGTGCCCACCAGGAACGCAAAGTCAAAACTCAAAAAGAACTGGAAGGCGATTCCTATTATTACCTGATTCGTTCTAATTTGGAGGCTTATAAAGGAGATCTACCCCAAGCGATAGAAGATTTGGAAAAAGCTCTCAAGAAATATCCTAGTGATCCTTATTTGAGGTTTTTAGTTGCCGAACGCTATGCAGAGAATAGGCAATGGGATGAAGCCTCCAAAAATGTTGAAGCTGCTTTGAAGTCAAAACCGGCCTGGGACAATGCCAAAATGTTGCTAGGGAGAATTTTGGATGCCAAAGGAGAATCGCAAAAAGCGGCAAGAATGTTCGAAGAGGCAATTCGTGCCAACCCGGAAAGCGAAGAGAGTTATTTAAGGCTTGCCCAAAGTCTGGTCGATCAAAAAAAATACAATCAGGCGATCCAAGTATTGCAAAAATGGATTGCAAGAAAACCGGAATCAACCTCAGCCTATTTTTATATTGCCGGCATCCAAAATACATTTCTTAGAAATCCAGATCTGGCACTAAAAACCTATCAAAGAATTTTGAAGGTGGAGCCGGACAATCTCCGTGTTCGTCAAATCGTCGCTCAAATTTATTTGGACAAAGACAAATTGAAAGAGGCCTTGGAGCAGCTTTTAGAGGTAGAACATCGCTATAGCCATGACCTCGGCGTGCAACTCCAAATTGCCTCTATCTATTATGATTTAGGAAACCCAGTGGAGGCGATCACTAGATTGCAGAATATTTTGAAGATTAACCCCAAAGCCGACCGAATTCATTATTATTTAGGCTTGATTTTGGAAAAGACAAAAAACATTCCTGAGTCGATTGAACATTACGCTGCTGTCCCGCCGGCCTCCAGCTTGTTTAAAGATGCTGTCTTAAGACGCGCGAGTATTTATCGAGATCTCAAGAAAAACGATGACGCGATCAAAGTTGTAAAGCAAGGAGTCAGCAAAAGCGAAAAAATATCGGAATTTTATTTTTACCTTTCTTTTTTGTATGAAGAAAAAAAGGAGTTTAACGAGGCAATCAATGTTTTAAAACAGGGAGTCAAATCTTTTCCAGAAAGTGAGCAATTTTATTTTAATCTTGGAACGCTCTACGACAGGGCGCAAAACAAAACCGAGAGTGTCGCCATGATGCGAAAAGTGCTTACCTTGAACCCTAGTAACGCTTCGGCGCTTAACTATATTGGATATACCTTTGCGGAAGAAAAAAATAATTTGGAAGAGGCAGAAAACCTCATCCGCAAAGCCCTCAAAATCAAACCAGGCGATGGTTATATTTTGGACAGTTTGGGTTGGGTCTATTTTCAAAAAGGGGATTTGGATAAGGCTTATCAATATATTCAAAAGGCCTTTCGCGTTTTGCCCAAAGAGCCGACCATTGTCGAACATATTGGCGATATTTTTTTAAAAAAAGGGAACAAACAAGAAGCGCTCAAATATTTTAGAAAAGCCTTAGAATACAACAAAGCCAGGGAAGAACCCAATTTAGATGAAATCAAACGGGTTGAGGAGAAGCTTCAAGAACTTACAAAGTGAGAAGTCAGAAGTCAGAAATCAGAGGTCAGGTGTTTCTCTTTTCTATCTTCTGATTTCTGTTTTCTCTCTTTTGATTGGCTGCAACTTTCAAGTCCCTAAAGATCCTTATACATTAGTTCAAAATCTTCCGACCGATCCGGAAACACTGAATCCGGTCACTGCCAACAGCGCTTATGCCTCTTCAGTTTCTGGTTATATCTATGAACAACTCTTTGAATTGGATAACGAAACTCTTTTGCCAAAACCCAAATTAGCCAAGCGCTGGGAAATTTCTCCAAACGGATTGCAATATACTTTTTATTTAAGGGACGATGTGAAATGGCAAGATGGAAAACCGTTTACCGTAGACGATATCATTTATACTTACGACAGAATTCAAGATCCAAAAGTGGATGCTGCCCCTTTGCGTAGTTACTATCGCGATGTCATCAAGGCAGAAAAACTGGACAAATATACCGTTCGCTTTACTTACAGGCAGCCCTACTTCAGGGCTTTGTATATGTTGGGTTTGATGACCGTTGTTCCAAAGCATGTTTTCAATGATGGACAAGATTTTAACTCTCACCCCCGTAATCGTAATCCCGTCGGCACAGGCCCTTTTCAATTTGTGGAATGGCACACGGGCAACAAAATTGTTTTAAAGCGCTTTGAAGGTTACTGGAGCAAGCTTTGGGATATCAGACAAATCGTTTTCAAAATCATTCCTTCCGAGCTGACTACGTTTCAACTTTTAAAAAAGGGAGACCTCGATTTAATTGATATTAGTCCTCTCCAATGGGCAAAGCAGACCAGCAGCAAAAAATTCCTCAACCAATTTGCTAAACATCAATTTTTCACACCCTTTGGTGTCTATAATTATATCGGCTGGAATTCGAAAAAACCCTATTTTAAGGATAAACGTGTCCGTTGGGCACTAGCCCATCTGGTTGACAAAGAAGAGCTCAACAAAAAACTCCATTTTGGTTTGTTTTATCCCATCACAGGGCCTTATTACCCTTTGGGGCCAAACTGTGATAAAGATCTTGCACCCATTGGGTATGATTTAGAGAAGGCAAAACAATTTCTTAAAGAGGCAGGTTGGAAAGATCAAGACGGCGATGGAATTTTGGAAAAAGATGGAATTCCTTTCCGATTCACCTTGATGTTTTCAACCGGCATTCAGTTTTATGAGCAGCTGACCCCCATTTTGCGCAGTAATTTTTTGAGGGCTGGCATTGAACTGGATTTGAGAAGATTAGAAGCCGTCACTTTGTTTAAAAAAATGCAAGAGCACGACTTTGACGCCATCATGGCTGGTTGGGGAAGAGGGGCGGGTGGAGAAGATTTGTATCAAATTTGGCATTCTTCACAGTCTGAAGAGGGTTCCAACTATATTAGCTATGCCAATCCAGAGGTTGATCGCCTTTTGGAAGAGGGAAGGCGAGAATTCAATGAAGCAAAAAGGCAAACCATGTATAAAAAAGTTCATCGGATCTTGTATGATGAACAACCCTATCTTTTTATGTTTGCAAGGCCCGATTTGGTGGCAAGACATTTGCGCTTTAAAAACGTAAAAGAATATCCGGTTGGCCTAGATATGCGTGAATGGATTGTAGAATGAAAAAGGTTGTGAAAAAGTGAGGGGTGGCCCGGAGTGTTTGCTGTGGGGTTTAGTTAGGGGCCCCCACAGAAACACGGAGGGACAGGACCCCGAACTTTTTCAAAATATTTATGGTAAGTTATCTTTTCAAACGCCTTTTATTGATTTTGCCCACACTCTTGGGAATCATTGTCATTACCTTTCTTGTTATTCGGTTAGCGCCTGGAGATCCGGCGGAGATGAAGCTTAGGGCCTCTGCCCAGGGAATGGTGCAAGACAAGGCCGCGCAATCGATTGTAGAAGAAACCAGAAAACTCTATGGTCTGGATAAACCGATTCACATTCAGTTTTTGCTTTGGTGTAAGAGGGTGGCCACTTTCGATTTTGGCAAATCCTATAAAGATCAACAATCGGTCTTAAAAAAAATTGGGGCTGCACTTCCTATCACGCTTACTCTGAATATACTCACCATTTTTATTATTTATCTGATTTCCATTCCGTGGGGGGTTGTTTCGTCAGCCAGGCCGACCGGTCTTTTTGATCACGTCAGCGCTGTGATTTTATTTGTCTTGTATTCACTCCCTTCTTTTTGGGTGGCGATGTTGTTGATGGTCTTTGTGGCAGGGGGTGACTATCTTAATTTATTTCCGATTGCCGGTTTCATTTCCGATGGGGTCGAGAACCTTTCCTTATTACAAAAATTGACTAACGTCGTTTGGCACCTGGTCTTACCGGTTGTCTGTCTCACCTATGGTGGCTTTGCTTTTCTGGCAAGATTGAGTCGGGCAACCATGCTCGAGGTTATTCATCAAGACTATATTCGCACGGCTAGGGCAAAAGGGTTGAGTGAATGGAAAGTCATTTTCAAACATGGATTTCGCAATGCACTCATTCCGCAGCTCACTTTGATGGGAACCCTTTTGCCAGCGCTGTTGGGTGGTTCCGTCATCATCGAACAAATTTTTGCAATTCCAGGAATGGGAAGATTGGGTTTCGAAGCGGTTTTGAATTACGATTACCCCGTCATCATGGCCATCGCAACCATTGATGCCTTTTTAACATTGGTGAGTCTTTTGATTAGCGATTTGCTTTATGTGGTGGTCGATCCCCGAGTCACCTTCGAGGCTAAAACATGAAGAGACAATCTTACTGGAGTCTTGTTTGGCAACAATATAAACGCTCTAAGTTAGCGTTGGTTGCGCTTGGATTTGTGGTCGTTTTATTTTTGTTAGCACTCCTAGCACCCTGGCTTTCTTCTTACTCTCCCGACACTTATAATTTGGACAAAATTTTAGAAGCGCCATCCATTCAGCATTGGTTTGGAACCGATGATTTAGGCCGCGATGTTTTATCCCGCATGATTTACGGCTCCAGGGTTTCTTTGAGTGTCGGTTTTGTGGCGGTCAGCATCTATGTGGCGATTGGTATTTTTCTGGGGGCGTTGGCCGGCTACTACGGGGGCTGGATCGATATCGTGATTTCACGTGCCATTGAAGTGATGCTTTGCTTTCCTACCTTCTTTTTAATTTTGGCGGTTTTGGCTTTTGTCGGTCCCAGCATTTACAACATCATGATTGTGATTGGTGTAACGCAGTGGACCGGCATTGCGAGATTGGTTCGGGGAGAATTTTTTCGATTTAGGGAAAGAGAATTTGTTTTATCAGCAAGACAGATGGGGGCATCCAACTTAAGAATTATTTTCAAACATATTTTACCCAACGCCTTGGCACCCGTTTTGGTTTCTGCCAGTTTTGGCGTTGCGGGGGCTATTTTGACAGAAAGCGCACTTTCTTTTTTAGGGTTTGGTGTCCCTCCACAAGTTCCCAGCTGGGGCTCCATTTTGTCACAGGCGCAAAGCTACATGGATGTGGCCTGGTGGTTAACACTCGCCCCCGGTTTTGCCATTTTCGTTACGATCACCGCGTACAATTTGGTGGGTGAAGGGTTGAGGGATGCGATCGATCCGAGGTTAAAGAATGTTTTATGAAAGTGGTGAAAAAATAGTAGGTCCTGTCCCTCCGTGTTCTGTGGGGGCCCCTAACAAAACCCCACAGCAACACTACGGGCCACCCACTACTTTTTCACCACCCACATTTTCAATATCATTATGATGCCTTTGTTAGCAGTTAAAAATTTGAAAACCTACTTTCACACTCCCTCTGGAATTGTGAAGGCGGTTGATGATGTCTCTTTTGAAATCAAACAGGGAGAGTCTGTTGGTTTGGTGGGGGAGTCGGGGTGTGGCAAAAGCGTGCTTTCACTCTCTCTGCTTCGCTTAGTACCGCAACCAGGAAAAATTATGGGGGGAGAAATTTTGTTGGAAGGTAAAAATCTCCTTTCATTTTCCAAAGAACAAATCAGGGAAGTTCGTGGCAAAAAAATCGCTATGATTTTTCAAGAGCCGATGACTTCTCTCAATCCGGTTTTCACCATTGGGGATCAAATTGCGGAGGCGATTATTTTGCATGAGGGTGGAAATCCAAAACAGGTTCGCTCGCGGGTCATTGAAATGTTGCAAATGGTAGGGCTTCCTTCTCCTGCAGAAAGAGTTGAAGACTATCCCCACCAACTCTCTGGTGGGATGCGCCAAAGAGTGATGATTGCAATGGCACTGGCTTGCAAGCCAGACCTTTTAATTGCCGATGAGCCAACCACGGCTCTCGATGTGACGATTCAAGCCCAGATTTTAGATCTTCTCAAAAAACTCCAGAGAGAATTGGGGATGGCGCTGCTCTTCATCACGCATGACTTTGGAGTGGTTGCCGAAATTGCTCAGAGGGTCATGGTGATGTATGCAGGAGAGCTTGTTGAAGAGACTTCTTGTGAAGCCATTTTTTCAAAACCGCAGCATCCTTATACTCAAGGTTTGTTGAAGGCCATCCCTCCTTTGCAAAAAATGCCGAAGGGTCAAAGTTTGGCAACGATCAAAGGAGATGTTCCCTCTTTAATTGATTTGCCAAAGGCTTGCTATTTTCAAGATCGCTGTCCCAAAGTGCAACCAAGGTGTCGTGAGGAAAAACCGTTGATGGAAGAAAAATTGCCGGGCCAGAAGGCCCGCTGCTTTTTTCCAGGATAAATATGGCAACGCTATTAGAAGTCAAAAATCTGGTGAAACATTATCGCTCTGGAAAATCTAGAGTCCACGCGGTCAATGGTGTTTCCTTGGAGTTAACTAAAGGAGAGGTGTTGGGAGTGGTTGGTGAGTCAGGTTGTGGCAAGACGACTTTGGGTTTGTTGATTACTCGCCTTGTCAAATCCGATAGTGGCGACATTGTTTTTGAAGGAAACGATATTACTCATCTTTCTCAAAGAACTTTAAGACCACTGCGGGCCAAAATCCAAATGATCTTTCAAGACCCTTATGCATCATTAAACCCCAGAATGCGGGCCGGAGAAATTATTGAAGAACCTCTCATTATTCATAAGCGAGGTAACACACATCAGCGCCACGATCAGGTGATGGAACTTTTGGATTTAGTGGGCTTGAGTCCAAATGATTATAACAAGTATCCACATGAATTTAGCGGGGGGCAACGTCAACGCATTGGCATTGCAAGGGCGATCGCTTTAAAACCCGATCTGATTATTGCCGATGAACCGGTCTCCGCTCTGGATGTTTCGATTCAAGGGGAAATTATTAATTTACTCAAAAATCTTCAGAAAAAATTTAATTTAACTTATATTTTTATTTCGCATGATTTGAAAGTGGTCTCACAAATCAGTGACCGAATCGCCGTGATGTATTTGGGAAAAATTGTAGAACTGTTTCCTGCCGAAAAACTTAGTTTCGCGCGACACCCCTACACACAAGCACTTCTAACTTCTGTTCCCCTGCCCGATCCAAAGAGAAAAAAGGAATACAAACCATTGGGTGGAGATGTTCCCTCACCCGTTCAACTTCCCACTGGCTGTCTTTTTCACCCCCGCTGTCCTTATCGTGAAGAGGTTTGTGTCAACGTGGAGCCCCAACTTGAATCCCACGGCCCCAATGACCTCGCCTCCTGCCACCTCACCCACAAAGTCCCCAAGGAAATTCCTATATAAGCTTTCCCTGCCAGGTGTCTCTATGTTCAAGTTCAGCCTCGACAGCATTAAAGAAAGCCGCGACCAGGTACCATAATAACTAACTGAATTTATTTGGGAAATAGGACAGAGCCGCGACCAGGTACCGTCGGAAGTGGGGGAAGGAAAGAAGGAAAAAAATCTTCAAAAACCACGCAACTTTTTTAGCTTTTTGACGAAAACTAATATAGAGGTAAATCAATGATTGTTAATGGTGCAATGTCCGCCTGGGCACTCCTTTCCATGGGGCCTACGGTTCTTGCTGAGGCAGCGAGTGCCGGTGTCGGTATTTTTGCGTGGAATGACAGTCGGTCACGTAAGGTTCTAACTGGAGCGTCTGCTTATGATGACAGGTTAGTTGAAAAATACGCTCGGCTAAGCAATGAAAATGATCCTTTTAATTGTCCATCCTTACAGAACGTCTTAGAATTTTCAGGGCGTTTAGCTCGAGTTCCACTTGATCAATATGCTGGAATAGTAGTTAGAGCGGCATATTTCGAAGAAAAAGGGCCTTGGTCCGGAAGTATATCGAGATTTTCTGAAACGGCTAGAAGATATTTGGACGAGATATCGAGCAAAATCGTACACGAACTTTATCAAATTGCCGCTTATTCGAAGGATATGAAATTAGCTCATGGCGCTATTTCACAGCTTATTACAGAAGTAGCTGAGCGATATGATGGACTGGCGGCTAATTTGTTGCAACTCGCCAGTGTCACTCCAGAGCGTTTTTCGGGTAGGCATCTTATTGAATTGAGACGAACTATAATAACTTTCCCTCGACGGGCTAATCCAGGGGTTCCTATTTTTGAAGAGGAACTTGGAGCTTCTCTTCAAAGTGTTCATGATGCCATCGATAGATATGCGGCGAAAAATCCAAGAATATATGCTGAAGAGGCTGAAGAAGCAGTCAAAAGATGGGAAAAAGGAGATTTGATTTTTGGAGACAGGATTTTTTATCTAGAAGGAATGGATATTTCTCATAGACGTAGGTTTTTTATTAATGAACTATATTGCTATGCTATCAAGATGGTGGAAAGAAGAGAAAGAGTATCCCATTTAGCAAAAGCTGCGCTTACTCAATTGATACAAGAAGCTGTTAAAGGCGACATATTGGCTGCTGAAAGGGTGTTAGATACAGCAGCTAGAAACCCCTATATTTTTACAGTAAGACACCGGCTCACAATTAAAGATAGAGGAGATATTGATAGTGGTGATGATGTAGTGTCTTATCTTCGTAAAGTGGAAGGCGCAATAGATGAAAAAGTCCGTCTGGACGCAAAGATTCGGCAAGAAGCATTAGCCGTTGCTCCTGTCCATAGTGGCGTAACGATTTCCAGCTAATTCACAAAGAACCCGATACTTCATGAACCCCAACCCCCAACCCCTTCCCCTGCCAGGTGTCGCGTTTTTCCATCTCTTTTTCCACTGCATTAAAAATCGCAAGCTTATTGATTGACCAATCGGGGGCGAGTGTGAGTTGACGTGGGGCGTGGGCGTTGAGGCGGTGGATTAAAAAGTTAGGCGGCGTTCGCTCTAAAAAATCGATGGTCCAGTCGACATACTCCTCGAGTGTAAGTGGTTTATAATTTCCTTCCAGATAATCTTTGGCCAGAGCGGTTCCTTTCACAACATGTAGATTGTGAATCTTAACACCATCAATGAGTTGGTTTGCCAAATAATCAGCAGTCTCTAGAACATCCTTTTTAGTTTCACCGGGTAATCCCAGTACTGCATGAGCACAAATCGGCAGGTCGGAGTTTGTTTTGAGCATTTTTACCGCTTCACTAAATTGTTCTTTAGTGTGCCAACGATTAATTCTCCTAAGCGTTTCATTATTGGATGATTGTAATCCCAATTCTATCCAGCAAAGTTTTCCATTGGCTAATTGAGACAAGGCCTTTGCCCATTTTTCATCAATACAATCTGGTCTGGTTGAAAGGGCAAACCCAACCACCTCAGGATGGTCTAGACTTTCCCTAAACTTGTCCAAAAGAGTTTCCATATTCCCATAGGTGCTGGTGAAACTTTGAAAATAGGAAATGAACTTGGAGGTTCGATGCCTTCTCTTAATATATTCTATGCCCTCAACCAATTGTTGCTTGATCGGTTTGGTTCTTCGGTTGGTGCTTAAGGGAGCATAAGAGGCATCGTTACAAAAGGTACAACCCCCCGTTGCCAGAGTTCCATCTATATTAGGACAGGTGGTAGCTGCAGAAAGACTCACCTTAAAAACTCTGCACCCAAACTTATTTTTAAGCCACGCGGACAGGTCATTATACCGTTTCATTCGGTGTCACATACTCTACGGTATCTCCAGCGTCCATGAGGAATGCTGGTGAAAAAGTAGTGGGTGGCCCGGAGTGTTTGCCGTGGGGTTTAGTTAGGGGCCCCCACAGAAACACGGAGGGACAGGACCTACTACTTTTTCACCGTCCTCATTAGTATGCGATATCTAGCAATGGGTATATTTTACCCCCAACTAAAATCTATAATTTAATACCTAATTATATGATTAATAGCCTTATCAGTGGCTATTTTATCAAATAGAGAATTTACAGTATTTATAGATGTGTAAATATTAACCCATCAATGTATAAATTTATAAAACTTAGACACATAATAACTATATGATAAATAAAGATAATTAGACTATATTTATCAAAATGATCTGATTGGCACATCACTTGCTTTTAAAGGGCTTGGGTCCGGAAAAGCGAGGGAAAAGAGATGTTAGCCAATCAAATTAAAAAGGCCTTAACAGGGATCATCCTAGGCCTTTTAGCCCTTTTATCGGTTGCATGTGGTTCAGGTTCAGGAGGCATTTCAGAGGCCAAATCAGCCATTGGGTCAGGTACTACAGGGGGACAAACAACAGGTGGAAGCAGTGGCGGTGTTACCGTTACTAACATTTATTCCCAACCCAAAGAATTGAGTGTGGGGGATATCCTTTATGTAGATTACAATGGTTCTCAAAGTTCTCTAGATTTTGGTGGTATTGCAGATGGTTCTGAATTCATCCTGACAGTCGCTAACACTTCTTATTCCGACAAGTCCAATTTTTCAGTTCAAATCAGTGGAGATATCTCCGATGTCGAATTCGATTTGTCCAAAGCAGCCGATGAGATGAATGAACCTCAAGATGAACAAGCCATCAATGACATCACAGAACAATTTCATGATGCGTTGAGAGGAAGAGAACATGCATTGGAAAATGAAGATCACCCAATCTATTCTATGTCTGCTGCCAAGGCGGTTATAGCTGATGTCAGCCCAGCCCTTTCCGAAGGAGATGCCAGAAGTTTTAAAGTTTTGGCCAGCCTTACTTCTTCAACTAGTTCCGTAGAGGTGAGGGCCGTTGCGGAGTGTGTCGGTTCCAATGTCGCTTTTTATGTCGATGAAAGGGTCAGTGCCAGCATGCTTGCTGATTCTGAAGTCAGAACTCTTTGCAATTCGTTTGATAGCACCGCAGCCAAAGAGCAAAATCTTCTTGGGTCTCTCTCCGATGTGAATGGTGACGGCAAAGTGATTGTTTTATTAACTCCCCAAGTCAACGCCCTGGGTGCTTTGGGTGGTGGTATTGTAACTGGTTTTTTCAGCGCCAGCGATTTGTACCCTTCTTCTTCATCAAACTCCGCAAGCAATTTCATGGAAATTCTCTACATCATGGTGCCAGACCCATCGGGTGTCTATGGAACTCCTGTTTCCAAAGAGTTTGCGCTTTCCAATCTATTACCCGCTGTGATGCCCCATGAATTGCAACACGCCATCAGCTTCAACCAGCATGTTTTTGTTAGCAAGGGGACTGCGGAAGAACCTTGGCTCAACGAGGGGATGTCCCACTTGGCTGAAGACCTTTTTGGTCAAAACCAAGAAAACCCTTCTCGTTATGCAATCTTTTTGAAAAATCCTTCCGCCTATTCTTTGGTGAGCAGCCGTTCCCCGGGACTTGCCGCAAGAGGTGCCGCCTATCTCTTTTTAAGATTTCTTTATGAGCAAGCAGATAACGCCAGTCAATTTGCGAGCAAAATGGTTCAAACCGCTCAGAGTGGGGTGCGCAATGTTGAAGCCTCTTTTGGTGGAAGAACTAACGACTTCGACCAATTCGGCGAATTCTTCTTGAGATGGACCGCGGTGTTGGCCATGAGTGACGCCGGTATCAGCCAAGATCGTCGCTTTACCTATCAGCCGCGTGTCAAAGATAGCTCCACTGGCAACTGGTCTGGTGCTTGTCTTCGTTGCAGTGCAGAGGATGGAAGAGGAACTGTGCTCAGTGGTCCAGCCATCAAAAGTTATGCAACTTTTCAAAGTGCGACCACTGGCCCTTCAGCCGCCAGGTTTTATAAGTTGAGCGGTGTTAACGGCAAATTAAGCTTCAGTGGCTCCGGTGCCGAAGGATATGGAGTTTTGATCCGTACAAAATAGTTTCCCTCGCAGCAGTACAAAACAGCCTCGATCGGGTCCTCGAGGCTGTTTTTATTTAAAGGAGATTGAAAATGATGGGCCTTGTGGTAGGTCCTGTCCCGGGCCACCCACCACCCACAGAATAAAAAACAGATATTAAAGTTGACTCAGGAAGTCGAACCGACATAAAAGGCGTCCGACGCCTTTTTTATATGTATTCGAAACTTAAAGAGATTTTAAATCAGCAACTCAAAGAAATTCGGGAAGGTGGGCTTTATAAAGAAGAGCGTCTCATTTTATCCCCTCAACGTGCCGATATCAAAGTTTCTCAAGGAGAAGTCCTTAATTTTTGCGCCAATAATTATTTGGGGCTGGCTGATAATAAGGAATTGATTGCCGCGGCCAAAAAATCTTTGGACGAGCGTGGGTTTGGAATGTCTTCCGTTCGATTTATCTGTGGCACAACGGACCTTCATAAAAAATTAGAGCAAACCATCGCCCATTTCTTAAAGATGGATGATGCCATTTTGTATTCCTCTTGTTTTGATGCGAATGGGGGGCTCTTTGAGACACTCCTTAACGAAGAAGATGCGATCATCAGCGATGAACTCAATCATGCCTCGATTATTGATGGGGTAAGGCTTTGTAAAGCACAGCGCTATCGCTACAAGAATTCAGACATGAACGATCTGGAGACAAAATTAAAAGAGGCCAAAGACAAAGGGGCAAGGCTTAAAATGATTGCGACCGACGGTGTCTTTTCAATGGATGGATATATTGCAAAACTCGGAGCCATTTGTGATTTGGCAGAAAAATATGAGGCTTTAGTCATGGTGGATGATTCGCATGCGACTGGTTTTATGGGGAAACACGGCAGGGGAACACCGGAGCACTGTGGGGTTGAGGGGCGTATTGATATTTTGACCTCAACACTTGGAAAAGCCCTTGGGGGAGCGACCGGAGGATTTACAGTGGGACGAAAAGAAATTATTGAATATTTACGCCAACGCTCCCGTCCCTACCTTTTTTCCAATACCGTGGCGCCCGTTGTTGTCGCTGCTTCTTTGAAAGTCTTTGAGTTGTTGGAGAAATCCTCAGAGTTGCGTGATCGTTTGCACGAAAACACACGTTACTTCCGTCAGAAAATAAAAGAGTTGGGTTTTAATATTTTGGAAGGGACTCACCCCATTGTCCCTGTAATGCTGGGCGATGCAAAACTTGCCCAAAATATGGCTCGCGATCTCCTCAAAGAAGGAATTTATGTAATCGGTTTTTCTTATCCCGTTGTTCCCCAAGGTAAAGCCAGAATCCGCGTCCAAATCTCCGCCGCCCACACTAGATCACACTTAGATAAAGCCCTACAAGCGTTTGCAAAGGTCAAAAGGTAGTCGCTACCTTTCTGTTATTTTTACCAAAAGGTAGTGACTACCTTTTGGTCAATGCACGTGGCAATACTTGGCTGCGAAGAGAAAAATCGGTCAAGACAATGGCGATCATGGCTTCGACTAAAGGAAGGGCTCTGGGGATCGGGCAGGGGTCGAAACGGCCTTTTGTTTGGAGTTGAAGGGTTTCTTTTGTTTCTAAATTGACCGTTTGTTGTTCTTTGGCAATCGAAGAAACTGGCTTGAAACCAACACGCACAACAAGGGGCATGCCATTCGATAATCCACCTAAAATGCCTCCGGCGTTGTTTGTTTTGGTTTGAATTTTTCCATCTTTCATCTCGAAAATATCGTTATGCTCAGATCCCAACATCTTTGCAGCCTTAAAACCAGTTCCAAACTCAACCCCTTTGACCGCGGGGAGTGCAAACAAAGCCTTCGCCAGTTCTCCATCCAAGTTGTCAAAGACAGGTTCACCAAGCCCGACAGGTAGATTCAAAGCAGTTCCCTCAATAATACCACCCACACTATTCCCTTTTTCTTGAACTTCATTGAGCCTGCGAATGATTTCTTGTTCTTGGCAAACTCCACCCAGTTCGATGATCCGCGCAGAAACTTTCACACCGATTGTTTTCAAAAGTTGTTTGGCAACGCTTCCTGCCATTACAAAACCAGCTGTGATCCTCGCAGAAAATCTCCCACCACCACGATAATCTTCAAGCCCACCATATTTTACGAAGGCGGTGTAGTCCGCATGTCCCGGTCTTGGAGTGAAGCGGCGTTCCTCGTAATCTTTTGATTGAATATCTTCATTATGAATCATCATGCAAATCGGTGCGCCGGTTGTCGTTTCGTTTAAAACACCCGAAAGAATTTTGAATTCATCTTTTTCTTGTCTGGGGGTTGTTAATGATTGGCCAGGACGCCTTCTAGCAAGGTCTTCTGCAATTTTTTGCTGATCGATCTTTAGTCCAGAGGGGCATCCATCAATCACCACACCAATACAAGGCCCATGGCTTTCGCCAAAGCTGGTTATCTGGAAAATCTTTCCTAATGTGTTGCTCATTGGTATAACTTTAAAGCGTTCCAGAAATCGGGAAACGATTTTTTCACACACTCAGGGTTCTTAAAAATCATTTTTTCTTCAGCCACTAATCCCAAAACGGCTGCGGCCATGATAATCCGGTGGTCTTTGGAGTCAACCACGTTTGTTTTCAACACCCTTTCCATTTCTTTTGATCGGTCGGACTCCTTGTATTTTAATCTTTCGATCCCTTTTAAGACACTTTTCCCTTTCAATGTAGAACACAATACGGCGACGATCGGGTACAAGTCAGGACAATTGGTTAAATCCCACTCAATGGCTTGTCTTGATTTCATGGCATTCAAAATAGAAACAATTTCTCGATCGGGTTGAAGGCTATTGGGATTTAACCCTTCAATCTTAATTTCTTTTCCCGTCAAAAAGTTGGCTGCGAGTAAAAAAGCAGCCGATGACCAATCACCCTCAATCGTAAAAATAGTTGGCTGATATGTTAGATGACCTGCCTCAACATCCACACCAAATGCTTTTTGTACGGCGAGCGTTAATTCTACATATGGTTTGGAAACTTCCACCTCTTTTTTACTTTGAGGTTTGGCGAGCAACATGCCGGATATATATTGAGAGCTAATATTACTGGGTGGGGTTGCCCCTCTTTGGATCAGTGAAGGTTTACCAGTAATCTCACAAGGAATTTTGAATGCGTCGGTTAGTGCAGTGATAAAACGAAAAGTTGTACCCGATTCATTGCAATCAAGTGGTTCTTTTGGATTTTGGAGCGGACTCCCTTCAACAATCCACTGACTTGTTTCCATTGAAATGCGCATACCCAATCTTCGCAGCACATTGACACTTGCGAAGGTGTCGTCACACACGAGCGGGTTGATCAAGATATTTTTTCCTCGTGCCAGCGCCGCACAAAACAGGGCCCTGTGGGTAATGCTTTTAGAGCCAGATACTCTATAAGCAATTTTCATTTTAAGATGGGGTTAGCTCTGCCTCAACGCCAGCATTTGTTTGGTAACACCCTCTGAGAATTTGAAGTGATACCAAGGCAAAACATCCTTGGGCATCTTTTCTAACTTGCCAACATAAGTTTTCATTTTAGCCGGCATCTCTTTTTTCGAAGTTTCTAACCAAGTTGCCACTTCTGCTTTTGCCTCTTCTGGTTTTGTTTTGCTTTTTAACTGGATGGCTTCCATCCGTCTGGCAATTTTCGTGGCTACAGTGTAAATAGCACCATCTTTAAAATTGATCATGTAGTAGCTATCTTTTTCGACGATCCCACCTTCTTTGAACAAGGCGGTGAATTCAATAATATTGCCAGTACCATGGGCGTCATCGATTCCGTAAGCCAGCCCTCTCAAGTAGCTATAAAGCATTGTAACACAGGCTTTATCTGCTTGTTCTTGAGTAATAATTTCTTTTTTTACGGCAAGTGGTAGAGAGGCAATCCCTTCTAAATCGGCCTTTGCTTCTTCGAGTGCAGAGCTGAATTCACCAAGTCCTTTTGTTGTTGAACGATCTGGTGCAACACCATGCGCATTTTCGTGGGCGATGGCGAAAACCGCCATATCATTTTCATCAACATAGTGTTGTGAAGGATGGATAGCAACATCACCCATCGGTCTCATCACACCAGAAAAACGTGCAAGAATATTATTGGAAGCAAAAACCTTCTTTGAAATGGAATCATCACCGTGCGGTGCCACATTTGGCAAATAATAAGCTGCGGCCACATATTTAATGCGTCCATCTCCCGATGAAATCAGGTTTGCAAATTTGAGGGGGGGTAGGCCTTTTGAAAAATCACGTGCTTCATATTCTTTGCCAAGCGAGGTAGCAACTCCCTTTTCCATATCGGAAACTAGCCCTTGAAAGCTTTTTCCCAAAGCCTCTTTTCGTTGGTCAACTGGGCCGACGAAGGCCTCCATCATCGCATTGTGTTCAAAAGGACTCTTATAAGATTCATAAAACCCTAATGTCACATCGAGACCGCTTTTTACAGCCACCCAAGCGACATCTCCATCGAAGAAGGGATAAGCGCTATCTTTGTTTTCAAATTCAGCAGCACGTTTCAAAAAGAATTTTCTCAAACTGGTATCAATACCAGAGATGCTAGCTGCTTTTCTTAAACCGGCACTGATCGCTGCTAGATAAGGTTTCAATGGAGGATAAGCATTGATCGATTTCCATTTGAGTGTTTCACCCTTTTCATCAAAAGTGCGATAGACAAAGTCACTCAACAAATCCTTGGTCCCTTTTTTGTCTGGGTCTTGTTCGATTTTTGTGACCTCTTCTTTCCCAAAGGAAGTTGGCCAAAGGCCTGCATTGGGAGTTTTCTGGGCGGTAAATAACGAATCCGATAAGCAAAGTTCATTTTGGATTTCTTGACACCAAGGCCCGCCACTATACCAAGCATGTGCAATATCCTCAAAATTTCCGGAAGCGGCAATGCGCCCAAAGTATTTTAAATTATTGGGATCCGATTGTAACGCGTTAACAGCTTCAACGGCGGGAAGCACTTCATAGATTAAAATCCAAGCCGCTTTTTGCTCGGCTTCAGGAAGATTGCTGAAATCGATTGTGTGTGATGCCCAGCTTCTGAAAGCTAAGTCGCGGTCGCGTAAGGCTTGGCGTAGCTCTTCTCTTGGTCTTGTGCGATCAAATTTTAAGGCGGCTACTTTTTTATCCAAACCATCGATGTAATTTGGGGTTCGAGTTACCTTCAAATGTTTTTCCGTAGCTCCTTTTTTTACGGCAGCAATAATTTTGTCAGCTGTTTCATCATTATAGAAATCGGATGCGTTACCGTAACAAGTTACTTCGCTACTTTCTACCGTTCCATTTTGGTTGGAATCATTCCAACGAATGGTGATTCCCATATTCCATGCCGCATCGTTAAATGTTTGAGGGGTTATTTTTTCTGTCATTTTGACTCCTTTTGAATGTGCGAAATTAGTTGTTGTTATGATGAAAAGCGTGACAAGAAAAATTCTGATCACTAGCAAGCCCTTATCACAGGCTGATCCAACGTCAATAAAAAAACCATCCCGCACTTTACTTTCGAAAGTACAAGATGGTTTTCTTTTTTAAGATCGACGGTTAGACTTTTGCAACTTCTGTCGCGTACTCACCTTTGGGGCCTTGGCCGATGCTAAATTCAACAGTTTGACCTTCGGCTAAGGATTTGTAACCACCATCGCCTGAGATATTGGAGTAATGGACGAAAAGGTCCTTTCCACCGTTTTCTGGGGTGATGAATCCGAATCCCTTGCTGTCATTGAACCACTTGACGGTTCCTTTTTGCTTGGACATTGAAGTCCTCCTTTGCTTTTTGCGGTATAGAAAAACTTAAAAGTCTTGGCAAGGATATTTTTTCGTTTATGCTTTTTTGGATGCACTAAACATCCAGAGTGCCAGTATCGATGCGACTGCAAAGCCCACGCCATTGAGCCGCAGTGGTATGTAATGGCTCCCCACCATGACTGGAAACTTGAGTACTAATCTCGCCAAATGGAGAAGCGAGACGACTGAAAAAACAAGACCTGCTACTCTGAGTGCTCTCTTTGGCATAAACCCTCCCTGCCTGCCTACCGGCAGGCTTTAAAAATTTTGGTGGGCCCTCCAGGATTTGAACCTGGGACCGTCCGGTTATGAGCCGGCGGCTCTAACCGCTGAGCTAAGGGCCCGTTGTAGAACGTAGCCGCCACCCTTTGGTAAATTTTACCATAAGGTAGTCACTACCTTTTGGTAACATTCTTATTGTGGAGAGGCAATTATAAAGGTATTCGAGGTTGCGGTCTCTGGCATTTCGGGGGCCGGTTTTGAGCAAAAAGAAATTTTAAGCCCCAATTTTTCATTTGATGATGTCACCTCCGTAGGAAGTTTCACAAAAAATGCTTTTGCACCTTCTCTGTTTTTAATTGTGATACAACCTTTGTCTCCTTCGACCTTCACTTTCTTCCATTCTTTTTTATTTTTGAGTAACGCCACTTCACTTTCCATTCCAAAGGGGACCTCCGTAATTCTTGCCAAACGAAATTGTAGTGTTTCACCGGGCTGATAAATATCATATTCTGTCGTTACATAAATTTGTTTGTTGTGCAAAGAAATATCGGTAAAGACTTTGGTTGTTTTTTCATCCCAGAATCTGGCAGGACCTGTGTCTAAGTGGACTCCATCGCCATGATAATAGCCAATACCACAGCAATTAAGCCCTCTCACATATTCCCAAATTTTTTTGGCGGGGATTCCCAACATCACAAAGTCAACAGCCATCCCATCGATATGAAGGCTTGCCTTTCCGGCTAGCTTTCCTTTTTGGCGAAGGCTTTCATTATATTCCGGACTGCGATAACCCGACTGAATTTCGATTTTCGCTTTTCCTCCGCCGAGTTGGTCTTGAAGATAGTCGAGAATGGCAATCAATCTCGGCGAAACTTTATCCATCCCTTTCCCTTCTGCTTTGAGAGAGAGCTTTCCATCCCCAGAAAAAAAATAGCGGGAAAATTCCGCCTGAGCGTTAGTGCTGATGGCAAACAATAAGACCAAGACCGCCAATATTTTTTTCATATAATTTCAGTAACACAGTTTTTAGTCCATAGTCCACAGTCAATAGTCCATTCTTATTGACTTCTTATGACAAAGGGCTTAAACAGGCCCCGCTTTAAGTTCTTTTTAATAAGGATTCTCTGAAAAATTCGCGTGAGCGAGCTGTTTGAGAAAAGCCTCTCGGAGTTCCGCCGAACCTTATGGGGGTTATAAAATTCGGTGGGACGAGAGCGGAGGTGGTATTTTGGGGGCCTCTCCAAAATGACCACCGTCTTTTCGAAAATAGCGAGCGGAAGCGAATTTTTCAGAGGCTCCATAAATTTATGGCCGTCAACTTTAAAGATTACCTTCCCCAACTCAAAGAATTACAGGAAATAGACCGCCGCCTTCGCCAAGTAGAATTTGAATTAGCAGCCATCCCTGAACAATTAGAAACCTCTGGTGCTGAATATTTAGTTGTAGCTCGTGCCCTTCAGGAAAAAGAGACCACACTGAGTACAATGAATAAAGAAAGACAATCTCTAGAAACCCTCATTAAAGAACAAACTATCCAGGTTCAAGAGCGTGAAAAGAGACTTTATGCCATCAAGACGCAAAAGGAGTATCAAGCAACCCTCAAAGAGATCGCACAGATGAAAAAGGAGACCAAAGACAGAGAAGAGAGGGTTTTAAAGCTCCTGGAAGAGGGTGAAAAATTAACTCAAGAAATCACGCAACTAAAATCGCAGGCTGCCGATAAGGAAGGTGGGTATAGACAAATTGAAGGGGAGCTTAAAAAGAGGCAGGAAGAGGTGGAGACTGAAAAGGCTCGTATAACTGAAAGAAGGCCTGCTTTATTAAAGGAGTTGCCCCCTGAGATTTTGAAGAAATATGAGTTTATTAAAAAGCGCTTTGCCGATGCGTTGGCCAGTGTCAAAAAAGGGATTTGTCAGGGATGCAATATGAACATTCCGGCCCAGTTTTATAATGAGATGTTAAGGGCTGCCGATTTGCGAAACTGCCCAAATTGCCATCGGCTTATTTACCCCGAAGAGGTGTGAAAGTGAAAAGCGCTTGATTTTATAACGATAAGTTTTAAGATACGCATATGGATATTAAAACAATGCCAAAAGAGACGTTAGCGGAACTCCTTTTTTTCTTGGCGGAAAATGAGGAATTCGCATCCGTCCATAAATTACTCGGTGAAGGAGTGACGGTGGAAGAGGTGCGTGGAAGTTTCAGAGAACTGGCAGAAGGTTTGCACAAAGAAGTGGCTGCTGAAGTTGCTAATCAATACAATGCTCAAAAGGATAATCGGTTAAGCGCAGAGGCCAAAGAAATCATTTCTTATCTCTCACCTGGTGAAGAAAAAACATTGCTAACTGCCTTTGGTTTGATTGAAAAGACCAAAACCCTCCAGAAACAGTGAGCGTTTTTACAATCTATACAGATGGTGCTGCTAGGGGAAACCCAGGTCCCGCCGGGGCAGGTTGGGTGATTCTTGATTCTCACGGCGAAACCCTTTTTAAAAATAAAAAATACCTAGGAGAGTTGACCAACAATCAAGCCGAATACCAGGCTTTGTTGTTAGCCCTTGAAGAGATTGAAAAACCTTCGGCAGCCAAATTGAATTTACATGCTGATTCAGAGCTAATGGTTCGCCAACTAAAAGGGGAGTATAAGGTCAAAAACGAGGGCTTAAAACCCCTGTTTCAAAAGGCGGTCTTGACCCTTTCTAAATTTCAAGGATATACTGTAAAACACATCCCCCGCGAAAAAAATGAAGAAGCGGACAAATTAGCAAACGAAGCGATTGATGAGTATTTTGGATAGCTCTTTGAATTTTTGAAAATGTGAGGTCGGATGGTCGCTCCCGCCTTTGGCGGGGGAGGAAAGTCCGGGCTCCAAGGACAGCGTGGTGGGTAACGCCCACCACCCCCGCCTTTGGCGGGGGTAGGACTAGTGCTACGTCCGCGCGCGCAGCGGGTACGAAGTACCCGGAGCGCGAGAAGCGCGGAGGGTAAACTCCACGCGGAGCAAGGCCAAATAGATTCTGCTTTGAGCTGGTTCCGGCGAATGCTTCCTTTAAGCTTAAGCACTGGAAGATAGCAGAACGGGTAGGCTGCTTGACCCCGTCAGTAATGGCGGGGCTAGAGAAATGACCGTCTAGAAACAGAACCCGGCTTACGAGCCTCACATTTTCTTTTTTTTGATGGTGAAAAAGTAGTGGGTGGCCCGTAGTGTTCTGTGGGGTTTAGTTAGGGGCCCCCACAGAATACGGAGGGGCAGGCCCTACTACTTTTTCGCCACTACCTTAATGTGACCGATTTGAGGCAGCGTGTACGGATTCACTGCAGCTTCAAAAATCCCTAAAATAATTTTTTCAAGAATTCCCATTACTTACATTTCTGAGCCGTTGGCACACAACCTGCATTGTGCTGTTGGCGTATGCCATTTTTTCTTTTATTTTTCATTCTACTTATTTCACCTTCTTTCATAGAAGCGTCTGACCCAACGACAATTGTTGTAAAGGCCCTTCATGATGCTTCTAATAATGAAGCCAGCGACAAAACCGCAGATGTTTTACGCCAGAAATTGAGTGAAATCCATTCTCTTTATATTGTTGATCCACAAAAGGTCGAGGCCGTTCTTAGTTACTATCCCAACTATGGGGTATCCAGCGAGAATCAGAACCTCGAAGAAATTAAAAATTTGCTCGTTCGGGCAAGAGATCACTATTTTCAATTTGCTTACTTAGAATCCAAGGCTGAACTTCAAAGAATTATTCAAATTTTTGGAGAAAATCTCGATTTGGCTTTGAGCGATGGCCAAACTTTTTTGGATAGTTGGATTACCTTGGCCTTGGTTCATTCAGCGTTGAACCAAAAAGAAGAAGTCGCAAATGATTTTAGGCAGGTTTTAAAAATCAATCCCCTTTATGAATTAGATCGCAAAGCATTTGCCCCTTCGATTCTAAAACTTTTTGCTAATGCTAAAGAGGCTTTGAGCCAGGAGGCGACAGGGCCTGTTTCTATCACGACCAACCCCAAGGTGGCCGAAATTTATCTCAACGGTATTTATCAAGGGGTTAGTCCTTTAAATTTTCCCTCAATGCCAGAGGGTGAATATCATTTGAGCTTCAAGGCCAATAATTACAATCCTGTTCATCAAAAAATTTCTGTCAAATCGGACCAAAAATTAGCACTTCACCCTAGACTTTATTGGACCGGTTCGACAAAAAAAGTTGCGCAAAATAATCAAGCAAAAGCCCGTCATGAAATTGAAGAGGGTTTAAGAATCGCAAAGCTTTTAAAAGTCGACAAAGTGTTGATGGTGGATGTCGATGCCAATTCTATTGCGGCACGTTTAGTTGATTCTCGCTATCGCGCCAGTCATCGGCCCATCATCATCAATCTTTCTAAAAATCAGGGTGGTCTAGAAGAAAATGTGAATCAGTTGGTTCGTTTCATCACCGCGCAGACAAAACTGAATTTGCTTCAACATGCCAACACAGAGTTGGATCCAGATGGAACGAGCGACCCAATTTTGTTGGGTAAACGTGGGAGAAAAATTTCAAAGGCTGTTTTGTTTGGCTCCATTGGGGCCTTGGGCGTGGGGGGAGTGTTGGCCATTTTGCTCTCCGGCGGTTCCAAGCCTCCACAAACCGGTTCAGTTGCACTGAGTTTTAAATAGGAATGTTATGAAAATAAAAATTTTAGCAGTCGGTTTGTTAATACTTGTTGGGTGTGGCGGTGGTATCAGCCCCGATGGTCCACTTTCTTTGTCTGTCAGCAAAGGAGATGTGGGCTACGTTCAGCTCAATGTGGAAAATGCCAAAAAACCTTCCATTTTAGAATCGGTTCAAATCGAAAAATTCAAAATCATTATTGAAGGAGAGGATTTAGCACCGATTGAATATCTCGTCGAAAAAGAAGCTGAAGGGATTGTGATCCAGGGGATTCCGAAGGGAAAAAGCCGGCAGATCCATGTGTTGGCTTTGAGTCGCTCTGGAAAAACCATTCGCGAAGGTTTGGTTAAAGATATTACGATTGAAGGTGGAAAAACGCTGACACTTTCCATTCGTCTTGAGCCGACGCCCTACGTACTCAATTTTGCCGAAGAAGATGCCACAAGCAACCGGCGCTTGCATTTTAAAATTTTGAGCGACCCAGGCCATACGATCACCGTGGAAGAAAAAGAGCAGCTCACAGATGCAGTAACCGGGCAGAGGGAAATTAAAGCCGATGAAAAGGGAATTGCAAAATTTTATCCAGGTATTCTTGCAGAGGGAACTTATCATTTTACCTTTAGAGATCTCAATTCAGAAAAATCTTCGAGTGCCGTGATTCGCCTTTGGGAGGGGGCTGGAATTGGCCCGGCTCCTTTGTTTAGCGCTAGCCGGCCGGAGTCGGATCGTGTGGGACAATCTGTGGCCAGGCAGGGGGGTTCCGGAGAACAAGGAGGGGAATTTTTCCCCAACATTGCGCAAATTTTATGGAACAACCGATGAAAAAAATATTGAGAGGGATGGTCCTTGGGGTGTTGGCTATTTTTTCAATGGCTTTCAAGCCTGTCCATTTTTCGTCCGACAGTTTTGTGCTCGAAGAAAACCAAACAGAAATTTTGAACGAAAACATTGTCTGGCTCAAAGACAATCCTGGTTCCGTCATTATTTTAGAGGGGCACTGTGATGAATGGGGAAAAGATTCTTACAATATGGAGTTGGGTGACAGAAGAGCCAGAGAGATCAAGGCCTATTTGATCGAAAAGGGAATCAATCCAGAACGAATCATCATGGTGGTCAGTTTTGGTGAAAAGATGCCGCTGGACCAACGGCATAACACACAAGCCTGGGCGGTCAATCGCCGTGTGGAATTTGTTTTACGTTAAGCCCGCCTTCGCGAGGCATGGAGGATTTATGAAAAAACCGTTTCGATTTTTAGAGGCTGAAAAAAAGGGTGATACGGAACCCCCTGCCTTAATACCTGGGCTAGGCTTGACACTGCTCGTTGAAACAGTGAAGCCGCAAAAAAATGGAAAGAACCAAAAGAAGCTTAACAAAAAATCGAAAATAAAATTGGCCGCCGGGCTTGCTGCATTAACTCTTGCTCTTTTGTGGGGTGTTTTTGCCAAGGCGCAAGCATCCACGGTACCAATATCCTCGGTTCCCCGCCTTATCAATTTTCAATCGGTTTTAACTGATATTGGTGGGGTCCCACTGGTTGATGGTTTTCATAATGTTCAGTTTCGCCTTTTGGATGTGAACAAAGAACCGATCTACACCGAAACACAGAATCTGGAATCGGTTGGGGGCGTGGTCTCTGCCATGGTGGGTGCCCAAGATTATATCGATTTGGAACTCTTTGCCCCCGATCAGGCTAAATTTTTAGGTGTCAAACCGGAAGGGAGCACTCCAGAGACGTTGATGGAGATTGTCTCCGTTCCCTATTCGATGTATGCGGAGCAAGCGCTCACAGTGGCTGATTCTGTGACTCAAGATATTTTGTCAAAAATTACCGCCGATGTTTTGCCCCAAAATGTTGTTTATTCGGAACAATTGAGTGACTCAACAGGTGCTGGAACAGTTGGCATTGCAACAGGTAATTTTTCTCCAGCGGTTGGTTCTCCTCCAGATGTACAGGGGGCTTTAGAAGCCTTGGACAAGACAATCACCACACTCAGATCGGATTTAGAAAATCAGGTGAACAATAAAGTCTCCAAAGCAGGCGATGTGATGTCTGGGGTTTTGAATATGGGGGGGAACAAAATTGTCAGTGTAGGAACTCCTTCTGATAATGGAGATGTGGCCACCAAAGCGTACGTTGATCAAGAAATTAGTACTACAAAAACGTATATTGATAACAAAGTATCTGGAAACATTACTCCAGACCCGCCAACCAGTTCAGCACCAGTAGTTGTCGCAGCAGGCATTGTTGATAAAGGGGGGAGTGGGTTTCAACTAGTCGGCGGTTATCAAGTCAGTGGAATTAGTGTAGGAAATGTAATTGGAGGACCTATTACAATATCTTTGGGGAGCAGTGTCTCACCACCCTATATTGTTCAGGTCACCCCCTCACAAAGCAGTGATGGCTCCTATTCCTCTTTTCCTAGTTTATATGTTCAAAATTTAAGCTCCTCTTCTTTTCAGGTAGCAGTAGAGGGTGGAACTAGGGGACCAGGTATAACCCCATTCCATTTTGTGGTTTATAAATGAGTTTTTTCTTTGGATTCTGGTTGATTCTGACCCGATTGGTGTTCCTTAAGAAGTTTTTCGACCGCCATTTCAATGATCTGAGCCCTGGAGACTTTTTCAACACCGTCTGGATTTAACTCGCGGTAAAGATAATTGATCGTTCGCAATGTCTCTCTAGGAATGTCAGGTAACGGAGGAAGTGCATGCCACAAAAGAATATATTGTCCGTCTCTCCAAATTTTTATCAAAACATCTTTTTTGTTGGGGTTAGGCAATTTATCCCACGCTTCGCTGACGGCCCTTGTTTGTTGAGTGGGTGTCAATTTTGCAGAAACCCTCAAGACAATGCTTTCGCAATCGAGCTTGAGAGCGGTTTGGGCAATCGAGAAAAAAGTATCATTGGATGCCGCAACCACTAATCGCACACTTTTGCCGTGTTTTTCAGCAAGTTTCACGGCACGCGTGAATAAATCTTGTTCCAGATCCGAAAAAATTTCTTCTTCCCCCTGACCAACTGTGGGACCCTTTAACAAGCGGGTGGTCATCACAACCACATCTTGTTTTTTCGTATCCGTTTGTTCCAAGACAGCATTTAAGTGCGATAAATCTTTAGATTCAATCACTGGAACTAAAACACTGTGTGGTCTGGATCCGACAGTTGCCCTTGTGATCTGCGGTTCTGCGACCAACCTAAATGGATCCAAGCCGATCGGTTGTGCTTCTACTTTCTTTTTACGCCACCTTTCCGAAATAACAAATACAATGAAAAGAAAAATAGTGAATGAAAACCCAGAAATTGTAGCGACCTGTTTTGTCAATAAATTTGCTACGGCCAAAGTAAACAGGATAAAAAGAACGGTGAGTAAACCGATCGGTATTTCAATCTTTCCTATGTGCAAGTTGAGCGGAAATTTCCATTCTCTTGGGGAAGGGTCTTTATATCTTAAGACAGTCACAGCAAGAGCTTGAAAAAAGAAACTCCATAACACACCAAAGGCATAGGCTTCGCCGAGCAGATAGACATCTCCTCTGCTGAGGAGGATTGTTATAACCTGAAGAATGGCAATGAAATTTAATATCCGATGGCTTGTTCCATATTGTTTATGTGGTTTTCGAAACCAATCGGTTAGGACCCCATCTTCGGAAAGTCTATTCATTAGTGCGTTAGAGCCGATGAGTGCCGTATTGGCCGCTCCGGAGAGAATCAAGAATCCGACAATCACGACAAAGGCTTGAAAACCAATCTTTAATAGTTCGGGCCCAATCATGTGTGCCACCACGCCGGTGATGATATTTTCAAAATATTGAGGGCGGACTTCATCCGGAATAATGGTGACCGCAAAAAAGGAAACGGCGGTCATAAAAACGAAACAGAAAACAAAAATAATGAGGCCGGCCCTTTTTAAATTTTTAAGTTTGGGATGGGCAATTTCCCGGCTCACCTGTGCAAACGTTTCTTGACCGCTCATTGCCAAAAGGGAGTGACCCAACCCAATCGCAATCGCAACGATTGCAAAGTCAAAAGGGATCGTTGAATCTTTAAGCCAACCGAGTGCGTGGGGTTGTAGCTGGATATCAAAAGGAGGAAGGCTCCATTCGATATGCAAAAGCGTATAGATACCCCAAAGGATGAGAAGGATCACCATGACAGTGGTGATTTGCATGATTCGCAACGCTTTAGAGCTGCTTTCTTCAATCCCTCGGATGTTTTGCCGCCAAAAATAAAGAATGATTACACAGGCAAAAACAATGGCACCCAAATTTTGTGGCAACAGCGGTTTTCCAAAATGGGCGAGGAGTTGATTGATCAAACCCATGAGATATTGTCCTGCTGAAACGCCGCTGATCGGGCCTGTCAAAATGAAATCGAACATGAGAGCGGCAACAGAAAGCTTGGCCAGTGTGCCACCCAGCGCCGATTTGACAACGCGATACAAACCGCCTCGAATAAACATCATTGTCGATTCGAGATAGACGAGTCTTACGGCATATGAAAAAAGCATGATGCCCAAAATGAACCAGGGGGCTGATTTGCCAATGGCTTGTTCCGCGATGCCGGCGACGTAGTAAGCCGAAGAACCCATGTCATTAAGAACAATTGCAGCTGCCCTCCAAAAAGAGATGAAAGTGAGCATCACCGTGGTGGCGACTGCGATTTGGCCAGATTTGGTTTTGGGCATAGAAGTGTCTGAAATGACTATCACTTTCCACTTTTATTGGCAAAGGGATTGTGCATAGTTTCTAACATGCGCATCGCCTCTTTAATTGCCTCGGCAACGGAAATTGTTGCCGCCTTAGGTTTTGCTGATCAATTGGTTGGTGTCTCTCATGAGTGTGATTATCCGCCTGAGGCTGTTCGAGGAAAGCCGATTCTTACTTCACCCAAAATGGATGTGAAAAAACGAAGTTTGGAGATTCACGAGGATGTTCAAAAAATTGTGAGCCAAGGACTTTCTGTCTACAACATCGATGTTGCCGCTTTGCAGAAAGCTAACCCCGACATCATCGTCACGCAAGATCAATGCGAAGTTTGCGCGGTGACGTATGACGATGTGGTGAAAGCAACTCAAACCTGCCTCAGTGCAAATGCTCAGATTGTCACGCTTCATCCCGATTCGTTAGATGATATTTTCACAGATATTTTGAAGGTAGGGGAGGCCCTGAAAGTAAAAGGGAAAGCCGAAAAGTTAGTCAAGGAAATTCGAGGCAAGATGTCTGAAATTCAAAAACAGACTCAGAAACTTCAAAAAAAACCTCGTGTGCTTTGTGTGGAGTGGCTCAACCCCATTATGATTGCGGGCAACTGGATTCCCGAAATGGTGGAGATGGCAGGAGGAATTAATGGAATAACGAAAAAAGGAGACCACACGATTGTGGTGACTCCAGAACAGGTCAAAGAATATAATCCCGATATGGTTGTTGTCATGCCGTGCGGTTTTACCATTCAGCAAACCTTAGAAAATAAAGCCGATTTGGAAAATTTACCCGGCAAAATTTTTATTGTGGATGGCAATACGTATATGAACCGTCCCGGGCCCAGAATTTTGGAAAGCCTCACCATTTTAGCTGGCCTTTTTCACCCAGATTTGTTTGAAGAAAAAATTCCAAGTGGTGCAGTGAGCTCTTTTGTTTGAGTTAGTTTATGCCGATACAAAAATTAGTGGATGAAAAATTTTTTGATTCCTGGTCTCCAGAAAGTGCTTATATTTTGGGACTTTTAATGTCCGATGGGACTTTAACGACAAATCCTAGAGGATCACAATATGTTGAGTTTCTTTCTACGGATAGAGAATTAGTGGATCTCATTCGTTCTTTATTGAACTCCAATCATAAAATTTCATTGAAGAGGAGGTCGCCATCAGAACCAGGAAAACCAGCATATAGAATTCAGATTGGAAATAAATATATGTTATCCCGATTGTCGAAAATGGGTTTATCAAGGAAAAGCGCTATGCCTCGTATCCCTAAGAGGTATTATCGAGACTTCATTAGAGGATTTTTTGATGGAGACGGGTGTGTGATGTTTTCGAATTTTTTCAGAACTCAGAGACAAAAGAGACAGGATTATTTTCAGGTTATTTTTATCTCAAGATATCGCCAGTTTTTGCAACAGCTTTGGACTATTCTGATAAAAGAGGCGTATCTTAAAGGGGGAAGTATTCACAATGGAACAAGGTGTTATCGATTGTCATTTTGTCAGAGAGATGGGCTAAAACTATTTGATTTCTTTTACAAAGATCTGGACAAAAGATTACGGTTGTCAAGAAAGTATAAAACTTTTAGAAGGGGGGCTCGACATTTTGGGGCTGTGGTGTAGCTGGCCTAACACATCTGCCTGTCACGCAGAGGATCGCGGGTTCGAATCCCGTCGGCCCCGCCAGTTTTTAGCGATTTGGATTCTGAAGGAAGCTAAGAGCAGGCCCAAGAGAATAAACAAAACATAGATGCTGTAATCACGGCCGTTGTTGTCTGCAGGGTTCAAACTACATCCTTTTCCAGAAACCATCCATCCTCCTGTTTGAGGGATTGCGTCGGTAACAGTATCGCCACCTTCTACTCTTGCAGGTGCTTCAACGATCTGGGCACTTCCCGATTTGCTAACGGAGAAGTCAGCACAACCTCTTGCAGGTTCAGCATCTTCTGCGCAACTCGTGCCTAGTAATGGCCAAGCGACATTGCTGATACTGACATTGTCACTGGATTTGGAGACACCCTTGGCCGACAACCCAACACTGATACCAGTGTTTGGTGTTGGAACACTAACGTGTTCAAAAGATTTTAGAGCTTCTTCAAGATTGATTTCAACACTGGTGCAATCCTGTTTTATAATCAGATGATCCATATTCTGCCCGTTTTGATCCTTGAGATGGGTTTCGCAGATCAAGTCATCATCCATCTTATCGGAAGGCGATAGACTAATTATTACTTTCTTTCCGTCTGATTGAGATTCCAGTTTAATCTCAGGTGTTTCATTGAGATTGGGATAACCGAACGGCATTGTCCCGACTTTCACAGGGTTTTTAGGATCTGTCATGTCAAACATATCATAAAATACCACCATGTCAGCCCCACCATAGTTATCGCTCATTACCCGAGTTGGATGATGTGGATTGAGATATTGGATGGTTTCGTTGCTATGAACATCGCTAATCACCGAATCAGGAGTTAAGACCTCATCATCTAATTTAATAACTGTTAGCTCACCATTCTCCTTGGTGATGATGCCATAGCCCTTGAGTGATGCCTTTTCCGTCACATAAATATTCCACGCATTTGGTCCATACCAGGCATTAACTGCTTGGGCCGGTGCACCAAGAGGATTAAAATTGGTATCGGCTTGTGCATCTTGCCGAATGACAGTTCCCTTTTCTTCGTAAATCGTTTTGGAAACAGTTCGAGTTTGTTGACCCTCAGCCCCAGTTTCAGCTGGAGGTGGTGGGGCCTCGCTCATGACTTGTCCAGACTGGCTGAGCAAGAGATGTTCTTTTTCCTGTGTCGGTGTCTCAGAAATTTTTTCCAAATCAACATCCATCATGGCAAGTAAGGGCTCTTTTATTTCTTGACTATGAGGGCAATCCCATTTTTCTTCAATCTTTCCGCAGTCGACAAGAATGGTGTTGATTTTTTCGCCTATTTTGATGGCAAGAGCGACAGAAATTTTTGGTACCTGGGTTGTGTTCTCTAGCGCCGGATTAACTTTTAACTGCACAATTTCGCTATCTGCTGGATAGGTTTTGACGAAACTGACAAATTGATGACTGAATTTTTGCTGGGCTTCGTCATAGCTAAAGAAATCTAGACCAATGCCCTTTTCTTGGATCGGTTGTTCGATGGCACATTCAATGGCTCCAACAACATTTGCCTTGCCGTTCGCATCGCGCAATGTTTTTAGATCATGAATTTTGGCAATGTTGCAGTTTCTTTCACTTGTCATGCTCCTTTGCGCATCCTCAAAAATAATTTTGGGTTCAATACTGCAAGTTTGAGAGGCGTCTCTCTGAATGAGATTTTCGAAGTCTAATAAATAATAATATTTGTTATCGGATGCCCCAGCCAAATCATTGATGTCTGGACCATTGATTTTGCCTGGTGAGAGGTGACGCAGAGGGTCACTTTTTTCTAGGTCGCAATAACTGAATTTAAATTTTCCATCCTCAGCCATCTTTTTTGCCGCATTGTAGACAAGTCCTGGTTTGCCGCCACTGGTGCCGGTGAAGATAAGAATCTGTTTGTCAAAAACATCGGGGAAGATAGTTGTGGCGTCAAATACCTCATCGTTAGGTGACAATTCAGCTGCCACTTTGGTGCAATCAAAGATTTTAGAACTGCATGGTTGTGCTGGCATAACAATTTTTGGCGGTTGAACAAGACCAGAACAATCGGTTTTGCAAGCACCCTCTTGTGTATCGCTGTTGGCAAGGCCTTGATCGCAAGTTTCACCTGGATCTGGATTTCCATCGCCACAACGGGGTTCGAATTGGCAATATTCAGAACAACCATCTCCATTGTTTATGTTGTTATCGTCACACGCTTCGTTCCAGTCCAAAGTGCCGTCTCCACATACAGGTGTTGGAGGGATGTACATATAGAATTCCCGTCGACAGCCCCACGTGCAGCCATCACCGTTTAACAAGTTGCCATCATCACATTCTTCACGTCCTTCTTTAAAACCGTTGCCACAAACAGGTGCAGTAATGGCAGTACAAAAGGTATTACATTTAGTGGGCTGACCGTTTACTGCGCCGTCATCGCAAAATTCCCCAGTTTCTACAGTACCGTTGCCACAAACAGGGGCGGGAGGAGGTGGTGCATCACATTTATCCGGAATTCCATTGCCATTGGCATCGACTGTTTCTGAAGCGTTGGGGACACAAGTTACTTGTTTGATTACAAATGTTGCAGTGGGTATAGCGGTACAAGTATAAGTTCCCTTCACAGGGCAAGTGTCAATTGCTGTGTCACAGCTTTGTCCAATGCTTGGATCAGCTTTGTATAACCAGCCAGATACAGGATCGCATTGGTCGGCAACCTGACAGCCATCAGGAGGAGAGGCAAAAATGGCTATGTGAGTCACTTCACCTGATTGAGAATTACAAGCGTCTGTTGTGCAAGCGTTGTTGTCTTCGGTATCAAGTGGTATCCCTCTCTTGCATCCCAAATTGATTTCATAGATTTCCATGCCATTGCATTGATCACCGTCATCGCAATTGGGTGCTGTACAAAGAGTTGTGCAGTGACCAGGCATTCCGTTGAGTTTTAAACCTTCATCGCAAGTTTCTACATCGCTCTTGAATCCATCTCCGCAGATTTGCGATGTACAATTGTTGCGACACGAATCTGTGTCTATTTGATTGCCATCATCGCAAAGCTCGTTCACACCAAAATCATTAGTTTTTTGAACAATGCCGTCTCCACATTTGGTTTTGTCGACAAGCTGGCAATTAACGCAGTTTTTATTGGGGTCACTTGAAGATCCGTCACATTGTTCTGTTCCTTCACGAATATTGTTTCCACAAGTCGCCTCCACTCTACCGGAACAATCTGTTTTGCAAGCGTTGTATGTTGCGTTGCTATTGGCGGTGCCGTCATCGCAGAATTCACCGGAGCTGACCAGACCATCCCCACAGCTGGGTAAAGTGCAATCATTGCGGCAAGCGTCATTGTCGACCAAGTTTCCATCGTCGCAGGCTTCCGCATCGCTCTTGAAGCTGTCACCGCAACGTTGCAGCGTGCAGTTGTCACGGCAAGCATCGGTATCCACGGTATTTCCATCATCGCAGGCCTCCGTGGCACTTCTGAAGCCGTCTCCACAACTTTGAAGCGTGCAGTTATTGCGGCAGGAATCCGTGTCGATAGAGTTGCCATCATCACAAATTTCAACGCCGGTTTGTAGATTGCCATCACCACAACGCGCATTTTGGCAGCTACTTGTACAAGCATCAGTATTACTTGTATTTGCGTCGTCACAGGCTTCTCTCGGATCAACGATGCCGTTGCCGCAAATTTCATTTTGGCATGTTGCGGAGCAGCCATCGCCGGCATTTGTATTGTTATCATCACATTGCTCGCCACTTTCACGAGTACCGTTGCCACAAACAGGGCAGCTATCATCGATGGATAAATTACAATCATTGTCAATGCCATCACCACAAATTTCGAGAGCAAGGCAAGGGATTAAACGAAGATCAAAGCAAAGTTGATTAAAGCCACTGATATTAACCACATCATTGTTAGAAGGAATACTGCCTTGTAGCTTGCATTGTCCATCGGCCAGATCGCAACTGTTGGATCCGTCGCAAGGATTGTCATCAACACAAACAACTGGAGAACCTCCTCCGCAAGAACCATTACTGTTGCATTGTTCTCCTGTCGTGCAGAGATTGCCATCTTCGCAAGATTGAGTTGTGTCGGCCTGACATGCATTCCAACCACTCCCATCTGTTTTGCAAGTTTGTGTACCACTGCTGCAAGCAGCGTTAACGATTGTGCCTGATGTTGTGCCTAATAACGGACAACTTTGAGGAGGTCCTTTAGGATCACAAACAAGAGGCGTGATCGGGACACCACCACCGCTACAGCCTCCCCCAGCACCAGTGCAAGAAAGGCCAATAGGAGGAGGAGAGGTTCCTTCAATTGTACAGGTAACACTTAGAGATTTGGGAGAAACACGAGGATCGGGATCCTCAACACAATTTGTAATGGTACATTCAGTCCAGTTGGTTCCACCGCTCACCGTGCAGTCAAGCGCGGCTCTGTTATTAGCATCAAGAATGGGGTCTTTTGGAAGGCACTCGAGAGTTGGACATTTAGGTTCAAAGAAACAAGAAGAGGAACACCCATCATTATTATCTGCATTGTTGTCGTCGCATTGTTCGACACCGGCTTGTACTTGCCCATCTCCACAAGCGGCGTTTTGGCAACTAAGACAAGCATCTGTATCACTTGTGTTTCCATCATCGCACTGTTCGACACCAGCTCTAACGATGCTATCTCCGCAAATAGCGTTTTGACAGGTAGTGGTACAGGCATCTGTATTGGCGGTATTACCGTCATCGCATTGTTCGCCACTTTCAATGGCACCGTTGCCACAAACAGGAACCGTTATCGCAGAGCAAGTTGAATTACATTGATTGGGTTGGCCATTTTGAGCACCGTCATCGCACTGTTCGACACCAGCTCTAACGATGCTATCTCCGCAAATAGCGTTTTGACAAGTAGCGGTACATGCATCGGTGCTGACTGTGTTGCTATCATCACACTGTTCAACACCAGCTCTAATGATACCATCTCCGCAAATAGCGTTTTGACAAGTAGCGGTACATGCATCGGTGCTGACTGTGTTGCTATCATCACACTGTTCACCTATTTGAATATAGGTGTCGCCGCAACGTGCATTCAAACAGGCATTGGTACATGCATCTATATTACTTGTGTTTCCATCGTCACACTGTTCACCTGTTTGAATATAGGTGTCGCCGCAACGCGCATTGAGACAGGAAGTCGTGCAGGTATCCGTGTTGCTTGCATTACCGTCGTCGCATTGTTCATTAACTCCTGCATTGTTGGGAGTTTGTACTGTTGCATCACCGCAACATCCATTTATTAAACTGCCGTCACAATTTTCATCACTTGAATTACCGCAGATTTCGGTTGAGGGAAGAACTTGACCTATACATGCACCAAGACTTCCACCAGAGCAAGTTTGAGTTCCTCCTATGCAAACACCAACATTTTGAGTTCCTGCTAGCCCAGTGTAACAAGATTGAGTGGCACTGTTGTTAATTGAGTTACAACCTTTTGGAAAGTTACAGGTATCGGTAGTGCAAATATTGGTGTCCGCGCAAAAGCTATTGCTGAGTAAGCAACTTCCATCTCCTTTTTTACTGCAAGTACCGCAGCCATCAAGTGTACACGGTTGGCCAATCATATTGGGATCAGCAGGAGGGGGGGTGGGACAACTCGCCGCCGGGAAACCAAAGATGTTTGTGGTGATGACGCAATCTTGTGTGCAGGGGTTGCCGTCACCGGCACCACAATAAGGTGAACCTGCGGTGCAGCTTCCGTTTTGGCAAGTGTCACCCGTTGTGCACAGATTGCCGTCATTACAGGGTGTATCATTCGTTTTGGCAAATCCTGTGCAGGGACTCCAGAATCCTCCTATACAGATATGCCGATAAGTCTTGCATGGATTGGAACCGGTACAAGAAAGGGTTTGGCCAGTAGTACAAGTACCCGTCGCGCCTGGATTTGGGGTTGTACTTTCAAGCTGAGCGTACAGCGTGGAACCTAACAATAGAGTACAGGCGAAAAGGGCGGACACCAAGCAATGCGATAATATGTTTTGACACTTATCCATAAAGACCACCACCATGAACGTGCAATCTACATGCCAGATACCCACTATATAACTATTTGAAATTATTAGATTAAATTGCCAAATTTTTGACAGATGAGTGAATTATCACCCCTTCCCGCCATTTTTATTCTCAATATGAAAAAAAGCTGATATGGCAACCCAATGACTTTTGAGAAACCCTACATTGTTTTACCGACCTATAACGAACGGGAGAATTTAGAGCGATTAATACCCACCCTCTTTTCTCTTAGAATCCCAAATTTACAGGTACTGGTTGTTGACGACTCGTCGCCAGACGGAACGAAGCAGTTTGTCATAAATCTCCAGCCTCGATACCCAGCCCTTTCCATTTTAAACAGACCCAAAAAAGAGGGTTTAGGGAGGGCCTATGTTGCTGGTTTTAAAGAAGTTCTGGGCCAAGGGGCCGATTGCATTGTTCAGATGGATTCCGATTTTTCCCATGATCCTCAAGATGTTCCTAGGTTAATTGAAGGCCTCAAAGACACCGATTTGGCCATCGGTTCTCGTTATACCAAAGGAGGGGGGACAAAAAATTGGCCTTTTCATCGCATCGCCTTAAGCAAATGGGGGAATATCTATGCCCGTTTTGTGACCGGTGCACCAATAGCCGATTTAACAGCCGGTTTCAAAGCTTGGAAAAGTAGGTGTTTGAAGGCAATCCAACTAGAAACTGTTAATGCCAATGGGTATGGCTTTCAAATTGAGGCTACTTTTAGAACTTGGAAATCTGCTTTTAGAATCAAAGAGGTCCCTATAATGTTTACTGAAAGAAGAATTGGTCAATCCAAAATGAACCGCAAAATCATTGCTGAAGCACTTTGGCTAGTTTGGAAACTCCGGTTTTTATTGCTTTTCTTAACCCTTCATATTATATGACACAGCCAATCTATGGCTGATACGGTTTATTTTTTAAGCTCTCGCGAGCAGTCACGTCTTGTTTCTACCCTTAATTTAAGCAAAGTTGAGAGGTTGTCTGTCCAGCCAGGCCAACTAGGGGATGAATCTGTTGAATTAGTGATTGAACATTCTCTCGACTTTTTGCCAGGCACTTGTGTTGATCACTATGCGTTGCAAAGGGGCGGAGATGCGATCTCTATTCAAAAAGAGTTCTGTCCTGGTTTTATAACAAAAGAAAGACGCACAGAGGTTGTGCAACAAACTGGCAATTCAGCCAAATGGTTTCAACTCCAAAGTCCCCTTATTTTTGATGTGAAAGCCTCTCCCAAAGCGCCCAGTTCATGGGGAATCGCCAAAGAAACCGTCAAGGGGTTTTCCAGTAGTGAAATGATGTGGTCTTTTGCAAATCCGAAAATAGATCCTTTAAGAAAACTATGGGCTTTTCCAAAACAAGATCCCCTTTCAAGAAAAGTTTTTGAAGGTGTTGTAAAAAAAATGGAGGGGATTGACTTTCCTTCCCCACAAGATTTTTCTGCTTGGCGCGCTTTTGCAGTTTTCTTGGGCCCCATGGAAGACCGATTGGGAGATATTGTTGAAAAGGAAGTTAAACAACAGGCCCTTCAAGAATCAGGAAAGCTTTTTGCAAAACTTTTTCAAGATTCCACGATCAAGCCTCCTCTTGGTCACATGAACACACTTCTTACCAAGACATTTATCCCGGCCAACCAAAGGGCCTTGGTAGAAGAGGTGAGAAATATCATCAACTCAACATATCCCTTTATGCCGGAGGGTGAGTTAGAAGAGGCTGTCAAAGTTGTAACAGCATGGTTGTTACGACGTTTATTGTTTCAGGCGGGTGCGTTAGCAAAACTTCAAGAGATTGCTGGAAATTTAGAACTGGATATTGAGTTAAATTTCGACCCACAAGCATCTTCCATTGAGGAGGGGTTAGCAAAGGAATTCAGGGATGCTTTGTTGCAAGCGTTGATGGATCCTCAAACCTCGGTAAAGGATATCCATCGAATGCAAATGGCTTATCAAGCAGTTGTTTGGCCCATCAGGTTGAAGGAACAGGAAACAACCCTGGTTACTTTTCAGTTGTTTCCCGGCCAGGCCGACGGAGTAAGAAATGGTTTCGATCGTTTTGTGAGCCTGCCGACATTCGAAACAATTTTGAATCAGCAAAATGTTTTGTCGAAGGAGGGGAAGACAATTCCTTTGGGAAGAGTTGTTACGTTGCTTCAGGTTCCCTCTGGGGAGGCTTTCAATAAGGATCATTTGAAAAAAGTAAAGTTGCCTATTGGCTGGAGGCAATTGAATATCGCTTTTGCGCCAACACCGGAAAAGCTTGCTCAGACTAGACCAACCAAAGGGAGTCTCACAGAAGAGGCGGCTTTAAAAATTGTTGGGGAAAAAATCATTTCCGATCCGGAAGTTGAAAAACCTTATTTTTTAACAACCCCAGGAGCAATAGAAATCGTTCAGCAGTTCAAGAGCCTTGTCAAGCAGGGCATGAGCGTTGGTTTTGCAAATTCTGCTTTAAGGTCTTTATTAAAAGCCTCTGAAGGTGATTTTTTAGAATTGGATTTCGAAGCGAAAATTGCTTTGCAATTGGCTGCTGAAGATTTTGCCTTGGCAGAGAAAATAGAAAGAAGTGAAGCCTCAATCCCTCCATCTGCTTTTTCAGTTTTGCCCGAAGAGCCACCCGACTTGAAATCAGAAGAAAAGAAGGAAGAAGAACCGATTTACAAAAAGTGGTGGGTGTGGGCGATTGCTGGAGGAACAGTTCTGACAGTCGGTGGTGTAGTCTTATTTGCGAATGGGTCTGAACCGAATCCGCCCCCGCCACCACCTGACGACTCCAATAAGAGAGGAACAACAACAACGACTGGGCCATGAAAAAACATTTTTTTATTTTCAAAATTTTATTGGTGAGTCTTGTTTTAGTCGGTTGTGGTCACTCGCAATCAATTTTACCCGGGTCTGCGGATGCCGTTCCCGCTCTTGATACAAGTGATGGTGGAAACGATGAGTTAGAACCGGAAAATATCCAACAAACAAGCATCGCTTTAAAGGAATTTGAGTCTTTAAGACGAAAACCGAGTGAGGGGCTTTTATATTCTTCACCTTTGACTCTCCTTTGGCAGGAAGTACTAAAAGAAAATATTCAATTTTCCACGTATGAATTGAATCAGGTTTACAGCCAGTCCCTTTTGGATTCCGTTTTGTCGTTGAGTGAAATCCAACAATTGGATTGGTTCAATCTTTTGCCTAAAATTGGGATTGATCCCTGGTTCGCGACGAAATGCAAGATTTGCAAAATCATTGAGAGCAGAGCCTTTGGTTCTTCAAAGCAAGCCCTCACTGGTGAAAGTACTCCCCCCGTAGAAATCGCGCAAGATGGTTATCGCCCAGCTACGGCCTATGATCCCATTAATAAACACTACATTATTGTCTGGTCTGAGAAAACCTCGACAGGGGGCAGTGATATCTTTGCCAAGCTTTTGGATCAAGATGGTTCAACTGTTGTTGTCGATGAAAAAATAATCAGTGTGGCAAGACCCACTCAAGGTTGTCTTTTTGCGAATTTTTCACAGGATACAGGTTTAACGAGCCCAACGGACTGCAAAGAAAATGTTGAGCCCTCTGTAGCCTACAATGGTGTGAATTTTCTCATCACTTGGACAAAACGGGGTGTTGTTCCAGCTCCAGCAGGACAGAAATTTAGCGGAGTTTTTGGAAAACTTGTTTTGGCTCAGAATTTAGAGCCAGCCCATTCCGATTGGAGTGAAGGAATTTTGCTTTCAAAAATTTCTTTTGCTTCCTCAGATCCTTCAAAACCAGCAAAAAAAGATAGCGAAATTCAAGCATGGAGTCTGAACGAACATTCTGACCTCTCGCCCTATTTTGGTGCCGGTGTTTTTCAAGGGGCTTTTTTGTTAGTTTGGGATACAAACAAAGATTACATCAATTGTCTGGATGCGAGTAGGCGAACAGCAACGAGTGTTTATGGAAGAGTGATCCCAACCAATTTTAATCCCAGAGGTGGTAACCGAGATGTTTTCGCAATTTTCACTGACTCTTCCACTGCAAGGCCCGAATGTGCCCCGAATGCCGATGTCAGCAAGGGATCAAAACCGAAAGTGGCGTTGCTTAAAACTTCGAAACAATTTTTAACTGTTTTCGAGACTTCCAAAAATGTTGCCGATGCGATCCCTTCTGTGAGTGGAAAATTAATAACCGTTGGCGATGATTTAAGCCAAGGTGTTACAAATCATTTTCTCTCTGATACGGTTTCCGCTCAGATGCACGAAGGGAGTTTTGACCCTGACGTAGTCGCCGCAGCAGATCGTTTCGTGGTGGTGAATCAAGTTGGAAATGAAAATTTAAAATTAACGCCCGTGACTGTTGTGAGGGGCAATATAACGGCTGGAGACTCAAGTAATTTTACGACGGGTGACGGAAGAAAACCTTTAAAACCGGCAATTGCCCTCAACAGAGTCATTGGAGAAGAAGAGACCGGTACGAGTCCTCTGGAATATGTGATTGGTTATGAATCGTGGTCTCCTGAAAATGGAGTTCGCGAATCAAAAATAAATGTCGTTTCTTTTAACGAAAATCTAATTCCCGCTGTTCAGAGAGTCGTCTTAGGCGCTGGCTTCAATGTGAATTTGTTTCCTGTTTTGGCTTCTGCTGGTGGAAAAGCATTGACCGTTTGGAGTGGTGAGCAAGGGAGCGAGAGTCGCATCCTGGCCTCTATTATCACTCTTTCAACTCCTTCTAATCAAAAACCTTCCGCACAAATTGAAGTTGTCGGTCATGCAGAGAACCCGCCTCAAGTGACATCTGGCGATGTGGTGATTTTGTCTGGAGAACAAAGCCGAGATCCAGAAGGAAGTGCTCTCAGTTATGCTTGGCGTCAGCTATCTGGCCCTTCTGTTAATTTAGGAACGCCGGTCACAAGCAGAATAACATTTACAGCGCCAGAAGTTACAGCGAACCAGAATCTTGTTTTTGAGTTGAAGGTGACTGACGCACAAGGGTTATCTTCGGATGCGGTGACAAAAATGATTGTTGTGAAGCCAAAACCCGTTCAAAACCAAAAGCCGGTGGCGAGAATAAGTGTTGCTGGTCATAATGAGGATCCGGCCCAAGTCCTTTCCGGTGAGACAGTCGATTTGTCTGGAACACAAAGCTCTGATCCCGAGGGAGAGAGTTTAACATATGCCTGGAGACAAGTTTCAGGACCCTCTATTACGTTTAATAGTAGTGGAGGGCCCACAACGAGTTTTGTTACTCCAACAGTCACCACCGATCAAAATATCGTTATTGAATTAAAGGTGACTGATGCAAGGGGTTTGTCATCCAACCCTGTCACCAAGACCATTGTGGTAAAACCTAGACCCCCACAGAATCAACAACCGGTGGCGGTGATTGAAGTGACGGGTCATTCAGAAGATCCGGCACAAGTTCTTTCAGGAGAAACTGTCAACCTGTCGGGCGCGCAAAGCAGAGATCCTGATTTAGAAAGTTTAACTTATGCTTGGAGACAGGTCTCAGGACCGAATGTTACTTTAAATGGTAATTCCAGTGTCTCCACAAGTTTTGTTGCTCCCACCGTGACCTCAGAGCAAAATGTTGTGATTGAGTTGCGTGTGAGAGATGCAAGGGGTTTGTCATCTAATCCTGTAACGAAAACCATTGTGGTTAAACCGCAACCTGCTAATGAAAAACCGATTGCTCGGATTGAAGTGATTGGACATTCAGAAGATCCTGCAGCAGTTGTATCCGGAGACGGAGTAACCCTTTCGGCAACATTTAGCAATGATCCTGAAGGAGGGGCTTTAACTTACCAATGGAGACAAGTATCGGGCCCCACTATTAATTTGATTGGTGATACCAATAGTCAGGCCGCTTTTACGGCTCCCTCAGTAACGGTGAATCAAAATATTGTTATTGAGTTAAAAGTTTTTGATTCCTTAGGGTTGTCATCGGATCCAACTACAAAGACGATTGTCGTTCATCCGCTTAACAATAGGCCCATCGTAAACGTTACAAGGGTTGGCGGAGGGGGTGGTGCGATTACAACATTGACAGTAGATGAATCGGTCATTGATCCTGTCATTGATTCCGTTACTGGGACTCCTTCTTGGCCAAGAACCAGACTGACATTGAGTGGTATTCAATCAAATGATGGAGAGACACCTCCCGGCTCCGTGTCCGGTTATTTTTGGGAGCAAATTGGTGCTACCACAGGCACAGCAATTGAGGGGGTCTCCACAAATAATAGTGTGGAATTTTCATTCTTGGTTCCCGATGTCAGCAAGGCGCGAGGATCGATAACTATTACGATTCGTTTAACGGTAAGTGACCAAGGTTTAAGAAATAATACCGCCAGCCAAGACTTGGTGATCACCGTGAATTATGTGAACCACCGGCCAACGGCGCCGGTTTTGCTAACTCCAAATGATGGAATTTTACTGCCACCTTCCAGAGCGGCTTTGACTTGGCAAGCCAGCCAAGACCCAGATGTGGCAACCGATGGGGACCGGTTAGTTTATGATGTTTATTTTGGAACGCAGAACCCACCGACAACAATTTTTTCAAATTGCAACGGAATTTCACAAACAAAATGTGTCGTGGACCAGTTTTTGCCGAATAATAATCACTATTGGCGTGTCGCTGTGCGCGACTCAAGCAATGAAGTGAGGCCTTCTCTTTCTAGTGCTGTCCGCGGCATTCAAACAGATAATAGTGTCTTAGCCCGCTGGAGCTTTGACGATGGTCCGAATGGGCTATGTCCGGGAGATGACCCAAGTTTAAGGGGAATAAGGGTTTGTGATCAGAGTGGGTATGGGTGGAATGGAATTATTTCCGACCGTTTGGCATTGGTTTGGTTACAGAATGGTGATTCTTTTTTAGGCCAGTCATTTGGTGGTATTTTGGGAAGGGCTTTGGGTTTTCAAATGCATCATTATATGACAAGCAGTTTTGTCGTTAGTAATACCAGTCAAGAGAGTTTTGAATTTTGGTTATATCCTGTTCGACAAGAACCTGGGGTTCAACATTCTATTTTTTACAGCGAGCATCCAGATGCAGGTGGTATTGTTAATAATAATCTCAAAAGGATTGAAATATTATATGACGGAGATTCGAGCCTTGTTCATTTCAGACTCAATACTAGCCTTGAAAGCAGTACAAATTTTACTTTGAGTAGTATACAACCCCTTCAGCTCAATCAGTGGAATCATCTGGTGTGTACATTTGGTCCTAATGGGTTGAAAATTTTCATTAACGGTGTTTTATCTTCTCTTGTAGTAAATCAATCATTTGTTTTTGGGAACTATGCTGGGAGTAGTTTTATAGGGGGCTATAGCTCAGGAAATTTTTGGGGGGCGTATGACGAGGCGAATGTTTATAACGTGGAATTGTCTTCCAATGTAATTGTTGATTTGTTTAATGCACATTAAGTTGCCAATTTGACGTCCTCCCCAGAAATTAGACCAAAAATAAGATTAATAATTTGCTAAAGTGGCGACTTCTGGAAAAGGAGGCGGTCATGAAGAAGTCCCGGTTTACGGAAGAGCAGATTGCCTATGCCCTGAAGCAAGCCGAAGGGGGCAGGTCACCTGGATGGTCGATTTTATAATTTCTCTTGCAATTTAAAAGTAGATTTTCTAGGGTCCACTGCCGCATTTTTCTTGTTATGTTATGTGGCTAAAAAAATGCTTCGACAATTTTTTGCTTTATTTTTGTGTTTTAGTCTTTTTGCCTCATCTATGGCAACTGCGTTTGCTCAGGGATTTGGACAACCGAATATTCCCGCTGGCTTTGGAGGATTAACGCCAAAATCTAATGGAACAAAGGGTGGGGGACAAAGTTTCTCTACAAGCTCCTCTGAAAAAGAACAAAAATCAGGTGGTGTCGCTGGCGGTGGAGGGGGTGCTGGTGCCGAAGGCTCGCTTTATCAAGTGCATATATTAGGTCAGATAGAAAACCCCGCGACTTATCATGTTTCAATTTCCACGCGTTTAATGGAGGCAATTGGGTTGGCAGGAGATGTTTTGCGGAAGAGTGGTTCTAAAAGGTTTGTGGAACTGAGACGGGAAGGAAAGGTTGTGCGTTATGATTTATTTAAATTTCAAAGATTGGGCGATCTAAGTCAAAATCCGTTCCTTCTTGATAACGACATTATTTTTGTTCCCTATTCAACAAACAGTGTATCTATAGAAGGAGCTGTAAAAAGTAATGGTGTCTATGAGTTGATTGACGATAAATCTCTCTGGGGCCTTATTGAATTGGCAGGAGGGTATACTGTAGGGGTTTCTGAAAAAGAGCCAGTGACAATCATTCGCTATGAACATAGTAAAAAAACGCTACTGAAAGTTCCTAACGTACAGCAGGAACTAAAAACTTTTGAGTTACTTGAAGGAGATGTTGTTGTTGTTCCACATATGTTCAATGATAACAGACGCTTTGATTATAACATTACTGAATTGCCGGCAGATAATGTATTTTATCCAACTCAAAACGATAATATTTTTGTAATTGGTGGTGTTGCCAAACCAGGGCCATATAATTTTGTTCCAACTTATTCTATCCGTGATTTTATAAACCAAGCAGGACCTACGAGGCTTTCTAAACCAAAGTCGGCCTATATTATGACAGCTGACGGCAAAACAATAAGAAACCTAAGAGGGAAAAAAGACATCCAATTGAGTCCAGGGGATACCATTATTGTTCCAGAACAGAAGGTTACCTTCAATAATACCATGGCTTGGTATAATACGATTCTAAATACCTTTTTCTCTGTTTTTGCTTTTCAACAGGTTATTGACAAATTAGATTGATCATTGGTCATTGGCCTCGTCAGCTAACTTGCAATTGTGCTAGAGATTGGGGGCAGGTCAGTAATACAATGCTTGATTTTAGTATTAATTGCGCATACTAGGGCAACTGTTGATTTTAAGGAGACCCGGTCTTGTTAAAGGTTGGCATGAAAGAGCGTTTATTATCTATATTAGATCATATAGACGATGTTTTTGTCAGAAATTATCTTCGATTTTTTGTTGAGAAAAATGCCTTGTTGATATTTGTCTTCCATAATATCTTTAGAAATCAAAAAGAAATAGCTTCAGAAGTAATGGACCCACAACAGGAAGTAACTCTGGATCATTTCAGACGGTTTATAGAGTATTACTTAGAACTTGGTTATGGATTTATCTCACCAGATAAAATTATCTCGAGTCTTAACAGAACTAAAAAATATGTACTGCTAACTTTTGATGATGGCTATTTTAATAATATTCATGTCCTGCCTTCTTTAAGGGAGTATAAGATACCAGCTCTTTTCTTTATTTCTGCGAATCATGTTAGGGATAATAAGAGTTTTTGGTGGGATGCTCTCTACCGAGGAAGAAAAAAACAGGGTTATAACAAAAAAGAAATCTATGCAGAGGGCAAGTCCTTAAAAACTAAAAAAACTACGGCAATTGAATTATATCTAAAGGAACAATTTGGAGACACAATTTTAATACCTGTGTCGGATATCGACAGACCATTTTCCCCTTCAGAGTTAAAAGATTTTTCAAATGAAAAGTACGTTTTTGTAGGAAATCACACCTGCGACCATGCGATTCTTACTAATTATTCTAAAGATGAGATTAAATTACAAATAGAAGAGGCTCAAAAAGCTATATATGAAATGACAGGAATCTTACCATCAACTTTTGCATATCCAGACGGCAGATATACAGAGGAAACAACTCAAATATTAAAGGACCTTGGTTTTCATATGGGAATGAGTTCCAATTTTAGAAAAAATTATTTATCCAATGATTTTGGGGAAGACCGCCTTTTGACACTGAATAGATTTTATTTTTCCAGTGGTAGTAAAATAGCAAAGGAGAGTCAGAGGTTACGTGCAGATATTTCTCCTTTTATTGCAATGAAGAATATAAAAAATTATTTTGCCAAAAAAAATTGGAAACAGTCATCATTATGAAGTCGTCTCATAAGAGGGACCCCGTTTTCTCCATTATTATTGCCGTATATAATGGAGAAAAGACACTCCTCAAAACGCTTGAATGCCTTAGGTTTCAACAATATCAGGACTTTGAAATCATTCTAGTCAATGATGGTTCAAAAGATGGTTCAGGAGATGTTATTCAAAATTTCATTAGGAAATATCCGGACATTTCAGTCCAATACTTCAGTCAAGAAAACAAGGGACTGGGAGGAGCTAGAAATACCGGACTAAGAAATGCAAGTGGACGGTTTATGGTTATTTTGGATCAGGATGATATTTGGTATCCAGAAAAATTGGAAACACTTTTAATGACTTTTGAACAATACCCTGAGGCTTCTTTTGTAACACACCATCTCTATCGACATGTCGGAGGTAAAATTCAAGATGAATTGTGCTGTGGTTTTATAAAATGCGGCTTTATGGAGAAGAATATATTTGATAAATTATTATATAAAGGGAACCGATTATGCTGCGCATCTATGAGTTTTAGAAGAAATGTTTTGGATACGGTAGGCTATTTTTCCGAAGATAGAAAGCAGATTTTTTTAAGCGAGGATTATGATTATTGGCTTCGGGCAACACGCCTAGGCCTGAAATTTTATCTTTTGAAAGAGATTTTAGGCGAATATATTGTGCATGAAAATAATTGCTCCCATGATAAGCTTCTGATGCTTCGAAATGAATGGAATGTTGTGCGAAGACACTATTCCAATCGACCATTGCGAAAATGGTGGGATCCCCTGAAATTAATGAAACGGAGAGGCAAAATCCTGTTGAATCAGATATTAGCCCTGTTTTAGTTATGGAAGAATATCAAATCAGGAAACTTACAAGGGATGATCGGGAGAAGTTTCTCGAATGTCTCAATGAAGGAATCCCTTCTTGCCACAAGGACGAGTCCGATTTTAATTGGCAATATGTGGACAACCCTGCCGGTTCCATTAGGGGATTTGGAGCATTTTTAGATGAAAAACTGGTTGCGATCTACGTTGTTTCTCCGGTACGTTTTCAAGTTGGCGAGAAAATTGTTTTTGGAGCACAGAGCATGGATACTTTAACTCTTCCCTGTGCTCAAAAAAAGGGTTTATTTAAGAAATTAGCTATTCAAACATATGACGATTTAATTCATGAAGGATCGGTAAAATTTACTTATGGGTTCCCTAATCAAAATTCGAAACATGGATTTGTAAAATATCTAAATTGGACTTTACTGGATCCGTGTCGTTTTCTAGTGAGGGTTTTAAACACATCTTGTGTCGCTAGAAAAGTAAAATTGCCATTCAGATTTTCTTTGCCAATGCCTATTTTGCCTACTAGGGTTAGTTGGAAGCCGAAATACCGTGTAAAGCAGGTTAGCAAATTATCGGATGGACTAAATACGCTTTGGCAAAACTTTAGGGAGTCATTTAACATTGGAGTTATCCGGGATGAGGTTTATTTACGTTGGCGATTTGAAAGGAGGCCAAAGACAGATTATAGTTATTTTGAAGTCAGAACGCTCAAGGATGAATTAGAAGGAATTGGAATAATGCGAATTATGGATAAGGTAGAGGGGCGCGTTGCTTATATCATGGAATTTATGTCTGATAAAAATAATAAGAGGGCGATGTCAGAACTATTACATTTTATGATGAAAAGAGCACTCCTTGAAAAAGCAGAAATGATGGCCACCAGAATCGAAAAAAATCACCCCTTTTATCACTTGTTTATTAAACAGTGCTTTTTTCCGCTGCCTAAGTGGATTCGCCCAACAGAGGTTTACCCGGGTTATGTAGCACATGACACCCAATTTCATTCAATATTGGGGGACCAACAAGGATGGCATATTAGTTATGCCGATGATGATACAGTGTAAATCGGTCTTGGCCCCAAAAACTGGAGAGGTTGAAACTTCCAAAATGATCGCCTAAAAGGGTGGTCAAGGAGGAAGGCATGAAGAGATCG
>MGRG01000009.1 GCA_001798075.1 Deltaproteobacteria bacterium RIFCSPHIGHO2_01_FULL_43_49 | reverse complement strand
AAAGATCCCAAAGCAGATTCGTACAATCGCTATAATGCCTTAACTTGGGTTGCTGACAAAGCCCCTGAAAGAAAAGAGGAGGTTTTTGAACCAATATTTCAGTTGGCAAAAGATCCTAAATCAGGTTTAGATTATCGCTATGTTCCCATTGCTTGGGTTGTCGAAAACACGGTGAACCTCGATATCAAAAAACAAGCCATTGATCTGGCATGTGCATTTTTGGACAACTCAGTAAAGGTTGCTGATTTAATAAAAGGGACAAACCTCCCTCCTAAAGAAAAGATTATTCTGGCTGATCATGCCAAGTGGCACTTCTTCTTGTGGTCCGAGAAGCCTTTGGATAATTTAATAGAATACTTGGAACGGCCACAAGAGGGTCCCAAACTTGTTGTCGAGATTCAACAGTGATTTTTTAAAACCTCTTCACAAACCCTCAAAAACTGGATATAGGTCTGGCCGTGCAAATTTCCACATCTAGTACAGTCGATCAAGTAGGTATCGAAGAGCGGGCGGCGGCGCTTTCGAAAAGATCAATCAAAAAGCAAACCAAGATTGAAGGGATCAAGCTGGCGATCAGCATGATTGATCTGACCACTCTGGAAGGCAAAGATTCTCCCGGAAAAGTTCAAGCACTTTGTCAGAAAGCGATCCATCCTTTAGAAGGCAATTCTTCTGTGCCGAGTGTGGCTGCGGTTTGTGTCTATCCCAACATGGTTTCAGTTGCCAAAAAAGCACTCAAGGGAACCAATGTTAAAGTTGCATCCGTTGCCACAGGTTTTCCAAGTGGACTGACTCCCCTTCCAATAAAAATTGAAGAAACAAAAAGAGTTGTGGAGATGGGAGCCGATGAAGTCGACATGGTGATTGATCGTGGCGCATTTTTGGCTGGCGAATATCAAAAAGTTTCCGATGAAATCGCTCAAGTCAAAGAAGCTTGTGGTAAATCACATCTCAAAGTCATTTTGGAAACGGGAGAATTAGAAACTTATGACAATGTCCGCAAGGCAAGTTTCTTGGCGATGCAAGCCGGCGCTGATTTTATCAAAACTTCAACTGGCAAGGCGGCGGTAAATGCAACGTTGCCTGTAACACTCGTCATGTTGGAGGCGATTCGTGATTACTGGTATCAAACTGGAAAAATGGTTGGGATGAAACCGGCGGGCGGCATTCGCACCTCCAAACAGGCTTTGCAATATTTAGTGGTCGTCAAAGAAACGTTGGGTGATCGCTGGCTCTCAAATGACTGGTTTCGCTTTGGGGCCAGTACACTGACAAATGATTTGCTCATGCAATTGACAAAAGAAGCGACGGGGCGTTATCAATCACTCGATTATTTCACTATCGATTAATTTATGACCACAGCCGAGAAAAAAATTGCGCGATTAGAGGTTGTGGAGCCCAAACGTTTGGAGTTTGGGAAAAAGTGGGACTACGCCCCTGCCCCAGAGTCGACCGAACATATTAAAATTCAGTCCCGTTACGAACTCTTCATCGGCGGAAAATTTGTTTCGCCCAAGTCAGGCAACTACTTTAAATCGATCAACCCAGCTACAGAAGAAATTTTAACCGAAGTTGCCGAGGCGAATGAAGCCGATGTCAATTTAGCCGTTAAAGCCGCACGTACTGCCTACGAAAAATATTGGTCGAAACTCCCTGGAAGTGAGCGGGCCAAATATATTTTTAGAATTGCAAGACAACTTCAGGAAAAAGCACGTGAGTTTGCGATCATCGAAACAATGGATGGGGGGAAGCCCATCAAAGAATCGCGCGATGTCGATATTCCTTTGGCTGTTGCTCACTTCTTTTATTATGCCGGCTGGGCAGATAAACTCGACTATGCGTTCCCAGGGCGCAAAACAAGACCACTTGGAGTCGCCGGACAAGTCATTCCCTGGAATTTTCCTTTATTGATGGCTGCTTGGAAAATTGCACCGGCATTGGCTTGTGGAAACACCGTTGTGTTGAAACCGGCGGAGACAACCCCACTTACCGCACTTCATTTGGCTCAAATTATTCAAGAGGCTGATTTGCCGCCCGGCGTGGTCAATATCGTCACCGGCTTTGGAAAAACTGGGGCCGCCATTGTGAATCACCCTGATGTCGATAAAGTTGCCTTCACCGGCTCCACCGAAGTCGGCAAAATCATCCAACGCGCCGTTGCGGGGACAAAAAAGAAACTGACCCTAGAGCTTGGTGGCAAAGCGGCCAACATTGTTTTTGATGATGCTCCTATTGATCAAGCCATCGAAGGAATCATTAACGGAATTTATTTCAATCAGGGGCACGTCTGCTGCGCTGGCTCCAGACTCCTCGTGCAAGAAAGTATTCTCGATCTGGTTGTGCGAAAACTCAAAGACCGCATCCAGACATTAAGAGTTGGTGACCCTCTCGACAAAAATACAGACATTGGAGCAATCAATTCCTCCGATCAATTGAAAAAAATTAAAGAGTTGGTCCAAATAGGAATTGACGAAGGTTGTAAAATCCATCAGAGCACCTGCAAACTTCCAGAGCGGGGTTTTTGGTTTCCTCCCACATTTTTTACCGGTGTGGCCCAATCGAACCGCATCGCACAGGAAGAAATTTTTGGACCAGTGTTATCAATTTTGACTTTCCGCACACCCGAAGAGGCTGTTGAGAAAGCCAACAACACTGCTTATGGACTGTCAGCCGGTGTTTGGACAGACAAAGGCTCCAAAATTTTCAAAATTTCTTCACAATTGAAAGCCGGAGTCATTTGGGCGAACACTTTTAACAAATTTGATCCTTCATCTCCCTTTGGCGGCTACAAAGAATCGGGGTTTGGGCGTGAGGGAGGACTGCAAGGCCTCATGCCGTATGTGCAACTTATATGAGAGCTGAAATTTTAAAAACATATAAACTTTTTATCAACGGGCAATTTCCGCGGTCTGAGTCTGGGCGGTATTTTCAAATCCCCAACCCCAAGACAAAAAAGCCACTGGCTAATGTATCGCAAGCCTCCAGAAAAGATTTAAGAGACGCCGTTCAAGCAGCCCGCAAAGCGCTACCTGGATGGTCTTCCAAGACAGCCTATAATCGCGGCCAGATTCTTTATCGAATGGCGGAAGTTTTGGAAAGCCGCAAACCAGAATTCATCGATGAAATTTCAAAAATGACAGGCAATCCAAAAAAAGCCGAAAAGGAAGTCCTCACAGCCATCGATCGATTGGTTTGGTACGCTGGTTGGTCCGATAAATATCAGCAAATTCTTGGAACAGTGAATCCAGTAGCACTCCCCTACTTCAATTTCACACTCCCAGAGCCGCAAGGTGTTGTCGGAATTTTAGTTGCCGATGAGCTTTCTTTAATCCCACTCGTTTCCAAATTAGCGCCGGCTATGGTGGCAGGAAACACATTGGTCATGATCGCATCAGAAAAATTTCCACTCTCTGCCATTACCTTCGCTGAAGTCATCGCTACTTCGGATGTTCCAGCAGGAGTCGTCAACATTTTAACCGGTTTCAAAAATGAACTGATTCCACATCTTGCCAAACATATGGATGTGAATGCGGTCAACTATACCGGAACCGATCAAGCACTCGTAAAACTGCTTCAAGAAGAAGGTTCGGCAAACGTAAAACGAATCATTGCCCACCCCGAACCCAAAGGAGAAGCTTGGCTAGACAACCAAAAAGCCCAATCTCCCTATTGGATTAATTCCTTTGTAGAGATGAAAACTACTTGGCATCCAATCGGTGTATAATTATTTCTATTTATAAATCATATAGTTAACGTTTATTGTCTGTTTATTGTTTCTAACTTCATGTTTTCCTTTAACTTTTTTTACTTACAAAAAGTCATTTTATCCTTGTCAGGTTTTGCAACCAAGAGTAGAAGGGACTCATTCAATCCGTTCTGAATTTGAAACAGGGCGGAAACCAGAAGCAATAAGGCTCTTAAACAAACTTAAGCAGTACTTAAGAAGAATCGAGACCTTACTATGGCTGAACGGATTGAGATGCGGGAGTTTCCATCTAAACCGCCCCCCTTTTGGAAAAAAACCAAAAAACAATACTTTCAAAAGGACCCTCCGAAATTCTGTTATATTGAAAATGACAAAAAGATTTCCGGCACGCCCTTGTGGCCAAAAGATCCCTTGTTCCATCCGGAAAATTTAGAAATCTATCTGCAAATTGCAAAAGAAGAAGTTCAAAGAGTTGGCGGTAAATTTTTCTCTGGCCATATTCCTCTCTCACCGACACGAACGATTAAATTTCCAAAAGATTGGCTGAAAAATCAACCGGAGAGACTCACAACCACATTCACCTCCGGATTTTTATTACCAGCAACAGCCGTTCTGGAGAGTCGAGCCGGTTTTTATATCAAAGAAGGCGAAGTCCCCTCGCTACAGGAGACTGTTAAAAATATGAAAGGAACATGGTTGCTGAGCAACCTTGGTTATTTCCTCACACCCAAGCTCATTAAAGAAGAAAAAGAGGGAGGGCTCGCAACCTCTCACAATTCCAGACACCCTGTTGATGAACATTTGCCAGTGACCAATAACTGTTATTTGGGCGGATTTTTCATTCGCAATAACAATGAGTGGGTTGCCTATCCCCCCCATCTTTGCACGGGTGGAGTCGGCATCACGAAAGAAGGCAAACCTGTTTTGGTGAATGATTGCACCTTACGTGGTGGAGCCGTTTGGATTGATGACAAAAAATATGCATGGAATGCCGGCGATGTAAATCCTGAGACCCCAAACAACAAAGCGGTTATCATTTATACACCCTCTCTTCGTACCAAAGGGAATGATTGGCAAAACTATCGTCGGTTCATTGGTGAAAATCGCTTTAACATTATCATCACGAATGAAGGGTTGGGAAACTACCCCCAACCAAAAATTGCGTATGTGAAGGCGGGTTCTTGTCTGCAACCGGCCGATGCCATTGTCATTTCGCTCCAAAAATATCCGGACAATATCATCGACAAAAACGGCTTTGTTCGTTTTGAATTTGAACCGTGGTTTGATAAAAAAATCTGGGACAACTTGGCTTGTTTTTATGAAGGGGTCCTGCCTTTGTCTCCGGAGGGACTCAAGGATTTTGGGGTCTGGCAGCATCCCCATGCCTGCATGACCCAGGAAACCTTTATTCCCAACCGTTATCGTCGCGAGCCAAGAACCGTTCTTGTCAAAACCAATAAATCTTTTGGCGCCTTTGCCTTCAGCGGACGCTACGAATACTCGATTGGGATTTCTTTCGAAGAACTTCCATTGGTTTTGAATAAAATTGTGAATCACCTGGCACCGGATGAAACGATTCAACAGATCATGGGTCTGGATGGCGGTTCTGGCGCCAAATTGTGTTTGATCAAAAATGGTGAAGTGGGGGCGCTCAATTGGGTCGCCCCCGGGTTTCGCAATCGAATCGGTGACCCCAATGGGAACACCTATTCGTGTTTGCTGTTGAAGATAGCACCTTAACGGGGAGGTAACTATGCCGGGGGAAAGTCTCGTTTCAACAGGGGCCTTAGGCCAGCTGGCGATAACAGCCCCGTCCACCACTTTGCCTGACCCGGTGTCTGAGTCGAACGACTCAGCAGCCACCCCGTTGGGAGCTCATCAAGATATTTACCCACCTGAAAAGGGTGGTTTGGAAGTAGTTCTCAATGGCTTTCGTCACGCCCGAATGGGTCAAACAGCCAACCCAATTCATTTTGGAGATGCACTTGCCGCGCTGGCCCGGAGTGGCATATGGAAACACGCACCCGTTGAACCTGATGCCGGTTTATTTGCTGATATTGGTGGCATCGGCTCACGCAATAAATTGCAGCCTGGAAAACCGCTTGTTTTTATAGGCAGTCTTTTTGCCACTAGCGGCCCCCTCTCGGGGAGTGGTGCCATGCATGATATCTATGGCGAAGTGTTGGCCAATCATGGTTGTGACGTTGTTGTGTTAGAAGCTAACAATAATCTGCAACACCTCAATGGAAAACCTTATCATGTAAGTCGTATTCTATTTCAGCCAGGACCAGAAACGCCGGTTGATCCTACTGCGCCGTCATTCAGCCCTTACACGGATTTCAATGTTCCGGCATTTACAACACATCCTACCTCCAAAAACCGTTTTGCCGATCTCTCCGAAGCCCAATTAGCGCGTTTATTATTCTTATGGGATTGGGCTTTTAGAGCTTCCACCCTGGTATTTGGAATTCCCGATGTTTGTTGGAATGGCCACGCCTGGATTTTAAACGCAATGACAGCCCCTGTTGTCCCAACCGTTTTCACTGTCCATGGAACCTGCACAACAGCTCTTAAAAACAATGCAATTCCACAATATAGAGAAATAGCTCGATACGGCGCTGAACAAGCCAAGCTTGCCTTTGCCATTTCGGGACAGGAGTTTGAAAAACTAACTGCTGGACCTATCGAGATGCAGGCTGAAAAAGTTGAGATTGTACCCAATGGTTATAATGACACTGCCTTTAATCTTGATGTTGACGGTAACCGGCAGAAATTACTAGCTGATTTTGGTGAAAAACTTGACGGTGTCAGTCCCAATGATAAATGGATTGTCTTTGTCGGCAAGCACGCCTATTTTAAGGGGTTTGACTTATTACTTAACGCTTTGGCTGGAGTCCGCAATCGGGCCGGCAATGGGTCCGGCGGAAAAGTTCATCTTCTGGTTGTCGGCGGCGCATTTGATGACGTAACGTATGTGTCTGATCCTTTATCTAAACTCGACCTGAGAGAAAAAAGCCTTAGTGCCCGTGAGATGGTTAAGCAGCTTGATCTGGAAGGTCTGGTTCATTTTGTAGGCTCCTTGCCACAACCGGAAATGGCCCGTTTTATTAAAGCCTCTGATAGTTACGTTCTTCCTTCGCGTGATGAACCCTTTGGCCTGGTTGCTCCGGAGGGGATGGCAGTGGGGATTCCCCCTGTCCTTTCCGACAGCGGTGGTTTTGCCGAAATTGTCGGGCTCTACCAAAAAGGTGATCGTCAAGATATCGCCCGTATGTTTACTCCTGATAAGCCACTTTCCCTACGTGTTCTTCGAGCCGTTCAAGGAAAATTAAGAAAACTGGATGAGACTCAAGATGAACACAATCATCCTCTTTACCAAGTTGCTCTCAGTTATTTAGGGCAAGCTAAAATCGATATTCAAACGGGAACATACAAGCTTTCAGAATTAAGTGAGCTCGAAGTCCCCAAGGGAATCAAACGTGAGGACGTTGGCTCTTTTGTCGCGGCAATGTTGCGCGATACCTCCAGTCAACTAGCCATTGAAAATCTTGTTGAGGCTATTTTGGCAGATTTGGCAGAAATGCCTGACGAGAGACAACGCCGTGGTCTTGAAGCAGCGCGTTTTGCACAAGAGAATTTTAAAAAGGATGGTGTTGTCGTTTCAAGGCATGCCCCCCTAATCGAAAAGATATTGCAAGAAAGTGAGGGAGTCGATTTTGGTTTGGACAGACAATCCAGTGCGCCGCGATCTTCACAAAGACAACAGATGTTGGCCCACCTGGCCAGCAGGCCGGATGGCGAGGTTAGCAAGGCATTTCGTCAGTTACAGTCAGCCATTGAGCGCGGTGACAAGACCCGTGATGACTTAGAGAATATCGGCAGGCAATGGCGCATGTTTTTTGATACGGTGGCAACGGCTATTGGAACACGAGCGGAATTCCTGAATGCCTTTGATCCCGAAACTCATGATTATGCCAACCCCAACGCAATTTTCTCAGTGGTGGCTCGTCTTGCCGGAGTTCCCACTCAAGAGGTTTTAACCGCAATGGCTTCCATCGATAAAGTTTCCCCCTGGTTTTTACTTGGGCCAAAACGCCGTTTGCGAGGCATGAATGGAATCTTAACGCTGAAGCCAAAAAGAAAAGAAGGACATCAAGAAAAGGAAGCCGTTCAGGCGGCGGGATAAAGAATTTTGCGCAACTCTTGAACCCCTCTTGTTTCATAAGTAGTTAAGTTGCCAGCCTTTAATGCCCGTAATCTGTTTTCATAGACTTCTACTAAAATCTTTTGTTCGTCTGCAGAAACTTCACCCGGGAAAGTCTTGAGATAGACAGGATTAAATTTGTTCAAGCCCTCACCCGCCACAAAGGATTTCAAATCCCAGTCGGTCATCTGAGAACAAAACATATCCAAAACATGATCTGCAATTTTATTTCTGTCTTCTTGTAATGTTGCCTTTTGATAAGCAGCCAGAGATTCATGCAAATCCCAAGCCCATTGCTTTTTGGCATAGCGGGGGTTGTAAAACAAAGTGATCGAGGCGTCCATTATGATCCCCGCAATGAAGCCAATACCCGTTGCAAAAGCAGTGTCTCCACCAAGTCCTGCTTTAATCGGATTGCCAATTAAAGGCCAAGCCGTAAATTTCCAGAAGCGGTGGGCTCCCCATTCACCTGCTTTCATCCCAAGCAGGGGTGCTGCAAAAAGCTGATAAGGCACCACCAACCCCCAAACCTGTGCCAAAGATAAAACCCTTCCCATATCTCCAAAATCGGGCTTCATCATATCGTTGCCTTTGAAACCTTTGAGAATCATGAGGCGTTCGGAAATCTTAGATCCAAACCGTGTCGTTAAAGGACCGACCGGGAAATGAACCGTGGGCCGAATAACTGTTTTAAAGACATTCGGAACCAAGTGCCTGTAAAGAAAATGCAAGGGTTCAGCAACAAAACGCCCAAAGGGTGTAATATGTTGCACACCCGTGTTCTTGCTTGCAGTCAAACCCCTTTCAGCGGCAATGGAAGTTCGCAAATCAGGACGCCAATAAGCCCTTCCATATGTTGCAGCGGACTGGAGGATATTGGCAAACTCATTAATATAACGAAATCGGATCGCCTCATTGTAATTGAAATCGCCAAATTCGGTTGGCTTTGCCCCCGCCATCACACGAAGGAGTTGGTAAGTACCGATACTCATGGGGGCCGCCGTATCGAGACCAAAGATATTGGCACCAAAAACTTTAGAATAAACCCAGTTTCCAGAATAAATAGCAGCGGCAAAACCCCAGCCTGTATCCAAAGACCAATTTTGGGGGTTCCATTGTAATTCCCCCTTTTTGTCATGCACAAGATCATAGACGGCAGCACCCCCTGCCCCCGTTCTTAAAACCTTGTGCCCATTATGAACATATAGATTTTTGAAACTCCTCCACGATCTGCCAAGAGTTTGAGTCACTTTTTGCGCAACCTTTCCAGCAAAAAATCGACTGGAAGCGGCACTGGCTGCTCGTGTCGCCACAAACCTTGCAACACGTGTCCCCATTGCCCTTGCCAAACCGGCCGCACCCATAAAGAAAATCCCGAACAATAATGAAGCGCCGCCCGTCACAGCCATTTCTCCTCCCAAACTCATCTCATTATCCAATGCATTCGGATTGGCTCTTTCGGCCAAATAGCGTCTCAAAGGAACTGCCAGTGCAGAGGCAATCGCCCCACCCAAAATAATTCCTACCGGCCCACCCAATGCCCCACCAATAATGGCGCCCGTAATACCAGCAGCGTCCACGACCCAACGATAGTCAGATGGTTTTTCTGACTCTTCAGTTGCAATGGGTTGAGGTTCTATTTCTACTTCTACCGTGTCAACAACTTGAGGACGAGCACTAACAATAGGCCGGGAAGGCCCAATCGCAGCAATTGGAAAGGGGGATGATAACGAGCGAATCGGTTCAACCATAAATTTTAAAATCCCCCAAAGCCTTGCCACGCTTAGTTCAGTAAGCCCTCCATTGCAAGAAAAAAGTCAGATTTAAATACTTGTCACCCCCGAGGAGGCTGTGTTAGGCAGGCCTACTACTCTCTCATGAGAACTTTACTATTAGTCGATTATCTCGTTATCGCGGCCTATATTTTACTCTGTCTGTTTATCGGTTTTTACTTCACCAAAAGGGCTGGAAAATCATCCAATCACTTTTTTGTCGGCAATAGAAGCATGCCTTGGTGGCTAATCGGCACCTCCATGGCTGCTACCAATTTTTCGGCCGACACCCCGCTGGCCATCACCCAATATATTTTTGAAGAGGGAATCGCTGGTGTCTGGTTTTTCTGGGCAACCGCTATTCAGGCAACTGCCGCAACCTTTCTGTTCGCACAACTTTGGCGCCGTTCCGAAATGATTACCGACAACCAGCTTGTGGAGTTTCGCTACGGCGGCAAGTCAGCGGCGTTTTTGCGCCTATTTAAGGGTTTTTATTTCGGCATCTTCATGAATTGCATTATGATGGGCTGGATCTTCAAGGGATTGATCAAGATCATGACCGGCGTTACTAATTTGGACACGACACAAGTTGTTATCATCTTTACCGCCATCACCCTGGCCTACACTGTGGCTTCCGGAATTTATGCCGCCCTTTGGGCAGATTTTGTTCAATATTACATTGCGGTTTTCGGGTGTACCGTCTTGGCTTTCTATGCAGTAGCGGAAGCCGGAGGGGTTGAAAACATCCTGACACAACTCAACATTCTATATGGCAGCGGCAGCGGCATTACCCAACTCTATCCGCGCTATCCCCAGGCCGAACAGTGGATGCCGATGTCTGTCTTTATGACTTATATTGGGATGAAATGGTGGGCACACAAATTTTCCGACGGCGGCGGCAAACACATTCAACGGATGTTGTCGGCAAAAACCGAACGGGATTCGGTGATGGCCTGCTTTTTCTATAGTTTCATGAATTTTATTATCCAAATCTGGCCCTGGATCATGACGGCGCTCGCAGCACTGGTGATATTCGGACGCGATCTGAAAGATCCCGAAATGGCTTATCCAATGATGATCGCCAGAGTGATGCCGAACGGCCTCCTTGGACTCATCCTCATCGCCGCCATCGCCGCCTTCATGTCAACGATGTCGACACATATCAACCTCGGCAGCTCTTACATGGTCAACGATATCTATCGACGATTTATGGTGAAAAATGCGAGTGACAAACACTATGTGTTGGCAGCCCGCCTGGCCACTATTATATCTATCAGTTTGGGGATTCTTGTAGCAGTGAATTTAAAATCGATCGGTAATACGTGGAAATTGGCCATTGAATTTGCAAGTGGTGCTGGCCTGGTCTGGATTTTACGGTGGTTCTGGTGGCGCATCAACGCCTGGACAGAAATTGCCGCGATGACTACTTCAGCGCTGGTCACTTTTTGGATTGAACTTTGGCAGAAGACTTCCATCTTCACGGGCAAAAAGTGGCTTTTTTCCGAAAAACTCTGGGTCATTGTGGGAATATCAACAATCGTCTGGCTAGCAATCACCTATATAACCAAGCCGACAGACCTGGGAAAACTGCAAAAATTCGTCGAACGGATTCGCCCTTCCAAGTTTGGTTGGCAGCCGGTCTATAAAAATCTCAACGTCATTCCCGATTTCAAGCTGAGTGGAGCGGCGATTAATTTTGTTATTGGCCTTCTTTTTCTATGTATGCTCAATTTTGGCATTGGAAACGTCTTATTACTGAATACTAATGAAGGGATTATCCAATTGGGTGTAGCAGGTGTTTCGTTTATCTTCCTCCTCTGGCGCATTAACCGCAAAAAAGGTGTTCAACAAAAAGAGGCCCTCACGGAATATGCAACATCTTGAAAAACCGTGGGGGTATGAAAAAATTTGGGCCAAAACCAATCACTACGTTGGTAAAATTTTGTTTATTAAAAAAGGCCACCGACTCTCTTATCAATATCATCAAAAAAAAGAAGAGACACTTTTGGTATTAGAAGGGCTTTTAGAAATTGAATTTGAAAAAAATAGGGAACGTCAGAAAATAAAGCTGAAACCGGGCGAGACCTTTCACAATCCACCATTACAAAAACACCGTTTTACTGCCCTTGAAGACTCTAGACTGATCGAAGTTTCGACCCCTCATCTCGATGACGTTATCCGATTGGAAGACGACTACGATAGAGTTGGATAGATTTTGACAAACTGGCGTGGCGCGATGGGTGCTGAAAAGCATCTCGGAGCCCATTTTACCAGCCGGGATCTAATACCAAAATGGGCGAGAGATGAGCGGATTTTTTGGGACGACCCGAAAAATACCGCGTCTTTTCAGCATCCGGAGCGCCAGGTAGCCAGTTTGTCAATATTAATCAATCGTGAGGATTTTCATCATGTTGGTGGCGCCCCGAAGGTGTTGCGTTCCAGAAACCACAACTACCCTATCTCCCTTGTGTAAAATTTTGTGCTTTAACACTGTCCTTTCGCCGAAACGGACCATGGCATCGGTCGACTCGCCCATGGGAGACAGAACTGCTCTCACTCCCCAACAAAGCGCCATCTGACGATAAACTCTTTCGCTAGGAGCAATACCAATAATCGGTTTTCTCGGTTTTAATTTTGAAATCATTCGAACCGTGCTGCCCGTCATGGAAAAAACCATGATCGCCTTGGCGTTCACCTCTTCTGCTGCCTGGCAAGCCGCGTGTACTACCGCATACGCCATGGTAGACTCATGATGATGATGGGCTTCCCAACCGGGCCTTCCAAAAGCACTTTTCTCCGCTTCCATAATGATCCGCGCCATCACCGAAATGGTTTCAATGGGATATTTACCCTTTGCTGTCTCACCGGAGAGCATCACGGCATCGGTTCCATCAAAAATCGCATTAGCCACATCGGAGGCCTCTGCACGCGTAGGAATAGGATCGTCAATCATCGATTCGAGCATTTGGGTCGCTGTAATCACAAGAGTTCCCGACTCGTTTGCCTTCATGATAATTCGCTTTTGCAACACGGGAACTTTTTCCAAAGAAAGCTCGACTCCTAAATCACCCCTGGCCACCATCACCCCTTCAGCCTCTTCCATAATTTCGTCTAAATGATTGAGCGCTTCTGCCCGTTCAATTTTGGCAATCACCGGGGCCACAAATTTTTTCGCCTTTAAAATTTCTTTGAGCTGCAAAATATCTTTGGCGCGCCTCACAAAAGAAAGGGCAATGGCATCCACACCCGCTTGCATCCCAAACTTTAAATCCTCTAAATCCTTTTTAGTGAGTGCCGGTGATGTCAGACGCGTTCCAGGCAGGTTCATCCCCGCATGTTCTTTGAGCCAGCCACCATGAACCACGCGACAGTTCACAGTTTCCTTCGATTTGGAAAGGACGGCTAACTTCATCTTGCCATCGTCTAGAAGAATCGGGTCTCCCTTTTTGACATCGAACGGAAGGTGCGTATAAGTTGTCGAAATCAAATGTAAATCTCCAAGAAGATCCTTCGTCGTAATCTGCAATTTGCTATTTTTAATGAGATGAATCGGCTTTCCATTTTTCAACAAACCGGTTCGAATTTTGGGGCCTTGTAAATCGAGCAGGATCGCCACCGGTTTTTTAAGCCTCTTGGAAATTTTTCGGACCCACTGAATCCGGCGTTTGTGTTCGGCCAGTGTTCCGTGGGAAAGGTTGAGACGGGCCACATCCACCCCCGCCTCCACCATCCTTTCCAAAACCATGGGGATATCGGTGGAAGGTCCCAGTGTGGCTACAATTTTTGCCCGCCGTTCTGACAATAACATAAATTCCTTTTCAGCGATGGGGGTAGTCAGGGGGAGCGTTTATCATACTCCGCAAAATCTTCGATTTTGCTTCGCGGCTTGGCAAAGCCAAGCCTTGACCCCATCTCCCCCTGACTTTAGCAAGCATCCAGCTTTGCTGGTGCTTGCGAATTGGTGCGCCCGGCACGACTCGAACGTGCGACCCTCGCCTTAGAAGGGCGATGCTCTATCCAGCTGAGCTACGGGCGCGTTATGCGTCTGTTTAAAGACTGGTGAGAAAGTGAAGGGTGACCCGGAGGGGCAGGACCCGTCACTTTCTCACCACTCCTTTTTAAGACCCATTTAAAGAACCAAAAATTTTCTCTTTTGGCAAGAATAACAATGTGATATCTAGAGGCTCTATGAAAAATATCATTCTATTTCTTACATTAACCCTTTCGATCGTCAGTTGGGCACAAACATCACCTCCACCTTTGTATGACGATGAAGACAAACCAATCGATTTAGCCCCAGAGAGAGAAAAAAAGAAGGCCATTAAGAAACCGGAGGCCAAGGCAGAAACGCCACTTGCGACTACAACACCTGAAACAAAACCGCCTTCGGAACCGACTCCGAGTGCGCCTACTTCTGCTACACCTCCAGCACAATCGGAAACAACGGTTCCTACTCCTATTCCAAGCCCTGTAAAGGCGCCGGCAACAACATCCCCAACACCACCGGCACCCACACCTCCTAGTGCACCACCTGCTCAAACACAAACCTCAGCCCCAACTTCATTACCAGCTACGGCGCCTGTTGAAACACAACCTACTCCCCCAGCAACCCCAATAGCGCAAACGGTGCCGGCTGCTGTGCCTCCACCGCCAACGATAACACCGCCACCTCCGACAGTGACTGAACTTCCCCCCGATGGTGGACCAAAAAAGGATGCGGGGAGTGACCTGACCTCCGCTTTGCCGGTCACGTTTCAAAAATATGAAGAAAACACACTCTCGACGAAAGATACGGCCGATACCTACAAACTCTACTCAAGGGCCGGTGAGGGAATTGGTGTGATTTTAATTCCAAGCGATCCATCCATGCAACTTTCGGTGAGTCTGTTGGGAGAATCTGGAGAATTGCTGACACAAACTCAGGCGGCACAAGCGGGCCTCCCCTTGGCTTTTCAAACATCCACTTTGGAAGTGAACAAAATCATTTATGTTCAAATAAAAGATTTAAGTCTAGCGGCACAAACTCCAAGTGATCTGACCAAAAAATATTCATTGGAACTAAAACCGATTGCTCCGACAACGGCACCGCCACCACCCGCACCCCTGGCACAACCGCAACCGCAGCAGGCTGAGGTGACGCAGCCGACACCCCCTGTTGTGCCGGCAGCTCCTACGGAAGCAGCTCCACAAGCAAAGGAAGAAGTAAAGGCTGAAGCCAAGCCGGAAGTTCAAGAACCAAAGAAGACTTCCTCGCTTCGGAGTCGTTTATCGCAAAATAAAAAGGTGCTCTATGGAATAGTTGGAGTCGGTTTCCTTGTTATTTTACTCGTTGTCCTTATGGTAGTCAGGAAAACCAGAAAAAAAGCAGACCAGCAAGCTGCTTAAAAAGGAGGACTCATGTCTTTCAAAGGGATGCGGGATGGTCTCAATACCCAGGTTCAAAATGAAATTTATTCTTCTTATCTTTATTTGTCGATGGCTGCCTATTTTCACAGCAACAATCTCAATGGCTTTGCTCATTGGATGAGGTTGCAGTCGAGTGAGGAAATGGGACATGCGATGAAAATCTACGATTATATTATTCAAAGGGGTGGCAGAGTGCAATTAAAAGAAATCAAAAAGCCACCGCACGATTTCAAATCGGTCAAAGAAGTGATGGAAAAAACGTTGGCACATGAACAGTCAGTGACACAGTGCTTTCATGAACTCTATGAACAGGCGGCAAAACAAAAAGATTATGCCACGCAATCATTCTTGCAATGGTTCATCAATGAACAGGTTGAAGAAGAAGCGGCAGTGAACGAAATTCTCCAAAAACTCTATCTCATTGCCGACAAAAGCAGTTCTATTTTGTATTTGGATAAAGAGATGAAGAAAAGGGCCACATCTTCTTAAAAAATGTCGGGGTGATAGGACGAGGGTCTATTTCTTTTTAATCCATTTCGCAGCACGGCCTCTACCCTGTGGAAGAATTATCCCTTCATCACGAAGTTGGCGTAACACGTTGCGGATCATGTCCCGGCTTATGTTCGGACATTCCGCTTCAAGATCCGAGATGGCAAAGGGTTTGATTTTGCGTCCAATCGCTTCTTTAATCTGATCTGTTTTGGAGCCTCGACCTGTCCGAATGGTGCCGACTCGTTCTTCAAACTCTTTATAGGCACGAATCAAGGCCCCCCAAAAATAATTAAGCCATGGCATCACGTCTTGTTTGTTTTCATGCCATCCTTGAGAACAATATTCCAAGGTTTCATAATAACTCTCTTTTGATTCCTCAAAGATGCGCTCCAAACTGATATATTTTCCGACCTGATAATCAAAGTGATACAACAGAAGAAGTGTGAGCAGTCTTGCGGTTCGCCCATTCCCATCGGTGAAAGGATGGATGCAGAGAAAATCCAAAATAGCCAACGGAACAACAATCAGCGGTTCTTGCCTCCAATTGTGAATGGATTGATTGTAATTTTTGGTCAATGCTTCCATGGCAAATGGGGTTGCCACTGCGGCGGTTGGTTTGAATCGCACGCGCACAATTTTTCCGTCGGGATTTTTTTCGACAATTTCGTTGTCAGTCATTTTCCATCGTCCACCATCATTGGGCATGTAACGATAAAGCATGGAATGAATCTGCAAAATGACATTGACAGAAAAATCCATGAACTTTCCCGATTTATGAATAAGCGAAAGGGCATCACGATAACCAGCGAGTTCCTGTTCGGAGCGATTCTTTGGAGTTGTTTTTTTCAAGACAAGGGCTTCGATACGATGATGCGGCGCTGTGATCCCTTCCAGACGGTTTGAAGATTCACTCGACTCAATAATGGCAACTTGCCTCAGACTTTCCAAGGCTTCTGGGGCTTGCTTGAAAAATAAGTCTTGTCTTCCACGATGCTCTCCAAGGGCCCTAAGAGTAGCCCCTTGTTCTTGAGAAAACTTCAATGATTTCAAACATTCTTCGAATAACAGAGAAGGCATAATAGGGTATTCTTCTTATAAATGGGGTAATGTCAATGACTTATTACCCTATTTAGGTTGTTCATTACCCTATTGTCGGGGTGATAGGATTTCTCCCGCGCGAGCGGGAGCAATTTTAATTCAAAGCAAATCACTGTAAGAAACAGAAATCAAATCATCCTCGGGAATTCTAAAAAGATCTAGATAATGCTGGCATTGTTCTAAGAGTTTTGATTTCCCAAGTGTTCCGTCGCTATCAATCACCTCGATCTCAACAAAGGGACCCAATTGCTTTACTATATCGATGTGGAACTTAACATTATCAATAAAATAAATCTCCCTTTGTTTATCCACAACGACAAGAATACCTAAGGCTTTTGTTAGAACCTCTTTAAGAGAGGATTTTGGATCTGATTGAAACAAAACCACATTAGACTGCTTGGGACCTTCTTTATTTTCTCTGTCATAATAGATCAAATTATTTTCAATGTTGCCTTCTCTGAGTTTCAATCTTCCAAAAGGAACCTTAAAATAAGTGTCTACTTGATGATCGATGCCTTTAAAATCTGCTTTCCTGGATTGTAAAATACTCCGAATTGCTTTTGCATCAGGACATCTAGCTTTAATTTCAATATTGAGCAGGGACATGAGCATTGCTCCAAAATGTCGGGGTGCTACCATGAAGTTCGAACTTTCTTCCAGCGCAAATCGACTGAAAATCTATAAAAATTTTGGCGCAAAAGGAAATGAAAAATGAAAATGAAAATGGAAAACCGATTTGTCATTGCGAGGAGCCTTGAGGAAACCGAAGGGCGACGAAGCAATCCCGTGGAGCAAAAGCCGCGCCAACCCCCTTCGGGGTTGTCACGCCTTTTGCATTCGCACGGTGGCAAAAAGCCCTGAGTCTGATGACCTGAGCAACTTCCCTCTGTACATAAAAACCCAAGCGGAAAATCAAAAAAAATACGCAATACAAGAAAACGTTAAAAAGGAAGTCTTTTTGGTTGTACCTTCTAACACTGTAGAAGTTGTTGAAGACTTTCGATACAATTTCTCAGACCACACTGCCTTCATTGTCACCCCTGACGCTGTTGAACCGATTATCCTGAGTCTAAAAAAGATCGAGGAGTATGAATTTGCAGAGACTTTAACTCCTGATGAAAGAGACAATATTTGCAGAGTCCTGGGCAAGCTTTTGCACTCCACGAAGAGAAGAATGCAGGTTGATGCATATTTTTGGGAAGAATTTTTAAGTACCTTTTCTGGGCTTAATGCGCTGCCAAGAGAGTTCTTGGAGAAAGTGATCCAATTTGAGCGTTCTACTAAGATGAATCCACCACAGGAAAAAAGAGTCAAAGAAATCTCAGAGAAAGATCTCAGACAGGAGGCTAAGTTACTCGAGCAGGACGCAAAAGGGAGGGGAATCAATATCGGAGATTCCCGACTAGCCATTATAGAGACAGTACCACTTCATAAGAAGGAAGATAAGGATTGATGTCCCACCGCCTTGCGACAACTGAGATAACTTGTCATTTGCGATCGGTAGCCCACTCGCCGACAGCGCCGCGAATCCCTGGCCTGGGCATCTATAATAGCAGGGGGTAAGGTGGCCCAAACCGCAAGGAATTCAAAGTAACTCACCCTCGCGAGAAGGGGGCAAAAATGGGAATGCAAAAAGCATGACCTCGCCGAAGCGTTAGCGGAGGTGGGGCGGGCTTTTTGCCACCGTGCGAATGCAAAAGGCGTGACAACCCCGAAGGGGGTTGGCGCGGCTTTTGCTCCACGGGATTGCTTCGTCGCCCTTCGGTTTCCTCAAGGCTCCTCGCAATGACAAATCGGTTTTCCATTTTCATTTTCATTTTTCATTTCCTTTTGCGCCAAAATTTTTATAGATTTTCAGTCGATTTGCGCTGGAAGAAAGTTCGAACTTCATGGTAGCAATTAGAATAATGTCGGGGAGACAGGATTTGAACCTGCGACTTCTGCGTCCCAAACGCAGCGCTCTAGCCAGGCTGAGCTACTCCCCGTTCATTCCTTTGAAAACTTTTCTACCCCTTTTAACAACCCTTCGGTCCAACCTTTTATGTGACAAAACAGATTTGTATCACAAATGGCAATACTAACAATTCCATAAGGAAGTTTATTGGGCCTGAGCCCACCAGATTCACTCACTTTTATCGTTGTCTTATAAAACTGGCTCAGAGGAACAGATGTAACTTTTGACCAATGCCTTCTAATCTTATCCACATCCTCATCCGGATGGACTCTCACATGGATTCTAAATTTTCCTTCCGGAACTTTACAAACAAGTCTAAACCATTTCATCATGAGTTCAATGAGAGTCTCTTCCGAATTTGTAAACTTCACTAAACTATCATTTGATTTAGACCCCTCACACCAATAAGCCATAGTCCCTAACAATTTAAGTGCTTCATAAGAAAGGGCATTAATTTCTCGCTTTGCCTCCTCCTTAATTTTGGCAACTCTTTCGATTTTTCTTTGCCGCAACTTCAATCCATTCCGAATGCTAGATTCTCTTCTCCTGTTCAGCGTCTCCTGACAAGGCGTATATGAAATGGATCTCAACCAATAACTAAGAGTTCCCCGTCCTACCCCTAAAATTTTTCCTATTTCAGGATAAGTAAGTCCTTTACCCCTCAATTCAACTGCTCTTTTGCGTTCCTCAATCTTCATTGTTGTTCCATCTTTATCAGTCCTTCCAAAATTCCTTTCATCTTAAACAAAGCCCTGCCACGGTGGCTGATTTTGTTTTTCTCTTCTAAAGAAATTTCTGCCAATGTGCAATCACGATCTGGCAGCCAAAAAACAGGATCATAACCAAAGCCTTTGGCACCACTTTGTTCCTTTGCAATGACGCCTTCCAACCTTCCTTCCACCACCACTTCCCTTCCATCGGGATGGACTAATGCTAACACACAAGAAAAAAAGGCGCCTCGATCTTTTTCTGGAACATCCCGCATCTCCTTCAACAATTTTTCCACATTTTCCTTGTATGTCGCTTTTTCACCGGCATAACGAGAAGAAAAGACACCGGGTCTTCCGTCTAAAGCTTCCACAAAAAGTCCCGTATCATCCGCCATGGCCCAAAAACCAGTTGTCTTGGCAACGGTTCTCGCCTTTTGCAGCGCATTTTCTCGAAGGGTTTCTCCCGTTTCTTCAAGTGTAATCTTTGGAAAATGCTCTTTCGACAAAATTTCAAGAGGCAAATTGTTTAAATAAGTCTTCATCTCTTCAATTTTGTGTTTGTTTTCTGTTGCCAAAACAATTTTCATAAGCCTGCAACTTTTAAAATGCGTTTCTGTTCCTGAATGAGTTGCTTAATCCCTTTTGTCCCCAACTTTTTTAAAATATTAAGCTGAGAATCAGTAAACGGGTTCTGTTCAGCAGTTCCTTGAATTTCAATAAAACGGCCCTTGCCCGTCATCACTAAATTCATATCGACGTCGGCCTTCGAATCCTTTTCATAATCCAAATCGAGCCAAGGTTTTCCCTTCACAAGGCCAACACTCACTGCCGCAACATAATCTTTCAATGGCCAACTCTTTATGAGCCTTTTTTCTTTTAAATAATTACAGGCTAGAGCCAAAGCCACATAAGCCCCTGTGATGGATGCGGTTCGGGTTCCCCCATCTGCCTGAATGCAATCACAATCGAGAATGATCGTCCGCTCTCCTAGCTTTTTGAAATCGACCACCCCACGAAGTGATCTGCCAATCAATCTTTGAATCTCTTGCGTGCGGCTGGCTTGTTTTCCCTTGGCGGCCTCTCTCCTCGTGCGCGTATGCGTGGAACGAGGCAACATTCCATATTCGGCAGTCACCCAACCTTCCCCACTTTCCTTCTTAAAATCGGGAACGGTTTCTTCCACACTCGCACAACACAAAACCTTGGTTTGTCCCATGGTAATGAGACAGGAACCCTCTGCAAAAGGAGAGGCATTGGGCTCCAAAGTCAGCGGTCTTAACTCATCAAAGCGTTTTTTCATCGGATGGTGCTCTAGCATAACCAAGTATACTTGTCATTTCAATTTGACATGCTACGATACAGTTCCATGGAATCTCGGCAAATCAGGAACGTTGCGAAAAAGTGGTGGGTGGCCCGCAGTGTTCTGTGGGGTTTTGTTAGGGGTCCCCACAGAACACGGAGGGGCAGGACCTACCACTTTTTCGCCATCCTCTTGATAATCACACTTTGCATATTGCACCTCACACCAGCTTTGGCCTCGCCTCGCAAAGGTTTTTACGAGGGTCCCTATCTCACCCTTTCAGGCGGTGTCATGCAATTGGATTGGGATACCAACCAACGAACCAATGTGGAGGAAGGAAAAAGTTACGAGCCACTCATCGCCCTCGGCTTCGGCTGGAATATTTATGACTGGTTCGCCCCCGAACTGTCGTTACGATATACCACCGATCCTAATGACGGCAGAAGGGAACATATCGCAGGAGGCAATATTGGATGTGTCTTTACTTGGCTTGCCAATCCTCTCTTAGAACTTGGCAAGTGGCACATTCTCCCATTTGTGAAACCAGGGGTTGCTTTTCAAATCGCGGTCCTGCCGGGAGATTCATTGTCCACCGACGAGCGCATCACGACAAAAGGGGTTGGCCCCAGCATTGGCGGCGGTATTCGTTTTACATTTAAAGATTACTTGTATCTCGGCTTTCAAGTTCAAGAGGAACTACTTTATCATGAAGGTCAGTCACAAACTCTAAACCCTGGGGGTCCTGCTTTAATTTATCAAGGTGGCTGGAAAGATCAATTCGAAGTCTTCACAATGGTTGGGATTCATTATTAAAAATACTCCCAAACTGGCTCTGAGGCAATTGTTTTCGGGCAGGAGTGGGATGTTCAAAACTGTGCTCCACTTCGGGCTATTTCGTCAAAAAAATAATTTCGTTTCAAAAGATGCAGATAGTATCTTACCTGCCGTCAGCTCTATCTGCAGAAACGAATATTATTTTGTTTGACTCAATACGCCCTCGTTCCCTCACAATGTTTTTCACACCCCCTCCTGCCCTCACGCAATTGACCATAAGATAGCGTCTACCTTTTGGTTAAGTGTCTGGGAATCGCACAAGAAAGACAGTTGGAGCGAAGGGGTGGCCCGGAGTGTTTGTTGTGGGGTTTAGTTAGGGGCTCCCACAAAAACACGGAGGGACAGGACCCCGAAGCTCCAACTCACCGAACAAAAGCGATTCCCATTTGAAGGCGCAGCAATGAGAACCCTCTTCCTCACACAAAAAAACGTTAATGGCAGGTTAAAAAGGTGTTTCGCCTTCTGCTTCAATCGGTTCGGCTTCCACAGGCGGCAAATATTCTTCCATCCCTTTGGCTAAGTTATCAAAGCGGGTAAATTGAGAACGGAAAGCCAAAAAGCTTTTTCCGGTCGGTCCGTTTCGTTGTTTGCTAATAATCACTTCTGCTTTTCCAGTATCCGGACTTTCTGTGTTATACATTTCATCGCGATAAATAAACATCACCACATCGGCATCCTGTTCGATACTTCCGCTTTCTCTCAAATCGGCAAGCATTGGGCGTTTATCTTGTCTGTTTTCAACGCCACGGTTGAGCTGTGAAAGTGCGACCACCGGAATGTGTAACTCTTTCGCAAGTGCTTTGAGTCCTCTCGAAATCTCAGAAATTTCCCTTTCTCTGTTATCAAAGCGGGCAGAAGATCTCACCAATTGCAAATAATCAACAACCAACAAACTCAAACCCCTTTCTTTTTTCAATCGTCTTGCTTTGGCCCTCATTTCCAAAACGGTGAGAACTGGGGAGTCGTCGATAAAAATCGGGGCCTCGGACAAAACACCGGCTGCCCTTGTCAACTTGGGCCAATCCGATTCCGCCAAAAAACCTCCACGCAACTTGTAGGAATCGACCTCTCCTCTGGAGCAAAGAAGGCGCTGCACCAACTGTTCTTTTGACATTTCTAAGGAAAAAATGGCGCAAGGGAGTTTGGAATCACAAGCCGCATGCTCAATGATGTTGAGGGCAAATGCGGTTTTTCCCGAACTGGGCCTGCCGGCAATAATCACCAAATCGGAAGACTGTAGGCCTGCCGTAAGACGGTCCAAGTCTTTGTAACCCGTTGCCACACCGGTGACCAACTCTTTTTTTTCATACAACTGTTCGATTGATTTGAAAGAAGCCTTCACCACATCTTTGACCGGATAAAACCCTTGTTGGATGCGGCGCGTGGCAATGTCAAAAATCACCCGTTCCGCACTATCCAAAAATTCGTCGATACCACTTTCCTCTTCATAGCCCCTGGTCACAATGCTTGTTGCTCCATCGATCAGTTGGCGCAAGACCGACTTTTCCCGAATGATCTTTGCATAATGAGCAATGTGCGCTGCGGTTGCCACTTGATCGACCAAACTGGAAAGAAAAGTTGCCCCTCCAATGCTTTCCAGCGATCCGTTGGATTTTAAAAGATTGGTGATTGTGACAAGGTCGGACGGTTCATTGGCCTGATAGAGATCCAAAACCGCTTGATAAATTTTTCGATGGGCCTCTTTGTAGAAATCGTCCGGCTCCAAAAACTCCACCACACGGTGGATCGCCTCATTATCAATCAGCATCCCACCCAAAACAGCGCGTTCTGCCTCAAGATTCTGAGGAGGGAGTTTCATTTTACAACCCAAACCTTTAAATTGGCTGTCACTTCCGCATGCAATTTAACAGGAATGTCAAAAACGCCAAGTTCTTTGATCGGCGAGGCAAGCTGAATCATCTTTTTATCAATCAAAATACTCTCACTTCTTAGGGCATCGGCGATATCTTTGGAAGTTACCGAGCCAAAGAGCTTGTCTCCCTCGCCCACTTCCCTTTTGATAGTAACAGAAAGAAGAGAAATTTTGACGCCTAAATCATCCGCCTGTTTTTTCAATTTTGTTTGTCTGGCTTCGCCCGCCTTCTTGTGATGTTCCAATTCTTTGAGATTGGAACGATCCGCCTTAACCGCTTTGCCTTGCGGAAGCAAAAAATTTCTGGCAAAACCCGGCTTCACCTTTACGATCTCGCCCGCTTTCCCTAACGTTTTGACATCTTCTTTTAAAATGACTTCCATATTAACCTCCTTGCTTGGCCCGCCTTGGCGGCCTACTTTGTCGGTTGTTTTTGCAACTTCCTAAAATCAAACCAGGTGTCGGCCAACCCTAGGCCCATCACAATAATCGTCATCATTTGGAAAAACAAGATCACCAAACCATAGATTCCAAAACGAAACAAGGGGGAATAACGTTTTAAAAAAAAGGCCATGATGCTCATGCCTTGAATAAAATAGACAAAAGAAACTATTATCAAGAGATTAATAATGGCCATTTTCAAAAGACCCACTTTTAAAAAATAAATATCCAAAAAATAACCGAAACCAGCCGCAATCACGACCCAAACCAAAAAGGAAGGGAGCTGCAAACGATGAAAGGGACTATTCCAAGAAAAGGGCTTTATCTGTCTTGCAAGGAGATTTAAAAGGGCTAAATTCAATATCATAACAAAAAGTGTGAAATCAAAAATCAGCGAAGGAAGCAATTTTGGAATAAAAGTAAGAGCCACTTTAAACTGAGCAATGAAACTTAAAACCTCCAGACGATTTTCTTTCAGGGATTGAGAACTGACCGCTTGATCCAACGTTTGGGAAATATTCTGAATGACGTGTGCCAAACTCGCAGAAAAATCAAAAAAACCTAATTTCTGAACGAGAGTGGCACCTCCTAAAACCAACACAGTGGTTGCTCCGGCCACAAAGGCACCCCAGTGAACCCAACTGAAACGACGCCATGCCCCAATCGTCAAAAAAAGAGTAATCAACAAATAATAACCAAGAAGACTCATATTGGTAAAACGGGCACCAGGAGGCAAAACCCAGTTATAAAACAAAACAGCTAATAGGATGACTAACAAAAAGCTGGCAAACCAAAACTTTTTTTTGGCTCGCAGACTTAGGTAAAACAGGGGAAACGGAGTAAATAAAAAAAAGAGCCCACTAAAATAAAGGGCCAAAGATAAAACAGCACTTCCTATCACTTGCCCTAGTTGGGTGAAAATCAGGCTCATAACACCACACTAGATCGTTTGTCTCTGAATTGCAGAAAAGGGGACGATCCCTACTATACGAGCTCTTTTGATGGCCTCTGTCACTCTTCTTTGATGATACGCGCACAAGCCGGTAATCCGGCTTGGAGCAATGCGATCGCGTTCCGTGATAAAAGGCTTCAAGGCTTTGGCATCTTTGTAGTCGATACGAAGTTGTTTGTCCGCGCAGAAGCGGCAAGTTTTTTTACGATGGATCGGCAGCTCCATCTTGTCTCGTCTTTCTTCATTCCTTGTATTCCTTCTTGGCATATTATGCACCCTCCGTTAGGCTGGCTAATTCTTGAGAACGCTTATCAACATCTACCTCTTCATTAAGCGTAACCGTTAAAAATCTTAAAACCTTTTCATCGAGTTTTAATGACCTTTCTATTTCGCCTACCAATGTTCCGCCCCCTGCATAATTGAGTTGGACAAAAACACCCTCTTTTTCTTTTTGTATTGGAAAGGCGATCTGCTTTTTGCCCCAGGATCGGTTCATTAAAACCTTTCCCTTGTGGCTAGCGATAATTTTGCTTAAGCGCTCGCTAACTTCTTGAGTCTCTTGCTCAGCAACGCGAGGACCTAAAATATAAACTGTCTCGTATTCTTTCATTTTTCCTCCTAGTGGTACCTGTTCTGCACCCACTGTAATCCATGTTTTAAAAAATCGGGGATGGATTGCACCGCTTGACTGACCAACCCCTCTACAACTTCTAATTCCTTCACAGAAAAGGGTTCTAAAACATATTCTGCCGGATCAACGTGCGTTCCCGGAAGTAACCCATGTGCAGGTGGACGCCCAATGCCTAAACGGATCCGATGAAAATCCTGCGTTCCAAGCTGCTCAATGATCGACTTAACTCCGTTATGCCCACCTGACCCAGAGCCAAAAGACCAACGCATCTTTCCCAAAGCTAAATCGATGTCGTCATGCACAACGATTAAATCTTTGGTATCGGCCTTCTTTTCTTTTAAAAGAGCTTTGACTGCCTGACCGCTTAAGTTCATCCACGTCAACGGTTTTACCAAATAACACTCTTGACCTTCTATGTCTCCCCAAGTCTCCTCATAGGGCCTGGAGTTTTTTTCCCACTTCCACCTTTTTGACTTTGCCAATTCATCCACCATCCAAAACCCAATATTGTGTTTGTGGTTGGCATAATCATGGCCCGGATTTCCCAACCCCACGATGAGCTTCATTTTTTCTCAGGCTTTGACCCTTCTTTCGCCTTAGCCTCTTCAGCAGGTGCCTTCCCTGCAGCAGCCGGTGCAGCGCCTGGCGCGACCGCTGGTGCTCCCTCTGCTGTGGGTAGAGCTTCTGCAGCGACTGCCGGTGCAACCTCTTCTTCCTTCGTAGGCGGCACGACAGAAACAATAATAAAATTTGTTTCGTGAGGAAACTCAACACCCTCTGGCAATTTTAATTCATTTGCATGAATACCTTGTCCGATCATGAGTGAAGAAACGTCGATATCGATATGTTCCGGAATGCGATCCGGCAAGCATTTGAGCACAAGACTGCGGCGCTGTTGCTCCAACACACCCCCTTCTTTGACACCTTCTGCCTTACCGACAATGCGAATGGGAACTTCCACTTCGATTTTTTCTTTTAAGTCGATTGCTTGGAAATCGACATGCAGAAAATTGCGTTTCAAAGGATGCGCTTGATATTCGCGAATGCGAACCAACCCCTCTGATTTTCCATCCACAGAAAGTTCAAAAATAGCGTTAAAACCTGCTTCTGTCGTGGTCGCTTTTTCTAACGTTTTGTGATTAATTTGAATCATCCTAGGCTTAAATTTTTTGCCATAGATCACAGCGGGAACGAAACCCTTCTGTCTTAACCCGGCAAGTTGCTTGCCAATATTTTCACGACTGCTGGCTTCTAATTTCAACTTCTCCATAAAATCCTCCTTGCCCCGCAGTAGCTTTGGCGAAGGCGGGCGCCATTAAACAAACAACGACGAGACCGAATCGGCATGATAAATTCTGCGAATCGCCTCACCAAAAATATTTGCAATCGACAAGACTTCAATCTTGGAACATTTCTTGGTGGTGTCACTCGGTGCAATGGAGTCGGTCACGACCAACTTTTTGATATTGGATTTGTTGATGCGATCAACGGCTGGCCCCGAAAGGACAGCGTGCGTGCAACAACCATAAACTTCCTTTGCACCTCCGTTGAGTAATGCTTGAACCGCTTGAGTGATTGTTCCCGCCGTATCGATAATATCATCTACAATTACCGCCTTGCGGCCAGAAACATCTCCGATCACATTCATTACTTCAGCCACATTAGGCTGGCTGCGGCGCTTATCAACGAGGGCCAAGGGACAGCTCAACCGTTTGGCATAAGCCCTTGCCCTTTCAGCGGCGCCCGCATCGGGTGCCACCACAACCAAATTATTGTTCAGCTCTTCTTGTAAAAATTTTAAAAAGACGGGCATTGCAAAAAGGTTATCGACAGGAATGTTGAAAAAACCTTGAATCTGCCCTGCGTGCAAATCCATCGATAAAAGTCTGCTCGCACCCGCTGCCGTCAAAAGATCCGCAACCAGTTTTGCGCTGATGGGTGTGCGAGGTGCCACTTTTCGATCTTGTCTTGCATAACCATAATAGGGAATGACGGCGGTGATTCTATCCGCGGAAGCACGCTTCAATGCATCAATCATGACGAGGAGTTCCATTAAATTTTCATTGGCGGGATGAGAAGTCGGTTGGATGACAAACGTATCCATCCCCCGAACATTTTCTTGGATTTCCACCCAGACTTCTCCGTCACTAAAGCGCTTTACAACCGCTTGGCCCAAGGGAAGCTCCATAAAATTGGCGATTTCCTTGGCCAATGTGGCATTGGCATTTCCCGAAAAAATCTTGATGTTTTTATAAGAATACATATATATCAGCCGTTATTCTCTGGGGCGTCGACAAGTGGTAAGTCAGCAGCCTTTGGAGCTGCCATCCTTGGTTCGAATCCAAGCGCCCCAACATTATCCGTTTTCCACCGCAAACACTTGCCAAGCTGGTTTTTTATCGATTTTTTCCAGCGCCCAATCTCTAGCCCCTACCGTTTTAAACAATCCAAAAACTGTTGAGCCAGACCCACTCATTAAAGCACCTTGAGCACCCGCGTTTGTCAGTGCCTCTTTGACTTTCTGGATCTCAGGATATTCAGGAATTACAACCTCTTCGAAATCGTTGTGTAAACCTTGAATAACCTCTGCAAAAGTGCATAGGCTCCTAACACTTTGATTTTCTTGTGTCAATTCTCGTTTCTTACTTTTCTTATCCCAAGTGGAATAGGCCCAGGGGGTTGCCACATGAATGCCTGGATTGATGAGAATTATCGATAGGTTAGGCAATTTTTCTAAAGGAGTAATTAAATCACCAATCCCTTCAACTTTAGCCGGACCATCATAAAGAAAAAAAGGGACATCAGCCCCTAACTGAACCCCTAATTTTGCTAGCCTTTCAACAGGCCAATTTAAACCCCAAAGTGTGTTGAGACCTTTTAAAACAGTTGCCGCATCTGAGGAACCCCCACCTAACCCACCCCCAACAGGAATTTTTTTTGTCAGTTTTATTTTCACACCCCACTCGGCATTGGAGGCTTCAAGAAGAAGTTTGGCAGCACGAAAAACCAAATTTTTTTCTTGAGGAATTTTCTGGTTTGAATCGACTAGCTCAATCCCTTCCGATATTTTTTCGAGTGCAATTTCATCACACAAACTCACCTTTTCCATCAGCATAGAAAGGTTATGATAACTATCGGAACGTTTGCCCAGAATATGCAAACAAAGATTAATTTTGGCCGGCGCCAAAAGAGCTAAAGAAGACATGGCTGGAGGGATAGAGGAAAGTCTGACAAGCGTCAATTCATATTAAGCTGCGAGAAGGTAGTGGATGGCCCGGAGTGTTTGTTGTGGGGTTTAGTTAGGGGCCCCCACAAAAACACGAAGGGACAGGACCCGCTACTTTCTCGCAACCTTAATGAAAGACAATCTGATTTCCTTCAAGGTCAGCCTTGATTTGAGAGCCGTCTTTGATACGACCGGCAAGCAATTCATTGGCTAAAGGATCTTGGATATATTTTTGAATGGCTCTTTTTAAGGGTCTTGCACCATAGACCGGATCAAAACCGTGGCTGGCTAAAAACTTTTTGGCGCCAGGAGTCAGTGTTAAAGAAAGTTTTCGTTCACCCAGCAATTTTTCAAGACGCTTGAGCTGAATTTCAACAATCACTTCGATCTGTTCTTGCTTTAGCGAATGGAAAATCACTAGATCATCGACACGGTTGATGAACTCTGGTCGAAAATGTTCCTTCATGGCGGCCATTACACGCTCCACCATTGCTTCTTCATCTTTAATTGCCGTAATATATTGACTCCCGACATTGGAGGTCATGATGACAACGGTATTTGTAAAATCGACGGTGCGGCCTTGGCCATCGGTCAGTCTTCCATCATCCAAAATCTGAAGCAAAATATTAAAAACATCCGGGTGGGCCTTTTCAATTTCATCCAAGAGCAAGACACAATATGGTCTACGGCGAACCGCTTCGGTCAAATAGCCCCCTTCTTCATAGCCAACATAACCTGGCGGGGCACCGATCAAACGGGAAACCGAGTGTTTTTCCATAAACTCACTCATATCGAGACGCACCATCGCTTTTTCATCATCGAACAAAAATTCAGCCAACGCCCTCGCGGTTTCTGTTTTGCCAACACCGGTTGGTCCCATGAAAATAAAGGAACCGATGGGACGATGCGGATCTTTGAGCCCTGCCCTTGCTCGACGGACCGCATTGGAAACTTTTTTGAGCGCCTCTTCTTGGCCTACAACCCTTTGGCGTAGCTTTTCTTCCATATGGAGAAGTTTTTGCACTTCGCCTTCCAACATTTTGGTCACCGGGATGCCGGTCCACTTCGAAACCACTTCTGCCACATCTTCTGCGGTCACCTCTTCGGTCAGCATCTTCTGCTCTTTTTGGAGATGAGTCAGTTTTTTCTGAGCCGCCTCCAATTTTTTTCCTAATTCCAAAATAATTCCATATTTTAATTCGGCGGCGGTATTGAGATCTCCTTCCCTTTCTGCTTTTTCTTGATCGATTCTGGCTTGTTCGATCTCCCCTTTAACTTGACGAATCTGTTTGATGATCTCTCTTTCCTGCATCCAATGGGCTTTGAGCTTTTGGGATTCGTCTTTTAAGTTGGCCAACTCTTTTTCCAGTTTTTTTAAGCGATCTGCAGAGGCTGAATCAGACTCTTTTTTCAAGGCTTCACGCTCGATCGATAGCTGCATAATACGCCGCTCGAGTTCATCAATTTCGGAAGGCATACTATCAATTTCAATTCTTAATTTGGAACCAGCTTCATCGATCAAATCAATGGCCTTGTCTGGCAAGAAACGGTCGGCAATGTAGCGATGAGATAAGGTCGCTGCTGCGATGATGGCACTATCTTGAATGCGCACCCCATGATGCACTTCATAGCGCTCTTTTAAACCCCGCAAAATCGAAATCGTGTCATCCACGGAAGGCTCGCCGACATAGACCTGTTGGAAACGTCTCTCGAGTGCGGCATCTTTTTCAATATGTTTTCGATATTCATCCAAAGTGGTGGCACCCACACAATGCAACTCGCCGCGCGCCAATGCCGGCTTGAGCATGTTGGAGGCATCAATCGCACCCTCCGCAGAACCAGCACCCACCAATGTATGGAGTTCATCAATGAATAAAATGATCGCCCCCTCGGAAGCGGCAATTTCTTTGAGAACGGCTTTCAAGCGATCCTCAAATTCACCGCGATATTTTGCGCCGGCAATGAGGGCTGCCAGATCCAAAGTGATCAATTTTTTTTCTTTGAGCGTGTCGGGCACATCGCCGGCTATAATTCTTTGTGCCAGTCCCTCAACAATAGCTGTCTTTCCCACACCGGGTTCTCCAATCAAAACAGGATTGTTTTTGGTACGCCGACTCAAAACATGAATGACTCGACGAATCTCTTCATCGCGACCAATGACAGGGTCTAGCTTTCGTTTTCTGGCAAGCTCCGTTAAATCCCTGGCATATTGCTTGAGAACCTGGGGTGCCTGAGAGGCTTCTTGTTCGTTAAATGACGGATTATCGGGTCGCATAGTCTTAAAAATGGGCTTAAACTAACTCTTTTTCAACCCCTCAAACCAAATATTTTAGGAACAACGTGGCCAAGCCTAAAAAGGTTAAAAAGCCGAAAACGTCGGTAAAAGTGGTGACAAGGACACCAGAGCCCAGCGCCGGATCCAACTTGAGAGTGCGCAATGTCATTGGAATCATGCTTCCGGCAAAGCCAGCGATCATCATATTCGTCATCATGGCGAGCCATAGCACAAATCCCAGATAAAAATTCCCTTGCCAATGCCAGGCAATCAAGCCAGTGGCCAAACCGGTGATGGCACCTACTGTGAGGCCCACTAAAACTTCTTTCGTAAGCACTCTCCAAACTTCTCTTCCACCAATTTCACCCAAAGCCAGGGCCCTTGTCATGACTGTCAAAGATTGTGTCCCCCCGTTTCCCCCCATGCCGGCAACTACCGGCATAAAAATAGCCAGTGCTACCACCTTAGAAATACTCTGCTGAAACAAGCCGACAACAGAGGCCGCCAAAAACGCCGTCACCAAATTGAGGCTCATCCAAACCAATCGCTTCCTGGCCGTTCTCCACCAGGGCGCAAAAATGCGATCATCTTTGCTCAAGCCCGCCATGTGATACATCTCTTCGGTTGCCTGCTCCTCCACGATGTCGATCACATCATCTACCGTAATCACACCCAAAAGATGATGGGCTTCATCCACAACCGGAACCGCCAGCAATTTATTTTGTGCAACCATCTGCGCTGCTTTTGTGCGTGCATCGAGGGCACGCACGGCAATGGGATTGCCTAACATCACTTGAGAAACGAGCGTCTCTGGATTTTCTCGAATGAGGGATCGCAAAGGGACGGTACCCAAAAGATGCCCTTCTTCATCGACCACATAGAGATAAAAAACTTTGAGTTGGGGATCGGCTTGACGTATCGTTTGGATCGCCTCTTCGACAAGTGCAGAGGCTTTCACAGACATCGCTTCGGGATGCATTATTTCTCCACAAGACTCTTTAGGATATTGCGAAATTTTAGCAATTTTTTCTCGCTGTGTGGTTGGCAACTGTTCTAACAAAGACTGCTGTTTTTCTTGGGGTAACTGTTCCAAAAATGACCAGTCCCAATCGCTGGGCATTCGCGATAAAATGGTTATCAGTTGTTCATTAGAAAGATGAGCTAAAACCTCCGGAAGGGCTTCATAAGAAAGATCCAAAAGAATCTGATCTAAAAGGGGGTGAGCCAGTAAAACTTCTAGGAAAAGTTTCTGATCATAGGCCCTAAGTTGCCTTAAAATTCTGGCACTCTGTAAAGTGCCTAATTTTTCCAAAGCGTGAACTAATTTCTGTTTGGCCCCTGCTTGCACCAAACGCCGGATAAACTCCACCCTTTTTGAAAAGTGCATCGTCTCTAAGCCTCATACTTTGACTGAAAGTTACCCATTTTTTGAGGTCGTTTTCTGTCTGGCTACCTCGTGATGCGGCCGTCGAAAAGACGCCCCTCATTTTTGGGTCGACCCAAAAATTGGGGCTCGACTCTCCCCCGCCAAAGCTTTATATCCCGACAAGGTCTTGGCAGGGTCCGAGACGCTTTTCGCCGTCCGCATCGCGACGCCAGACAGAAAACAGTTTCACCCAATATTTCAGGTTTCCCTCTTTGCGAAGGGGCGTGTCGGAAGGAATTCGCAAGGGCTTCTCGCAGACCCGCCACACCTTATGGGGGTTATGAAAAATTGGCGGGTCGAGAGAGAGTGCAAAATGGGGGGCTGCCCCCATTTTGATAACGTCCCTTGTGAATGCCTTACGACAGGTAGCCCCTTCGCAAAAGAAAAAATGGGTCACCTTAATCATACCTTGAACGCGATAAAAATTGTCATCGGGCCACGGCCAATCAACAACCGAACCAGAGTCCCTTTCTTTATCTTTTTCATCACCTCTTCGTAAGCAGCAACGCTGTTGATCGCTGCATCATTTATTTCATAAAGAATATCCCCTTCTCGAATATCGTGATCTTCTGCGTTAGAGCCTGGTTGGACTTGTTCTATCAAAAGACCCTTCTGGCTACTTTGTAAATTGAGACGCTGCGCTTCTTGGGGAGTGATCGCACGAACGGCAAGGCCCAACGCATCAGACTCTGCTGGCTCTTTACTCGCGGGGGCTTGGGCAACCTCTTCTTCCTCTTTGCGTTTGCCAACTTTCACTTCAATCATCAACTCTTTGCCCTGACGCAACACTTTGAGCTTAATAGTTTTGCCAACTTCCGTCTCGGCAACATAGGCCGAAAGATCAAAAGGGTCTTCAATTTTGTGACCATCGTATTCTAAAACGACATCGCCGCGTTTGAGGCCTGATTGTTCTGCCGGAGAACTTGGAAAAATACTCCCGATCAAGGCCCCTTGTTCTTGTTTCAGACCATAAGACTCAGCGAGCTCTTCGGTAAGCCTCTGGATTTGGACACCAAGCCAACCCCTTGTTACAGAGCCTTTCGAAATCAGTTGCGGGACAAGACCCTTAGCCAAGTTAGTCGGAATGGCAAAACCGATACCGGTTCCCATCCCATAAATCATCGTGTTAATGCCAATCACCTCTCCGTCGAGGTTGAATAAGGGACCACCGGAATTGCCGGGATTAATTGAGGCATCGGTCTGAATAAATTTTGCAAAGGGGGCTTTGGCATCACCAATGACACGGCCCTTTGCGGAAATGACACCGACAGTAACCGTATGTTCAAAACCAAAGGGATTCCCCACCGCCATGACCCAATCACCGGGTTGTGCAACATCGGAATTTCCTAATGTTGCGAAGGGAAGAGAATCTTTCGCTTTGATTTTGATCACCGCCAAATCGGTCCTTTCATCTCTGCCAACAACGGTTGCTTTGAACTTGCGGCCATCTGCCAATTTAACGATAATCTCGTCCGCATCTCCCACCACGTGATTGTTGGTCAAGATGTCTCCGTCTTTATTAATGATAAAACCGGAGCCCAAGCTATGCCGTTCTTCTTCTCTTGGGACGCCCTCTTCAAAAAAATTTCGAAACTGTTCGAAAGGATCCAATTCGCCAAAAGGAGATTTAGGCATCCGCATCGACTTTCTTTTAACAATTTTAGTGGTTGAGATATTGACCACCGCCGGCTTGACCTGCTTAGCCAAGGCCGCAAAGGATGTGGGCCTTCCATCGAACCACGCTGCCACGGCTGACGCCGAAATCAAAAATAAAAAACCAAAAATCAAAATTATGGAACGAAATACTTTTTTCATTGTTTTGCCTCCACAAATTGAATTCTTAAATCATGCAAAATATGTTGCAAAATTTGACCTTCGTCAGAAGTTAAATTTCCTTTTGTTTTTTCTTCCATCAGTCCCAAAAGATCGATGGTCTGTTTCGCCAGCTCCAAATTCTTTTCTGGTTTGCCCGTTGCAGGATTGGCAATCAACCCTAAATGGACCTGAACGGAGGAGGCCAACGACAAAATAAAGGTTGTGAAATCAACCGGAGGGAGTTTGGGCTCTTTTGGTCTCGGGTCTCCCGCCTCGGGCCTGCCCTGAGCGGAGTCGAAGGGTCTCGAGTCCTTTTTCAGCTCCCCTTCCTGAGTAAAACGCCGTTTGTCCTCAACCTTAAAGCCTTTTGAATTCTCTTTTTCGTCTGTCATAAATTTTAAAACCGGCGAGATTTAACTCCTAAGCCACCAGCTTGTCAAGCGGGGCAAAAGTTTTGTGTTGCGCCTTTAAATCAAATAATCTTACAATTCTCCCCCATGAAAAAGCGCACCCTTCTTATATGTGTCTCCCTTGTTTTTTTGACAAGTTGCGGCAAACAGAAATTTGATATCGGTCGAGAAGACCCTAATTTGGAAATCAAAAAGTGTACCGCCCTTTCCCAAAAGGGTCGTTATGCAGAGGCTGTCGAGTGTCTTGAGATTTTCAAATCGCGCTTTCCCCAAACGGCTGAAGGCGAAGAAGCAGAGCTTAAAATCGGTGACGCCTATTTCAACCAGCACCAATATTTATTGGCGGCCGATACCTATCAAGCCTTTGTCAAATTGCATCCCTATCATTCTCAAGTCGATTACGCCATTTATCGAACGGGACTCTCTTATTTAAATGAAGCACCAAAAGCAATCGATCGAGATCAACAATATGTTGTCAAGGCAACCGAACAGTTTGAGCTGGTGATCAGGGTTGTCCCCCAGAGTATCTATAGAGAGGCAATTGCCAGAGATATGGAAATCGCGAAAAGCAGACTTGCAAAACGCCTCTACACTATAGGCCGTTTCTACTATCGGAGTGGTGAGTATATTGCCTGTATCCCCCGTTTTGCAGAGCTGGTCCAAAAATATCCCCAATTTGAGCAGACACCGAGGGCTCTCTATTATTTGGCCAAAGCCAGTTTGGAAGTCGGGAGACAAGAAAACGCCAGGCAGGCGGTTGAAGTGTTGATACAGAATTTTCCAAACAATTCCTGGACAAAAAGTGCCCAAGACATTTATCTTGATCAGGTCCAGAAAAAATAGATTAAGGAGCTTAATTTATGGAAACGTTTCAAGAATTAGTGGAACTCGGCAAGCAATGTTTTGAAAATAAAGATTATGGAAGGGCTGAGCGATATCTTCGCCAAGTATTGACCCACAACAAAGGCTACGCCGATGTTCACAATATGCTGGGGGTGATCTGTCATATTGAAGGAAAATTCGAATCGGCCATGGATTGTTTCAAGGAAGCACTCAAACTCAACCCGCACTATACAGAGGCCGTTTTGAACTTGGCAGTCCTCTATAATGACTTGGGGAAATATCAAGAAGCCAAAAAACTCTACGGCAACTTACAAAAAAAGAAGGGAAACTCTTCGCACGATATTGAGCCGGTTTTGAAAGGCAAACTTTCCAACATGCATGCCGATGTCGGAGACACCTATCGCTCGGTGGGTCTGTACAAACACGCGGTGGAAGAATACAAAAAAGCGTTGGAGCTTAATTCCAGTTACGTCGATATTCGCACCAAACTGGGAGTCGCTTTGCGCGAAGCAGGAAACATTGCTGGGGCGATCAAAGAATTCAAACAAGTGATCAAAGAAGATTCTCGTTATCAGATGGCCAGAATCCAGTTGGGTGTCGCCTACTACTCTTCTGGCGATCTCAAAGAGGCCAAAAAAGAATGGGAAGCAGTCCTCAAACAAGACCCCGAAAACGAATCGGCAAAGATTTATTTACGGTTGTGCGGGAAATAATGACGGCTTGAAAATTTCCCGGTGGTTGAAACCGACCACACCCAAAATATGTGTTGGTTCGTATTTTTTGATTAGCGTTTGGACCCGATCGGCACTTAACGTATTAGACATGTCGCGGCTGCGTTCATAAAACTCCTCGGCCTCTCTTTTTTGAACCAAAAAATGTTCTTGTTCCATTCGATCGGGCGGCACCTTCATCTCCTGGGCAGAAATACCTTCCAGTTGTTCGACGGAGATGCCAAAATCACTGGCTACATGAGCATACATCTGATCCATGGCACTAGCGGGAACCCCATGAGGATAGGTCTTGGAAAGTTCTATTGCCTCGATCATCCCCCGCAAAAAAGCCATCTTCTCTTTGCTGTAGCCGTAACGCTCACCCAAAGCAGCATAAACCGCCCGATCATGCAGGGCCACAATAGGGTCTTCTTCATGAATACCCAAAGCCTTGGCAATGGAGGCAAAATAGGCCCCCTCTCCATAGGGGCTATTGTATGTCTCCACCAAAAAAAGCCAGGCTGAAGGATTTGCGGCGACAGCCAATTCCAAACCATTGTCAACATACATATGGGCAAATTGTTCTCCACACAAGTGACGTCCACCCAACACAAAACCGATTCCTGCCTCTCCAAATGGATAACGACTGAAAGTGAATTTTGTTTTGTCGGCGCAAACCTCTTTTTGAAGATCTGTCTGATCAACGGTTCTAGGATTGAAACGAACTCCTTTTAGAAAAGCTTTGCGGGCTTTGCTTAAGAAGGCTTCGTTCCCGCCAAGGTCGGTCAATTTTCCGAATTCTTCTTCCACTCGCGCCCGCTCGTCGGCCGTGAAGATTCCGTCATATTGAATCCGGCCTTTGCCTCCTCGTCCATAAGCCGCCCCCACATAGTCTTGCACAGAGGCCAAAATGACCTCCTCTTTGCAAACGCGGGAATTAATGCACGACGGGTTATATTGAATATCGGTCACAAGTGTCTCCTTTATAGGGTGTGGCGGAAAAGTCGCGCGACTTTTTCACCGGTCCCTTCATAACAGGTTATCGTCAATTTCCCCAAAAAAGTTGCCTATGGAGAAAATAGTACCACCAGGTACCTGGTACCCTGTGGTAATGGAGAACGAGTTATAATCGCTATAAAGACAAAAAGGAGGCCACTTTCTCCAGAGCGTTTCTTAGTTCATCAACTTTGGGGCCGCCGCCTTGGGCCATGTCGGAGCGGCCGCCACCGGTGCCGCCAACAAGGGGTGCCAACTTTTTCATTAAATCGCCGGCAGAATATTTTGAGGTCAAATCTTTTGTAACCATCACTACGAGGGCTGCTTTACCACCTGTGTCTGCGCCCAAAACCACAATCCCACTCCCCAGCTTTTGTTTGTAAGCCTCAGCCACTTCCCTGAGTTCTCCAGCATCCGCTACCGAAACTTCCGCCGCCAACACTTTCACACCGTGCGCATTTTTAATCGTTAAAGAATCAAATGCATCGATTGCGGTGCGCAGACGTAAACTTTTTTCTCCTTTGACTTGATCTTTCTTGATCTTTTTTTCTTCTTCGATTGCCTTCCCCTTTTCAACTTCAGCCTTGTGCTGTGTAACCCACTCTTGTGCTAGTGAACCCGATACCGCCTCCACACGACGCACGCCACTTGCCACCGACCTTTCCTTTGTAATTTTGATCAACCCAATTTCCCCGGTTGTTGCCGTGTGCGTTCCCCCACAAAGCTCTGTTGAAAAATTAGGGATTTGAACGACCCGGACAATCTCACCATATTTTTCTCCAAAGTAAGCCAAGGCTCCTTTGGCAATGGCCTCTTTATAAGGAAGGACCTCTGTCTTGAGGGGTAAGTTTTGGCGAACCACTTTGTTCACTAAATCTTCAATGTCGGTCAATTGTTTATCGGTGATGGCTTCAAAGTGTGAAAAATCGAAGCGTAAATAGTGGTCATCCAAATAAGAACCGGCCTGTTTGACATGGGTCCCCAAAATTTGCCTGAGGGCCGCATGAATTAAATGAGTCGCTGTATGGTTGGAACGAATCTTTTGGCGCCGCCCACTATCAATGGAGAGAATTATCTTCTCTCCTGGCCTTAATTCCCCGCGAATGACTTCAGCGTGGTGGTAATAAATGTCACGAAAAGGTTGTTGTGTGTCGGTAATTTTTAAATCGACCCCCTCTTTTGAAGCCACACCTGTATCGCCTACTTGCCCTCCTCCTTCAGCATAAAAGGGAGTCATGTCGACAACAAGTTGAATCTGCTCACCTTCTTTAACTTCGTCAATGATCTTGCCATTTTTAACAAGGTTTAAAATTTCCCCTGTTGCTGATTCTTTTTCATAACCCACAAATTTGGTTGACAGACTTTGATCCCGAAGTTCTTTCCAGAATGCATCAACTTTAATACTACCCGAACCTTTCCAAGATTTTCGGGCCCGCTCCCTTTGTTTGGCCATCTCTTTTTCAAAGCCTTGCTCATCGATGGCAAAACCTCGCTCACGAGCAATCAAGTCAGTTAGGTCCTTGGGAAAACCATAGGTATCGTAGAACTTGAAAACAACCTCACCCGGAATCACCGCTTTATTCTTTTTTTTCAACTCCTCGATTTCAAACAAGAGCAAATCAGTGCCGGTTCCAATGGTTTGTAGAAATTTTGTTTCTTCAACTTCTAATACCTTTTTAATTAACGATTCACTTTGAGTTAATTCTGGATAAGCACCCGTCATCTCTTTAATGACGGTTTCAGCAATCTTATAAAGAATAGGAGTCGTTACAAAAAATGAATGATTATAATAACGAACAGCTCTTCTGATAATACGTCGTAAGACATAACCTCTACCTTCGTTCGAAGGCAAAAGACCATCCGCAATAAGAAAAGTGGCCGCCCTTACATGGTCTGCAATAACGCGCAAAGCAACCCTATATGGCTGAGTATCATGTAGATATTCCGCAACTGTTGCTTGATTAGATTCTAACACCACCGCATTGATAATGGGCTGAAACAAATCAGTCTCCCAATTACTTTTTTTTCCTTGTATCACACAGGCCAGGCGTTCCAACCCCATGCCGGTATCAACGGAGGGTTTTGGCAAAGGGGTTAACTGGCCATCACTGCTACGATTGAACTGCATGAAAACCAAGTTCCACAATTCAAAGAGCCGATCCCCCTCCAAATTTTTCTTAGTAACTTTGCCAGATCCAAAATCCCACAAAATCTCTGAGCAAGGCCCACAAGGACCCGTATCCCCCATCGCCCAGAAATTATCTTTTTCACCAAGGCGAAAAATTCGATCTTTAGAAACATACTTTTGCCAAAGTTTTTCGGCCTCATCATCTTTTTCAAAGACAGTGATGTAGAGTTTTTCTTTGGGAAGTTTTACGATCTCCGTTAAAAATTCCCACGCAAAAGCAATGGCCTCTTCTTTGAAATAATCGCCAAAGGAAAAATTCCCCAGCATTTCAAAAAAGGTGTGGTGGCGTGGTGTGTAGCCGACATTTTCCAAATCATTGTGTTTTCCGGAGACTCGCATACACTTTTGGGAAGTAGTTGCCCGCTTGTAGGATCTTTTTTCTGCCCCTAGAAAAGCATCTTTGAACTGCACCATTCCGGCGTTGGTGAAATAAAGAGTGGGGTCTCCGATAGGAATTAAAGAAGAGCTCGCCACACGGGTATGCCCCTGTTTTTCAAAAAATTTCAGGAAAAGTTCCCGAATCTCAGCCGCGCGCATGCGTTATTTTATGGCATGAAAATCAAGACGAGACAAGGAGTCTATTCTTACTTTGTCTTTTGCGGAAGCTTAGGTGGCGCTTGCTCCACCTTGGCCAAACCGAAATTGGCCAAGACAGCCTTTTCAACATCCTTCGACAATTTGGCGTTCTCTTTTAAAGTGGCCACTGCATTTTCACGGCCCTGGCCGATCTTTTCACCGTTGAAGGCAAACCAAGCTCCCGATTTTTCAACAACGTTGCGCTCGGCGGCTAGATCTAAAAGATCTCCCTCTCTGGAAATTCCTTGGCCGTAAATAATGTCAAACTCAGCCTGCTTAAACGGAGGCGCCACTTTATTTTTCACCACCTTGACACGCGTTCTGGAACCAATGACCTCTTCCCCATTTTTGATGGCGGCAATACGACGAATATCCAAACGAACAGATGAATAAAACTTCAATGCATTACCACCGGTCGTCGTTTCCGGATTTCCAAACATCACACCAATTTTCATGCGAATCTGATTAATAAAAATGAGCATCGTGCGCGATTTATGAACGGCGGAGGTCAGTTTGCGAAGGGCCTGACTCATCAAACGGGCTTGAGCCCCCATCGTCGCATCTCCCATTTCCCCTTCCAACTCAGCCCTCGGCACCAACGCTGCAACAGAATCGACCACCAAAACATCAATCGCTCCTGAGCGAACCAATGTTTCGGTAATTTCTAAAGCCTGTTCACCTGTATCTGGCTGAGAAATCAAAAGATCTTCCGTCTTCACACCCAGTTTTCTTGCATAATCAATATCGAGAGCATGTTCGGCATCGACATAAGCCACAATGCCACCTTTTTTCTGGGCTTCCGCAATAACCTGTAGGGCCAATGTGGTTTTCCCCGAAGACTCCGGCCCAAAAATTTCAATAACCCTTCCTCTGGGAAGTCCCCCCACCCCTATGGCCATATCGAGAGACAACGATCCGGTTGATATCACCTCTACACGTTCCACAGGCTGGTTTTTATCCAAGCGCATGATGGAACCTTTGCCAAATTGCTTTTCGATACTGGCTACTGCCAAGTCAATGGCTTTGTCTCGGTTACTGTTGGGGTTTTGATTCTGAGTTGTCATAGATGACTCCTTTTGGGTTGGTTAAAATTTGAATTCCTTTATTGGTGTATAAATCGGCCCTTCTTTTGTCAACTGACTTTTATATAATGTTAGATGATCGACCAGTGTCTCACCAAAAAACTTTTCCTGCATTGTTTCAAAAGTCCTGATCCAGCTTGAGTTGCGAGGCATGATTCGCACCCTTCCTAACGTGAGGTGAAGTTTAAACTCACGACTCTCCTTTGGAAATCCGAGGGTTTCGAAAGCCTCTTCGAGGTTCTTTTGTAAATCAATCAAGGCTTGTCTCTTTCCTTGAAGCCCTGCCCAAATAACCCTTGGATACTGCCATTTTGGAAAGCAACCCATCCCAACACACTGCAAAGGAACTGGTTTAAAACCAGCAATTTTTTCTGAGATGATTTTACAAATCGGCTCCAGTAATTTTTCTTCGTCGATGTTGCCAAAAAATTTTAAAGTCACATGAAAATTTTGGGGCTCGACCCATTTCACCTCTTTGGATTGGGATTTGATGGTTTCGACTAAACTCCCCAAACTTTTTTTGACTTCTTCAGAAATATCAAAAGCGAGAAATGATCTTATCATAGTAAAGTTTTTCTGAGCCAATCGAGTGCTATCGCACTAACAAGCTGTTTGAATTCAACCCTGTCTCGTTCAAAACAAAAATGTTTCACTTCTGTTGTCTTGGGAGTTGCTAAGGCAATATAAACAGTCCCTATCGGCCTTTCCTTTGTGCCACCTGTTGGGCCGGCAATGCCTGTCACAGCGATTCCGTACGTTGTTTTACTCATTTTACGAATCCCTTCCGCCATCTCTTTGGCTACTTCTTGACTGACCGCCCCAAATTTTTTCAATGTCCCCTCTTTCACACCCAACAAATCCTGTTTGGATGGGTTGCTGTAAACCACCACTCCTCGTTCAAAATATGCAGAGGCACCAGAGACATTTGTAATCGTGTCAGCAACCATTCCCCCTGTGCATGACTCGGCCACACTCAAAGTCTCTTTTCGTTTTTTCAGAAGCTCACCAATAACTTTGGACAAGGTAATATCTCCTTCTCCATAAATATATTCTCCAACTTTGGTATAAACATTCTTCGCTGCCTTGGATAATTCTTGTTCAACCACTTTCTGATTTTTGTCCCAACAAGCTAGTTTCAAAGCAGTTTCTGGAAAATGATATCGAAAGCTAAGGCGAGCTTTGCCAAGTTTGACTCCTTTTAAAAAAGTGTCCAATGATGCTTCCGGCACACCAAAACAATGAAAAATCTTTTCTTGAAAGAAAATCTTGCCACTCATTTTTTCTTTAATCCAAGGAAAAACAAAATCTTCACACAAGATATGCAGTTCTCTTGGAACCCCCGGCATAAAGAAGAACGTGGCTTTGCCCAACTGGACTTGACTCCCTGGAGCGGTCCCCAATTTATTAGGAAGCGGTTGGGCCTCCTTGATAAGAAAAGCCTGTTTGCGATTGGATTCAGACATCGGGCGGCCCACCCTTTTAAAAAAATTTTCAATGTCTTTGAAAACGTTTGGGTTAAACTCCAACTTTTTGCCAAAGGCTTTGGCAGCTGCTTTTAGCGTGATATCATCGGCAGTAGGTCCAAGTCCCCCTGAGACCAAAACAACATCAGCCCTTCGACTTGCTTCCTTACAGGCATCGCCAATCTCTTTTAAATCATCGGCAACGGCAACACGCCAGACAACTTTTGCTCCAGCATTCCAACACTGTGTAGCCATCCAGTGGGCGTTGTTGTCGATCACGTTGCCTGCCATGATCTCATCACCGGTTGTGACAATTGAGACTTTCATCAGACAAAAAGTGAAAGAAGGAGTGGATAGAGGATACAAAACAGAATGCCAGCAACCCCAGCCAAAATACCCGCAACGACATCATCCATTACAATCCCAAGCCCTTTGGAGAATTTTCTTTCAGCCCAACCCACTGGTCCTGGTTTAGTCACATCAAAGAGGCGAAACAGGCCAAAAGAGATGATGAGCAGACTTAATAAACCCTCTTTTGGGTCCCAAAAGGCAGCGTAGCGTAAAATCCCGGCTGTCCACAAAAACCCGACCACCTCATCAATAACAATCTGCTTGGGATCGGTCTTTTTTTGGGGATCGGTATATAAAGGTAGGGCCAGATTGGAAATCCAGATGGCAAAGAGTGTCAAACCCACCGTAATTAATAAATAAAGACCACCATTAAGACGCGATAAAAAATAAAAAATGGGGATTCCGACCAACGTGCCAGCGGTTCCCGAGATATAAGGTGTATAACCAGTCCCAAAACCAGTGGCGAGGATGCGAATCAAGAAAGACACAAACTCAAATTATCAAAGAACAAAACGGTTACAAGGATAGAGATGCAAGGGATGTGCCAACCGATGTCATTGCGAGCGAAGCGAAGCAATCTCGAGTGATTACGGGATTGCTTCGGTCGTTCCTCCCTCGCAATGACAGTTGTAGAAGTGACGGAAATGAAGCAGTCCCTCTATTGAATCTGGCGGATTTTGTTGTTAGCCCCGCCAGCAATATAAAGAATTCCCGTTGGACCGATTGAGATTTGATGGGGAAAACTAAATCTAGCAGCGGTTCCTGTTCCATTTGTGTCACCGGAAACACCAGAGCCTGCCAGGGTTGTCACCACTGTTGTCGAAATGACAACTTGCCTCACGACATTTCCCGGATTCATTTCGGTGACGTAAAGATTGGTATCCGTTGAATCGATGGTGATGCCTTGGGGGTTGTCAAACGAGGCACCTGTCCCTGTCCCATCGATTGTGGCTTCTACCCCGGAACCAGCAAGGGTTGATACCACTTGTGTAGCGACGACAATTTTGCGAATCAAATAACTTCCAAAGTCTGTTACATAAAGATTTGTGTCGGTTGAATCGATCGCAAGAAAACGGGGATTGTTAAATTGAGCGGCTGTGCCTGTTCCATTTTCATTACCTGGGACCCCATCAGACCCTGCCAACGTTGTCACTGCGAAGGGACTGCTCGCAACGATTTTCCGAATTAAATGATTTGAAGTGTCGGCAACGTAGAGATTGGTCCCATTATTATCAATGAGAACACTCCAAGGATTGTTAAAACTGGCCGCCGTGCCATTTCCATTAGCACTTCCAGAAGAACCGGTTCCCGCAATTGTGGTCACCGTATATGGCGTTGTTGTCGTCATTCTACGAATGTTATGGTTATCGAAATCAGCTATATAAACGTAGGTGCCTGTTGGATCGACCGTGCAACCTCTAGGTGAGTTGAATCTTGCGTCTGATCCGTCCCCATCGGTTGTCCCCGATGAAAGTGAAGCACCCGCAACAGTGGTTACGTTGGCAGTTGAGATCGTGATTTCGCGGATGATATGTCTGGTGCTATCGCCAACAAATAATTTGGTTCCATCCGGCGTGACGCAAGCACCAATGGGTGTATGAAAACGAGCGGCACTGCCAATTCCATCTGTGTCGCCATTAACTGTTGACCCTTGAGCCGGGCCTGCTAAATTCGTTACCACAGCACCCGAAGTCACAGCCGTTAGTGACCGACAAACACTATTGGCAGGGCAATCCCCTTTCTCACACGTCTCCCCACTTCTCGTTGTAGAACACCCTGCCCCATCTGTCCCCAGAGCATCCTGTGTCTCCCCCGTATTCGCATCTAATTCATATTCCGCATACCCACTGTTCGGTAGGAGATCATAGGGATTGGTCCCTGTCAGAGAACAGGCCCCCGCATATTGCCCTGTCTCATTATTGTCTACATGCGTTTTGAGTTGCGTTATCCCAAATGTGATGGATATCAGTGTGTTCCCATCATCTTGTGTCGTCCAAGAAGGATTCAGCTTCATTACCTTTGAATCAGAACTGTCATACACATAAGCATCGGGTCTGCCGGTTCCACCTGTGATCAAAATATAAGAGCCT